>JBBFKZ010000001.1:0-243377 GCA_037481775.1 Bathyarchaeia archaeon
GCGTCTTTCTGTGCGGTGAACTTTTGTGCTTCTTCTTTTGCCGAAAAAACCGCCTTGGAAAGTTCAACTCGACTTTTTTCCAGCTCTGAAATTTCTTGCTTTAGCGATTCACGTTCCTGCAGAGCTTCAGCTATTTCCTTCTCAACTTTCCTTTGCTGCTGCTCAACTTTCGACAGTTGAATTTTCGCGTTTTTGTATGCGGTTCGCAATACATTTTCGAATTGAGATTGAAGTGTGGAAATTTCGGTTTGAACCGCGCTTAAATTCTGTCTAAGAGCAATTATCTCCTCTGCAAGTTTATCTCGTTTCACTTCCAATTCTTGGATATGACTGACATCCGTTTTCTTTCTCAAAATTGCAAGTTCATTTCGGAGTTTCTGAATCTCCTTTTGAATAGCACTTCTTTCAGACTTGTACAGCGCCATTTGGGTTTTACCAGTTTCTATGTCTTGTCCAATTTTCTCGCAGTACTTTTCAATTTGCTTAACGTTTTTCTCAGTTCGAATTACATTTAGTTTTACTCTATCTATTTCTCTATCAAGAGTAACTATTGATTCAGAGAGACGGGCAATTTCAATTTTTGTTCGTTCGATCTCCTCTTCGAAAGCCGCTATGTCACTATCTCTTTTGGAAAGATGCTGCTGAAGAGCTTTCACCGCTTCATCAAGACTTTTGATGGCGTTTTCGCTCGGAATAATCTTTGAAAAGTCTATAGGCGCCCTGTAGTAACCGCTTTCAAAGGCTCCGCCTGCCTCGTAGAGGTTGCCGTTGATGGTTACGGCTCGGTAACCTTCGCTTGCAAGCGCAACGCCAATTTTATCGCTAGAAACGATTAAGGTGTCTCCGAAAACGTAGTTAACCGCTGGCTCGTATGTTCGTGCGCACTTCACAAAGGCTGAGGCAACACCGTTCACGCCTTGCCTTTCAGGTATTTTTAGAGATTTGGGAACAATAGCGCCTTGAAGCGGAATAATCTTTATTCTTCCAAGCTTCATTCTCTTCAGCGTTTCTGTGCATGTGAATGCCGCGTCAATATCCTTAACAACCAGCGCGTTCAGCCAGCCAGCAGCCGCCGCAGCTATCGCCTTCTTGTAAGCGTTATCGACTTTAATCAGGTTGCGCAGTCGCCCATAAACACCGGGAATCGCGCCTAACTCGCTTAGTTCTTCTATGCTTCTTAACGCTTTTTCTTCAGCTGCTATGGTTTCGGCTAGTTCTCGCTGTGTAACAAATTCTATGACTGCCTCTTTTGCCGAGCTTGCAATTTTTCCCGCTTCAGAAATTTCCTTTAAAATAGCTTCTTTTTGAGCTGTTTTCCGTTCAAGCGTTTCCTCTAGGCGCTTAAGCTGCGCTTTCTGTTCCTGCTGAACCTTATCAAGTTCTACCAGAGAATGTTCAATTTCTGAAAGCGTTGCAATAAATCTTTCTTTTCGCTCATTCAGTTCCTTAAGTCGTCTTGTGCTGAGTTGAACCGCGGTTTTCTCCTTCAAGTATTCTGATCTTAAGAGAGCAAGCTTCTTGTATCGTGCGTCGATTTGTATTTCAATCTGGCGTATTTTCTTGCTGTTTTCATCCAAACCGCCCCAGAGCTGCGCTGTTTCCCGTGCTAGGGCTTCATGTTCGGCCTCTTTTGCTTTAACTTCATCCTCAAGTTTTTCATACTCAGCGCGCGCCTTCCGGATTTTTAGGCGGTTTTCGCGAATTTCATTTCCAATAGACTGATGTTGTTCGGTGGTGTTTTCTCTTATACGTTTCAGGCTTTCGAGGTTTGCTTGCCCAGAACTTATTTTTGTTGTAAGCTCTGTGAGTTTAGATCGTAATTCACCGATTTTTATCTGCACTTTAAGTACTTGCGAGCCGCCCTCTTCAACGATCTCAGCACTGAGTTTTCGCCACTCGCCTTCAACATCACGCCTTTTTGATCTTTGAGCGTTACGCAGTTCCCGTAGCTTCTCAACTTTGCTTTTTACTTTGTCAATTTGCGCCGACGTTTCATCAATCTTTCTGTTTAACTGAAGAATTTCATGTGAAATTTTGATGGCTTCGAACTTTTTGATTTCGTTCTGGATGAAATTGTACCGCAAAAGTTGGTTGCGTTCCCGTTCCAAATCGTCCACGCGTCTTTGGACTTCATCTATTCTGCCCATGGCGGTGCGGATCGAGATGTCTGCGGCGCGCAGTTTCTCTTCTGCTTCTGCTTTTTCAGCATCGTATTGAGCTATTCCGATCAAGTCTTCGATGATTTTTCTACGTTCAAGGGGGTTAATGTCGGTTAAGCGCGTTATGGTTCCTTGCGGAATTATGTTTTGGCTGACACTGCTTATCCCAGCCACAGAAAGAATTTCCAGTATTTGCGTTCTCGAAACCCTTCGTCCATTCAGTCTGTAAACGCTTTGTCCGTTTCTGTAGACTTCCCGCGAGACCGTAACTGTTGCCGTGTCAACGGGCATTACACCGTCTGAGTTATCAAATTGAAGCGTCACCTTGGCCATTTTTGCCCGCTCTAGTCCCGCTTTTTCTGAACCATGAAAAATCAGCTTAGTCGCGCTTTCCGCTCGAAGCCGTCTTGTGCTTAATTCGCCTAAAGCGAACAAAACTGCGTCCATAATGTTCGTTTTTCCGCTTCCGTTAGGACCGGTTATAGCGGTGAAACCCTTATCTAGCGCTACTTTAACTATTTGCGGTCCGAAAGATTTGAAGCCTTTAAGTTCTATTTTTTTAATGTAGGGCATTTAATTTGCGCCCTCGCTTTTTTGGAAGCGGTACACTATGAAATAAACATCTCATTAACATTCTTATAAAAGCTTGTTTACATAAGACGGCAATAGTGATTCAGAAAAAACAAGCAAAACATGAAAATTAATAAGCGACGCGGTGAATGTGCTCATTTAAAGTGTGGGGAATAGAAATGAGTTTAGGAGCAGGTTTAAGAAACATGAGCGGCGTGCAAGAAATTTTAGTGCTAGCGCTGATGCTAGTGTCCGTTTTCGCCATTTTCTATTCCGACTTAGAACCCGTGTTCAAAATTGGTATAGCAGCATTAGCGTTCAGCATAATCTTTCTAGCCACTCTAGCTACTCAAGTGCTGGAACAAGAAAAAGAAAACAAAAAAGCCTAAAAGAACCCTCAGGTAAAGATTAACGCTGCAATACCCCTTTCTTCAGCGCTTTAACACCATAGTGGTGGTGCCCCGGTCTGTATTGGAACCCTTAAGAGCAAAGGATAGATTCCTCCCCGTAAAATCCACTTTTTTCACCGTTTCTTTTAGCAGCGACTAACAGAAAATTTTTGGATTTTGAGTTGTTGGATAATAATGTATTCATATAGGCTCAGGTTTCGTTTCTCAGCCTGTCACATGGAAACTTGCATGTAAGAATGCAGTAGATCTGCAGTATAGCTTTTAGTAGCCATAGGATTAAGAAGGAAGCAGACGCTGCTCCTAGATCCCGGCTTTGGAAGAACAGGCCCAAGGGAAAAAGGCGCAGAAGAAAAAATTGTGACAGCTGAGCAGCCACAACCTCATTCTTATGTCCCAAAACATATGGGGGATATCTGCAAAATCCTTCTTTAGATTACACTTAGGCGCAATGTACAATTGTGTAGCATACGATAATTATGCAAGAAGTGAACTACCCCGCCCTCTTGAACAGGGTCTTTTTGCGGAGCCAAGATAAAGAGCATGCTGGCCTTATTTTACTTGAATTTCGCAATTAATTTGTTTACCTCATAGAAATTGAATTTAGCATTGTTGCTGGGGCTTGTTGGGGATATGAAAGCGAAAGGCGGCTAATTTTAATTGTCCTTGCATTAATACTATTCTTGGCTGTTTTCTTTGCATCATATTCTGGAAATAAAGAAGCGCCTCCAGATGTTTATACAGGTGCCACTTTTTGCGGGAATACAAGTGCTGAAGCCAGCCTTCTTATTGACCGCGTTAAAGGTTACACGGATCTATTTGTTATTCTCTCCGGACCGGTGAGCAACAATGAAACTGCTATGACTGAAAATTATGAATATGCAGTTAACGCGGGGCTTCACATAATAGTTTTCTTTGGCGACTTGGATTCGCGGGTTCTCGCTTTAAAAAATCTGGAATGGCGTTTATCATGGATAAAAATGGCGAAGCAAAAAATGGGGTAACAAATTCTTGGGCGTTTATTATTATGATGAACTGGGAGGCATCTACATCAACTGTAAATGGAACGAACCCATGCTTTTTCCCAGGAACATGAGCCTTGCCGACTTAACCTGCGACATCGTGGCGAAACCATACGCATGGCTTTTCCAAATGAATGATGGCTTTGGTTTTCTTGAGGCCAAAAAAGAGAAAATTTCATTTTTACGTCTATTTCTTTACGGCTAGTTTCGCACCACAAACCGAGCATTTTCCATCTGAAGTTATTTTCGGCTGTTCTTTAACCTCTGCACCACATAACCCACATTTAGGCATAAACTCACCTCCTCCTTTCAAACCATAGAATATATCAAAACATATTTTTTAATTTTTTTTTATAATCCATGCAAGATGAATCATAAAAGAAATAAATGCCGCAATAGTCTACGCTGTTTACCCACCCAAGCACCTTTGTACCCGCATTAGCGGTTAACACAAAACACGTATGATTAAAATGATAAAATTTTATGGGCTTTGGGCTGTTTTTTGTTTTACTTTTTGGTTCAACGCTTATTAAGAAAGGTTATGCCGCACTACGAAAAACAAGTAAAAAGTATTTAATCTTAAATAATGTTAAAGCGAAGCCAGCTTTTCAAAAATTCTAAATTGTTAACAAAACCAATAAAACCAAGACACGGCAACCCGATTCCTTCTTCATGTCAAAGGGCGTTGTTTCCATTTTAGGTATCAAACAGTTTTTTATATTTCTTAAAAACCTTAATAGTTAAAAAGGATTAATTTAATGTTCTAAATGGCTCCTTACGTCAGATCAACCAGGAAGCCTGCGAAGTATTATTGCAGCGAACAGGGTGTACCATGCCACACACGCTGTCAGCGCCACGTAAGGCGTGCCACTGAAGGCAGTGTTTCACGAATAAGTTCAGACCCTACCTTTGGTGCAAAATGGAAGGCTTCAAGCGTTGCCGTGAACGGAAATAACCGCCGGGTGTCGCGGTTTTATCCGCGGCAATGGTGCTCCGGCCGGGATTTGAACCCGGGTCCACGGCTCGAGAGGCCGTTATACTTGACCGGACTATACTACCGGAGCGCTAATGCTGCCCGCTGCCTACCGTAAGAAACTTTAATTTAATAAAAATAGCGCTACGCCCTTCATATTTGGCGCATATTAGAAATTCAATGCAGAAACCTATAGAGGGTCTATCGCCATTGGCGCTTCCCACAGCCGTTAACATGCAAAAAAGGTTCAACCTGTTTAAAAGAAAGGGAATTACCGCCGAGCGCAGTAGCCCAAAGGCTTTTTTTATGGGTAAATGCTGCCGCTAAATTGTTTATTCTGTTTTGTGATTTTTCTGCGTTAGTGCTTTTTCGACTGCAAAACCTGCCATCAATACAAGAAGGGTTCCGAAAACTCCCGCCAACAAAGTTGAAAAATAAGTGTCTCCGATTGCCTCGATTGTGTAATCAGGCATTAAGCCTTTCCAGAAAGGCGCATGTTCCTCCACTCCAAAGTTTTCAACCACACGCTCAAGCCCGTCAGGATCACTTGAAGCAAGGGGTATGAAAACCACGAGGAAAACAATTAAAGCGATTATTATCGCGATGTGTTTCTTCATAGGCGGGTCTTCTCCTTTAGAAGTGTTAAGCCACCCATTATTGCTGGCTGCACTCGCTGCAATGAGGTTACTAGCGCCGTTGTTATCGCGCCTTCGCCTAATCCTATTATCGCGTGGTAAAATAGCATCGAAGGCACTGTCACCATAACTCCGCCTGCGAAAGCAGGGCTAATCACCACGGCAGTAACGAAAGCACCTGCCATGACGGAAAGCCACGATGCGATGAATACGCTGGGAATAAAGCGTTTATTGTTGAAAGAGCCTCTTGTAAGCAGTTTTATAATAAAGAAGCTTAAGCCTCCGATTACTGCCATGTTAAAAGCGTTCATGCCGAATGCAAGGATGCCGCCGTCCGCAAAGAAAACGGCTTGCATTAAGAGAACAATCGTCATGCTAAGCATTGCAGCATACGGTCCTAGAAGAACCGCTAAAAAAGTGCCACCCACCAGATGACCGCTTGTGCCGAAGGTTATTGGAAAATTTATCATCTGCGCTGCAAACACGAATGCGCTGGACACAGCAAGCAAAGCAGTTATGGAGCGGGGATAGAGGGTTTTTGCTTTTTTCCAAGCCCATGCAAGAAAAACGAGGGTAACTATCCACATGGCTACTGCTGTAACGATTGAATAAGGATTAGTGATTAGACCATCGGGTATGTGCAAGTTTTCTGCCTCAGTAACACTTTTTATATTTTCAGTATTACCCACTATTAAAGATTTCGCGGTCAACAAAAACTGTTTCAATAACGCCTTCTAAAGAAAAAGTTTACACAGAATCCCTAAACTTTGCCACACGATTAGCAATTATCGTAGCCACCGCGCCCGCAGCAACACCACTATCAATGTTTACGACCGCCAAACCTAATGAACAAGCTTGCAGCATAGCCATAAGCGTGCCTACGCCTTTCTCTCCGAAACCATAACTATTTGAAGTTGGAACCGCGATCACAGGCACATCAACCATGCCAGCCACCACCGATGGCAATGCGCCTTCTCTCCCTGCAACTACTATGATAACGTCAACATCCTGCGCCACAAATTCCTTTATCGGCTGCATTAACCGATGTATTCCAGCCACGCCAACATCATAAGCAGCAAAAACGGTGCATCCCATCTCCTCAGCGATAACCTTTGCCTCTTCAGCCACAGGAATATCAGAAGTTCCCGCAGTTAAAAGCCCAACCTTCCCGCCTGTGGGCTTCACAGCAAACTCCTTCTTCTTTAAAACAATCATTCTAGCTCTATCGTAAACCCGCAGAACAGCGTCGCTGGGAACAGTTGCTTTGACCGCACTTATCTGCTCAACGTTACATCGGCTTACGATTACACGGCCTTTCTCCTCCATCACGTGAAGCGCAATGTCAACAACGTCAGCTGCACTTTTACCTTCAGCAAGAATGATTTCAGGTATGCCTTTCCTGCAATCTCTGTTAACGTCAATCCTCGCCATGTTACCGACTTCTTCTATGGCAAGCAGCTTAACCTGCCTTTCTGCTTCAGCAAGCGTTATTTCGCCTTTCAAAAGCTTACTAAGAATCTCCTTCAGAGTGTTCATGAGCAAACCGTTTACTTAAAGAGCATAAGCGATATATCAGTTATTGCTTTTTATTTATGCGTGCTCTTCCATATCAATTTATTCAGGTAGCGAAAGGGTATGGCTGAATCTGACAAGTTAGTTGTTATTGATTGCCAGCTAGCCGGAATTTCAGGCGACATGTTTCTAGGTGCATTAATAGACTTGGGTGCTAACGTCAGTAAGCTTATTGCAGCCATAAAAGCTCTGGAAAAGCGAGAGTACGGCTACAAAAACATCAAAATTGATGTACAACAAGTTATGCGCAGAGGATTCAAAGCGACTAAAATCGACGTAACCGCTGACGGCACCAATAGAAAAAATGGCGATGAACTTATCGCGATTGTTGAAGAAACTGCCCGAGAAATTGGGCTTTCCGTTAAAGCACAGCAGTTCGCATCCAACGTTATCCACACATTAGTTAACGCGGAAGCAGAGCTTCACGGAAGTTCGTTGTCAAATGCTCACTTGCATGAAGTAAGCCTCGTAGATACTGCCGCAGAAATAATTGGCGCCGCAGTCGCCATTGACGACCTTGAACTATTCAACGCTAAAGTATATGCGACACCGGTGTCGGTTGGCGGCGGCTTATTCCAGTTCTCGCACGGCACAGTTTCCAGTCCTGCACCGGCAACATTGGAGATACTTAAGTCAAGGAGCTTCCCACTAAAAGGCGGACCAGTTGAGTCAGAATTAACTACACCGACGGGAGCAGCCATTTTAGTTAACCTCGCAACGGAAGTAATCAGATTCTATCCGGAAATGACGCCGCTAAAAGTAGGCTACGGAGCGGGAAGCAAGGATTTCAGGGAAATTCCTAATGTTTTACGCGTTATATTAGGCGCGTTATCAGAAAGCGAGTTGCCAACAGACAACGTGGTTATCTTGGAAACAAACCTTGATGACACAACGGGCGAGGTAATTGGATACGCTATGGATAGACTTTTTCGGGAAGGCGCCAAAGATGTTTGCATCATCCCAATGTTCACCAAGAAGAACAGACCAGGGCAAATTCTGAAAATAGTGGCTGACTCCAAAGACGCGCAGCGACTTTCACGGTTTATTATTGAAGAAACAGGCACGCTTGGAGTTAGAATGTACCCTTGTAGAAGACACATACTTAATCGGAAATTGCTTTCAGTAGATGTGCAAGTAGACGGCGGAGAAGAAACGGTAAAGGTGAAAGTTGCTAAAGATCAACAGGGCAAAATCATCCAGATTAAACCGGAATATGACGAAGTGAAAAAACTCGCAGAGAAGAAAAGAAAGCCGTTGAGAGAAATTGCTGAATTAGTTACGTCCCGCGCTAAAGAAATATTATTGGAAAAAGAGGAAGAGGGAAACACTAGTGCAATTAAGCCGAGAGAAAATTGAAAGCTTGAAACGCTATATGGCGGAAAAAGGAAGAGACGGCGTAGTAATTGCCTTTTCAGGCGGACTTGACAGTTCAACACTGGCCGCGGTTAGTCGCAATGTTTTAGGTGATAAGGCAGTAGCGGTTACCGCAAAGTCGCCAACATACCCAGCTGAAGAATTAGAAGACGCCAAAAAAGTAGCAAAAGAGATAGGCATCAAACTTTATGTGATAGAAACAAATGAGTTGATGAACGAGAAATTCAGCCGGAACCCGGAAAACCGATGTTACTACTGCAAAAAGGAACTACTGAAGCAGTTGCAAAAAACGGCAGAGGAAATGGGGTTTAAGGCAGTCTTTGAAGGTACAAACTTGAGCGATTTAACCGAACATAGACCAGGATTTAAAGCGGTTAAAGAAGCGGGAAATGTGTATAGCCCATGGGTTGAGACGCAGTTTACGAAAGAAGAGATTCGCGCATTAGCCAGAGAACTAGGGCTTTCCATATATAACAAGCCACCTTTAGCATGCCTAGCCTCAAGGATACCTTACCACGAAAAAATTACAGCGGAAAGATTAGAAAGAATAGAAAAAGCTGAGCAAACAGTGCGGAGGATGACAGGTGTGCAGCAACTGCGAGTGCGCGATCACAATGGATTAGCTAGAATAGAAGTGGGGAAAGACGAGAGGAAAATCTTTTGCGACATCTCGCTTATGGACCGAGTAGCCCATGAGTTAAAGAAGATAGGCTTCAAGTACGTGGCGCTTGATTTAGAAGGCTACAAGTCAGGAAGCATGCTTCTTACACTTGAAACTACGTAACAACAAAAGTCAAAAGTAATCAGCAACTAAGCACACTTGGCGCGCAACCAGAACGCGTGCATAGCAAGTAAAAGCTTTTAGGCACATAAGTTCACCTTTATTTGTGAGCCCAATGTCAAAAATCGTTAGGGTAGGAGTAACGTTTCCTCCAGATCTGCTGAAGGAGTTTGATGAGATTATAAGCAAAATGGGCTATGAAAGCCGCTCGAAGGCCATCCAAGATGCGGTGAGACTTTACGTTTCAGATAAGAAATGGCTCGGAGAAGAAAAAGCCGACCAAATAGGCGTGCTGCTCATGGTGTATGACCATGAAGTGAGGGGACTAGAAAGCGAGCTTACAGAGGTACAGCATCATCATGCACCTTTGATTTCGTCCACAATGCACATTCACCTTGGCGAGCGCGATTGCTTGGAAGTGATAGCAGTTAAGGGCAAAGCCGCGGAAATTCGAGAATTAAGCGATGAACTCACCACAAAAAGAGGCGTGAAAATCCTCAAAGAAATGATAATTTCCGTCTAACGCCTCTGGCTATTAACCTCAAACATCCTTTCCAGCGCGATGCGGGCTTTCCGCGCCACAGCATCTGGAACTTTAACTAAGTGCTTTTCATGCTTCAGTGAATCGTAAAGTCTCTCAAGCGTCGTCAACTTCATGTTGGGACAGACAGCTTCTTTATAGGCCAAAATAAACTGCTTCCGTGGATTTTCTTTCCGTAAGCGATGTAAAAGCCCCTCCTCGGTTCCGACAATGAATGTTTGTGCATAGGACTCTTTGACGTAATGGCACATTTTCGATGTACTGCCCACAAAATCAGCTATTCTGCGCATTTCAGCACTGCATTCAGGGTGAACCAGAACCTTGGCATCAGGATACTGTGCTTTAAGCACCATTACATCCTCAGGCTGGAAAAGCAGATGCGTCGGACAGAATCCCCACTCAGGAATTGGAATTAACGTTTTGCCTGTTTTCTCAGCTGCATACTCAGCCAGGTTCCGGTCTGGCCCGAAAAGAATGGTGTCAGCATCAAGTGAGTTGATGACTTCCACGAAGTTAGCAGATGTGCAACAAATGTCGCAGTAGGCTTTGGCTGAAGCTAAAGTGTTCACGTAAAGCACTACGGGCGCGTCTGGATAATGCACTTTCCACCGTTTAATCTCGTCAACCGTAAGCATCTGAGCCATGGGGCACCTGGCACCTAAAGAAGGCAGAAGCACCTTTTTCGAAGGGTTAAGTATCGCCGCAGATTCAGCCATAAAATCCACAGCGGAGAATACGATTATTTCTGCGTCTTTTTCTTCCATGGCTTTTCGGCTTAACTCAATGCTGTCGCCGACATAGTCAGCTATATCTTGAATTTCTGGCCTTTGATAGTTATGTGCCAGAATTATGGCTTTCTTTTCCTTTTTCAGCCGCTCAATTTTTTCGGTTAAGCTCATTGTTTCGCCTTAACGAGCGAAAAAGGCACATCTGAAGATATATATGCTTTTACCTCAAATAGCCATTTTTATAATGAAATTCATTTGCACATGTCAACGGCGTAGCAATGACTAAAAAAACGAAAGAAAAAGGGAAAAAATTGAAATGATTATCGGCTTTTCTGATCTACAAGTTGACCGTCTGCATCAATGAGCTGCACTTGCAGTGGCATTTGCCCAACAGCATGTGTTGCGCAGCTTAAGCATGGATCAAACGCTCGTATAACCGCTTCAACCCTGTTAAGCATGCCTTCCTGTAGCTGCTTTGCCTTCACATACTTCTTAGCGACTTGCGTTACCGCCTTGTTGAAAGCCAAGTTGTTGTGCTCGGTGGCGATTATCATGTTAGCCCACAAAATCCTGCCTTGCATGTCAACCTTGTAGTGATGGATCAACGTTCCCCTTGGCGCCTCAGCGACGCCGACGCCTTCCTCATTATTAACGGAAGCTTTAGAACTTACACGTTCGGATAGTATAGCTGGATCTTCGAGAAGCTCCTTCGCAGTTTCTATGCAAAAGAGAATCTCGATAAGCCGCGCGTAATGATAGTGGAAAGTGCTTTGAACTATGCCGTTTTTGCCGAGTTTCTTAAACTCTTTAAGCTCTTCGTCAGCCAATGGGGTGCCACAATGCGAGGCGATATTAAGCCGTGCTAATGGGCCAACGCGATAAATTCCAGCAGGATAACCTAGCGGTTTGTAATAGGGGAACTTCATGTAAGACCAAGGTTCAACCGCCTCCCCGATATACTCTTGATAAGCAGCGGGATCAAGTTGGTCAGCTACAATTTTGCCCTCAGCGTCAACTATGCGTATCTTGCCATCATAATGCTCCAGCCCGCCCTTTGGCGTTACAAGGCCTAAGTAGTAAGTGGGGAAGTTACCGAAGTTCTCCGCTTCTTCCCCAAACTCTTGCAAACAACCCTTGAACAGTTTAAGCGTCTTAAGCGTAATATCTGTTGCTTCGGGCAGTTTAGCGCGGATGTAGTCAGCGTTCTCCTTGGATAGAGGCCACTTTGCGCCTCCGGGGATTATCCAGTCGTATGAATGAATGCGTTTGCCAGCCACTTTTTCAATGATTTCTTGCCCAAACTTTCGCAGTTTAACACCTTGAATGGCCAAGTCAGGCTTCTTCTCGATCAAACCGAAGATGTTCCGCGTTTCTGGACTTGCATCCATTCCCAGCAACAGGTCAGGTGCGGAAAGATGGAAGAAGCTTAACGAATGTGACTGAATCAATTGCCCCATGTGCATCAAGCGGCGCAGAAGAACGGCTGTTTTCGGCGGTTTTACACCGACAAATGCATCGCAAGCCTTCGCTGAAGCAAGCAAGTGGCTAACTGGGCAGATGCCGCATGATCTTGAAGTTATGCCGGGCATCTCGTAGAATGGGCGGCCTTCGCTGAATTTCTCGAATCCGCGGAAGTCAATAACGTGAAAACGTGCCTCTTTAACGGTATCATCTTTATTCAGATGAATGGTTATTTTGGCGTGACCTTCTATTCTCGTTACTGGATGTATCTCAATTTCTTTGTTCATGGTTTTTCCCTCACCCATACTTGGATCTACCCTCCATGTTAGGAGTTCTTCCAGCCAACAGCTCAGTTAACACATAGTTTATGACTGAAGCAGACGGCGGACAGCCTGGAATGAAGTAATCTACTTTCACAATCTCATGCAACGGTCGAACCTTCTCTAATAATGTTGGAACTTCTGTTGGGATTTGCTTGTTCACGTCAGAGTTCTCCACATATGCTCGCTCTAAAGCGAGTCGGGCACTGTCGTTCCAAGCGTTTCTCAAGGCAGGAACGTTTCCTGTTACAGCGCAATCGCCGAGAGAAATCAGGATTTTTGTTTTAGCGCGGGCCTCTTTGAGTAGGCTTTGCTGTTCCTCGTTCGCAACCGCTCCTTCAATGAGTGTTACGTCAACGTTTTCCGGGAAAGTTTTTATGTCCACAAGTGGGCTGTAAACTATCTGGATTTTTTTAGCCAGTTCCAGAATTAGCTCGTCCTGGTCAAGAAATGACATGTGGCAGCCTGAGCAGCCGCTTAGCCAGATTGTTGCAACTCGGGTTTTTTCCTGGGAATTCATTTCCTCTGTCTCCTTGTCAATATAAATTCAGCAACATCCTTATTCTTAGTTCGCGTGATGGGTTCGCCTTCAATGTAGATGGCGCCCACAGGGCAGACTTTTGCGCATTTCCTGCATGACGTGCATGAACAGGAGTTCGCCCAGTTTTCATCCAGATCCATTATAACCTCGGCATTTCTACCCCGCTGCTTCAAATCAAGCGTGTGAACACCTTCTATTTCGTCGCAGACACGTATGCACCGTGTGCATAATATGCAACGATTTCTATCGATAACAAGGAAGTCATGCGAGGAGTCGATTTCTTTTCGGCTCCAATTGCGTTCAAATATTGAATGATCAACGCCTAATTTGTTTGCTAAGCTTTGCAATTCACAGTGATCATTTGCAACGCAAACGGAGCAGACATGCGTTCTTTCAGAAAGAAGCAACTGAATGGTCATCTTGCGGTACTCGCGAAGCAGCTCGGAGTTTGTTATGACCTCCATTCCGGCGCTTACGGGTGTTGTGCAAGCAGGGAAAAGCTTGGGTGCGCCCTTGACTTCGACGAGGCATAAGCGGCATCCGCCGTAGGCGGTTAAGCCTTCCAGCGCGCACAAAGTTGGAATTTCAATGCCATTGTTTCTGGCCGCTTCCAAAATGGTTACGCCCTCAGGCACTTCAACTTCAACATTATCGATTTTCAGCTTTACAGTTGTTGCGTTCATTGTTCACCCTCCTTTGTTTTGAAGCAACGACCTGCAGGGCAAGTTTTGTCCTTAATGTGCTGGATGTACTCGTCCTTGAAGTATCGTAGAGTAGTAAGCACAGGGTTTGGCGCTGTTTGCCCGAGACCGCATAGACTGGCGTCCCGGATATAAACGCTGGTTTTCTCCAGCACAGTAATGTCCTCCATTTTGCCGTTCCCTTGCGTGATTGCATCGTAAATGCCCTTTATCTTTGTGAGACCGACGCGGCAGGGTGTGCATTTGCCGCAGGATTCGTCTACACAGAATTCTGTGAAGAACTTTGCAGTGTCCACCATGCATGACTGATCATCGAGCACAATTATGCCACCTGAACCCATTATTGCACCGAGATTCTTCAGCGACTCATAATCTATAGGCTGATCAATGTGGGTTTCAGGAATGCAGCCGCCTGAAGGCCCGCCGACCAAGACGGCCTTGAACTTTCGGCCTTTCTGTACGCCGCCGCCTATGTCGAAAACCACTTCTCTAAGCGTGATGCCCATAGGCACCTCTATTAGGCCTGGGTTATTGACTTTACCAGTTAATGAGAAGCATTTGGTGCCTGTGCATTTTGGCGTGCCGATTTTGGAGAACCATAAACCTCCGTTCAGGATTATCAGAGGAATATTAGCCAATGTTTCCACGTTTTGTATCAAAGTTGGTTTCCCCCATAAACCTGAATTGGCAGGGTAAGGCGGGCGTGGACGAGGCATCGCGCGTCTGCCTTCGACGGAAGCAAGTATAGCCGTTTCTTCGCCGGCGACGAATGCGCCAGCGCCTAGCCGAAGCTCAACGTCGAATTTGAAAGAGGTCTCTAATATATTGTTGCCTAAAAGGGACATTGATCGCGCCTGAGTAATAGCTCGCTGCAGCGTTTGAATCGCCAGCGGATATTCCGCGCGTATGTAAATGTAGCCTTTCTCTGCGCCCACTGCAAACGCCGCTATTGCCATGCCCTCAAGAATAGCGTGCGGATCCGCTTCGGCTAATGTTCGATTTGCAAAAACACCTGGGTCACCCTCATCTAAGTTAGCCACGATGTATTTAGGCGAGCCATGTGCTCTTGCTACTAGACTCCATTTTTGGCCTGTTGGGAAACCCGCGCCGCCGCGGCCTCTAAGGCCGCTGGTCATTACCTCATATATAACGCCTTGAGGTGTCATGGTTGCCAAGCATTTAACAAGAGCAGAGTACCCGCCCATTGCGATGTAGTCCTGAATCCGGTAAGGATCTATTTTACCAGCGTTTCTTAGGACTAGACGCTTCTGTTTTTTGAAGAACTGCTCGTTGTGGTAGAGCATGTCTTTTGCAGGTAAGCCTAAGACAACGTGGTCTCGGACGATTTCTCGCGCTTTCTCAGGAGTAACTTGCTGGTAAATGTAGTCTCCTGGTTCAACAACGACAACCGGACCCACGGAGCATGTGCCGGGACATCCGGTTCTGGCAACTTTGCATTCTTTTTCGACGCCCATTTCTTTAACTGCTTTTTCGAATGCTTCTAAAACTTTTAAAGCACCTAGTGGCATGCAGCCACTTGAGCAGCAGACATTTATTCGGTATTTGTAAGCTCTTTGGAAATCAATTTCTTGCTCGGCGATTTTTTGTAAATCGGCAAGTTTCATTGTGCTGAACCTCCAAGAAGCTTTTTGATTCTTTCGATTACAACTTCCTTTGTTGCTTTACCTATTACTTCGTCATCTATGATTATGGCAGGCGATATTGCGCAAGCACCGATGCAGCGAGTTACAAACAGGGAAAGCTTTCCATCCGCAGTCGTGCCGCCTCGTTTAACATTAAATTCGCTTTCAATAGCTTGCATGATTTGCTCGCTGCCCTTTACATAGCAGGCGGTGCCGAGGCATCCGGTAACTATATGCTCACCTGGCTTTGTTAAGTTGAAGAAACTGTAGAATGTGGCCACACCAAACACTGTGCTCGGTGGAAGATGAAGCGATTGAGCAACGTCCATCAATAAGTCTTTGCCCAAATATCCATAGATGCTTTGAGCTTTGTGAAGTATCTCTAGCAAAGCGCTTGGTTGATAATCATATTCTTTTAACGTTTTTTCTAGCAACATTCGGCGGTTATCCTCTTTTGACAAAAATCAAACCTCCAAATCGGTGAAGTGCAAGCATTGCTGTAACACACACCCACATATCCTCGAGGTTTAGTGAAAAATGGCAGTATATAAACTATAAGCAGTAAAAACATGAAACCTTTTGGAAAACTTGAATTTAGAAAGAAAAGGAGGAACAGAATTTTATAGTTACTGCTCACCCCATAGTTTAAGGTCTAAAAATACAGTAAATCATGAAGTTATCATCTGATTTTCCCAAAAATAGCGAGTTTCATGAGAAAGCATTAAATTTTGCTGTTGTGCATTATTTACACTAAATTTGCCGTAACGCGGCAATAGCTGAGTGGATGAACATGCGCATAATCTCCAAAGAAGACTTCGCTAATTTTGTTGATTCAATGATAAAAGATAAGTCGTTGAACGTTATAGGCGTCAAAGCTAAAGGAGACAAATTCGCTTTTGGACCATTGGAATCCGCCAGCGAATTACGTCTAGACTATGACGTAACAATTCTTCCGCCTAAGAAGTATTTTTTCCCTCAACGCGAAACACTTGTCACTTACGACTTGGCCAAAGGCTTTGCAGCAAAGAGCCCGACAGAAGCCAAACCAATGGTAATAATCGGCGTTCACCCCTACGACATAGTGGCTCTTCTGCACATGGATGAAATATTCAGAGAAACAAAATCAGACCCCTACTACTTCGAAAAAAGGCAAGCCTCCATAATTATAGGCGTCAACATTCAAAAAATGTCAAAATGGTGCTTTGCACCAGCCATGGGCTGCGCTGTAGTCGACTATGGCTACGACCTAATGCTCACAGATCTTGGAAACAGATACGCCATAACCATTGGCTCCCAGAAAGGCGAAGCACTGCTGGATAAATATGCTAAGAACGTAAAGCCAGCGCTTGCCAGAGACGTGCAGCTAGTTGGACAGAAAAAGCGCGAAGTAATGGACATGGCTCAACAGAAATTTGATTTTCCACCAGAATTAATCCCCGAGTTGCTAAGCAAAAGTTACGAGAAAAGTGGCTTTTGGGAAAAGCATGCCGAAAAATGCTTAGCTTGCGGCTCATGCGTGCTAGTTTGCCCCACATGCTATTGCTTTGATGTTAAAGATCAAGCAGATTTATCTCTGGAATACGGAGAAAGAATAAGAACGTGGGACGGATGCTTGCTGGAAGACTTCGCAAAAATTGCTTCAGGCGAAAACTTCCGCCCCACGAGACCGACAAGATATAGGCACAGGTACTTTAAGAAGGGAAAATACCTTTTTGACAGGTTTGGTTTTATCTCATGCGTTGGTTGCGGCAGATGCTCCTCAAACTGTCTGCCGGACATAGCGAATCCAGTCAAATTATTCAACGATATGTATCATGAACTCCGCAGCATGGGCGAGCAAGTAGCGCCTGCAACGGCGCCTGAAGTAGAAATCCAAACAGAAGGGAACATAGATTACGTTCCGAAACTAGCTACTATCGTAAGAAAAGTGCCGATGACAGATAAGGAAACATTGTTTGAAATAAAACTGGATGACGGAACTGACTTAAACCACAATCCAGGCCAATTTGTTGAAGTCTCTGTTTTCGGCGTTGGTGAAGCACCGATTTCCATATCATCTTCGCCAACGAAAAAAGGCACGTTTGAACTTTGTGTGCGCAAAGTGGGCAGCGTAACAACAAGATTACATGCGCTTAATGTGGGGGATAAAGTAGGAATTAGAGGCCCCTTCGGGAAAGGTTTTGACGCTGAACAACTAAAAGGCAAAGACCTACTGTTTATAGCCGGTGGCCTTGGAATTGCACCGCTACGATCCTTGTTTAATTATGTTTTGGATAACAGAAAAGATTACGGCCGAGTTATCCTGCTATACGGCTGCAAAGAGCCCAAGGAAATGTTATTCGGAGATGAACTTATGGCGCTGGCGAAAAGAAATGACGTAGAGTTTAAGCCCACGGTTGACTGGTGCCCAGAGAATGAACTGTGGGAAGGAAACATAGGCGTAATCACCACCTTAATTCCCAAAGTCAATTTCGATCCAGAAACCACCTACGCAATAGTATGTGGCCCACCAATCATGTACAAGTTTGTTATCGCAGATCTAAAAAGCAGAAAGATGCCAGATGACCACATAATTCTCTCGCTTGAACGGAGAATGAAATGCGGTGTTGGAAAATGTGGGCACTGCCAAATTAACCAGATCTACGTTTGTAAAGATGGCCCAGTATTCAATTATTCAAAAATTAAAGGAGTACCGGAGGCATTATAATGGCAAAACCAAAAGTTGCATTTTTTGACTTTGCAGGCTGCGAAGGAGACCAACTGCAAATCGCCAACCTAGAAGAAGAATTGCTCACCCTTTTGGGGCAGGTTGAAGTAGTGAGTTTCAGAGAAGTCATGAAAGAACACAGCGACAATTACGACATAGCCTTTATTGAAGGCTCATGCACACGACTTCAGGATGAGGATAGATTAAAGCAGATAAGGAAAAACGCAAAAATCGTCGTTGCAATAGGTTCATGCGCAACAATAGGCGGCATCAACTCACTTAAAAACTATCAAGACCTAGACGAAGTTAGGAAAACAGTATACGGAGACAAAGCCTACTTGTTTGATACTTACGCAGCTAGACCAATAGACGCGGTTATACCCGTTGACGCCTACGTACATGGATGCCCAATAAACAAGGAAGAATTTCTGAGCGTTGTTAAATCGCTTTTGCTGGGCAAAAAACCAGACATACCCAACTATCCCGTCTGCGTTGAATGTAAGAAAAATGAGAATGTATGTGCGTTTGAAAGAGGCCAATTCTGTGTAGGTCCAGTAACCAGAGCAGGCTGTAACTCATGCTGCGTAAATGAGGGGACAATATGCTGGGGATGCCGCGGGCTTGTAGACAACCCGAATGAGAATTCGCAAAAAGAAGTTTTAATCAAATACGGCCTCACGGTTGACGAAGCAATTAGCAAGTTTAGGTTATATTTCGGTTGGCAGGAGAGGAAAAGATGAAGGACAAACCAAGCTTCGATATCGAATTACATCATGTAACGAGAGTCGAAGGGCATGGCAATATCTACGTGAACGTAAGAAACGGTACAATAGAACGTTGTGAGTGGGCAATTTCTGAGGCGCCAAGATTTTTTGAAGCTATGGTGGTAGGGCGACAATGGAATGAGCTACATCATATAACGTCGCGCATCTGCGGCATCTGCTCGATAGGGCACACGCTTGCATCTTTAAAGGCAACAGAAGCAGCAATGGGCATAACTATAAGCGAACAAGACCTCAAATTGAGAAAACTAGCATTACACGCAGAGAACATGCAAAGTCATATTCTGCACTTAGGTTTTCTGGTTCTTCCAGATCTAATGGACGTTGGGTCAGTTATCCCTCTTGCGGCATCGCATCCTGAAGAGGTTAAAATGGTTCTGCGCTTGCATAGGCTAGCAAATGAAATGTCAAACATGATCTGCGGTAGGACAACGCATCCACAGAGACTGATACCAGGCGGATTCTCCAAAATTCCCACAATGAAGGAGTTGACTGCGCTCAGAGATAAGCTTAAGGCGGCTATCCCTGACCTACAAGCAGTCGCAGAATTATTCAAAAGTAGGATCCACAAGTTCCCTGAGTTTGTCAGAGAAACAGAATTCATCGCGCTAACTAACCCCGAAGAATATGCGCTTTACGACGGAAAAATTGCCTCAACGGATACAGGAACAGCGCCGGTAAACGAGTACCTCATATTCACCAATGAGTACATAGTTCCGCACTCCACAGCGAAACGGTCAAAGCATGCACGAGAATCATACATGGTAGGTGCACTTGCGAGATTCAACATTAACTATGAGAAACTTTCGCCATTAGCAAAGAAAACAGCCGAAATGTTCAAGCTAAAGCCAGTATGCCATAACCCCTTCATGAACAATATAGCGCAGCTTGTCGAAGTCGTTCACAATGTAGAAGACTCAATTAAGCTAATTAATGAATTGGAAGCCACGGGTTTAAAGAGCCAGCCGGAATACTATAAGCCAGAAGTAAAGGTTAAAGCAGGCCGCGGTATCGGCGCAGTTGAAGTGCCAAGAGGCATACTCTTCCATGATTATAAGTACAACGAGAAAGGCGTGTGCGTAAAAGCCAACTGCGTTATACCAACAAACCAGAATCATGGCAATATTGAGCTAGACATGAAAGCGCTGTTGCCGAAGATTCTCAACAAAACGCCAAAAGAAATTGAGCTAAACTTGGAAATGCTGGTGAGAGCATATGACCCTTGTATCTCATGCTCCACACACTGCATTAAAGTGCACTTCATCTAAAACTCGTCTAACCCCGACCTAACAAGATAACATGCAATTGCTAAGTCGAAACGCCCTCTTTAAGCAGGGACGCTTCGGTTTGCTGCGGCCTTCCAATTTCTTTTGAAGACACAGATACCTGTTTCTCTGCAGCATCAGGCTGCTGCAGACGCGCGAGTTCACCGCATTTGACATTTTCGTCTTTAAGGTTTAGTACGCCTTTGACCGTCCCGTCGTTTAGGTATTCAAGGGTGAAACCCATTTTTTGTGTCAGGCTTAAGGCGCGCTTGTTGTCTGCAAGCATGATGGCGTAGACTGTTTCTACACCCATTTCCTTGGCTATCTCAAGCACGTAATCAACCATTTTTGTTCCTAAACCCAGCCCCTGCCACTTGTCGGTGACAATAAACGCTAATTCGCCGTTTTTCCCATCAGGCTCAATGCTTAATCTTGCTACGCCTAGGATTCTTCTGCGTCCTTCCTCGGTTAATTCAGCCACTATGGCGATTTCGCGATCGTAGTCTATATTGCAATAGCGCACACGAACTTCATGAGGCGTGTCCTTTATCACTTGAAAGAACCGGTAGCGTATGGACTCTTCAGAGAAGCTTTGAAACATTTCCAGCCATAAAGGCTCATCTTCAGGCTTTATAGGCCTCAAAAGCACTTCTTGCCCGTTCCTGAGCGTCCATAAGGTTTCGTATTTCTTCGGGTAAGGACTTATCACCAAATGCTCGTGAGGCTCAAACTTTCTGAACACAGCCTCTTTGTCGATTGCTATTCTTGCGTCCAAGACAGAGGCTTCTTTCTCGCTTATCAAAAGTGGGTTAAGGTCAATTTCCCTGATCTGGGGAAAATCGATGAGCAACTGCGAGAAACGCAACAGAACCTCTTCTAGCAGCTTAAGGTTAGCGGGCGGAATGTTTCTGTAGCCTCTGAGAAGTTGATAGACTTTTGTCTCTTCCAGCATCCGACGTATAAGCGTCGTGTTTAAGGGCGGAAGCCCTATCGAGTAGTCTTTGAAGAGTTCTGCGCCTACGCCGCCCATGCCGAAAAGTATAGCAGGACCAAAAGTTGGATCCTTTTTCCCGCCTATTATGACTTCGTAGCCTCTATGCCTGATCATTGGCTGAACAGTTACGCCTATTATGTTAGCTTTTTCGTTGGATACTTTCGCCCGCTGCATGAGAAGCTCAAATGCCTTTCTAACTTCAGCGTCAGAATTTATGTCCAAAATTACGCTGTCCGCATCAGTTTTATATATTATCGAGGGAGAGAGAATCTTGAGAACAACCGGATAACCCATTTGTTTGGCAAAAGCCACAGCCTCGTCAGCGGTGGCGGCAACCGCGGTTTTTACAACTGGAAAATTGTAGTATTCCAAAATTTTCTTGGCTTCAATGTCAGTTAGCAATTCACGGTTTTCCACAGCGGCACTTCGGAGTATATTCAATATGGGACGTTTAGGAGGCGCAGCGTCAACTGGAAGCTCCTCTGGAGTTTCGTAAATAAGTTCGAGGTTTCGCTTGTACTGATACATGTACATATACGCTTTGATAGCGTGCTCAGGAGTGGAATAAGTTGGAATATTGTTCTCGTTGAAAACCCTGTTTGCTTCCTGCACAGCGCCATAGCCCATGAAGTTTGTTAATATCGTCTTATTCTGATACGTTTTGCTTTTTATAAGTTCAACTATGTTTTTAGCTATTTCAATAGGCTCTGCCATGGATTGCTGAGTAAAAATTATCAGTATCCCATCTACGTTTTCATCATTCAAGCAAGCCTCTAACGCGGTTCGGTAACGCTCAGCATCAGCGTCTCCAAGAATATCCAGAGGATTGCTTTTACTCCAGGAAGGCGGCAGAACACCGTTAAGCGCTTCAATGGTTTTCTTGCTTAAATTTGCAAGCCTACCACCTTTAGCGATCAAGGCATCTGTAGCCATAATGCCCAAACTACCCGCGTTAGTAATTATAGCGATGCTTGGCCCCTTCGGAAGCGGCTGGTTCTCCAAAACTTCGGCTGTGTTGAATAAATCTTCAATTTCCTCTACTCGAACTATGCCTGCGCGTTTAAAAGCCGCCTCATAAATTGCATCTTCAGTTGAAAGAGAACCTATATGCGTTACTGCTGTTTTTGCGCTTTCGCTGAATTTGCCTGCCTTCACCACAATTATGGGTTTGGTTCGTGCAAAGTGTCTAGCGGCGCTCATGAATTTTCTGGCTTCAGTCAGGTTTTCCATGTACAGGAGGATGCTGCGGGTCTGCGGGTCAGTGCCGAAGTAGTCTATCAAATCTCCGAAGTCTACATCTATCATCGAGCCGACGGAGACAAAGTTGCTGAAGCCAATGTTCTTATGTATAGCCCAGTCCAGAATCGCTGAGCCTAAGGCGCCGCTTTGCGTTATGAAAGCTACTTTTCCGGGCTTCGGCATTTTATCTAGGAATGTGGCGTTCAGATTAATTCGCGGGCAGATTACGCCTATACAATTTGGCCCGATTATCCTTATGCCATACTTTTTCCTTGCTTCCAAAATCTGCTCTTCAAGCGCCTTGCGCTCCGCCCTTGCTTCTTTGAAGCCCGTTGAAACTATGATGGCGCCCTTCACACCAACTCGTCCACATTGCTCCACAATATCTGGAACAGTTTTCGCGGGCGTGGCAATTACTGCTAAATCAACATGCTCTGGGATTTGCTCTATTGTCTGAAAAGCCTTTACTCCGAGAATCTCGGGTTTATGTGCATTAACAAGGTAGACCTTTCCAGCATAGCCAAGTTGAGTTAAATTTTTGACTATAGAATAACCTATGGAGCCTTCTTCGGCGCTGGCGCCCATTATAGCTACACTTTTAGGATTGAAAACTTTGTCGAGATTCAAAGTTACCATTAAGCCAGCAGCCTTCCCTAAAGTATGTTGGTGCAAATCTCGGCATTAAAAGGTTATGTAGCATCAATCACTCTTCCATTATCTGAATTATCTGTCAAAATATGCCGCACAACTGAATGAATAGAGCAAAGCAGCAGAGGCCAGCTGTATGAAAACAAAAGATAAATCATGAAACGCGCCGCGAAAAGCAACAGGAGACCGCTTCTGAACGCCCCTTTCACCCGAAACGATACCACACCAGCGCCAACAATCTTAAATAATTCCGCTGAAACCTTTCAGCGGGGAAACACATGCCTTGCACGGTTATCGTAGGCGCCTTCTGGGGCGATGAAGGCAAAGGGAAGATAATCTCCTATCTCGCACTGAAAGACAAACTTGACTTCTGTGTTAGAACAGGCTCCGTGAACGCGGCGCACACAGTCTGGATGGAAAGCAAAAAGTACGCGTTGCACATGGTGCCAGCCGCCTTCCTAAACCCAAAATGCCGCCTTTTAATAGGTGCAGGCGCCAACGTCCATGTCGGCAAGTTTCTCGAGGAAGTCGAGTTGACGAAGGTACACAGCCGCATAGGCGTGGATTACCAAGCCTCGATTATCGAGGAGAAGCACTCTATACAGGACAAAACAAGTGCGCACTTAAAGGGAATAGGCACCACAGGGTGGGGTGTTGGACCAGCACTAGAGGAGCGTGTCCGAAGAACCGCAAAGCTTGCACGTGACATGCCCGAGCTACAGCCATATCTCGCGGACGTAGCTACAGAAGTTAACGAAGGACTCGACGCGGGCAAAAACGTTCTACTTGAGGGAACACAGGGTTTTATGCTTTCACTTTTTTATGGGACGTATCCATATGTAACGGGGCGAGATACAGGCGCCGCGGCCATATGCTCGGAGGCAGGGGTGGGCCCAACAAGAGTGGATGACGTTCTCATTGTTTACAAGTCGTTTATAACACGTGTGGGTGCTGGCCCGTTGCCTGGTGAGTTAAGCA
Organism: Bathyarchaeia archaeon; assembly: GCA_037481775.1. GTDB lineage: Archaea > Thermoproteota > Bathyarchaeia > Bathyarchaeales > Bathycorpusculaceae > JAOAIV01. The sequence continues at coordinate 24,042 of JBBFKZ010000001.1, forward strand.
AAGAAGAGGCTTTAAAAAGGGGCTGGTTTGAAACTGCTGCTGGAACCGGCCGTGACAGACGCTCTGCACCGTTTGATTTTGAATTAGCAAAGAAAGTGGCAAAGATAAATGGTGCTACACAAGCGGCGGTTACAAAGCTGGACAGCCTGTTTCCAAAGTGCCAAGGCGTTAGGGAATTTGACGCTTTACCCGCAGAAGCAAAACAATTCATCAAGGAAATTGAAAAGACAACCGGTGTGCCAGTAGTTCTAATAGGCACGGGCCCAGACGCACTGGACATCATCGACAGAAGGAAATAGTAAACCTTTATTTTCAAAAACCAATTTATGCTTCAGTAGAGGGAACGCTAAATGTACGCTTCAAACGGTTACGGTAAAACATCACTCAGTCTTCTGGCGCTCTTATTTGCAGCCGGCTTACTTGTTGGCGCATTAGCAAGCTTCTACATCACATATCAAGAAATGAATAGGCTAAATGATGAAGTGACATCGCTTCAAAACCGTGTCGCGAGTCTAACAAGCACACAGAACGTTACTTACCAAAACATCATAATCTATCAGAATGAAACTGAACTGGCCAACATTTACGAGAGTGTTCGTGACTCGGTTGTTTTGATTCAAGGAACCACAAGAAGCGGAGAAGCACAGGGCTCAGGGTTTGTATATTCTTATTCTGGCAGAAACGTGGTAATAACGAATTATCATGTAGTGCATGGCGCAACAAGCCTAAGCGTCACCTTCTCAAATGGTAATGGCTATCCTGCGCAGGTTTTGGGAAGCGATCCCTACGCGGACTTGGCGGTTCTTTCAGTTAATGCGCCGGACAGCGAGTTTAAACCCATCGAAATCGTCAGTTCGTCCACGTTGCGGGTGGGTGATCCGGTTATAGCCATAGGAAATCCTTACGGCTTGGTTGGTTCATTAACCACTGGTGTAGTTAGCGCCATCGGCAGAACAATTACTGAGGAAGAATATGCAGGCGGCTTTGCAATTGCGAATATCATACAGACAAGCGCGCCTATAAACCCTGGAAATTCAGGGGGGCCCCTGTTAAATGCCGCGGGCAAAGTTGTAGGCGTAACAACCGCTATACTATCAGACTCGCAGGGCTTAGGCTTCGCAGTGCCATCAAATACTATTCTCAGGGAAATAGCTGCCTTGATAACAACTGGAACTTATCGGGACCACTCATATTTGGGCGTTACAGGACAGGACATGAGCTATAGCTTAGCTCAGCAAATAGGAGTGAATGTTACTTATGGTTGGCGAATTGCTTCCGTCGTCGCCGGAGGCCCTTCAGACGGCAAACTAAGAGTGAATGATATAATAATTGCTTTGAACCAAACACGAATAAGAAATAATGACGACTTGGCAAGTTACCTTGCAGAGAACACATTGCCCGGGCAGCTTCTGAACATAACCGTTGTGCGTGACAGTTCAACAGTCACCGTGAATGTTACCTTAGGACGGAGACCAGCACCACCGACGTAAACTTGGTTTCAAGCATTTTTCTTTTGACATGGAGAGCGTTAGACCCAATGGTGGAGAAGTGGCTTAAACCATACCATGTTGTTATTGTAGTGGAAAACAAGCAATGCAAAATAATGGAAAAATTTGCTTCCCTTGGGCTTAAGCGACTTAAAGTAACAGACATTAGGGGTTCAAACAGCGGCAAAGTTAAGCATTTGGTGGCGCTTGAAGCGAAAGATGCGGCGAAAATTTCAGAAGACTCAAAGTCCGCCAAGCCTATGGGTGAAGCGGGAAGCAATTCTTCTTTATGGTTTGAAAGTGAAGGTTGCGAAGTCTGCAATACGATCATATCTTATGGCGCTTTTCTAATTTCAGGCAAAAGCGTAGAGGAGCACATGATAATGTATAGCTTCATTGTGCCCACGTTTGAAGCATACAAGGGCATTATATCTGCACTAGAAAGCGCGGGGCACAGAGTCAACGTGCTTAAAAGAGGAAGTTTCGAAGCCAAAAGTGGTGTTTTAACCGAGAAGCAAGAAAGAATCTTTTGGTTAGCGTTGAAAAGTGGATTTTTTGATTATCCGCGGAAAATTGGTTTACGCGAGCTTGCCGCTAAACTAGGTGTTAAGCCAGCAACGCTTTCGGAGATAATCAGAAGGGGAACAAAGAGATTGCTGAAGCAGTATTTTGAAAAGTGAAGTTGGCTATGAAACCCTAACGCTTTAGGGATAAATGCTATCTGGAGCTTGCAAGTATAGTTTTGATGAGGAACGAAGAAAATATGAGCAAAGAGCAAATGTTCTGTTATCAATGCGAACAAACCGCTAAAGGGCAAGGCTGCACAATCATAGGTGTCTGTGGAAAAACTCCAGAGGTCGCTGCACTCCAAGACTTGCTGGTTTACTTGCTTAGGGGACTTTCACAATTAGTCATCGAAGCAAAGAAGGCAGGCATCAGAACCGAAGAATTCAGTATATTCACTTGTGAAGCGCTCTTCGCCACTTTGACAAACGTGAACTTTGACCTTGACAGAATCATCGAGTACATCAACAAAACAGTGAACTTACGCGAGCAACTAAAAAAGCAAACACAGCTTGTTGGCAGCAAAGTCGAGGGTAATGGTCCTGTAAATTTGGTTTTGGAAAAAACCAAAGAAGGCTTAATAGAGCAAGGGAAACTTTTTGGAATAAAATCTGGGCCCATTGTTGACGAGGACTTGCACTCGCTTCAGTGGTTGTTAACTTACGGCATAAAGGGAGTAGCAGCTTACACCTATCACGCATATATACTCGGCAAAAAAGACGAGAAAGTCTTTGATTTTATCCATCGAGGTCTTGCTGCGCCATTAGACAAGTCGCTTGGTGTAAACGACTTTGTCGGTTTAGCCATGAAATGCGGTGAAATAAACATCCGCGCTATGGAGCTACTTGACGCCGGGCACACTGAGACTTATGGGCATCCTATGCCAACAAAAGTGCCGCTTGGCGTAAAAAAAGGCAAAGCCATTCTCGTGTCTGGGCACGACCTTAAAGACCTTGAGGAGATTCTGAAGCAGAGCGCAGGAAAAGGAATTTACGTGTATACACATGGCGAAATGCTGCCCGCGCACGGGTATCCCAAGTTGAAAGCTTACCCGCACCTTTACGGACACTATGGCACAGCATGGCAAAATCAGCAACGCGAATTCTCAGAATTCCCCGGCGCCATACTCATGACAACCAATTGTCTCCAGAGACCGATGGAAAACTACAAAGACAACATTTTTACCTCAGGTCCAGTGGGCTGGCCTGGAACACCGCACATAGAAGGCAGAGACTTCTCGCCTGTAATAAAGCGGGCCTTAGAGCTGCCGGGCTTCCAAGCTGACAGAGAAGGGAAGTACGTGACAGTGGGCTTCGGCAGAAACGCAATTCTAAGCGTAGCTGCCAAAATAATAGACGCGGTGAAAAGCAGCCGCATCAAAAGGTTCCTGCTGGTCGGCGGATGCGACGGCGCGAAACCAGGAAGAAGCTACTACTCCGAGTTCGTGGAGAAAGCGCCTAAGGATACTGTTGTGTTAACGCTTGCTTGCGGAAAATTCAGATTCTTCGACAAGGATTTAGGCACCATTGACGAGATCCCGCGGCTTCTGGACATAGGACAATGTAACGACGCCTATTCGGCAATAAAGGTGGCTCAAGCTTTAGCGGAGGCATTTAATGTATCGGTTAATGAGCTGCCGCTTTCTCTGGTGCTGTCATGGTATGAGCAGAAAGCCGTGGCTATACTGCTGTCTCTGCTTTATTTAGGCATAAGAAACATACGATTAGGCCCGAGTTTGCCCGCGTTCATAACACCGAACATACTCAAGGTGCTGGTGGAAAAATTCAATATTATGCCGATAAAAACTGCAGAGGAAGACTTGAAAGCGATAATGGCGTAGCGGCCAATAAGTCTCTGCTTTTTTCTCTCATTTTTAGCTTAGCGGGTAAAGGGAAGCTTTTCAGGGAAAGCGTTTTCCAGAGACCGAACAGCAGTTACCTTTGATCCAGCGGCACGAATTTTCGTCCAAACTGACCAACGTATTTAGACGTGGGCCTCAGAAGAACAGCATCAGCATACTGCTCTAGCACGTGGGTAACCCATCCGGATATTCGGCTTGCCGCAAAGAAGGGCGTGAAAAATTCGCGGGTTACGCCTAGTGCATCCAGTGTGACGGCGGCGTAGAAATCGACATTGGGAAAGATTTTCTTCTTTTCATAAACTACATTTTCAATTTTCATGCACAGGTTATACAGATTTAAAGTGTTTGAGCGGTGACACAGGTTCTCGGCTAGGCTGCGAAGATGCTTGGTTCGTGGGTCTTCAGTTTTGTAAACGCGATGTCCGAAGCCCATGATCTTTTTTGGTCATCCAACATGCCTTGTATGTACTCTTCCACTTCTTCCTCCGTGTTGATGTTGTCCAGCATGTGCATAACTTTCTCGGAAGCGCCACCATGCAATGGTCCCTTCAAGGTTCCTATGGCAGAAACAATAGCCGAGAACATATCAGCGTTAGTGCTTGCAGTGACCCGCGCAGCAAATGTTGAGGCGTTAAAGCCGTGATCTGCATGTAGCGTCATATAGCGGTCGATGGCGGCTTTTTCTTCAGCATCCGCGGGTTTTCCTCTGAACATGTAGAGGAAGTTTTCAGCGAAACCGAAATTCTCATTTGGCGTCAGAATCTGTTGATTAGCGCGTATTCTATGGATCGCAGCAACGATTGTTGGAACCTTTGCTATTAGCTGTATTGCGCGTTTTTTGTTTGTTGTTTCAGAGTGGTCGCTAAGGTTAGGGTCAAAGTAGCTTAAGTGAGAAACCACAGTTCTTAAAACATCCATTGGATGCACTGATAGAGGCGTAGATTTTATGCTTTCAATTACCGCGTTAGAGAGATGCATTTCCGAAATCAAAAGAGAACGAAGCGCATCTAGCTCCCGCTTGCTGGGCAACTCATTATACAATAGAAGATGCACAATTTCCTCGTAACATACGTATTCAACTAGGTCATCGATGTCGTAACCTAAATAGTAAAGTTTTCCATTAGGATTCACATAGCTTATTTTTGTTTCTGCTGCAGCAACATCTCTTAATCCTCGAACTACTATTCTATCATCATTTTTAACCAAGTTATTTTTCACCATACCCATTCATTAACGAACTTTCTTCGTGCTTGGCGCGTTACGATAGTAATCCTATTAGTACAACAGATGCCAAGCAACTGCGCACTTTAAACCTAAAACATTGCAACCAAGCACTGCTCAGCATACATCTGCAAACGTGGATAAAACAGATAGGTTAGTAACTTAAATTTTTTTCTAAAAGTTATTCCATAGATGAAAGTAACTGGACACAACTTTTTTAAGTGATAAAGCCATAAATTATTCAGAGGAAAACCAGTCGAACTGATTAAAAAGTGTGGCGCTTTGCTTATTTCTGCTGGTTTTCCGAAGTGTAGGATCTCAAAAGGTGTTAGATAAACATGCCAGAACATGAAGAATTAGAGAGGAACATCTCAACCTTAAAGCAACTTAAGGAGCACGTAGCAATTCCTTTGCAGGAAGAGACACTGCTGGAGCAAGTTATTCAGACTCATCCAATGCGGGTTAGCCCCTATTATTTATCGCTGATAAATTGGAACGACCCGCATGACCCAATAAGAAAGATGGCGGTGCCTTCCATTGAAGAGCTTAACCTTGAAGGAGTTTACGATACAAGCGGCGAAGCAGAAAACACGAAAATGCCAGGGCTTCAGCATAAATACAATGAAACCGCTTTGATCCTTGCTACCAACCGCTGTGCAACCTATTGCCGCCACTGCTTTAGGAAAAGACTTGTCGGATTGCCTACGGATGAAATTTTGAAGCGCTTCGAGGAGGCTGTAGCCTACGTGGCAGAGCACAAGGAAATAAATAATGTGTTAATCAGCGGCGGAGACCCCCTTGTGCTTAAGAATGAGATCATTGAAAGATTTCTTGAGGCACTATCCAGCATAGAGCATCTAAAATTTGTGAGAATTGGCAGCAGAGTGCCAGTAACCCTTCCAAGCAGGCTTTTCGACCCTGAAATTTTGGCAATTTTCAGGAAATATTCAAAGGATGAGAGGAGACTATACGTTGTTACACACTTTAATCATCCGCGAGAAATCACGCCACAATCTATTAAAGCAGTAAGTAACCTGATCAAGTCAGGGGTAGTGCTGAGCAACCAGACAGTTCTACTGAAAGGAGTCAACGACGGCCCCGAGACGCTTGCGGCGTTAATGAATAGGCTGGCCAGCATTGGTGTTACGCCTTACTATGTTTTTCAATGCCGCCCCGTAAAACGAGTCAAGCATCACTTTCAAGTCCCAATCTGTGAAGGAGTGCGCATAGTGGAAAAGGCAAAAGAAAACTGCAATGGCCTCAGCAAACGTTTCAAATACATTATGGCGCACAAAACAGGCAAAATAGAAATACTCGGCATACTAAACGGCGAGATATATTTCAAATATCACCAAGCGAAAGATAGAAAAAAATTGGGCATGATGTTCAAGCGCCCAGTCAACGAATACGCAGGCTGGCTAGACGACTTCGGTCTGACAGCTGAACTAAATTAAAACGGGCAAGCGATAGGCGCCACTTTTATTGTAACTTCTTCATAACAGACTCAGCAAATAACGTTAAGCCTTCCAAATGAGGAAGATCACCGAAGAACAACATGAAATGCGTAAAGCCTAAAGCAATGTAAGACTGCAGCTTTCTCAGACAGACATCTGGAGTCCCTACAAGGTTAAGTTTTTCAAAGTCTTCTTGGCTGATATTTGAGGGCCTGTGCCTCAGAACGACTTGATGCAGTTCTTTTTGGCTACTGGCAATTAGCACTTGACCGCCGGGCCAGCATGACAGCGCTATCTCACGCGGATCTCTCCCTACTACACGGCAATGTGCAGCTAGGGCGTTTATTTTGCGCTTGTAAAGCTCTATGGACGGTAAGTAGCCGAAGTCGCATCGGTCAGCGTATTGCGCTGTCACCTTTAACGTTAGTTTTTCTCCGCTACCGCCTATTGTTACGGGGGGATGCGGCTTCTGTAAGGGTTTAGGCTCACAGACAGCCTCATTAATGGTGTAGTGTTTGCCTTTGTAGCTTGCCTTTTCCTCAGTCCACAGCCGCTTTATGATCGCAACAGCTTCTTCTAACCGCTCTATGCGGGTTCTCGGCTCTGGAAAGGAGAAGCCAAAAGCCAAGTGCTCTTCTTTCTGAACGCCGGCGCCAATGCCAAGCTCTAACCTGCCGCCAGAGATCACGTCCAACGTGGCAGCCATCTTGGCGAGTAAAGCAGGGTTTCTGAAAGAAGCGCATAACACCATGGTGCCAAGTCGTATCTTTGTGGTTAGTTGTGATAGAGCGGTGAGAGTAGTCCAGCACTCGAGTACGGGTTTGCCGTTGAACATTAGGTGATCATCCAGCCACACTGAATGGTAGCCCAGACGTTCACACGCTACAACTACATCTCGCACACGATTAAACAGCACAACAGAGCTTGTCTCTTTGAAACCAAAAGCATAGAAAGGCAAGAAAACCCCGAAATTAATCTTGTTCACCACATCGCCTCATGCATACAGCCTATACAGCGTTTAAACAAAACTAAGGAATAAACTAGGCTATAATAACTTCTGCACCACTAAAAACGCAATGCGGCAAATTCCAAACGGTAGAATCCTACATGAAGCCGCGAAAACAATTGCAGCTTAGAATCCAGGACTTTAAGCATAAAATTAATGTTTTGCAAAGCTGACTGATTTGGGGTATAATTTAAATTTGCCACAAAAAAAGAAAAGGGATGTTAATTTATGCCTTTGGGTGTTCTATTCTAGATGATAGGCTTCTTCTCCGTGTTCGCTAAGGTCGAGCCCCGCGTCTTCGGCTTCAGGGCTTACCCGAAGGGGTGAAATTACGTTGATCAGCTTCAGCAACAAATAAGAACCGAAGAAGGCAAATGCCGCCACTACAGCAACCGACAATAACTGAGCAAACATCTGACCTGCGTTTCCGTAGAGTAAACCGTTTACGCCATTAACAGTCTCTGTAGCGAATAAACCAGTTGCAATTGAACCCCAAATTCCGCCTACACCATGGCATGCAAAGACATCCAGGCTATCATCTATTCTTGATCTGCCAGCTCGCCAGCTCGCAACCAAGTTCGAGATTACTCCTGCGATGAAACCTATTACCAATGCTGAACTCACATTAACGTAACCTGCGGCGGGTGTTATGGCGACAAGCCCAACGACTGCCCCGATAGCTATGCCAACTGCTGAAGGTTTACCTTTTGTCACCCAGTCTACTATCATCCAGCTTATAGCAGCGGCCGCTGCTGCTAGGTTTGTGGTGACAAGCGCTGAGACGGCTAATTCGTTTGCTGCGAGAGCACTTCCACCGTTGAACCCGAACCATCCGAACCAAAGTAAACCTGCGCCCAGTATTACATAGGGAATGTTGGTCGGTTTGAAGGGACTAGCATTGGCTTCCTTCAAAGCGCTCATATGATCTTTCCATGGAATGGCGCAGCCTTTACGTCTGCCGATTACAAGAGCAGCTGCGAGAGCAGATAAGCCCGCTGAGATATGGACGACAATGCCGCCCGCGAAGTCTATTGCACCTACACCGCGTAGCCAGCCATCGGTGTTCCATACCCAATGGGCTATTGGACAGTAAATGAGGGTTGACCAGAACAAGATGAAAATTAGGAGTGAGCGGAATCTAATTCTTTCTGCGCATGCACCTATTATTAATGCTGGTGTGATGGCTGCAAATTTTAATTGAAAAGCGAAGAATAGCAGTTCGGGAATGTCTGGAGCTATTGGATTGATTGTGTGTATACCTATGTTGCCTAATCCAAATAATGATAAGTCGCCGATTAGACCATTTATGCTATAGCCGAAGGTAAGGCTATATCCCCATAATGTCCATGCCACGCTTACTATTGCGAATATTATTAGGCATTGAACTAAAGTGGAAACAAGGTTTTTCTTTCGGACAAGGCCTGCATAAAAGAAGCCTAGTGCTGGAGTCATAAGCATGACTAGAGCAGTTGCGGTTGAAACCCAAGATATGTCTGCAGCAGTCATTCTATCAATCCTCGTTTGTATTTTTGACTGCTGAAATACAATTGCACATCATATAAACGTATTTGTGATTTGTTCATACTTTTTATGAAAAAATAATAAAATATATAGAAACTTGAAGTAAATTTATTTATGTGTTCAGTAATTATGGTTTAATGTTGACATTTAGCTTCGCCAAGTTTTCCCTAATCTCTGCACGTACACCTATTGCAGCTAAGAACTCTTCGATGAGAATCTTGATGAACTTTTTCGGTTGCTCTGACCCCATAACTAAAGTGAAATCGTTTTCTGAGTTTTTTATCATTCTGAAAAAGTTGCATGATTCTAGCCGTGCCAAGACGTCTTCTCCAGTGCGCACTTTACTTTTTAACTGCTCTTTATGAGATTGCGCAACTGCTCTATGGGCAATCCAAAACTTTTCTGGATCAGGTAACGATTCAATTAAATTCAAGAATAGGAGCCAGTGATCCACATCCAAAATAACATGTTCACCGCTCAATAGTAAGTCCATGTAAGCGTAAACTTTCTTTTTTACAGCCTGATCCAACAACGCCTTGTTTTCACTATAAAATCGCAGAGCACAACGCATTACTTCACTTTGTGAAACCGCAGTTTCTTTGCTGATTTTTTCAAGTAAAGCCGCTGTGGCAGGATCAAAGGCAACTGTTATTCTTGTCGGGTTCATGCTTTCCACCTTTTGATTACAGTTTAAATCGGATGTCCTCTTTAACTATATTGAGGGCAACGCTTGTGACTGTTCTTTTGATATGAGGGTGGGCTAACAGATTTTTTACATAAGCATTTAAACCAGCGCGATCCTTGAATTTAGCGATAATGGCAATGTCGTAATCGCCTGTGATATTGTAAACAGCTGCAGCATTAGTTGTCTTGGCAATTTCTTGCTCAACAGATGAAAGCGCACTTCCTTCAACCTGAATTAATATTAAAGCGGTTAAGGTGTAACCGAGCCGGGCAGTGTCAATTATGGCTGTGTAGCCTTTCAATATGCCTTTTTTCTCTAAATTTTTAAATGCTGTTCCAACAGAAATCCCGAGTCTGTGCGCTACTTTATTGAAACTTAATCTGCAATCTTCTTGGAGCAAACTGAGGATTTGTAAATCAATGGGAGGCACACTTTCAACTAAATTAGTTTGCATTTGGTTATTCCCTACTGCTAGTCTTATAGATCTCTTTAAACGTTTGTTTACTTAAAAAGAAATTATATAAGCATTTCCAGTAAAAAACAGGACATTTGCACACAAATTTGCACATAATGCAGCGCTTAGCGTTACAAATGTTCTAAGAGAAAACAAGAAAAGCAAAAACTGCAAAACAGACAAGCCAGAAAGCCCCGTCCAAAAGAGCCAAATGGCACTTATCCAACAACACAAGCACTTTTCCTAAAACACAAGGAGCTGCCAGCATCCAAACATGGAATCCATGGATTTCGAACAATCCGTTAATGTTGTGCTCACTAAAATCCGATTTTCAATTTTAATCGTAAATATGAGCCACAAACGCTAAGCAAGACAAGTTTTTACTTTTCCATAGAAAAAGGGAACCGAATTAGAACTGAATCAGAAAAAACTTTTTAAACAAACGCGTTGTTTAAGCTTTTGTGGCCATGCATGATTGATTGGAATCGGCTTATCACAGATTTTTTGAACCCGCCAAATACATATCAGCAGTTGACTGTTGACCGTGTTTTGGTGGCCTTACTTATATCCTTCATCATTAACATGTTTATTTTTTATATTTACCGAAGAACATTCAAAGGCGTAATCTACACTCGAGAATTTAACGTAGGACTGGTTCTCACAGGGCTCGTCGTAACATTAGTGGTATTACCCATCAGCTCGAACATCGCCCTATCCTTAGGAATGGTTGGCGCACTAAGCATCATTCGCTTCCGCACCGCCATCAAAGACCCAAAAGACATCGTCTTCACATTCTGGTCCATAGCCGTTGGAATTATCTGTGGCGCAGGCCTATACATGATCGCCATAGTAGGTGTCCCCGTAATCGGCTTGCTACTACTGGTACTGGAACGAACCAGCTTCCGCGGCCCTGATCCATATTTGCTGGTAATCCATTACGACAGCGAAGCCGAAGAAGCCGTCCAAGCAGCGCTTCCAAGGTATAAGCTTCGATCCCGCACCGTCAGCTCCAACGGAGTAGAGCTCATGGGAGAAGTTAGAATGAACCTAAAAGAAGCAAACAAAGTGGATGAACTCTTGAAGATAAAAGGCGTTAAGGATGTTTCATTAGTCAGTTACAGATCTGACTCAACCTGATAAAAACACTACACGGAAAGCAAGAATAAAAAGAGACGTTGAGGTAGAGTATGCATTGAAAAGGTCTGCGTGCGCCATTCTGATTTTCACACTTTCACTGCTGCCAATATTCGCCGCCGTGTCAGGGCAGCAAGAAAGCAGGGGGCTGGTAATCAACGAGTTCATGGCCGACAATGATGGGGCAGTTCCAGGGCCATACATGACTTTCCCAGACTGGATTGAACTTTACAACGGCGGAGACACATCAATTGACCTCAGCGGGATGATTCTTACCGAGGATTTAGCCAACCCACCATGGAGATTCCCAAACGGCACCATATTGGGTCCCGGGGAGTTTCTTATAGTCTGGGGTAACAGAGGCTCTGGGCCAGATATGCTACACACAAATTTTTCGCCTAACGCTAATGGAGGCACCATAACACTGTTGGCTGCGGACGGTGTCACAGTAATTGATCAAGTAACGTTCAAAAAACAAATTAGAGATGTATCTTACGGGCGTATTCCAGACGGAGGCTCTACCTGGGAGCACCTAATAAATCCAACGCCTGGCAAACCGAATATAGCAAATCCGCAAACAGGCATTTCAACTAACTGGGCAGTCTGGGCTTTTATAGCGGGAGTTCTTGGAGTCTGCGCCTTCATTGTTATAATAGGGAAAAAGCGGAGAAGATAAAACAATGAACAGCGGAGCCACATGTTTAAGGCATGAGTTCAAGTATAAAATTGATCAACTACAATTTGATGTCTTAAGGAAAAATCTTGCGCAAGTTCTCAAACCTGATCCACATATGGGCGCTGCCGGGAGATATAATGTTAGAAGCCTGTATTTTGATGATTTCAGAAACTCGGCTTTTTGGGAAAAACAGGCAGGCGTGTACAGCCGAGATAAATATCGAATACGCATTTACAATCACAGCGATTCATTCATCAAATTTGAGCGAAAAACCAAAATACATAACTACGTCCTGAAGGAAAGCGTGCGCATCACACGGGAAGAAGCAGACCGCATAATAGCTGGTGACGTATGCTTCTTAGCTAATGCGCGGCATAAACTGCTCAGAGACTTCTATCGGAAAGCTCGATGCGACCTCATGAAACCAATTGCTGTCGTCGAGTACAACCGCGCAGCGTATTATCATCCAGTAGGCAATGTCCGCATAACCTTTGACACTGAATTGCGTATGGGTTTAGGAAACATTTCCTTTTTCGATCCCAATATTTGCACAGTAAGTATCCTTAACGAGCAGGATGTTATTTTGGAAGTAAAATACAATGAAGTGCTTCCGATCTTCATAAGCGGCTTATTCCTAGACACCATTCGGCCAAGATCGGCCATAGGCAAATTTGTGATGTGCAGAGAACAGCACATGACAGTAACGGGCAATCCGGCTTGCTACTTGAAATGTAGAGGTAGCGAATAACATGATCCTGATAGTATTTGCCTCATCAAGCGTTCTTAAACCCTTCAGAAGGGAGCAAGCACATGGATAAAGGGCTTGTCGCAATGGCTGTTGCATGCATTGCGATATTGGCATTTTTTATAGGCTATCAGATCTCCATAAGCGGTTCTCCAAAAGAGGCAACGACAGACGGTGCTGCTGATTGGGATCCTTCCATTACAGTTGAGTTAACACTGAAGGGCGATTCGATAGAAGTCAGCAACTCAAAGCCAGTATCTGTCAACGGCAGCAAAGCGACAATACTGTTTGGAGGCACATACAAAATAACTGGCACATTAAATGACGGCAGGATAATTGTGTATACAAACGACAAGGACCCTGTTAAGCTCATTCTAAACGGAGTCCACATTCGCTGCTCAACGGGCTCGCCGATCAGTATCATGAATGCAGAAGAAACTTTTATAATTTTAGCCGAGGGCACCGAGAATTTCGTTGAAGATTCAGCCGAGTACATTTTTGATGACCCCGCCAAGAATGAGCCGGATGCTGCCATCTTCTGCAAATCTAACCTCACCATAATGGGCGAAGGCGTGCTTAATGTAAAGGGAAATTATAACGATGGCATAACCAGCAAAGACGGCTTAATCATCCAAAGCGGAACCATCAATGTGAAGTCAGTTGACGACGGCATCAGAGGCAGAGACTTAATTACAGTCAAAAGCGGCGTTTTAAATCTGGAAGTCGGCGGCGACGGTTTGAAATCAGATAACCCTGAGAACACAACGCTGGGCAATATTTTTGTCGAGAACGGAACGATCAACATTGTTTCAGGAGGCGATGCATTCCAAGCTGAAAAGAAAGTTTTGATCAATGGCGGAAGTTTTAACTTGAAAGCCGGTGGAGAAAGCAGCAGCACTGCAGCAAGCAATGTTTCAGCTAAAGGCATCAAGGCACTCGACCGTGTAGCAATTGAAGGCGGCGTATTTGAGATTTATTCAGCAGACGACGCACTACATTCGAATGGAACAGTAACAGTCAACGGCGGATCACTGAATCTTTCATCAGCTGACGATGCCATTCACGCAGGCAACTTGGTGGAAATAACAGGCGGGAACATTAACATCGCAAGATCCTTTGAGGGCATAGAAAGTGCCACCGTCAAGATAAATGGCGGAGCCATACGCATCATCTCATCTAATGATGGAATAAATGCTGTTTTGAATGGACAGAATCCTGACTCTGGAGACGTCATTATTCTAAACGGATTCATAGAAATTAAAGCAGATGGCGATGGCATACAGGCTGATAGAAACGTCACAATAGCTGGCGGTGATTTTGTTTTCACCACGGGAGGAGGAGGCGGCAAAACTGTGGCGGCTAACGCTTCTGCGAAAGGAGTAAAAGGTGTTGCCGGCATCTCGATTAAGGGCGGAAAATTCACGATTAGTTCAGCTGATGATACTATTCATTCAAATGGCGCGATAACAGTGAACGCGGGAACCCTTGCTCTTTCATCCAGCGACGACGCAATTCACGCTGAGGGGTCAATAGAGATTAACGGTGGCATCATCAAAATTGCGCAAGCTTTTGAGGGTATAGAAGGCGAAATAATAACAGTTAATGGCGGCGAAATAAGCATAGTCTCAAGCGACGATGGCATAGATGCTAAAGGGAGCCTAACAATTACGCAGGGAACAATAGACATTCAGTCTGGCGGAGACGCAATGCAAGCGAGCACAGATGTTTTGATTTCTGGTGGAAACTTTAACTTCACCTCAGCTGGAGGCAGCCTCAGCATCATAGGCAGAAATGATTCAGCCAAGGGCATAAAGGCGGATGTCAGCCTGACTATAAATGGAGGAACATTCAGGATTGATTCAGCTGATGATGCCATCCATTCAGATGGAAAAGTAACAATAACCGGCGGATCACTCACCCTTTTAACAGGAGATGATACTATCCATGGAGGAGGCTCGGTGGCAGTTACTGGTGGAGATATTAAAATTATAAATGCTCCAGGAGATCTCGGCAACGACCCGTGGGATAGCTCCACCATTGTCGACGTATGGCTTAAAGGCAATTCGATTGAAGCCAGTGCTTCTCGCCCGGCATACATCAGTGGCAACAAAGTGATGATCAGATCCGCGGGCACATACAGAATAGCTGGCACTTTAAATGAGGGACAAATAATCGTGAATACAAAAGATTCAGGAGCAGTAAAGCTAATTTTAAATGGTGCACAAATTAGTTGCTCCAATAACGCGCCGATCTGTGTTTTAGACGCGAGCGAAGTTATTCTTCATCTGGAAGCTGGAACGGAAAATGCCGTAACAGATGGTGCGGTATATGTTTTTGCGAGCCCAAACGCGGATGAACCGAACGCAGCAGTTTTCAGCCGCACGGCCATGAAGATTACGGGCAGCGGGTTGCTAAGAGTCACGGGCAGATATAATGATGGCATAGCAAGCAAAGGTGGACTGATAATAGAAAATGGCATGATTGCCGTTAATTCGGTTGACGATGGAATTCGAGGCAAAGATTACCTAATTATCAAGGGCGGTAAGCTCACTGTAAATGCTGGCGGCGATGGGCTGAAAGCAGATAATACTCTGAACGCATCGTTGGGATATGTGAGGATTGAAAATGGATCGATCAACATTGTTGCTGGCGGCGAAGCAGTTCAAGCAGAAACCAATGTTTTGATCACCGGCGGAAACTTCGATTTAACATGTGGTGGGGGAAGCACTGTGACGGTGGCCGCAGGCGCTTCTGCCAAGGGCATCAAAGGAAAAGGGAGCATTGTCATCAGCGTCGGCTTCTTTGCCATTAATTCGGCTGATGACGCGGTTCACTCAGATGACGCCATAACGGTGAACGGCGGATCTTTTGTGATTTCAACGGCAGATGACGGCATTCACGCTGAAACTTCAATTACCATTAACAATGGTGAGATCAACATAACTAATTCTTACGAAGGTATTGAAGCACCAGTCATAACAATTAATGGCGGAACCATACATGTCATCTCAAGAGATGACGGCATAAACCTAGGTATTGACTCCGGCGCTATTTCTCCAGCAGGACAACCAGGCGCTAGATTCTCCATTTACTCAGGGGACTACTACTTGTACATTAACGGCGGCTACATTTATGTTAACGCCTTAGGGGATGGCATTGACTCGAACGGTGCGGTCGTGATGAATGGCGGCTTTGTAATTGTGGACGGCCCATCCTCCGACATGAATTCTGCCCTGGATCATGTCGCTTTTAACATGACCAAAGGCTATTTGGTGGCGGTAGGAAGCGCGGGTATGGCTCTGCCGCTTGGAGACTTGTCCGCGCAATACTCAGTGATGCTGAATTTCCGAACAGTAAACCAAGCAGGCACCTTGATTTGTGTTCGAGCAAGCAATGGCACAGAATTGTTCACCTTCAGACCTACAAGGCAGTACCAGTCAATCGTCTTTTCCACGCCTGAACTTTCACTGGGTTCTACGTATGACGTTTACATTGGCGGCAGCCACACAGGCACGCTCAAAGACGGCCTCTACTCTGGAGGAACATACATTCCTGGAACAAAATACACAAGCTTCACGATCACCGCTAAAGTAACGCAAATTGGCTCCTCAGGGTGGTTTTTCCCTTTTCCAAGATGAACGCATTTGATAGAAGGCGCCGTTTCAGCTTATTTGAAACCTTGACGAAAGCCAATCTGCTTTTGAAATCGATATAAAAGGAAATTTGTTTCTAACAGGGAATTACGTGTTATCCAAAGCCAAAAGTTAGTACTTGAAATGCTGCGCCTTCAGGTTCGGAAGTAGTCATAAGCGATAAAACTTGCGGGAGTTTAAGCCATGTCAGAGGGTACAGGGTTGAGAACCCCTTTGAAACGGCTTCTTTCCTGGCTGCGGCACAGCGAGGACTCTTACAGGTGCAAGCGATGCGGTTGCGTTTCCCCCAAGAAGGGCGCTCGAATCAGCGGTTGGTGCGATCATCCTTATGGCTTCCACGTACACTGTCCCCGCTGCGGCGCCGTTATTGACCAATGCGTCAAGAAGCAGGCCGGAGGAGAGATCGGTTAAAACTTGTTTTCTCTGAGTTGGTGGACGTGTTCTGAGATCATTGTTGAGGGCTTTGGCGTATTCCATGAAGGCAGTGTGCATGACCTCGCTTTCACTGGTACCGAGCCTACGGGCTAGCCGCTTTAGGATCTGTCGCTGCTCCTTGCTGAGTATTACTTCAACAACTTCAGCATAGAATAGCCGAGATGGTGAATGCCATCTTGGATGAAATCACAGCGGTAAGAAATGGCACTCGCGCCCAAGGCTTTGGCAGTGGTGGGGTAGCTGGGATTTGAACCCAGGATCGCCAACGCCCCAGGCTGGTATCCTAAACCAAGCTAGACGACTACCCCGCTACTGGAAGGTAAAATTATTACGCCACTAATAAAACTTAAAGGTTCTGCGACGGCAAAGCGCTCCGATAAAAGTTTCTGGCAAGCGAACTGGTAATTCTGATTTTGAATTCATAAATGATATGCATCAAGTTACGCCTAAACGTTCGCTATGCCTCCTCTTAACGCAAAAAAAGCTCTGCTGGCATCCTTTTCCAACGTGACTTTGCTATGCATAGCGGTTGCGGTTTCTTTAGCCACCTTGGCTTGGATAAACGGCTTGCCAACAGCTAATCTGTTCCGTGAGAATCTGCAAGTTACGGATTATCTATGGGGCACAAACTATGCATACGTTGACGTTATATTATGCAACAATGGCACGCAAAGTGTGTCGCTGAGAAATGTGAAAGTAAACGCGCAGCCCGCCTCGGTGGTTTATATCGCTGGATCAAGCCAAATTCGAGCAGGCGAATCAGTTGTTCTGCGAGTAGCCACTGCTTCTGCTCCAGCAATAACGTGTCAAATAGCTTTTCAGACAACGAAAGGCAACCTGTTTGTTTTCACAGTCACCGCAGAATAACAAGCCATTTACCTTCAAAATAACCACGGTAACAGCCGTTGAGCCTTTAAGCAAATCTGCGTAAGTAATTCTTAATTACTTCATGTGTGTCTCATAGCACTGAACGGAGGAATCGACTATGGTGGAATTAGACTTTGGTGGCATAAAAGAATACGTTGTCACAAGGCAAGAGTTTCCAGTAGAAAAAGCCCGAGAAATATTGAAAGACGAAATTGTCGTTTCACTTGGATATGGCATTCAAGGCCGCGCTCAATCGTTAAACATGCGTGACAATGGCATAAAGGTGATTATTGGGCAGGAAAGCACAGGCGTGCATAAAGCATACTACGACTTGGCAGTTCAGGATGGCTGGTTGCCGGGAGAAAACTTGCTCCCCATGGAGGAAGCGGCAAAACGTGGAACAATCAAGATGTACCTGTTAACCGATGCGGGCCAGCGGGAAATGTGGCCTGTCATCAAGAGAACATTGAAAGAAGGCGACGCGCTTTACTTTTCACATGGCTTCTCAATAGTTTACAAGGAGCAAACAGGAGTCATTCCGCCTAAGAATATAGATGTAATATTAGTTGCGCCGAAGGGATCAGGAACATCTGTTAGACGCAATTTCTTAGATGGAAGCGGCATAAACAGCAGTTACGCCGTTTACCAAGATTATACGGGCAGAGCAGAAGATCGCGCTAAAGCCATCGGCATAGCCATCGGCTCAGGATACCTTTTCCCTACCACGTTCGAGAAAGAAGTTTACAGCGACTTGACTGGTGAACGTGGTGTTTTGATGGGCGCGTTAGCTGGAATAATGGAAGCACAATACTACACGCTAAGAAAGCATGGACATAGCCCAAGTGAAGCCTTCAACGAAACCGTGGAGGAACTTACACAGAGCCTTATACGCCTAGTTGACGAGAACGGCATGGACTGGATGTACGCCAACTGCAGCGAAACTGCACGCATCGGCGCACTACGATGGAAGGAAAGATTCCGCGATTGCACTAAGCCATTGTTTGAATCGCTTTACGAGCTTGTAGCCTCAGGCGAAGAGACAAGAATTGTTCTTGAAAAAAGCCAAGCCCCAGATTACAGGCAGAAACTTGCCGAAGAATTGGCAGCGATGGGTAATTCTGAGATGTGGCGTGCAGGCGCAACAGTGCGCTCGTTGAGACCGAAAAAGCCTAAGCCACAAGAGTAAAACATCATTTTCTTTTTTTATCCCCCTTTTGTGAAGTGCTACTGCCAAGTTTTAACTGTATTAAAGGATTATTTTAATCAACTATTCTTTACAGATGCTAAAAGCTGAGCTTAAAAGAGAAAAACAGTTAGAGCTCTTTTATTTCACATTTAAGCTTTTTAATAATTTCCTCTGCTTTTAGAGGCTCCACCCTCAGAGTGTAAAGCTTACTTGGTGTGCGGAGTTTAAGCTTCACAGCATCCTTAAGCCGTTTAACGGCGCAATATTTTGCTTTGGCACTCATCGCCACAAATTTTTCTGCATCGGAGATTTCGGCGGGCATATGCTAACCTCACATCAGACGCTTTCATGGAAAGCTAAGCGACTTTTATCTGTTTTGGTATCAAATAGTTATTTCAGCAAAATAGCGCACACAGCGTTAATAGGGGCAATTATAAGGCAAAGTTAATCCGAAAACTGGCTTTTCACCTTTTTATTTTTCCGACCTCTAATGTTTCATAAGATTTTTTGATTTTCCGAATTGGCACTTCACGGTTCACATAAAGCGTGTCTTTAACGAAAAGTACAGAGGTCGGGGTTAAACCGCGAATTCTTGCGTTTTGATAGGCAAAGATAATGTTGCCGCCTAAATCAATGATGCAGCTGTCATCGTTAGCTTCAACCCAACATTTATAGACCCATATGGTGCAAGCATCATCAGCTTCAACTATGCAGCCGACTAAATGCCTTTCTTCTTTTCCTTTGACAATAATCCGTGGAATTTTCGGGTTAGCCTTTACGCGCTCTTTCGAGACGAAACAGGCGCCATGCCACAAAACTCCACGCTCGTCAACTACCGCATAGTTTTTTTCATCGTTTAGGATAGGTTTTCCGCATGGGCATACATCAGTTTTATCCATACGGACTAATCCTTTCAAAGTGTTTTTACGTATGAGACTCAAATTTTGTTTTAAACTTGCAGACAAAGGTTAAATGGATTTTTCAGAATTGCTTCACATTTACACCCAAATTTTAGTCTCTTTCAAATAATCCAAAGCTCGTCTTTTGAGGTCTTGTCAGTTGCATTGTTAGTTTAAACTTCAAGCTGAGCAAAACTGCCTTGAACTTGCCAATGAAATGGCGTGGATTTAAAAAGCAATTATGTTAACTATGGTCTTGCAGCCAACTTAAGCGGCACAGTCAAACTTTGGCTACCGCGAACTATTATGACGTTAATGGTTTCACCTGGCAAAGTATATTCCTCTAAGAAGGTTGAAAGATCATCTATACCCCTGATTCTCGTCCCGTTTATTGCTACTATTATGTCGCCTCCAATCGTCACGTATTCACCAGCAACTGAAACGATGCGCGTTCCACCATGCAAGCCTGCTTCGGCAGCGGGGCCTGTGCTTGCAACCTGGGCAATCAGCCAACCATATGTCACGTCAACGCCCATCACCTTCGCTATTTCATAAGTCATATCAGTTCCTGAAGCACCAATCCATGAATGGTTATTGTAAGAGCCAGTCTCAACCAGAGAATCAAGTTCGCGGAGCACCGTACTTGAGGGAATCGCGAAGCCTAATCCTTCAGAATCACTTAAAATGGCAGTGGTTATGCCGACTACTTGGCCTTGATAGTTTAGAAGCGGCCCGCCTGAATTACCAGGATTTATGGGCGCAGTCATCTGTATTACGTTTGCTATGGGATAACCACCAGACATTTCTTCAGTAATCGTTCTACCTAACGCGCTAACTATGCCGGTGCTCATAGAACCCGCTAGCCCATAAGGGTTGCCGACGGCTATTACTGGGTCGCCAACATTTAATGACGCTGAACTGACAATCGTTAAAGGTTTGCATTCGCTTTCTGGCGCGCTTGTCAGAAGCACTGCTAGATCAGCGTAAGGATCAGATCCGATGACGGTGGCGTTATAACTGTTGCCGTTTATGAAAGTTACAGTGATATTAATCGCGTCTTGGACTACATGATAATTTGTAATGACGATTATCTGTCCTGAATGATTGTAGATGAAGCCGGAGCCTTGAACTTGCGAGTAATAGGCATGACGGAAAATGTCATACTGCACCAGCAACCCGCGAATTACAACAACTGAATCCCGCACTTCAGTGTATAATCTCGAAAGCGATGTGTTCTCGCCAATTATGAAAGTGTTACCCCCGCTTGTCGTGTTTGATATGTCGAGAGAAGTTGAGATTTGCCTTTGAAGTGCCGAGACTTGATTTTGCAGATCATTTATGCTTGGAGACAGAATCAAGTTACTTAATGCACAGCCAAGTAAGCCGCCAGCTAAAAGGCTGCTGATTATGATAACGGCAATAATCTTCGTGGAATAACGGGGTGTTTCAGTTTTCTGTTCAGTCGACATCGTCATCATCTTGATACTTCAGTTTTTTCCTACAAGAGGGACATACGGTATCGCCAGCTTGAATTTTGCCGCCGCAGAAAGGGCACATAAGCTTCTTTTTCACTAAATGGAGACCTTGCTTCTCCTTTGTTATTTTTCCATCATTCAAAAATAGCAACCGTTCAGTTTGAGAAGCCACGTGACTATCATGCGTCACCATTATGATGGTTGTTCCTTGATTAATATTGAGATTAGCAAGCAGCCTAACAATTTCATATTTGTTCTTGGCATCCAAATTTCCCGTGGGCTCATCCGCAAGAATCAAAGCAGGATTATTCGCCAATGCCCGTGCAATTGCTACTCGCTGTTGTTCACCAGCACTGAGACGCTGTGGCCTATGATCCTCTCTTCCAGAAAGACCAACCATCGCCAAAAGCTCACTAGCCCGCCGTTTTCTTTCATCTTTAGGCACTTTCAGGCTTTCCATAGGCAACTCCACATTTTCCCGCGCATTCAAATAAGGTAGCAAATTGAAAGTTTGGAAAACAAAGCCAATCTTGCTACCGCGTATTTTGTAAAGCTCCTTCTCTGGCAAACGTGTAACGTCAATACCGTCAAGCAGAATGCGTCCTGCAGTGGGCTTGTCAAGACAGCCCAGGATGTTCAGCAGTGTCGTCTTTCCTGAGCCAGATGGTCCCATAACTGCAACAAACTCGCCTTTATTCACCTGGAGATTCACGTTGGAAAGAGCATGCACGCTGCGTTTGCCTAGCAGGTAAGTTTTGGATAAATTTTCAAGTTTTAATACCGCTTCATTCATATCTCATTGCCTCCGCAGGTCTTGTTCTCGCTGCACGCCACGCGGGATATAAACTACCTAATGCGCCTAGAAGCACTGATGCGCCGAGTGCCATCATCACCAGTTCAGGAGTCAATGTTATCGACACTGTTCCAGTTGGCGCTGTTGCTGAGGTAACACCGCGACCGAGATTAACTTGTTGTGTTACGGTGGGAAGCAATAGTCCGGAGAGCGTCGGTGCAGCATAACTGGCTATTGCAATTCCAGCTATGCTCGCTGCCAGACTTAATAGTATACCTTCAAGCATGAACTGTTTCATCACGGTCCAGTTACTGAAGCCTATAGCCTTAAGCGTGCCAATCTCGCGTGTTCTTTCACGCACAGTGTACAGCATCAGGAACAGAACTATCAAGCTTGCCGCTGCGACTGCCACAATTGTGACTTGAATTGCAGTGCTTTGAGTTTGCGCAAGAGTTGATTCAGCATTAGCTAAAGCTGTCTCGTAATTTGCTCGCACAGCCTCAAGCTGCTGTAGGCGCTGTTGGCCAGTGACCACAGTGAGCTCTGGGTGTAATTCGCTTATAGCACTCGCAACCTCATTTACAATGTCGCTGGATTCAGCGAACACCGTTAACCCTGTTATGTACCCAACATTATTGGTCAATGATTGCGCGTCAGACAAGTTCATGTATAATGTCAACTGGTCTTCAACGCCAGTGGACCCATGAATGCCTACAACCAGAAAAGTTTGCCCCAGAATTTCAATTGTATCGCCAACTCCAGCACCGAAAAACGCCGAGTTGTTAGCGCTTATGAGAACGACACCGCTGTCTCCTGCCTGCAGATTTCGCCCAGCAGTGATATTCGTTGGCAAAATTGGACAGTTCTCGATGATTGGAGAGGTTAAGGGAACACCTTCAATCACATAATCCACAATAAGTCGCGTGAAACTTCGCCCGAACCTCTCTATAGTTTGGTTGGTTCCTTGCGACACCGTTAACGTCGGCACAACCGCAGCAACACCATCAATTGAGCTAACGTCATAATAGAGACTTTCATTCATTGGAGTATTTCCTCGGCTACCGAATTGGCCGCCACCAAATTGGCCAGGGATGTTGCCTCCGCCAAACGGGCCAGATGAAGTAAAGTTACCACCGCTAGGAGGCTGAGGCATAGTGCCTAAACCGCCAGAGCCTAGTGATGCAAACCCAAACCCTTCAAAACTTGAGGCCAACGTACATTCTATTTGGGTCAATGTCTGGTTAATTGTTGCTTCCGTCTGCGTGATAATGTTTCCGAGATTCTGAGTTAAGAGCATTGTAGATTCCTGATTCGCGGTTACACCCGCGGGAATGGAAACCATAATTGCCATGCAAAAACCCAAGGCAATAATCACTAACAAAGCGCGGATTTTGCGCCGTGAGATGTTTCGAATAGCTCTTGATAGGACACCCAACTATTTCACCCGCCAAGCTATTTCAGAAAAAAGGCAACCAAAAAGAGGGATGTTAAAAAACGGTAAGTGGAGTGCTGCTTTGCTTGATGGCACAGGCTTTGCCCGCAATTCCAGATTTACTTGTGTCAGTTAATCATTCCCCCTTTTCGGTTGCCGAAAGTTGTTGTAAAAATAGAGCATTAAACTGTTTTTCAGAATCATTTCCTAATCTCTACAGAATTTTACAATTTTCAATAATAATATAGCATGGAAATAAATTCTGAGACAAATTTGGAAAAATCATTAAATAACTATTCGCAGCATTTTTAATGCTGTAAAGGCAGCAGATAAGGCTGCAAAAAAGCAACAAGCAAATTCCCTATTGTTCATTTGCTTGTTGATAAACACAATATTTAGGCTGGTAGCTACCTTGGAGCTTCCAAAAGAACAGAAAAGAACAATTTCGCTCCTTCTCGTAGTAGTGATTGCAGCGGCAAGTCTCGCTACAGGCGGATTTATAGGCTATTGGGCAGGCAATACAGCTACCGCGAACAGAATTGATACGCTACAGAAGCAGTTAGCAGCAATTCAGGAACAGATTGATAATCTTCAAGCAAAATCAGAAACAGCCAGTCAGAATCAGAGTAGTATTTTGGAAACAATTAACGTACTTCAAAGCCAACTTTCGGAGATTAACAACCAAATCAGCAATCTTCAAGCAATTAACGTGACCAGCCAAGACATCGATGAAATTATGGAAGAAATCAGTAACCTCAGAAGCCAGCTGGTGGCCTTAAAATCACAAATTAACGATTTTGAGTCAACGACGAATATAATTTACATGTTAGGAGAAAATGTTTCACTTTCCCAACTCTTTGAGCAGGTGCGGGAGTCAGTTGTTGTGGTTAAAGGATTAAGACGCACCATTTTATGGTATGGCATTGTTTATTCACAGGTGCAGGGTTCAGGTTTTGTCTATAACTATTCGGGGCAACTGGTTATCTTGACAAATAATCACGTAATTGAAAATGCAATAAATATAACGGTAACACTTACCAATGGCAAAATGTACTCAGCCACGGTTAAAGGTTCTAACCCAAACACAGATGTTGCAGTACTTACCTTGAGCGCGCCGCAAAGCGAGTTGAAACCTCTGGTTATGGTTAGTTCATCAACTCTAAAAGTAGGAGATCCCGTGATAGTGGTTGGTACACCATATGGCCTAGAAGGTTCGATGAGCAATGGCATAGTAAGCGCCTTGAACCGCACCATAACCACAGAGTCCTCTACTTTGACCAATATTATACAAACGACGGCGCCGTTAAATCCTGGTAATTCAGGCGGGCCGCTTCTAAACTATCAAGGCCAAGTAGTCGGCATGGCTACAGCCATAGTTGAAGATTCGCAGGGTATAGGGTTTGCAATACCTTCGGACACAATCTTGCAAGATGTTAGGAGAATTATGAGCTAAACTAAGCAGCCGCTTATTCGCGTTCAGGCAAAAAGGCTGCTGAAATAAAAAAAGTGCAATAAGCGTTCTCGAGTTCAACCGTGTGCACTTTAAGGTGGCTATAAACTATATTTACTGCTTGCTACATTCATTTTGACCAAAAATCGCGCTAAAGGGAAGAGGTTCAGTGTCTGCTAGTACACGCGGCTTAAAATATGTGTTGGGTTGGCTTATAGCAGGCACTCGCGGCGGTGTAACTCGCGCCAAGATAATTGAGGCGCTACGGCAAGCTCCGCAGAATGCAAATCAATTAGCCTCTTTGCTAGAGCTGGATTATCGAACGATAAGGCATCACTTGAATGTTCTTCAGAAGAATAGGCTTATCACAACTGCCGGAGAAGGATATGGCACAACCTATTTTCTTTCCACGCTCTTAGAGGAAAATTACGATTTGTTTGAGGAGATAGTGAATAAAATTTGGAAAAAGGAAAAAAGGAAGTAATGTAGATGAAAACGTGTATGAATGATAAAATAAAATTTGGTTTAACGATTGTTCTGATAGCAATGGTGGGACTCCTTGCAGCAGCATGGGCTATCGCGGTTGAAAAAGCAGCACCTTTACTGGAACCCAGACCGTTCCCACCACCTTATCTGGGCAGTACTAGTTTTAGAGGCGACTTGGAGGTCTTTTACATAGCCAAAACAGTCATTTCTTCCATGAACTTGACGATGGTAACCATCTTGCTGGGAACCTATATTAGTCTATATAGAAAAACCAAATCAGAATTTGTCATTGGACTAATAGTGTTCACATTGGTTTTGCTGTTCTACACTGTTGTTTCTAACCCAATTGTCATATACCTCGCGGGTTTCCGCGCTTTTGGCTTAGGACCGTTTGCAATGCTACCTGACTTGTTCACGCTAATAGCGTTAGGAATATTGCTCTACCTAACTTTGAAATACTAAAAGCGGCTGATACCACGTGAAAAAGTCAATCTAAATTTAAACGTGACCGCAAAGCTAGCGGGAAATGAAACAATTTTAAATGCGAAAAGGCATAAAAAAATAAACAGCGAGGAAACTGCAATGAGTGAAAATAACGTTTTGGTTTCAATAACTGCAAGCAGAGAAAAAGACGAAATCGTTTACCGCGTAGAATGCGCCAGCAATCTAACAGAAGAGGAATTCGAGTATTACCTAAGCGAAATAATCAAGGGCTTATGCAAGTGGAAAAAGACCGTTTGCGAAGACAGCATCAGAAACTTCAGCGGAAAAATTAAGGCAAAGAAAAAATAAGAACGCTTGGCAGTTGAATATAGATGAGGGCAACGGATATCGCCCTAACGCAGATAATGGAGCATACTGAAAGCACGTAAGAATCTACGATAGAGCTTGATTAACGGAGCAAAATAAAAAAATGAAGCAACCCGCTATTTCATCGTTGATTCTAATATTGTTAATTGTAGCGGCGTTGTTCTTTGTTTCATACTCCATGTCAAGTAACAACAAAAAGGAGCCAGAGGGCTTCTATTTGGGAGTTGCCTTCTGTGGCAATACCACAGCGGAAGCTAAACTGTTAATAGATAAGGTAAAGGGATACACGAATCTTTTTGTTCTGCAATCCTGGCCCATAAGCAACAACGAAACCGCTGCAACAGAAATCTGCGATTACGCTGTGGCTTCGGGGCTCAATATTATTGTTAATTTCGGCATAAATTGGAGCTACAGCAGAGTTTGGACATGGCAGTTTCCTTGGCTTGAAGCAGCCAAACAACGATACGGCACCCGATTCCTAGGGGCATATTACGATGACGAACCAGCTGGAAACCAGCTTGACTACAACTGGTTTAACTTCTTCCTCAAATATTCAAGCTATTTCAAAGAAAACCCGCATAAAAGTCTTCTTCACGAGATTTTTGCGGATTTGGAAGATAAAATGGCGAATGTCACCATGCATGAACCAAAGGACTATGACACTGAAGCAGCATGGTTTCAAATGCTTTTTGAGAACAATAATGGTCTCCAATCTTTAAGGAAGGCGGGAATTAGAACGTTTACCTCAGACTATGTTCTTTACTGGTTTGACTACTTAGGAGGGTATGACGTTATGCTTGCCCAGTTCGGCTGGAACAACAGCTACATCCAAGACATAGCGCTTGTTAGAGGCGCCGCGCGAATGCAGGACAAATCATGGGGCGCAATAATCACATGGAAATATACTGAGCCTCCCTACTTGGACAGCGGTGAAGAAATCTACCGCCAAATGCATGCAGCCTACGAAGCAGGCGCCGAGTACGTGGTAATATTTAATTATCCGCAGATTGAAGAGAACCCATATGGCGCACTTAAAAGTGAACATTTTGAAGCACTGCAGAAACTATGGGATGAAGCAACACAGAAGCCCAGAAATGCAGATGCCGGACAAGCAGAGGCGGTGCTTGTTTTGCCAAGGAACTACGGGTGGGGAATGCGGCATCCTGAAGATTGGATCTGGGGTTTCTGGGGGCCAGACGCGAAATCTCAGCTGATATGGGAAGTCTCTCGCAAACTCATTTCACAGTATGGCACACGCTTAGACATAGTCTATGATGACCCTGAATTTCCTGTAGAAGGGAAATATCCGCTAATTTACTATTGGAACCAAACAGTACAATGAAGGCGACTGGGGTTTAATGCTGCTTTCAGTGTTTTCTACAGGAGCGCCTTCTAATAAAGCTTATAAAATACAGTGTGGCAGAGGCGGGTTATTCTTTGCTCAGTAGGTAGGGTCCATTTGTGAGCTTCTGCACGCCGTCTTCGCGCAGTAGCACTGTGTCTTCTATGCGGATTCCGCCGTAGCCCACAAGGTATATGCCGGGCTCAACCGTGAAAACATTGCCAGTAACCAGCACTTCTTTGCTGTAAGGACCCAAAATAGGCGGCTCGTGCACTTCCAAGCCTACACCGTGGCCAAGGTTATGCACGAACTGCTCGCTGTAGCCGGCATCTGCAATTATTTTCCTCGCAGCGGCATCTACAGCCTTAGCTTTAACGTTAGGCTTTACAGCCTCAAGCGCTGCATCCTGCGCCTTTTTCACGACATCGTGAAGCTTCTTCTGCCTGTCCGAGGGGCCCCCAGCCACTAAGGTTCGCGTCATATCAGAGTGATAATATTTGTAAGTGGCGCCCACATCCACAACCACTAAATCGCCCTTGCGGATTTTCCTATCAGAGCATCCACCATGAGGGAAAGCGGAATAAGGGCCAGAAGCAACTATCGTCTCAAACGCTGTGCCATAAGAGCCCTTCTTTCGCATTGCGTACTCGATTTCAGCTGCTACTTCATACTCTTTCATGCCAGGCGCTACTGTCTCGTAAGCCACGCGCATGCCTTCGCTTGTCAGCTCTGCAGCTTTGCACATAAGCTCGATTTCTTGCGCGTTTTTAACTTTGCGAAGCTCAGAGACAAGGTTGCCTTGAATTTTAAGCTTTGTTGAGCCTCGAACTTTTCTGGCAAGTACACGCCAACTCTCTATGCTTGAGGCGTCTACAGCAAGGTTTTGAATCTTGAGCTCCTTTACTTGTTTAGCAATTCTCTCCAACAAGCTGCCACTGCGTTTCACGGGTTCGACTTTGAAGGTTTTTCCTTCAGCTTTCGCCTGCTCATAGTTAACATTATAGACGTATAGGGTAGGTGTTCCTTCCCTGGGAATTAGCAGTGCACTTGCGCCGGAGAAACCTGTGAAGTAAATCAGGTTGGCGTGATTAAAAATTAGGAAACCGTCAAATCCGCCCTCTTTAAAGGCTGCTTGTTTTAGAGAAGCAATTCTGTCCAAAGCATTCGCCTTGAAAGAATATTTGGCTAATAGGTTTAATGTTTTTGCTTAGCCGCCAGTGACTACGGGCATTAAAACGACGCGGTCTCCGTCTTTAAGTTTAGTTTCTATGCCATCAAGCTGGTTAAGCAGTAAGCCGTTGACGGATAGAATGTGGTGAGATTTTAAGTCAAGGCCTTTAGGTTCATAAACAGCTTTCTGGAAGGGTTCGCCATACTTTTCAGCAAGCAGAGTAAGCAGATCACGTACTGAGGCGCCGTCTTTAAGTTCAACTTGGTCGGCCTGTTTCAGACCTAATATTTGTTTGATGCTGCCTAAATAGTCAACTGTAACTTTCACGGGTAACCCCTCCGAACAAGCAAGTATTACAAGTGCTGAAAATGTTATATAATCGTTTCTTAATCAGAACAAGCTACGCAACATGCATTTAGCCTGAAAGCTGTTTATGCTGAAATCCCCATGTTTGATGAGATTATAACATCTATTTTCAGCAAGGTAAGCCATTAGATTAATATACTTTCTATTGACGCATATACGCCTATAAAACTATGGAGAAAGAATTAAAATGTTCGCTTACGCAGGAAAAATTTTGCGTGTTGATCTAACTACTGGTAAAGTTTCTACCGAACCCTTAAGCGAAGAACTGGCGAAGAACTACATTGGCGGCATAGGACTCGGCATCCGCTTATTAATGGATAACTCAAAGCCGGGCACCGATCCGTTCAGCCCAGACAACCCGCTCATTTACCTCACTGGCCCCCTCAGTGGCACAATGGGACCCACTGCCGGAAACGGCTACGCAGTCGTTTCAAAATCACCTGCAACTGGCGGTGTAGGCGAGGCCAAAGCGCATGGCTTTTTCGGTGCTGAACTCAAACGGGCAGGCTATGACGCAGTCATCATCACCGGTAAGGCGGATAAGTTATCCTACTTGTGGATTGACGATGACAAAGTCGAATTGAGGAACGCGGAGCACTTGAGAGGAAAGTCGCCATACCAAACAGACGTAGCAATCAAAGAAGAGCTCGGCGATTATTACATTCGAGTCTCAGCAATCGGTGAAGCCGGTGAGAAACTAAGTCGCATCGCTTGCATAATAAACGATGAATTCCGCGCCATTGGAAGGACAGGTTTGGGCGCTGTTATGGGCTCAAAGAACCTGAAGGCGGTAGCAGTAAGAGGGACACATGATGTCAACGTAGCCAACTTGGAGGGCTTCAAAGAATTCGTTAAGATGATACATGAACGCATGAAGGGTCCAGCAACAAAGAAGTATAAGACGCTTGGAACCCCGGAGAATGTGCTAGTTTTGAATTCGCTCTCTGCTTTGGCGACGAGAAACTTTACTAACGCCCAGTTTGAAGGCGCTGAAAAAGTAAGCGGTGAATACTTGAATGAGCATTACGTTAAGAAGATTGTGGGCTGCGCAACCTGTGGCATGCGCTGCGATCACATCGCTGCAGTATCAGAAGGCCCATATAAAGGCGCAATTTCAAGATTAGAGTTTGAATGTTTATGGTCTATGGGCCCGTTATGCGGCATCGACCGACTTGACGCGATAATAGAGGCGATGCGCATTGTGAATGAATACGGTATGGACGGCATATCAATCGGTGTAGTCGTTGCCTTTGCCATGGATTGCTACGAGCACGGCGTATTAACAAAGGAGCAAACAGAAGGAATAGATCTTCGTTTCGGAAACGCTGAAGCACTAATTGCAATTATTCATAAAATAGGTAAACGCGAAGGATGGCTTGGAAATGCACTTGCCGAAGGTGTAGCCAGAGCCGCTGAAATAATCGGTGGAGACGCCTATAAATACGCTAATCACATCAAAGGCTTGGAGTTACCAGGCTACGATTTGCGGACATTGAAGACGGCGGCGCTTGGTTTCAGTGTTTCGTTCCGCGGTGCTTGCCATCTTAGAAACGGAGCCTACGCGCCTGACGTTAAGGGAAAAGTGAACCGCTTCAAGATTGAGAAAGGAAGAGGCAAGATGATTGTGGGCGATGGAAACTTGTATAACATTATTGACTCGCTAATAGTCTGCAAGTTCTCAAGAGGCACATATTACGATGGCTTGAAGGATTTAGCGAATTATTACACTTTAGCCACAGGAATTCCGATGACTGCTGAAGAGCTTGATAAAGCCGGCGAAAGAATCGAAAACCTCGCAAGGCTCTTTAACATCCGCGAAGGCAAAGGCACAAGAAAATACGATACGCTACCATGGAAAATAATGAATATCCCCGTGCCCGACGAGGGACCTGCAAAAGGCGCTGTTGTCAACGAAGAAGAGTTCCAGCTTGGTCTAGACGACTATTACGAAGCACGAGGTTGGACTAAGGATGGCATACCCACCGTTGAGAAACTCAACGAACTAGGTCTTGGCGAATACGCCTACATAGTGCAAGGAGGCAAAGCCTAATGGTAAGACCGCAAGACAGAAAATTCGTCACCGCAGACCCAGAAAAGTGCATAGGCTGCACAGTATGCGAATACGCATGCTCAATGACGAAGGAGAAAACATATAACCCAACAAAGTCAAGGATCCGCGCCCTCCGCCTTGGTCCACTCGTAAATCTAGCCATTACTTGCAGACACTGCGAAGATCCAGCATGTGTAGCCGCTTGCCCACGTAATGCACTTTCTCAGGAAGAGAACACAGGCATAATCATAGTCGACGCAGAAGCATGCGACGGCTGTGCTTGGTGCATTAGCGCTTGCCAATTCGGCGCCATGATGATGCACCCAGAGAAGAAGGTCGTGTTTACTTGCGACAGCTGCAAAAATGAGCCAGATGGTCCACAATGTGTGAAATGGTGCCCTGAAGAAGCCTTAACATTTGTCACAAGCGATGTGCTGGCGCAGAAGGCAAGAATCAGCGCTGTGAAGAACCTCTTCCAAGAAGCCAAAGAGAAAAAAGCAGAAAGCAAATAAACACAATCGCCAATAGATTTCGGCTACAGCCGCTATTGGCGCATCCATTTATTTTATCCACTTTAACAAAGACGTTTATCTCTTGTTAACCATTTCACGGAGAAAACTATTTTTCATCATATACAACCTTGATCACAACATCAGACATCTCAACTTGGCGTAATTTCTCAAAAAATATTTCAGTTTCCTGCTGAGTCATAACTGGAAAACCATAGTGCTTGCTTTTGTATCCCAAGTCGCCATGAGTCACAGTTCTTTGCCTTACAAAATCCATATGCAGTCTTAATCGCTCCCTTATCCTCTGATTTGCAAAATTAACTATACTACGAAAGCGGTTAAAGATATGCGGCTTGAAATTAGGATCGATTTCAAAGCCTATACTATTTCTACCTGCCGCCATAGCTGCAACTATAGTGGTTCCAGTGCCCAAAAACGGATCTAAAACCGTGTCGCCCTTTATTGAGTACATGTTTATCAACCGATAAGGCAGTTCAAAGGGGAAAGCGCCACTCCTGTTTCGAATAGCCACGTCAACAGTGTTTTGCTTTGCCCCCTTCAAATCTTTCCAAACGTCGGAAAACCATTCGTTTCGTTCCTCCCAGAAGAAAGCACTTTCCCGCCGCCTCCGCTTTTCATCAGGATCGCTGAATTCACGCTGCTTGCCTTTTCTAAGAATTAAGATGAATTCGTGTTCTAAAGTAACATATGCCCCGGCAGGCAACATACCTGAACCCATAAACTTGTTCGGGGCGTTCGTCTGCTTTCTCCACAGAATCTCAGGCAACGGCTTGAAACCCAACTTCAAGCAATAACTCAGAATCCTAGAATGGTTCGAGTACAGTGTGAACTCACTACCAATTCTTCTGGCGGCGTCGCCTATGTTGATGCATGCGAAACCGCCGTTTTTCAACACTCGATAGACCTGCGCCCATACCCTGTCAAGTTCCCTATGCATCAGCTCAAAGGCGCCTAGGCCATCGCCTTGTTTAAGTAACTCGCCAATCACAGAATTCGGCGCAGAGAAAATGTCATCCCATATCGCAATCATCGGGTAAGGCGGAGAAGTAACCATCAAATCTACCGATTCATCAGGAACTTCGATCATTTCCTGCGAATTCTTAAACAACACTCTATGAAACGTCTGCACCGCACATTTCCCACTAATATTCACCAATTTTGAATATAAATTCGCCATCTTGCCGCGCACTGTGCTCACTAAAACAAAAAAGGGATTTGCGCGCTTCATATTTGGCGCATATTAGCAATTCAATGCAGAAACCTATAGAGGGGCTATCACGGCAACAGAAAACCAACAACACCGAGAGCCCTTTTTATGTTTAAAGAAAAAGAATGCTAAACTACAGCAGAGCACCAGGCTGTGGCGAAGCATGGAATATGATCAAAGGCATGAGTGAAATATGGAGCCAACTTGTTTTTACGAGAATTCTAGCTGTATTCTCTGAAGGTGTAACTGCATTTTGTACAACGCAGAAACTGAGTTGACGATTCGTCAGCGCCTCTTGTCTGCACTTGCCACACATAAGCCACGTTATTTCCACATTTAGGGCATTCAACGCGGACCGTGGGCAAAGTCCGCAATTTCTGTTCTTCTTTACTGATCACGGCAACAAACTGTTGTGGATCATGCTGAATCACTTTGGCGATTTTAGGCTCAACCGTAGCGTTTGCCTCTTGCTTTTTGTAGCCACATTTGGCGCAGACAAGCATCAAGGTAGCTTCTTTACCTTTCTTGCCTTTTTTAAGTTCAAGACGAGAACCGCATTTCGGGCAGAATTCCATTACTTGTTACCTCGTTATCCGTTTTGGATTCCCTCTGCTTTGTCTCTTTTAAACTTTTTCCATTTTTACGACTCAGAGAGGACCTATGCAGGAGGCTATAAGGTGCGCAACACGCAGAGGCTCAGGAATATTACTTCTAGTAGAAGTTAACCGCACAATTCTCTGGGCATCCTCCTTCGAGATACCGACCGCTTGCATGTAAATTTTCGCTTTGGCGCTTCTAGTGAAAACCTCAACAGGTTCACCAGCGTTAAGAATCGCCGCCCAACGCTCTTCACTGCACGTAAGGTTTTGAAGCGCATTATGTATGTCTGCGAAATTGGGTTTTTCACGCGTCACCGTTATAACGGGCAGCTTTATCATCAAATTAAGCGCCTTAAGATCCACTATGTTGAAGCCGGCAAACGTTACGCCATTCAACATTACCACGCGCAACTGCTTATAGTGAGGGGAAGCAGTTATCATAGAAGCGATCTTTTCAGTAGCGTCAAAACCATCTATTTCTATTTTAGTGAACATAACGCCATCAAGCCAGTAGCCTCCTCTGAAAACAGCACCTATAACTGGAACTTGCCCCTTGGCATGCGGAACAAAGGGACCATCATCTACGCCGAGAACGCGAATTTCAGGTTTAATGACGCGAAATCGTCTCTGTTTTAAAATTTCTTCACTTGACAAGTTAGTTGCCATGTATAAAGAAAGCATGCTATAAGCTTTAGTGCGCGAACATCTTGTTGCCAACGCTACTGACACAACAAAAAGACGCGGATTGAAAATTTATTCCTTAAGAGCTTTGCTCAGAGCTTTACGGAAAGCTTCGTTCGCTTCGCGGGCTTTCTCTACAGCCATGACGAGCACATCTTCTGGTTTTACATTGCCCTTTGTTCTAACGTAAATCACAGGGTTTGACGCAAGAGGATGCGGTACATCATAACCAGCCAAATCCACCCGCTCATCTTCCAAAAGCTTCTTCTGCAGCAAGTTGCAGAGACCATGCCCTGCACCTTCAACTTCTATTTTAAGCTCGCTCCCCGTTTTCTTTAACACTTTAATTTTCAATTTCATGCCTCCTTTTTTCAGCTACACATCAGTTTTTCCGTAATCTAAAGCAATCTTGCGCTTTTCCACATTACCACACTTTTGGCACATCATCTCATGCCGCTTGGGCTCCAGAAGGCTGGAGCAACGCGAGCAAAAAGCGTAAACTACACCCAAGTTTTTATCTTTAGTGGAAAGATGATAAATTTGGTTTTTGTCACTTATGACTTTCGCCCGTATGATGTCGCCTGGTTTGCACACGTCATTCATGGATTTAACATATTTTTCCGCCACATCGGAAATATGGAGAATACCTGTAAAAACGCCTGAAAGCTTTTTTGAGCCAATCTTGAAGATTCTGACAAGAACATTATCAGACTGCGCATTGCAAACTTGCCCAATAACAGTGGCGCTAACCTTTGGAACTGTTACTTCGTTGGATAACGGGTAGACAGAAACCCGCTTGCTTATTAAATCCATCAATGCGCGACCAACAAGCTTGGAATAAATGATGCCGTCTTTCACGTATGTTCCAGAATCTGGAATGAACTCTTCAATTACGCCCAAGCGCTCGCCAGGTAACACTAAATTGCCGCTTTTACGTTCAGATGATTTCAAACTCATTTAATTTCCCTTTGCCGTGAAATGATAAGCAATACTAAACCATTTTTTTGATGGGTATATCCTAAATTTCTAAGCTTATCAATAAACCTTTTGATTAAAAAAAGAAAGAGTTGCCTGGAGCATTGTAACACATTGCAGGTTAATTGTGTAGTTTTTGGGAAAAAAGAGCACAAAACCAAACTAGAATCCTTCAGCAACCTTGGTTCATTTTTTCCTTATTATATACAAGTCGACGATAATTTCGCTTCTTGCCTTAGTGTGGAAGTCAAACATGCGCGGAATAGACAAAAGCATCGCGTAAACCGCTTCGATTACGCCACCATGCTCCTTCACGAATTTCGCAATAAACGGCGAAGCCTCAACCGTTAGCAAGCCAACCTTCCTGAGCCGTTTAGCAAGGGT
Source organism: Bathyarchaeia archaeon (assembly GCA_037481775.1). Taxonomy (GTDB): domain Archaea; phylum Thermoproteota; class Bathyarchaeia; order Bathyarchaeales; family Bathycorpusculaceae; genus JAOAIV01. The sequence continues at coordinate 59,641 of JBBFKZ010000001.1, forward strand.
TTCATCAGTAAATGGATGATTGTGAAGCGAGTACACGGCGCTGGCAACTTGCAAGGCTTTTTCTAAGAAAACTCTGTCAGCACCGCGTTTTTGCACGCCGAAAGGCGGATTCTGAAGAACTGTGTCAAACTTTCCATTAACTGCATTGACGTCGCTTACAATCCAGTCCACTTTAGTTTTGAAATTCAATCTCGCCGAGTTTTCCGCTGCAAGTTTAACTGCTGACTTGTCAATGTCAACGCCCACAGCTGACTCAGCACCCAGAAAAACACAACCCAAAGCAAGGCGGCCAGTGCCGCAACCCAAGTCTAAAACCCGTTTACCTAAGATGTCATCATAAGTGTATGCCGCCAAATGCAGCATTGTCGCCGCCACAGATTCCGATGTTGTATACTGCTCCAAACGCACGCTTGGCGAAGGATGCGGCTTAACTTGAGACAGAAACCGTTCCAAGTCTAGTTTTCGAACAAGCCTTTTTTGAGTAGGTTCTCCCATGAAACTTCGCCAAAAACCACCATGAATTCATTCACATTCAACACGGGTTTCAGAAACTTTGAAGGCGCATCAAGAGAAACCCGAGGGCAAGCAGTGTTTACGTACACATCGACCTGAGGGAACTCCATTAACGCTTCAGGCAAAATTTCCCTAATTGCAAAGAGAAAAGCCTGTTTCCCATTCCTCCTTGCAATTTCCTTGATTTTTAAAGCCTCATCGAAGCGCCTTTGCCCAACTTTCAACCCAATTAGAACCCCAAAGGTTTTTGCACGTTTCGCTTCTTCAACACAAGCCCAACGCTGTTTCAAAATTTTCTGCGCTTCTGCATTTATGGAGTAAACTCTTTTTTCATATGGATCAGCAATTAACGTGGGTTTAGACGTGCTAAGAGCTACGCCTAACGCATGGAACCGACCGCCGCCGATAAAAAGGAAAACCTCAACATCATCAGCTATCGATTTCACATTGCTATAATCGCAACCGCTTACTTGTCCAGGATAACTCATACGACCAGCATCTCCTACTATCACTGTTTTTCCTGCTCGAACAAGAATTTCTCTTGCGCCACCAAGCGCCTGTACATGCTGCACAGTCGTTGCCAGACCTACACGTTCATATTTGCGCAGCAACGGCAGAGATTTTTCAACGACATCATCAACAGTTACGGTTGATCTGGCTTCCACGTACATGGTGGGCACAGGCTCATGCTTCATCAGTTTTGCGTGCCCAAAATGTATTATTAGATCTGCTCCCAGCGATTCCGCTTCAGTAGTGACTAAGTCGCATGGTCCATAGCAAGGGTCAGCGGAAATTACAGGAAGCGCGCCTGTTTCTTCAATGATTTTAGCGATACGGGGAGCTTCAGATTTCAGTCCTTCAGGCAGCTGCAACAGAACTCGTTTGGCGCCAACTTTAGCTATTTCTTGTTTAATGCGTTCTTTCTCAAAATCAAAACCACACATACTTATTCACCCACACATATTATCTACAACAAAAAGCAGTAGGAAAGAGAAGGCAGCGTTTAAGCGGTTATTGTTTCTAGCCGTGTTAAAGCGTCCATTCCCAGTCGCTTTTTGGCTTTTTAACTGGACGACCAGACGCTAGGGCAGCTTGCTCCGCTAAACGCTCAAGAATTATTTTCTGCTCTATGCTGGCAACAAGCTTCGCCGTGGCGACAACTGCGTCGTTATTAACGGATATGCTGTCGATGCCAACGCGAACGAGGAATTCAGTAAAGTCAGGCAAGTTTGACGGCCCCTCGCCGCATATAGATACCGTGCAGCCATTTTCATGCGCAACGCGGATAAGATGTGCAATTATTCTCTTCACGGCTGGATCTCGCTCATCAAAGTAGCCCATCTGTCCTAAGCGTTCGGAGTCGCGGTCAATCATCAAAATGCCCTGTGTCATGTCATTTGATCCTATGGAAAAGCCGTCAACAAGCTTGGAGAATTCATCAGCCATTATAGCTATGGATGGCGTTTCAGCCATAAACCACACTTTGAAGTCGCGTGACCGTTCGAGACCTTCCTCCTTCATAATGGCGAGTACTTTCTTGGCTTCCCACAGGGTACGCACCATCGGAAGCATAACCCAGACATTCTTGAGACCCCACTCTTCGCGACACTTCCTAATGGCTTGACACTCAAGCCTGAAAGCTTTTTCGTACCATTTGCTTATGTAACGGCTACATCCTCGCCAGCCAAGCATTGGGTTCTCTTCGACGATCTCGTACTTGTCGCCTCCTTTAAGATCGCGGTACTCATTGGTTTTGAAATCGCTAAATCTTACAACCACAGGTCTCGGCTGAATAACTCGGGCAACTTTTGCAACGCCTTCCGCGAGTTTGTCAACAAGTTTTTGGCTCTGGCCAGTTTCAACAAGATGAAGCGGATGTTCACCAACGTAGCTGGCGAATATGAATTCTGTCCGCATCAAGCCTATTCCTTGAAAGGGCAAATCTTTGTACTCTTCAATTTTTTCGGGAATCGCCAAGTTCATGTAAATCTTTGTCGCAGTTACAGGCGCCGACTCCATACGCACAGCCGTTGCCGCAGCAACTTGCGCTGCAGTAGGCTGCACTGCTTCAGGAATTATTCCATCGTAAACTACACCATTTCTCGAGTCCACAGTGTATTCTTTGCCCGTTACCATGAGTTTTGTGGCAGTCTCGGTGCCTACAATACAGGGGATGCTAAGTTCACGGCTTACAATTGCCGCGTGTGATGTGATGCCACCTTTGTCGGTGACTATGGCGCTTGCGATTTTCATGAACGGCACAAAATCAGGGTTAGTCATATCTGTAACTAGAATGTCACCTTTGCGCATGATTTTTGCGGCATCTTCAGGAGATAAAGCGACCCTTGCTATTCCCGAGCCATAACCTCTGCGGCCAGCTGAAATTCCTTTCACAACAACTTTCAACGCTACACCATGCTTATCTTCAACATGCGCAGGTTCTTCCATGGGTTTGGCACTCCAAACGGTTTCAGGTCGAGCTTGAACTACAAATATATTTTGTGGAAAGGATAAGTCTTTGTCAATTGCCCATTCGATGTCCATGGGCTTGCCGTAATGCTTCTCAATTTGTTTAGCGATTTCTGCAAGCCTTATAACTTCCTCATCGCTTATGCAAGGCGCCTTCTGCATTTTCTCCGGCACATCCAAATGAACCGTTTTACCTGTATCTGGATCGCGAATGTATTGAACCGTTTTGCGTGCAATTCTTCTTTCTTTAATTTTCAAGATATTCTTGTCAACAACAAACTCATCAGGATTCACCGCGCCTGATACAACGGTTTCGCCTAGACCATAGTTACCCTCAATTACAATTTCATCCCTGTTTCCAGTTACAGGGTTTATTGTAAACATAACTCCAGCGGCTCTGGAGTTTACCATTTTTTGGACGCCAACACTTATGAGAACTTTTTCATGTGCAAATCCTTTTTCGTTACGATAAAAGATGGCGCGGGGAGTGAAAAGACTGGACCAGCACTTAACGATTTTTTCGACTAACTCATCAACGCCTCTAACATTTAGATAGGTTTCCTGTTGCCCAGCGAAAGAAGCATCTGGTAAGTCTTCAGCCGTAGCGCTTGACCTAACTGCGACAAAAACATCATGCAACTTTAGTCTGTTGTTGAGCTCTTTGTAGGCAGATTTTATGGCGTTTTCGATTTCTTTAGGCATCTGAGAGGTTTCAATAAGGGCGCGAATTTTCTCTGATGCCACGCTGTATTGTTGAGGATCATTTGGGTCAGTTACTGTTTCTTTAATTATCTTGTAAATCATCTCGGCAATCCGCGTTTGCTTAAGAAATACCTCGTAAGCGTAAGCTGTTACCGCAAAACCAGGCGGAACTGGTAGCCCAGCATGAATCATTTCTCCGAGACTAGCGTTCTTACCGCCCACAAGAGGCACATCGGTGTTTCTAAGATTTTCAAACCAAATAATGAAGGCTTTTTTCGTTTCGCTCAAGCCGTCCCCGTCTCCGTTTTCACCGCATCAGCGGTGCTTGAAGACGCTAATTTCTCGACTTCGATTCGGCATGGAATAGGCAATTTTGCGCTGCCACGTTTTAAGGACTCTTTAGCCGTTTCCAACGCGTTAGCCTTCACTCTAACTGTTATGATCTTCTGACCAGGTTCTACACGCGCAGCGGTGCCTATTGCTTTTCCAAAAGATTTCCGCATACCTTGCTGGAGACGATCAGCATGAGCGCCGAAAATCATTTTATTCTCTCTCAAAATAACATGAGGATACGGGTGAACCAGCATTAGATAATCATTGACCAGCTTCTCCATGAGAAGACGATTTGTTGCCACACGTGCCGCTTCCAAGGCGCTATGGCGAATTTGAGCTCGTTTCAGCGCCACAAGCCTCGCTTCAATGTCAAAGGTTCCGTTCGTATCTCCCATGGTAAATTTGGTTATTTTTGGAGGCGGAAAGCCTTTCGCAAATTCTTTTCTGGTATAAGCTTGACCTTTTACAGCCCGGTAATTTCTTGCGTGCATATAGTTCCCTTTTTTAGCATACAGCCTTAGCGCTATTTAAACAATTTGCAACTATATCCTCACAGTTTTTATATATTCTTCAAGTTTTTGTGTAAAATAAAATGAAGCTCTTTTAACCACGAAAGGCTCATTTACTTATATATTTAGTAACAGATTAGCCTATAATGATCATGCCGCTTCAGTTGTTTATTCCGGGAAAAAATTGGTGCCTATCGCTAGCGGAACTTGCTTCTTTTCTAGAAGCAAGAAGAAGCAAATACGCTGTGCAGTCTATTTCAAAAGACTTCTTTGTGCTTAGCTTTATTGAGAAAATTGATGCTTCAACTATTGAGGATTTGGGCGGCATCATAAAAATAGGCGATTTAGCTGCAGATTTACCAACGGAAACGTTTCGAAGCGCTTTTCTTCAGAAAAACAAAACGGCTCAAGCTCAAATAGCTCAGACAATCGCAGACAGCGGCATCATTGAAAAGATTCTGGGCGCAGAGTCCAAGAAGGTTCTTTTCGGTGTAAGCGTTTACTGTGCGGAAAAGTCGCTTTGTGCTCATTCTAAGGTTATTCAGCGGTTTATCGGAAGCGCCGTAAAGCGCGAGTTAGCGGTGCATAATAGGAAATCAAAGTTTATGGGGTTCGCTAAAGATAGAAGACAGCCACAGCTAACTCATGTTGAGGTCCTAAAGAAAAACTTGGTTGAAAACCAAGCAGAAGTGCTGCTTTGCATCGGCGAAGAGCAAACATGGATTGCCACAACAATCGCAGTGCACAATCCCTTCGAATTTCAGAAACGTGATATAGGCAAACCAAGTCAGCGCAAAATTTTTGCCATGCCCCCTCGGCTGGCGCGGATAATGGTAAATTTAGCTTTTTGCACACCTGGAAAACTTTTGCTTGATCCCTTCTGCGGCGTGGGCACAGTTCTTCAAGAGGCGCTGTTGGCTAAGGCAAGAGTTGTTGGCATGGACGTAAACCCTTGGTGCGTGAAAGCAGCGGAAGAGAACTTAGAGTGGCTTAAGAGAGAATACAATTTGGCAGGAGCAGATTTTACGATAATGCAGGGGGATGCACGTAGTATGGCTAAGAAAATTGGATGGGAACAAGCGGACTGCATCGTAACTGAACCAGATTTAGGCCCGGCGCTGAGGCATATCCCCACGGAACCTTACGCTTTGAAAATCATTAGGAAGCTGCAACCATTGTACTTTGATTTTATAGAAGAGGCCTATAAGGTGCTGAAGAAAGGCGGAAGATTAGTTTTAGTTACTCCGTACATTAAGACACGCGCAGGTGGAGCTGTTACGATGAACATTGAAGATAAAAGCGCGGAAACGGGCTTTCAAAGCGCGTATCCCTTAAAAAATGAACTTTTTGCTGAAAGCACATGCTTGTCAGAGGCGTTGACTGCGAAGGCGTCTTTTGTGGACGTTGAAGAGAGACATAAAATTGGCAGAGAAATACATGTTTTCCAGAAATAACATGGCAGATGGCGAAACTTGTTCAAGTTTATTAATTTGTTTTATGAATGTTTAGACGACTCAAAGAGTTGATGTGGATGACAGGTAAATCAAGACCTGATTGGGACAGGTATTTCCTAGACCTCTGTGAAGCGGTTGCCAAGCGTGCTACATGCGACCGAGGGAAATGCGGCTGCGTCATCGTAAAAGATAAGCGAATAATGACTACGGGATATGTAGGCGCGCCTGCGGGGTTGCCTCACTGTGATGAAGTAGGTCATGACTTGCGCAAGGTTATTGATTACAACGGCAACATCACTCAGCATTGTGTGCGTACACTTCACGCTGAGCAAAACGCGATTATTCAAGCGGCTAGGTTTGGTATTCCTCTTGAGGGGTCAACGCTTTACTGTAAGATGACGCCGTGCAGAACCTGCGCGATGATGATAATAAACGCGGGCATCAAGAGGGTAGTTTGCGAAAAAAGGTATCATGCAGACGCTGATTCTGTAGAGCTGTTTAAGCAAGCCGGCGTGGAACTGGTCATAATGAATAACGAAGTCGAAAAATACGACAACCAATGAGAGCTACATAAGCCGTGCTTTACGGTGTCACATTTTAAACGCTAATTTATTCAAAGGCAATTGTTCGTCGAACGCCTATGCTGAATTAAACTGCTAAAGTGGCAAGCATAAAATTTAGCAAACTCTTGAAAATGGAAAAAAAAGAAGAATTGGATGCGGTTACGCGAGAATTCGCTCTATTGCGTCTTTCTCAACTTCGTCAGCCATTGGGATCCCAGTAACTTTGGCCGCTCTTTCAGATAGGCTCATTAGATCGTTTCTGTCAAGCAATTCAAGTTTCCATTTTCGGGCACCGGCCATCAACTGTTTTAATCCTACACCTATTCTGTCGGTTAAGTAAGTGTAGAGACCCATAGCCTCTAACGGTATCTCACTGAAACGTTTGCCATACTTCTTCTTCAACTCAGGAGTCGCTATGAAGAACTTCTCAGGTTCAGCGCCATACTTTTCCGCAAACGGTCTTGGCAATTTGCCCTCTTTGGCCAGTTTCGCGAAGTAGCTGGATTTCATGACAGCCGTAATTGGCGCACGACCCATCAATACAGCCTTTACTAGCGGCTCTCCGCCAAAGTTGCTCAATGCTATGGCCTTGAGAATCGAAGTTTCCTCGATGAAGCCGCCAGCTATAACTAGGTCAGGAACATGGCGACCTTTCTTTTTAAGTATCTGCGCGCACTTCAGAACAAGTGCTTCTAAGTACACTGTTGGAATGCTCATCTCGTCCATCATTGGCACTGGGCTCATGCCTGTTCCGCCGCCTGCGCCATCGAATGATAACGCGTCAATCTTGGCTTCTGAAGCAAACTTCATGGTATACGCAACAGCTGATGGTCTGTAAGCGCCTGTCTTTAGGAAAACATGTTTTGCGCCTTGCCTTCTGAGCCATTCTATGTCTTCAATAAAGGATTTTTCTTTCGGTATGCCTACGCGGCTGTGTCTCTCGAAGGTGTTGAATACGCCTTCTTTGAAGGCTTCCTGAACTGTTGGGTCTTCAGGATCTGGAATTACAATGTAGCCTCTCTTTTTCAGCAGAATAGCCTTTTCAAGGTTTCTTATTCGCACTTCGCCGCCTATTGCTTTAGCGCCTTGACCCCATTTCCGCTCAATCACGTTGACTTCTAATTTTGATAGCGCGTAGACATCTACGCCTAGCCTTTGATCTTCCACATTTGTTTGAATCACGACGTCACCGTATTTACCGTCCCAAAACTTTCTGAAAGCATCAACGCGCCGCTTTAGCTCCTTTGAATAAGTTACTTTTCCGTTCTCAATTTTAGACTCTGGATCCATGCCGCAAACGTTCTCGCCGATGGTGATCATAACTCCTGAAAGAGCAGCGCCAATAGCTAAACCATCCCAGTTCACCCGGGCCACATCCGTTGAACCGAAAGCGCCGGTGATTATTGGTAGCTTAAGCGGTATGCCACCAACTTTGGTTTCGGTACTTGCATTTGGGAAAATTGCAACGTCAGAGTTTTCTTCTATGCCATGAACCTCGAAAAGACTCGCTTGGATGTTGAAGTGCGACCAGTCAAGGCCGTAGTCTTTTAACGCGCCGGCGGTGCTTGTTCCGAATTGACTTGGATCTGGGTAGAGCGCTTCTCTTCCTCGAAATGCAGACAAGCTGATTTCGCACAAGACGGGGCAGTCGTGGATGCATATTGGGCACATGCCGCTGACGGTGCTGGTGTCTTTAACGCGTGTTGTTGTTCCAACGGTTGATTTGCCATTTAGGTACGAGCTGTTTTTTTGCACACGTTCGCTCATTTTTTTCCACCTTTTTGTTATAAACATTCAATTTTAATGGCTTGAAATGTGGAGGGCACATACAAATGTATTTTATATAAATCTATTGAACATCATCTATATGTAATAGATCGTGTTCTATTGGAAATATATGAAACACATATCAAAGGCTTATGTGGCATGTGCAAACATGCAACAAGGCAGCAAAAGCAAGTGCTCATGCGATATGCCTTCCCCGCCCAAAACAAATATAATCACTATTTACATTTAGTTACCATCGAAAGGGAGGCTTACCAATTGAGTTTTGAAATGTGGGCTGAAAAATACAGGCCAAAAAGTTTAGACGAAATGGTTGATCAAAAGGAAATAGTTGAGCGCCTAAAAAGTTTTGTAAAAGCAAGAAATGTACCTCACTGCATTTTCGCTGGGCCGCCTGGAACAGGCAAAACTACGGCTGCTTTATGTTTGGCCCGTGACCTTTATGGGGAAGGCTACCGTGAGCACCTTATGGAACTAAACGCAAGCGACGAGAGAGGCATCGACGTGGTCAGAGAAACAGTGAAGACCTTTGCAAGATCTCGCTCCATAGGCGAAATACCATTTAAAATCCTAATCCTAGATGAAGCAGACAACATGACTTCTGACGCCCAACAAGCGCTACGGCGAACTATGGAAAGATACACCGAAACATGCCGCTTCATCTTATGCGCAAATTACAGCGGCAAAATAATTGAGCCAATCCAGTCCAGATGCGCACCCTTCAGGTTCACTTTTCTACCACGTGAAGAACATGACAAGTACATAAAGCAGATTGCTGAACGTGAAAACGTCCAATTATTACCCGATGGCGTCGACGCAATTTTCGAAGTCTGCGGCGGCGACCTAAGAAGAGCGATAAACACGCTACAGGCTGCTGCTTCAGTGAACAAACCCGTGGACGCCAAACTGGTCTACTCGATAACTGGCAGAGCCAGCCCAGCAGACATACAAAAAATGTTAATCACAGCTATTAAAGGTGACTTCTTAGGCGCCAGAAAACAGCTACGCGACATGATTCAAAAATATGGCATAGCAGGAAGCGACATAATCCGGCAGATCCACACTGAAATTTTCAAGGCAGCAGAGATACCAGAACCATGGAAAATAAAACTTGCAGGCATAGTAGGCGAAATAGATTATCGCTTGGTAGAAGGTTCAGATGAAGAAGTTCAATTAAGCGCTCTCTTGGCGCGGCTAGTTGAAGCAGGGTATGAAATGAAAAAGTAGAAAAGGGCGCTGAGTTTTGTACGCTGCATGGACAGTTAAGCATAAACCAACATCCGTTGCGGAAATAGTTGGAAACCCAGAAGCCATCAAAACCTTCAGCGAATGGATAAAATCCTGGAGCAGGGGCGTGCCAAAAAAAAGGGCAGCGTTCCTTTATGGACCGCCTGGTGTTGGTAAAACAGTTACTGTTGAAGCTTTAGCCAAAGACTTGGGCATGGAGCTTGTGGAGAAAAACGCAAGCGACTACAGAACAGAAGAGGCCATAAACCGCTTCGCAGGACTCGCATCGCAATATGGCTCACTGTTCGGTGCAAAAAGGATAATATTGCTTGATGAGCTGGATGGGTTAACAGGAAACGCAGACAAAGGCGGAGTCAAAGCTATCACGGAAATCATCAAAACTGCTCAATGCCCAATAGTTTTAATCGCCAACAATGCTTATGATCCACGGTTCACAAACTTGCGCAGCTACTGCCTTCTAATAGAATTCAAGAAGCCCTCTGCAAGCGAAGTGGCAAAGCATTTGAAGCGCATAAGTGAACGCGAAGGCATACAAGTTGACGAGAACGCGTTGAAATTTATAGCACAACGCTCAGAAGGCGATGTACGCTCAGCAATAAACGACTTCCAAGCTTTGGCGCAAGGTAAAAAGCGCTTAACTTACGAGGATGTTTCATGGCTTGGCTACCGAGATAGACGAGACAGCATTTTCAACGTGCTCAGAATGATAATTTATGGCAGAACATGCGCAGGCGCAAAGCAGGCGGTTGACATGGCCGACGTTGACATTGACATGCTTTTCGAATGGATTTATGAGAATGCCCCTGAACATTTAACTGATCCACATGACTTGGCAGAGGCCATGGACGCGCTTTCAATAGCAGATGTCTATCGTGGCAGAATCCGCACAACACAAGACTGGAGCTTCACCCGCTACGTGATTGACTACATGACAGCTGGTGTAGCCATGGCGCGGCAGCGTTCTAAAAGTTCAGGCTGGACACCCTTCAAGTTTCCAAGCCGCATCCAAATGCTGTCACGATCCAAAGCAGAACGCGCCATCCAGCTTAGCATAGGATCAAAAATCAAGCGTAAATGCCACATTTCCGCTTTTAGAGCCACAAAGGAAATTTTGCCCTACTTAAGGGTCATTTTCAAAAACAACGCAGATATGGCCAACAGAATCGCAAAATGGCTGGACCTAGACGAAGAAATTGTTGAGTATCTAGCAGGAAATAAAGAAAAAAGTTAACACATGTTTTACATCTTTAGATTAAACTTTCAAAGCTCAAAGAAATTCATCTAATTATGACACTTTCTCAGAAAAGGTTCCCAGTTATTTAGTGCGAAACTGATTATAAGTAAGAAATAAAATATGAAACTTATAAATGGTCAAAGATGGAAAAGAGTGTCGACGAGATCTGGCTCAAAGATGTTGCTCCAAATCCAAAGGGCACCGAAGACAGCAAGCGTTATTATACTTAATATCCATATGCCCGCGGCAATTTTTTTACGTGCGTTCATTTTCGGCATGCTTTAACCAGCCAAATTATTCAGGATAACTTAAGCTACATCACCTTTAAGTGCTACCCGAAACCGTTGGGCCAGATATTTGCGTGAGGCCCAACATTATACGGACTTAATGGTAGAAAAGTCCAGCCAATATATTGATAACCACTAGGCGTAAGAATTTGGTCTGTATAGTACCCCACTTCACCATATACGGGTATCGAATTCAACCAAACTATCTCTATTGTTTCGAAATACATGATGGTATATTCCATGCTACTTTGATAAAAGTTGGCGGTATCAAAAATCAAACCAACTGTTAAAACAGTTATGCCTACAAGCGATAACTATTGCTGTCAGACAGCACTAAGCTCGTAACAAAATCCACATAAAAAAACCCGTTTTAATTATAAACTATGCCATTAGTCAGATAAATCTTGCAAAATTATCGTATCGGTTACTTCAAAAACGCTAACTATAATAACGTTGATAACACAACAATCATAACAACTAACGCCCAAAAGGTGCTACTCAATTTGTCGCTCAATTCCTCGATACGCAACATGCATATTTTGACTTCAGTGAACTCTGCTTCCTTCTGCGGTATCCTTTTCAGGCTGAAGCACAACAACGTTGCCTTTGTCGTCTTCAGCAGCCAAAATCATGCACTGCGACTCTACACCCATTAACTTACGCTTTTGAAGGTTAAGAACGAAAACACACTTTTTGCCAACAAGGTCCTGAGGTTTATACCATTGTAGGAGACCAGCAACTGCTTGCCGTTTTTCCGTCTTAAAATCAACTAAAAGTTTTATGAGATTTCTTGAGCCTGAGATTTGACTTGCCTCTGTAATTTTCCCTACCCGTATGTCCAATTTTTGAAATTCTTCAAATGGAATATCCGTTCCCAAATGCCTCCAGCATGTTTCAACAGAACAAGACCAGATTTGCAGCTTGCCCTCATATAATACTTTTGACGCAAAGCCATTAATTCCTAAGAGGCAGGCTGAAAAGGAAAAAGCCTAGAAGTAAAAAGAGCGTGGGTTAATCGATTTTTATAGATTCACCCTTAGGCTTTTCATCCTTCTTTATTGGTAAACATACTTCCAAAACGCCGTTTTTGTAAGTTGACCTAGCCTGTTTAACGTCAACCTTTGCGAGTAAAGCAATTTCCTTGTAATATTTGCGTTCAGCCGTATCAACAGAAATCGTCAGTGTATCTTCTGTGCCATGTAATTTGATGTCACTTTTTTCAACACCAGGCAACTCAGCGACAACTCTGATTTCGCCATCCATAACAGTAACATCGACTAAAGGCTCCCGCTCGTTCCTGATGGCCACGCTCGTCCTGCCGAGTTTAGGTTGCGGCTTAATGTTACCAAACTCACGTATTTCCGGCGTACCGTCAGAACCAATCTTAATACTGTAACCATACACAAATGGACCCCATTCCTCGACCTTGGTCCCATCAGGCAAAACTCTTGAGCGCATGAGATTTTTCGGCGCACTTTTGAAAAGCTCCTCAAATTCACTCCGCATATACTCAGAGATCTGTCTGAAATACTCGTCAAAGTCATCGAATATGCTTCTTGGAGCTAACGGCCAACCTCGACGTCTAAACCATCTGGAAAACCAGTCTTCTTCACTTGACATGCACTCACCTCCTTGACAGAAAAAGAAAGAAAAAGTTCGCAAAGTTTTAGAATTCTGATGGAGGCTCCTCAGGTTTCTTGGGGCCCTTTGCCTCTTTTTCCATGCCCTTTGCAGCAATGAGGTCATCGATTTTCAGTATCATGTTTGCCGCTTCAGTAGCCGACTTAATGACTTGCTGCTTAACACGCAAAGGCTCAACAACGTTCAGCTCAAGCATATTCTTAACTTTTCCAGTGTAGACATCGATACCGTAGTATGGGCTAGCGTTACGTTCATGTTCCGCTCTTAACTCGACCATTATATCAATTGGATCAAGACCAGCATTCTCAGCCAATGTCATGGGAATGGCTTCTACGGCGTCTGCAAAGGCTTCTATAGCTAGTTGCTCTCGACCACCTACCTGAGGTGCATACTTTCGCAGCCGACGTGCAACCTCAGCCTCCGGCGCACCGCCACCAGCCACAATTTTGCCATCCTCAATGGCATTTCTGACCACGCATAGGGCATCATGTAGCGAACGCTCAGCCTCGTCCACAACATGTTCTGAGCCTCCGCGGATCACGATGGTGACTGCCTTGGGATTCTTGCACTCACGCACATAAACAAGCTTGTCGTCGCCAATTTTGACCTCTTCAACAACTTTTGCTTCACCAAGTGTATCAGGCGTGAGGTCCTTTAGACTTGTAATGATTTTGCCGCCAGTAGCACGCGCCAGTTTTTCCATGTCGCTACTGCTTATGCTTTTAACCGCAAGTATGCCCTTTTTCGCCAAGAAATGCAACGCCAAATCATCAATACCCTTCTCGCAGAATAGGACATTTGCGCCTGTTTTGCTGACTTGCTCAACCATCTCTTTTAACATGCGCTCTTCTTCATCTAGGAACAGCTTCATTTGCTCAGGTGATTCAATGTTGATTTTGGCGTCAAACTCTGTCTTTTCAATTTCAAGCTTAGTGTTAAGCAAGGCTATTTTCGCGTTTTCCACGAACTTGGGCATCTGTGAGCTGGCAACTTCTTTGTCGATGACCATGCCTTTCACAAGTTCAGTCTCTTCTAAGCCTTTACCATGTTTCTTAATGATTTTTATTAGATCAATGTCTGCCTTTCGTTTTCCATCAACTTCTTCAGTAACTTGTTTTACCGCTTCAACTGCCAATTTCGCAAAGTGCTCTTTAGCAGAAGTTATGCCCTTGCTACTCATAGAAGTCAATGCTACGTTAACGAGCAGCGTATCGTCTTTTATGTTAACTGGAATGGCGATGTTGTTTATGATCTCCTGCGCTTTATCAGCAGCCTTCTTGTAGCCATCGATAATCACTGTTGGATGTACATTTTGATCAAGCAGATTCTCAGCTTTAGCCAGCAACTCACCAGCTAACACGGCAGCAGTAGTTGTGCCGTCTCCAACTTCATTATCCTGTGTCTTAGCAACTTCCACAAGCATTTTCGCCGCTGGATGCTGCACATCAAGCTCCTTTAGAATTGTTGCGCCATCGTTAGTTATCGTCACATCGCCAAGGCTACTTACAAGCATTTTATCCATTCCACGTGGTCCGAGACTGGTTTTCACAGTCTCCGCAATTATTTTGGCTGCCAAGATATTGTTTCTTTGGGCGTCTCGTCCGGTAGTTCTACCTGTGCCCTCTTTTAATACTAAAACAGGAACTGATCCCGAAGGTACAGCGGCCATGTCAAATCACCCCCAATTATTTTAAATGAGAGCGAAGCTTAACATAGCATCCCTAAAAAGAATAGCACTTAAATATAAACTTTTTTAATGTTCGCAGATTTTCCGATTGATTTACCTCAGCCCTCTCGATTGCTTTGAAGCAACAATCTTTCTTTAGAAGCAATCTTGTGAGCCAGTAGCAACGGTTCAGGAATTCGGCTATGCTTTACACAATGTTTAACAATGTTTATGGCTGTTTCTATGGATATGAGGTGGCCAACGCTGACGTAAACAGGTTTTGAATCTTTTTGTGTTGTAACAACTGAGCCTAGAATTTGACCTTTGTCAACTAAAAAAACATCGTCTCCGATTTCTGCAAGTTTACCAATCAGTCGACTTTTTGCCACTCCAATAGTAGGCTTCTTTAATACTAGACCTAAATGACTTGCAAAGCCACAGCGATATGGGTGCGCTACGCCCTGACCATCGACAAGAACAACATCGGGCTGTAACTTCAGCTTTCTAATGCATGCAATCGCGGGCGGAAGTTCTCTGAAAGAAAGCAAAGTGGGAATATAAGGCATCCTCACTGCGCATATGGCTGTTTGTGATTCCAAAAATGAAAGGGAAGCATAATCTAAAACTGCAACCGCACCTACTGCCATTTCGCCTGCATAAGCGACGTCAACCCCTGCAACGCGATTAATTTTCTCGGGTAACTTGTCTTCACAAACGAGTTTCTTTGATAAACGTAACTGTGCATTATGCGCTCGCTGAACTGAAAAATTGTGCATAGCTAACGGCAACCACTATCCATCAAACCCTATCTTAGAGTGATCATTTTGCGCCATGTACTTGTTCAAAGCGTCTAAGATAATTTTCAAGCGATTTCCTTCGCATTTCTTGAGTAACATCGCCACGCGTGCTCTCAATAACCTTTCTTGCAACATCACATTTTCTTCTAAGCCCAGGCACAAGCATATAAGCTTCATCCATAGCCATCAATTCAACATAGATCTCATCCATAATTTTCAAACACTCTTCACTCTTCTCGACATCACCTTCACGCAATGCATCCAAAGTTAAGCGCCTATACTCACCTATAACATCAGCCAAACCCAACACGTAATCGGCGGGCGGCACATTGAGCTCCTTGGGAGTAACAAACCGCGAGTTTTGAATTAGCTCTAAAAATATGTTAGCTTCTGCATACTCTTGAAGCGTAGCGCTAAACATGCCACTGTAGATGATGTCAGGATACTCATCAGCTAAAGCATAAAGTTTGAAAATTATTTCCTTCGCACTTGCGATTAGTTTTTTTGCGTCACCATACTTTTTTTGATGAATAAAAAGTATAGCCTGCTTAGAAAAACTACTTGCTTTACGCATGTTTTGTTGTGCATTACCTTGCACTTCGTTTCTTTGAATAAGTTCTGTTTCCACTTCACGTAAAATAACTCGTAACTCTTCCAAACTTTCACCACCTTAAAAACTACTATTGTGGCTATTTAAGCTATTTATGACTCTAAAAAATGGGAGATAAAAGAAATCGTGGAAAGTCTAAGTTTGAGTCTGTTCAGGAGCTTCCCATTTTTGAATAAGAAGTTTATCATCACCTATCCTAAAGCTTACTTTAACAAATATTGAATCTGAACCTTTAAAGGGGAACATGCTGTCTTCCGCCAGGTCTTTTGGTAGATAAATCAAGTATTTACCGTCCTTTCTCCTGAAAAGTCTCCCTCTTCCCGAACTAACCATCATTCACCACCATTTAAACTAAATTTTTAATACAAAACTAGGGCGGTCAAGTACATATTTAAGCCTATCCACACGTTGCTTCCATAGGCAAATTATTAATCTTACCAGATATAACTAAAAAATTGAATCACTTGCCATTCAATTTTAAATTCTGTTAAAGAAATCCAAAACGAATAGGTTTTTCAAGTTTGCTTAACAGCACCACCCGACTTTCGATAGCTTCATCTATAATTTTATATCCTGTTTTCTCTGCCAAAAGCGTCCCAAAATTGTAAACATCCTTGTGCTTAGGCATATGCTCGTAACTTAAACGGAGATTTGAAAAACCAATGTGCATATACGCCTTGACTTCAACGTATGTCGGATTGGCTTTTTTTACAAGTTCGGCGTACTCCTCAACAGCCGTCATATTAAGACCATTAACCAGTGTCATTCGAATTACGGTCGGGCATCTGAAACTCGCCAATAAACTGAGGGACTCATTTAATCTTGCCCAAGCATCAGAGAAATGGGGGCGGCAAACCTGCTTAAACACCTTTTCGTTTGGAGCGCAAACAGATATGTAAAGTTGAGTTGGCTCTTCGCTTAAATTCGCAAGTTTAGCAGGCATAGTGCCATTAGATACAAGGAAAGTGGTAAATCCTTTGTTATGAAAAAGGTGAATAAGCTCGCCTATAGGATCATAAAGTGTTGGCTCGCCTGTCAAGCTTATGGCAACATGCCGAGGAGAGAAGGCTTCCATGAGTTTCTTCCAGTTTGTGTTTGCGTTACCCTTGTACCCGCTTAAAAGTTTAGCTTGGATCTTCAAGCTCCCTTGAAAAATTTCTTCAGGCGAATCCCAATTGGGCAGGCGCATCTCGTCCCATTTGATTTTCAAGTCTCCACTCTGTGCCCGCCAACAAAATAGACATTGCTGTGTGCAGTAAAAAAGAGAAGGCGTCATTTGAATGCATTGATGCGACTTTATTCCATAAAACTTCTGCTTGTAGCAAGCTCTATCATGAACCAATGTCTCGTATAGCCATTTGCACCTCTTAACTGCTGAATGCTTACCTATAAGATGATACTTTTGTTTTTTCAACGCTTGCAGTAACGTTGAGGGAACTAAAGTCTCCAAGATTTTTCACCGACTCAGCTCGATTGTTTATAAATATAACTATTAAAAACTATTTTATAAAATACTCTTCAACAAAGTAATAATAACATAATAGATTAATCAGAGTCCTACCAGCCATAGCTATAAAAGATTATTGCTAAAAGGGTTATTCACTTGAAAGGCAAAGTTTAAAGCGCTCTCTTAATAGTAAATGTTCAACCGTTATAAGGAAAACCACCAAACGTACAGAGGAGCAGTTTGATTTGAAGAAAAGGATTGCCATATCTACAGTCCTAATCTTAATGGTTACAAGCTTTCTCTTACCATCGCTTCCATTAGTTCAGGGACAAGGCGGTGTGAATATTTACTTAGTCAGCCCTCAAGGGCAAGGTGTCGTAGCCCAAAACGTTAACCTACAAGGCACCATTGATACAAGCGATGGGAAATACGAAATTTGGTTTGGCGACAAACTTGTTGCCAGCAACAATTCGAAGGGATACAATGTAAACGCGAATTTCACGATCCCAGAAATGCCAGGAGGCACTTACACAATAACGTTAAGAGATGTTGCCAAAAACGTAAACACTACACAGAACTTTAACATAATTCCCGCATATTACATTAAAGCAATTAAACCTCCATCACCGGTGCTTCTTCAACATGGAAACTTTGTGGTACTAAATGTTACTCTTACAGGTGGACAACCGAATACGCAATACTATGCTAACATAACAGTAATGCTTCCAACGCCTCTCAACACTTCCTATTCAAAATTGATTACACTCACAAGCACAAGCCAAGGAACAGCCCAAGCACAGGTTACTTATCCCGCAACTGATTTCCAACCTTCAGGATCTCTCACCAATTATACAGGGGTATACCAAGTGTATTTCAATGAGACACAAAAATTGGCAACCGATCAATTTTTCGTCGGCTTTATTAACTCAAGCGAATATCACAGAGACCAAACCATCATGATTCGTGCTGTAGGATATCAACCCAATGAAGCGGCAACAATAACAATTACATACACAAAAACTAATAGAGAGGTACACTTTGTAGACGCATTTGCCTCAAGCGACGGCGTAATTAGCGCTACTTGGACAGTTCCACCCGAGGCGCCAATAGGTGAATACAACATAACCATAACGCCGCGCAACGCATCCAAACTTGTACTTGACTCGCAACTTTTCTCTGTACCAGGTTATCCAATCGAGTTTAAGATTTTAAACTTGGCTGGCGAGCTTGTACCTCAAATTATGGTTGAAGCAGCGGATCAAGTATCAAATGAGAAAATTAACGGCACGAGTGGAGATGAGGGAATAGCCATTCTAAACTTAGAGAAGGGCAACCATATTGTAAGTGCTTTCTGGAATGAGGTACAAGTTGGTAAGATAAACATTACTGTAACTGGCGCAAGCTCCTTTAATTTACCTTGTGAGTTGACAAATCTTAAAATAATTGTTAAAGACAAAAATGGAAATTTGTTGCCTTTCGTTAACATAGTCATAACATACCAATATATTACAACGCAGGAAAGCCTATCAAAAACTGGTAGCGTCTCCGGACAAACAGGTCTTTCTGGCTCGTTTACTTTGAACTCCACTCTTACAGGGATAAGTTACACTATTAATGCGTCCCTCTACGGCAAGGTTTTCAACAGAGGCAACAACACCGTCAATACTCTCACAACACAACCCATTTCGCAAGTAATAATAATATGTCCAAGCCAAACAATCAGTTTGACAATATTCGACTACAGCAAGACCACGATTTCTAACGCCCGCATAGAAATGTTTGAAGCGACAACGGGATTATTCTATGGAGTTGCTGCCGACAACACTGGAACAGCTACTCTGGAGGCTACATTTGGCAAATACAAAACTCGAATTTATACAGATAACGTTTTGTTATATGAAACCGTTATTGATGTCTTCAGCGACGCAAAACACGATATTTACTGCAGGCTCTGCAATATACAGTTAAAAGTGATGGTTGTTGATTATTTCGGGCAACCAATTCCTAACGTAAATGTCCTACTTAAGAGTTTAGACAAGGGATCGTGGTCCGCGACCACACAAGAAGATGGAACTGCAACATTTAACAATATAATAGGAGGCAATATACAGATAATCATCTATCCAACCGGCTTAGAAAATGTTTATGAGGCACTAACTGATCAAATCGTTGAACCCACAACTGTACAGATTAAAATGGCAAAATATGCACGTTTAGGGCCGTTTCTATGTGAAAGCAACATATTGGCAACTTGCATCATGATCCTTGCGGTGATAATCTTGTTTGTGGTTTTAGAAGTTTACAGAAAGAAAAAATAAGCAGGGCAGTTAAAGGTAAATGCACAATCATGAATTTTGAATAAAAAAGTTTATATGGCTTTCAAAAGAGATAAAGCGCGTGTGGGTGTATAACAACATCAAATTTTTATGGAAAAGATAGAGGTGTATCTTTTGACTCAAACAAAAGCGTGCTCCCCTCTATGTCAACACTTTAAATGTGCTAAAAATGCTGCGTTCTACCGCCGTGACTCTGTATGGTGCAGATGGACTGATGATGCATGCAATGTGGCAAATTGTACATATGCACTCTGCATTAAAAGACGCTTGTTGCCAAGAGGGATCTGCGGAGAAACTGTAAAACGCAAAACTGTTGAAAAAGCTCCTGAAGAAATAATAGGACATTCAATAAAGCTAAGAGGAAAAGCTCTGCGCAAGATCGGAGATAAAGAACTGTTTTAAAGAAAGCCGCCGCAAAGCAAAAAATAATTGCGCGATTTTCTTTATCTTGCCTGCACGCGTTTAACTACTGGCGGTTTTACTTTCTTCAGTATTCTATAGCCACAGACAGTGCACTTTGTTTCGCCACCGCGAAGTTCCAGTTCTTCAGAAGGCACTTTTGAACCGCATTTTAAACACTCATAAACGATTCCTGTTTTTTCCATTGAAACAACCTCTCTACAAAGGAAAAGTATTTTGCTTTTAAACGTTTCCGATGTTCTTTGAGTTAGCGAAGGGAAAAGGTTGAGAAAAAGATTACGGACAACTCTTGCAGAGGTTCTTTCCATTGAAGATGTAAGCAAAGTTTACAATTCCTTTGACATAATAGGCGACATCGCCATAATCAAGCTACCTCCTAACACCTCAGAAAAAGCGCAAATTGTTGCAAAAACAATAATGCACATTCATAAGAATGTGAAAACGGTATTATTGCAAACGAGCCCTGTGGCAGGAGACTTTAGGCTTCGCGGTTTAACACTGGTTGCCGGCGAAAACAAAACAAGCACTGTTCACAGAGAATTCGGTTGCTTGTTCGCTGTTGACGTTGCGCAAGCATATTTTTCTCCAAGACTTGCTCACGAAAGAATGCGCATAGCACATTTGGTCGAACCAAACGAAACTATAGTTAACATGTTCGCAGGCGTTGGCTGCTTCTCCATTATAATCGCCAAACATTCAAGAGCACTGAAAGTATTTTCAATAGATATTAATGCTGCGGCGTTTCAGTTCATGCAAAAGAACATTAGACTTAACCGAGTCTATGATAAGGTAATACCATTACTGGGCGATGCAAAAGAAATCGTCGATAGAAGATTGCTGCGGACTGCTGATAGAGTGCTAATGCCCTTGCCCGAAAAAGCTCTTGATTATTTGCCGTATGCTGTTTCCGCGCTCAAAGCTTCAGGAGGATGGATACATTACTATGATCTTGAGCACGCAACCAAAACTGAACACCCAGCTGAGAAGACCAAGTCTAAGATAATTGAAAAACTTGGCGATTTAAGCGTAAATTTTGAAATACCGTTTATTCGAGTTGTGAGAAGTACTGGTCCAAACTGGTTCCAACTAGCTGCAGACATACATATTACTTAACTACAAGAAGAAAAGAGAGGCTACATTCAAAATAAACGTTTTATTGGCTCATGCTGCAAAAAGGTCAAATATACGCTTCTAAAAGAAAAAGAGTCTCAAAAAACGGCAAATCACGTTTCGCTAAAACCCGCGTGTGCATACGATACTGGGCAAATCGACGCATAGTTTCATTTACATCCGCTAGCGTAGATTGCATTAAGAAAACATGACCTGACTGCCTTAAATACTTCGGGACATCGGAAATAAAACGGTCAATGATTTGCCGTCCTGTAGCACCCCCTGCCCATGCACAATTAATCCAAGAGTCACTTGTGCTGTCATCTTCTGGCAAATAAGGAGCATTAAACAGTATCACATCAAACTTTGTTTTTTCACTTAACCATGTGAACAGGTCGCCTTGCACAATAGTGATTTTACTACGCACATTGTTGACCTTTGAGTTATACTTTGCACAACGCACAGCATGTGGGTTTACGTCAACGGCAACAACATCTTGCGCCTTCTCAGCAGCCAATATCCCGAGGATGCCGCAACCAGTTCCCATGTCCAACACGCGTTCGCCAGATTGTACCTTAAGGTTTTCGGCGAAAAGAAAGGAGTCTTCAGCGGGTTCGTATACATTTTCATCAACAAAAAACACGTAATTGTCGAAATAAACGCGTTTAGTTGGTAAGGGCATTTGCTAAAGCTCCAAAAACTTCAGGTGGCAGTTTCCTCACACGTTGCTGACTTAACGGTAAAGAAATAGCCAAATTTTCGGCGTCTTTGCTGATTTTTAAAGTGCTCGCAATGAAAGATACAAGTGCATTGCGAAGTTTCTTATTACGTTGCGTAAAAAGATACTTGACCATTCGCCTAAAAAATTCTTTATTCTTTACTTCGAAAGGCGCGATGCTCCAGGGGGCTAATCGCACTATTACTGAATCGACTTCTGGTGGAGGATAGAATAGCGAGTTAGGAACAACGTCAAAAAGCTCAACTTTCGCGCTGTGATAAGTTATAACCGTTAACCATCCGTAATCTTCACTTCCTACAGCAGCTACAAGGCGCCGAGCAAAATCTTTCTGCAAAATTAAAACTGCACATTCGATTTTCTGTTCAAGCAACCATGTCAACAAGCGTGAAGACAGATAATACGGTGGAATTGAAACCACCTTGTTAAACTCGGGTAACTTTGCCCGTAAAACATCATCTCTAACTATGGTCACATTATTAATGCCTTTGAGTTGTTCACGTAATACTTCAGCAATGCGTGGATCTTTCTCGACAGCTATTACGGCTTTACACTTATTAGCTAAAAAGCGCGTTAGAAAACCAAACCCCGCGCCAGCGTCCAGCACAACATCAGTTTTATTAAGCGAAGCATAATCGCTCAACGATGGAAAAATCGAAGCATTAATCATAAAGTTTTGCCCCAAAAGCTTATTCGGAACAATTCGATATTTTCGAAGCAAACGCTTCGTTTCCGAAATGCTCATCATTTACGCCTTACTGCGCCCGCGTGAACAAACGATACTTGCTTTGACCTTCAAGTTCCTCCATAACCCGCTTCGCTATAAGCTTCACAGGATTAGGCAACTCGGTTCGCTTCTGCAAGTCCTCAAAGCTTTCGAAAGGTCGCTTTTCCCGTTCATTAATGACTTGCCACATGTACTTCTTGCCGATGCCTGGAACCAACTCCAACGCATGCATGCGAGGCGTAATTGCACGTGCAGTATTAAAAAAGTTCACAAACCACTGTTCACGATTCAACACTATCCGAGTTATAACGCTTGGAAGTTCTGCCTTTGCAGCAGCCGTCAACTCGTCAAAGCCAATACGCCCAATAATATACGTAACTTCCTCACGTGCATCCTTGCCTACGTATACACGGTCATTGGGCTTTAGCACCAATCCTTCCTTCACCAGAGCCTCTAGTAAAGTGAAAAACTCCTCACCTATGCATTGAATTAGGGCTCCCGCTCGATAGCCTGCCCTGCCTGCTGGGCGGAAACCTGGACGCCCATGCGGCAAGAAGTCTAACACGTAAGCGTACTCTTCGTATCGCTTCTCCATACTAGTCACTAAGTCCAATTCTTTATTGGCTGTTACTGCTTAAAAATTCTTAGTCGATTAAGAAGCTTTAACAGTTCTGCTGTCATTTAAAAGCGCTATAATTGCTTCCAACTTGGCTGTTTCAATTATCTTGCGACCGCCAGCCAAAAAAATTCGCAGTTCGTCTACAGTCTCGGGCATACAATTCACAATTTGAACTGCTTCATCCTCCTCAAGACCAAACTCCGTCACAAACTTTTTCAAAAGTTTCTCCGCTGTCTCAGCGTCAACTTTAGAAAACTTGTTCACATAATCCAAAGTGCGCCTTTGGAACTGATCCAGATTCTCCTCTCCGATTGCTTCCAAGAGCTTCTTAACCTGCGGTAACGTGAGTTTATTTTCGGTTAATTCATTCTTTCCCATATTCAACTACCTGTGTATGGCTCTAAATGTTCAGAACGAACAACTATCTCCTTCACTGCGTCCCCACTGGGTACGCTCACTACATACCCACGTCTGCGCCGCTCTATTACGGTACCAATTTTGCCGTGAAAACGTTTATGAGGCATACCTTTCTGAACACTTGAATCCATCTTGATAATAACCTTGGATCCAGGCTCGTATTTAGTCAACAGTTTAATAAGCTTCGGTTTACCCTTCTCACGTGGCTTCTTTTTCAGAATACCACGCGCTCCAGTGTGATAACCTTTTGAACCACGCATATTACTTTTCACCTTGCACAGTCATTTATGATAACGTTTAAAACGTCAAGCTTTAGAGGCTTCGCTTTATTTCCAAGCAGATCTGAAACGTTGGGCATTGTTCTTCCATCATCTCCAGATACCAATTCTTTAACATAGAGACCGCCTTGGCAACGAATTTCCATTAAAGCCCTCCTAAGCGACACCTTCTTAACTTTAACCTTATATATGTACTTTTCTCGGGTCAGATCCGCTCTCCTATGCAAAACACGCAAAGGCGTCTGTTGCTTAACCATAGCACCACTAAGCTTTTCCTCCAAAAGGCGTAAGGCATCTTCGGAAACCTCATTCTCAAATTCGATAAGCACACGATATTCTTTCTGCGCTAATTCTGCCTTCTTTAATCGCCTAACAACTTCTTTGCTGGTAAAACGTAAATTGGAAACCTCCACCTTTCCATTAGCATGCATGTTAACAGCGGTTTCAAGTGCTTTTAGATCTAAAAAACGTTTTTTAGGCTTTAAAATTTCAATTACAAACGGTCGCCCCTTACCCAACATCCTAGCGTCAACATCCTCTCTCCCCGATGCATGAAATGCTGTGTTCTCACCTTCTGTCGCTTCCAAAAATTGCTTGGAAATAAGTTCCTCCACTGATTCAGAATACATCTTGCCTGTTCCATCGCATTTTTTGCAACCTTTCCCGTGGCAACTTGAACAGAACCATTTTGACTGAGGAATATTCCTGACAAGTTTCCTATATCTACCAGCAATAAAAAGCGAGTTAACCTGAAGCTTAACTTGCTCAGTGAAAGGGTTAATTATTACAACTATGTCAGGTCGCTTATAATCTACCTCTTTGCCTGTTAGCGCAGAGATGCCTTTTCCTAACAATCGTCCAAACTCGTGTTTAATACTTTCACCGTAACTCACGCTGAATTTGGCTTTAAACTCGTCTTCACGCTCTTCAATAGCAATAGGCAATTCTACTCCAACCAAAAAAGTGGAATATTCATAGTCTATAATGGCTTGAAGAGCCTTTTTAATCAAACTTTCCAGAAGCTGAAACTTGCCTTCACATAGGAAACACATTTTTGCTTGCTCTTTTTTGGGGATTCTTCTTTTAAGATGCTGTAATGTTTCTTGTGCTTGCCGAGAAAAGCCGTTGCTCACAAGAATTTTTAGCCTCTTAATGCCCTCATGGTTCTTTGCCATGACGAGAGCGCTAGCTTGCATGGTTAATCCGAGTTTTAACGCGCTACCCCTATCTTTATTTTCTATGTTGTAACCAAGTAGCGCGAACTGGCGACCAAGGCAGTTGTCGCATAGAGGATACTTACTAAGCATTGTCAGTGCTTTTTCTAAAACATCCATTACAAAGAGCCTACCTGAAATCTGTTGGAAAGCCTTTGCCCATGAAAGGTAGTTTCTTTTTACGTTTGAGCATTTTTAGCATTTTCCGCATTATAACATACTGCTTCAAAAGTTCTTTAATGTCTCTTTCGTTTGTTCCTGAGCCACGGGCTATACGCCTCACTCGTGACGCGTTTAAAATTTTAGGATTTTCTTTTTCTTCAGGACGCATAGACTGAATTATCACACGCCACTTTTCAAGGCGGTTTTCAGCCGTGTTCAACATGTCCTCTGGTATGTTGTAAGACATGCCAGGTAACATGTTAAGGATTTTCCTGAACGGCCCCATGCTCTTTACGGCTTCAAACTGCTCGTACATATCGGTTAAGGTGAATTTGCCGCTGAGTATCGCTTTGGCTTTCTTCTCAGGAACTTTAATTTCTGCTTCGCGGACTTTCTCGAGAAGAGTTTCCAAATCACCCATGCCTAGGAGTCGACCGATGAAGCGTGAGGGTATGAAGGACTCGATGTCTTCGGTTTTCTCGCCTGTACCTATGAATTTTATAGGCGCACCTGTAGCTGCAACTGCGGAAAGAGCCCCACCGCCTCTGGCTGATCCATCTAATTTCGTCACTAATATTGCGCCTATGGGTGTTGCTTCATGGAAAGCTTTCGCTTGTATAAGCGCTTGTTGCCCAATTGTACCATCGATAACCAGAATAACTTCGTCAGGTTTGATTTTAGCCTCAAGGGTTTTCATTTCCTTGATTAGTTCCTGTTCCTCTTTATGGCGTCCTGCAGTGTCAACTATTATTAGATCTTTATCGCTGAACTGCTTTAGCCCTTCGAAAACCACTTTGACAGGATCTTTTGCCTTTGGGTCGCCAAATACTGGAATGTTGATCTGTTGTGCCAACTGTTGAAGTTGTGCGTACGCGCCAGGGCGATAAGTATCTGCGCATATTAAGGCAGGTTTTAATCCTCTTTTCTGGAAGTACCGTGCAAGTTTAGCTGCTGCAGTGGTTTTCCCAGAACCTTGAATTCCAACAAGCATTATTATTTTCTTTTTTCCAGGCTCCATTTTTATTGGAACAGGTTTGTCGCCTACAAAACGGGTTAATTCTTCGTAAACTACCTTTATCACGTGCTCCCGTCTTGAAATGCCGGGAGGAACTTTTTCTTTTAAGGCTCTTTCTTCTATTCGTTGAGATATCCCTAGGACAAGCTGAACGTTAACGTCAGCCTGTAGCAAAGATCTTTGGATGTCACGGACAAGTTCCTTTACAGTAGCCTCATCTATAACTGAAGCCTTGAAAACCTTCTTTAGCGCCTCGTAAAGAGAAGAGCCCAAGCGGTCTAAAGCCATTTATGTTTCCAGCCTTAAGAAACAACTTAAAGCGGCTTTAAATAAATATATTGCAGCGAAAAGTGAAGCCTCAGCGCTTTTATTTCTTCACAATTCAGACGGCTCTTCATGCATCATTGGCTTCATGAACTATATGTTGGTTCAGAGAAATAAACTTTGTAAGTGAACGCTATTTTGTTCTAACGATTTTAACGCGGCCCATTATTTTCCAATACTCAACTTCTGTGCCTACGGCAAGCTTATCTTTCAGATCTTCTTCCTCGGGAATAGGGGCATCAACGTACTCATATGTCTCTAAATCCATTATTTGGATGCTGTTTGGATTAATAGCAAATACTTGTCCCGGCCTCTTGTCGATAATTGGAATCTCTGCAGTGCTATCCACGGGCTTAACGAACTGACGTTTCTGACCGTCAAAGATGCCGATGGCAACTATTCTGGCTTTGGCTGAACCGTGTTTTCCAGGTTTTGATTTGGTTATGTCCACTATGCGGCATGGTTCATTATCGATAATCATGTAGCCGCCAACACGTAAACTTCCAACATCAACTGGTTTGCTCATACACTCACCAAAGGTTTCATTTACTCAAAGCAATTTTAAACAACATCCATATATAGCTTAAGGTAGCGCTATTTACTTCAGCGGTGAAAATATTGCTTAAAAGTGTGGGGCTAGTTGCCCGTTACGATAAGAAAAATGCAATAAAGCTTGTAGAAAAATTAACAGAACACCTTAGAAATAAGGGTTTAGAAGTGTACATAGAAGACACATTAGAAGGGAAAATTGACACAAATGCAAAGTTTAGCCCGCTTTCAAGCATGAAGACAGATTTTATAATAACGATAGGCGGCGACGGCACCATACTAAGGACGTGCATTGCCGCACCTAAACCTGAACCACCAATATTAGCCATTAACATGGGCGTGCGAGGCTTTCTAACGGAAGTAGAACCAAAAGACGCATTCATAGCTGTGGAAAAATGCCTAAAAGGCGAGTATAAAATTGAAAAATGTTTCAAGCTTACAGTCTCTAGTGGAGAAGCACCAATGCCTGATGCTTTAAATGATGTTGTTATTTCCACAGGGGAACCCGCAAAGGTACTCTACATGGAGATATTCAAGGATGATAAGCCTATTCTAAAATGTCAGGCAGACGGATTGATATTATCTACGCAGACAGGCTCCACTGGCTATTCGCTTTCGGCGGGAGGACCAGTCGTAGATAAAGAATTAGACGCATTCGTTTTAACGCCTATTTGCTCCTTGACAGTATTCCGATCAATAGTATTCCCAGCAGAGACAAGAGTCACTGTCAAAGTCATTAGACCACAAAAAATGCTGATCTTAATCGATGGAAACTACCGGCAAGTTGTAACTGCAAAAGAACCCACTTTGACAGTTACACGCTCCAAAAACATGAGTTCCTTCATTAGGTTCAAGGATGATTTCTATAGTCGTCTGCGAAGCCGATTATTGTTTAGGGGAATGGGATAAAAAATTCAGAGCCGCAACCAAAGCAAGCGAGTCATGATAATAGATACTTCAGCATTTTTAGCGGGCTTTGACCCTTTTTCAATAAGTGAAGATCAAGCTACAGTGCCCAAAGTCAGAGAAGAGATAAGAAGTAAATCGATGGAGGGAGTACGCTTCGAGACAGCTGTGGAAAACAGAAAATTAAAAGTCAAGGTGCCCTCCAAAGAATACTTAAATAAAGTAAAAACTTCCGCAAACAAGGTTGGTGACTCATTTTTCTTGTCAGAAACGGATATGCAGATTTTGGCTTTAGCCTTAGAGTTCAAGGCAGCAGGCTACATCCCTCAAATAGTGACGGACGATTATTCAATACAAAATGTTGCCACCAAAATGGGAATAGAGTTTGCACCTCTTGCAACATTCGGGATTCGCCGCCTTCTGGAGTGGGTTAGATATTGCCCCGCATGCCGCAGAGAATACATGGCTGATTATAGTTCCACAAAATGCACAGTTTGTGGAACTCTTCTTAAGAGAAAACCGCGAAAAATATCTAAAACCACTTGAGTTCTGAAATCTGTTTTATCGTGGCATCAGTATCCTCTGCATTAACGTATAGCACCTTGTCAGGTAATAAAATCGAGAAAAAAGAAAGTTATTGGGTACATTTCCTTGGAATTAAAGCAGAGTAGCGAATGTAACGTAATGAGCGGGGACCTACAGAAACGCAAGAAACAATATTAAAAACAGTCCTTCAGTCGCAAAAATTGGAATAAGTATGCGTTTTGCTCTTTGAAGAGCCTTATCAACAAGCAATGATAACGTTTCTAATCGAGTCTTTCCGATCACTCTGACATTAGGCACAACGAAGCGGGTATATCCAGCTTTACAGTGTTCTAAGCGTGTTGACGCTGCTTTTGCTGCTTCCTGGATGTAATTGATCAGGGTTTTATGGTTCATGATCTCTCCCACAGGATGGTAACCGCGACTACCTAAGACCACAGCACTTACTGCATGTGTATCGGTTGTAAAAACTTCGCTCGCATGAAAACCTGAAGCCCTAAGAGCTGAAAGGATTTCTTCACGTAACCCGGAAACCATGTTGTTGCCGTCAATAATTATGTAGGCGGTTTTCTGTTCAGCTACCTTTACCACAATTGCTGTGATGCCACCAGGGCCCATTCCATCTTTCAAACCAAATTCTTTAGGGAAAACAGTAGCAGATCCGACTTCAAACGGGTAAGAAGGCAAAGCCACAGCTTTTTGAAGACATTGGGACGCAACCGTATGCAACGTGTCTAAAGACACCTCTTCATCAACTGAGTCATTGATACTGTTGTGGGCGTTTACGATTATGCTACATTCAATACCATATTTTTCTGCTTCTTCTCTAACTATTTGTCCTAACTGCTGCGGCAGATCTTCGGTAGTTTTTGGTGCAAGCGTGAAAGAAAGAAAAACTGCTTTCCCAAAAATTTGGCATGAGGCAGTAACAACGCCATCAGTAACTTTAACGAAGGGTGTTGCTCTATCAGCGACAGGCGAAACTAATTTTGCACCATTAATAACGTGACTTACTATTTTCTGATTCTGAACCTGTGAAGCTAAGTCAAGCTCATGACCAAGTATTCCTAGAGGTACACATGCGTCGCAACCAAACTCTTTTTCGAAATCCCGTTTAAGCATGGACGGTAGAAGACTGCTTCCAATGTTCTTAAAGGGACCAGGATGAACAAGAGGCACTATAATCGCTGCTTTAGGCTTATAAGAGTCAAATTTTAAAAGCGTAACTTCAATGTCTTTATCTTCACCCAATTTTTCGAGAAATTCCTCAAAGGGAAGATTGAGCCCGACCACCCAGTTGAGCATGAAAGCTCTGAAAAGAGGCATAGAGGGTAAGCCATACACGCGCTGCCCCAAACGATCAATGAGGAAAACAAAGACGAAAGCAGAAACGAATCCAACTATTGGCGAAATCGCCAAAAAAGGCAGAACCCTAAAAGTAAAGGCGCTATTAAGGGTATGCCAAAAAACCACAAATGAAGTGATGCAAGAAAACGGTTGAAGGAAGGAAGCAAATAATTGCTTTAAGATAGTCGATGAAGAAGTTGAAATGAATACAACTGCACGCAATGTCAGCACAGCGGCGAAGCCTAAAAGGCAGAGCTGAATCCACAACCATGGATTGAATATCATGCCGAATGCGACTCCGAGCAGAATGAAAATCAGCCAGAGAATCCAACAGTAAAGTGAGAGCGCAATTGTTCTTCTCAGAATATATATTGGGTCATTTCTTAAGATTATTCTGCTCGTTACATAAT
The DNA here is from genome assembly GCA_037481775.1 of Bathyarchaeia archaeon. Classification (GTDB taxonomy): domain Archaea; phylum Thermoproteota; class Bathyarchaeia; order Bathyarchaeales; family Bathycorpusculaceae; genus JAOAIV01. The sequence continues at coordinate 90,012 of JBBFKZ010000001.1, forward strand.
CAAATAGAAGGGTTATAGCGAAAAGTGAAGCGCCAAAAGAGATAACACTGAACAGCATTTCAAACGAAGGAAAAAGAGCAAAAGTAGAAAGCCCGATTACGCCCATGCAGATTGCCGCTATTGCGCCGATTGACCTTCGGAAAGAAGGAAGGAAAAACATGGAAGAGTAATGTTTCAGCGCCATATTCATAGAGTGATTAAGTGGATCCCCATTTGACATATCCATAATGCACCAGTTAATTGATCGGTAATGGAATTAAAGTATGCCTATTAAAATTTAGCTGAAGTACGGAAGTAATCTTTGCACCAGTTGATACATATTCTTTTATAATGTAGTAGAAGTTGCTTTAATTTTTTAACATAAAACAGTCAAAGAACAGGGCAAAATGTAAAGCTAAACTTGCACGTGAGTCATGGATTTAATCAATAATTACGGGAGCAAGGGCTTTATCTCTAAATCGCTAATTATAATGTTTCTGCGAAGTAAAGACTATGCCAGAACAAGAATTGCCACCTTCCATATTCTTAATGCTTGAAAAAAACCTGGGCAAGAAAATCAGGGTCATTTTAGACCCAACCTACGGGTTTGAAGGTACACTAGCAGCTGTGACTCGTGAGCCACCGACAATATGGCTTTCAGACGCTGAGGCAATTGTTCTAAGATCGACAATTGCCCAGCCCATACCTCAAGTTACAAGCCGCGAAGAAAGAAGCGAATTGTTCTTAAACCTTAATTCAGTTCAAAGAATAGAAGTTTTACATCCGCCGCGACGATAAAAGGTGACTAAACAGCCGTTTAAACTGGGAAAAACACTTGAGCAAGCACAGACACTACTATTAGAGCAACCGCGAGAATCACTAGAAGCTCTGGTCTAATTTTGATGCCTTCAGTTTCTTCTTCAAAAAAGCGCAGTAAACCAGCGCTTGCAGCAGGCATCGGAGCAGCATCTTTCTTTTTCTTACTCATTCTCACTTACCTTGTTTGTTGGATACTATTACAATTTTATTAGTTTTTCTTCTTTATTATTAATGTTGCGTATGCTGTTGAAAGTATATAGCAAAGAATCAGCTAAAACTAGTTTGCCGCTCTATCATACTGAAGTTTTAAACGATAGAAGCAGAATAAAAGGTGTAGCTAAAACGGGTGAGTAATATGCATATACGCGAGTTTCAAGAGATGATGCGCAGTTTATACTTTCGCAGAGATTATGAACGAGGCATAAAAGGCACATACAAATGGCTCACAGAGGAAATTAAAGAATTAGGAGAAGCGATTGAAGAAGGAAACAACAGAGAAGCGATTGAAAAAGAGTTTGCTGACGTTATTGCGTGGCTAGCCTCACTTGCCAACATAACAAGTATTGATCTTGAAAGCGCCGCAATTAAAAAGTATAACTATAAATGTCCAAAATGCCAACAAGCACCCTGTAATTGCATTACCTAATCGATTAAGCGCTTCTGACCCATACCTGTAAGCATCCAAAGTGTTGGTCGCTTGCCTTTTCGATTAACTATCTCTTCATTCTCGAGAAGCCGCAGATGATACATCACAGCCCCATAAGACAGGTGAATTTCGTTTGCTATGGAGATTGTATCAGACTCACGGGTTTCTATTGCGTTTAGAATTTTTGTTCTAGCTATAAGCCCGCTTTTTACGTTTTTTACGCGCTGGAGATAAGCGTTCGGATGAAAAGCTTCTTTGATAGCAGTTCACCAGAAATAAATATACAATCAATGTTGAAAAGCTTTCTTAAGCAAAGTCAACAAGGCTGACTTGCCGGGGTTTTTTGTTATCGAACATAAATTTGATTTCGTCTTTTATTAAGGCAATTCGCTGAGCATAATACTTTGGTAATCCATATTTATCAATCAATTGCTGTGCGGCTGCAAGATATTTTTCTATGCCACCACGATAAACCGTAAGTGTCAAGAGCCCACCGCAAAAAGGGCATCTACCAGACAAAGGCAAACGCCGAAAACGCTTGTTACATGACTTGCATCTAAATCCTTGCGTTGAGAAAGCACGCAAATTGCCAGAAATGTCTCGAAGGAAATGAGTTGTCAACACTTTTAAAGCAACACGCTTTACATCTACGGCCTCAATTTTTTCCCCTAAATCTAGTTGCATATTTAATTTTTCAATCATCGACTTAAACTGCTTATAAGAACTAACCGCGTTGCCAAGGTTTATGTTCGAAATAGGCGTGGTAAATTTGAACCCTTCAAATTGTCCTTCGGTTCCAAGTCGGTGACTGATAAGGTCTATAATGGGGCTAATTTGTTTAGCGTCGACCTTTTCTAAAGTTTTTTCGTAAAATTCAAGTGGGTATGCGCCATCAACATCAAAGTCATGCGCTTGCCGCTGTACTTCCTTAGTGTTCACAAAAGGAATCAACAGCAAAGGAGCGTCCATAATGCCGCCTATTTGCGCGGGCAAGTAACTTCTGGAAAAGTTCAGCAATGTATCTAAAGCTAGCATCACAGCATCCTCATCGCCGTCACAGTCTCTGCGTTTAGCCGAATGCCAGATAGGGTGAGCATAACAAACATTGAGTTCAGTAAATCCAACAATGCGACCCAAGATGCCAACGCAAGTATGCGGCGCCAAACCCATAATCAAATGACCAACCAAATCATCAACACTTTTAACGTTATAATACCTTGGGAGTGTGTAGACTTTTTCTAGAAGCTCATCTATGAAGTTTGCGACACGCATAAAGTACTCTGCGGCTTTCCGTGGAATTACAACATCTTGAATTTTAAGCTCACATACTTGTTCAGAATCAGTCAATGGAGAACCATACATATCAAAGGAATAACCCAGTTGCCTAAGCTTTTCAACAGACACTCCGACTTCAGCTGGTTTGAAATGTGTTAAGGGCGCATTGGTGGCGTCAAATCTAATTGTTCCGTCCTTATAGACTGACAAGCCATGTTTTGCGCGTAAAATACCCTTCTCAATAATTTCAGGAGTCTTATCTTCATTAGTTAATCCTTTAACACCCTTCAAAGTTTTCAGCGAAGAAACACCAAGCAAGCCACATGCGTCTTCAAGCAATTCCTTAAAATTAACTGTTTGCCGCTGATATCCTACAGCACCAGCTTTACAAGTTGGGCAGGTGTTCTCCTTCAAAGTCCTGCCACACTGCGGGCAACACTTTTCGACGACAGTTTCACAGCCGCAAATAACGCATTTCACTTTGAAAGTAAAAGCCTTGCAGTTAGGGCACTTACGTTTGATAATGTCGATAAAAACAGGCCCTTTTTTTGCTGCTTCTAAAAGGTCTCGGTGAGAGCCTCCAGCTAATCCTACTGGAAAAAGAGCATGTACCAGAGGCTTCATCTCTCGCCTCTTCGCCTTTTCAGGTCGCCCCATACGGGCACCCACAAAGGTAGGTGCCTTATCCCTGATTTCAACGCCAGAAAGCAGGCTAATTGCCTTCAGTACAGACGTATCTTTATCTTCAATTATTCGCGAAGTGCCATGGCCGAGGCAGAAAGCTAAGGCACAAGCATCATCGCCTTCAAGTATAATCTTGTTTTCTAAAAACTTGTGAGGAGCAAAGATTTTTCGCAGAATTTGAACGACCTTTTGATCGATGGATCCAACAATCTTGCAAGCAAAATCGTCCTCAAGAGTTACTGCTGCATCGTTCAACCATTCTCTTAGCAACATAACTTCTTGGAATGAGTCCAAATTTGACCAGAAAAACGTGTGACTAGGATGCAAAGGCACGTTAAAAGTTACAGCCAACATTATTGCTTCTCTCGCAGAGGGTTTTGTGAAAAAGGGTGATTCATAAAAAGCGCATAATTTTTCCTTTGAAATTTTAACAGCCTCAGCAGCTTTTGTTAAGTCACCGCCGAATCTTTCGGTAAGAACCTTCTTTAAGTCTTTAGCCCACCATTCTTCAACATAACCCGAAGGAGAAAGCCCCTTGCTAGTGTAAAGGAAATCGCCAAAGCTAATTAAGATGTCACCTAAAAACAAAATTTTCTCAATCTTGTCCTTTATAGAGTCAAAATTTTCAAGGGAAACACGCACAACTGAACCATCATTCAATAAAACGATTGGAGGTTCAAGACTGTCTACAGGCACTGTGATTCCGCCTTTACCAGGAAGCTCAAGCCGCATTTGTGTGCCAGCAGCAAGAAAACGTTCCACCACAAGCATAGTAGCGGGGTGGATTCCCACAGCGGAAAGTCCTGTGTTTCGAGCGCGACCATATCTAAGCCGGAAGCCTCCGCGTCTAGATGGGAAAGAGAAAATGGGGCGGCCAGCAATTACGTCGTCCATAAATCCGGCAGATTTTTTTTCTGATTTCTTTCGGAACTCCCGAAGCCAATCCCAGCCTTGAAAGCCAAGCTTTTCGATTATAGCTAAAACTTTCGGGGCACGCCCTACTACACCATCGTTGACAACTCGCAAAGCCCCTCCTCTTACGCGATTAGTCTCGATTCTTTCAAGATTTCTGAAGGAGGAAACTTCTATGGGATCAGATTCAGTGCCTGTCACCTCAACAGGAAGCCACTCAAGGGCTTTTTTTAATTCTTCATCAGAAACATGATATTGAAAACGCCCTACTGAGCGTTCATATAATCTTAGCTCCTCAAGAAAACGAGAAATTTCTTCCGCCGTAGGCTTATAGCGCTCAAGCCCCAGCAAGCGACGCACAAAATCTCCAACAACAAGCGTTAACGCTTGATCTGTCCCACCTGCTGACCTTATTGGCCCTGCAAAATATATGGCAAGATATCTAGTTCGATCAGCATTAGTCTTTATTTTTACTTGCGCTACACCTTGTATTGGCGCTGCCGTAAGACCTTCAGTAAATATTGCAAGTGCTGTGCGTATAGCTTGCTCTGCCGCTGCTTCCGATGCCATACGACCAAAAGTGCCGCAGACGATTTCTTCGGCAATTTTAAAGGCTATTTCTTCCCTCTGCATTTTAGTGCTTAATTCGCGGATGCGCACAGCCACACCTTTTGGTCCAACAAGCCCCTCTACAAGCTCAGCTATGTCTTGGGCAATAACACATTCAGTCTTTAATGAGGGATCAAGTCCCCTTGATCTAGCTAGATCACTTATTGCATACAATTGACTGAGCTGGTTCTCCAACGTATAAATGTATGCTTGATGGGTCATGCCAATTTTGCTGTTCAAGCGCTACTCCTGCCAAAAATGTTTAACAAAGGGGTTATTTTGGCTTTCTAACATAAAAATCGAAAAAACCTTAAAAGAAAAAATCATATCAGCTGTTTTTAACTCAAAAAGACCCAGCGATTAGTGCTTAGCTTTTTTAACGCCTTCAATTATTTCAGATATTTTTTGCCCAGCCTTATCGCTTTCAACGACGTTACCCGTGACTATTATGTCCGCTCCTGCTGAAACCGCAGCTAACGCTTGCTCTTTAGTTCTTACTCCCCCACCAACAATAAGTGGAACATCTATGAAGTGCTTGATTGTTTTGATCATTTCAGGCGGCACAGGAGTTTTCGCCCCAGAGCCTCCTTCAAGATATATAAAGTGCATGCCAAGGTATTGCCCAGCAAGTGCATGCGCCGCTGCGAGTTCAGGTTTGTTGTAGGGCACGGGAATAGCTTTGCCAACGATTCCCGCAGTACCTCCTTCACCAACGATTATGTATCCCATTGAAATCGGTTCTAAACCATATTTCTTCACTAGAGGCGCGCCTAGGATTTGAGCGCCTATAAGAAAGTAAGGATCTACAGAATTCAGAAGAGACATGAACCATATGGCATCTGCATACCGGCTTATTCCTGTTATATTGTTGGGGAATAGAATTATGGGAAGCTTAACTGCACGCTTAATAGCTTTAACCATGGAATCTAGGTGCGCTTGTGAAACAAAAGTTGAGCCGCCAATCATGATAGCGGAGGTTCCGCTGATTTCAGAGGATTCAGCAACTCGCGCGGCTTGCGGCGGCGTCATTTTTTCGGGATCTATAAGGGTTATGTGAATTGAACCTTCCGAGTTAATTTTTTTGAGAAGATACTGTTCAATAGGCCCAACCATGCTTAAACCTCTTATTGTCTAAGCAGCCTGTCCGGTCTTTACAGAGGAACTTTTTGAGGAACTGTAAACTCTATCGGTTAACATGCAGTAAACGTCAACTTCGCCTTGAGCAGGTTTCACTTGAAATTCCTCTTGAAAACCACAGCTACTGCACCCTGCCACAGCACGCTCTTGTTCTCTGAAAATTTCAACTCTAACGGTTTCTTTCCCACATTTAGGACAAGAGAAGAACTTGGGCAACCGTTTCTTGGGAATACGAATAATCTTTTTTCTTCTTCGTCCCATCACGCATCGCTTCTATGTGATAAGTTTACGTTTTCTTTAATATATGCTTGCTCTTAAATACTTGCTTACACCAATAGAAAAGTTTGGGGGAATATATAAGTGAAATTAACACCCGCAACGTTAGAACTGAATTGGCCTGAAGTTGAGAAGAAAATTTGTCACTTCATAAAAGATTACATGGAGAACGCGGGAGCTAAGGGTATAGTTCTCGGCTTGTCAGGGGGAATTGACAGCAACACAGTAGCGGCGCTTTCCAGTCTAGCAATAGGAGGGGACAAGGTCACGGGGCTTATACTTCCAGAAAAGGAAACATATAACACCAGAGACATCGATGACGCAAAAGTTATTGCCGAAAAATTCGGTTTAAAAACACAAATATGTGACATCACAACTGTTTTAGAAAACTTCTACCAGGCAATACCCATATTTGACCCAAAAGACAGGATCTGCAAAGGTAATATAAAAGCACGCGTGAGAATGATTTACCTATATTATTACGCAAATAAGCTCAACATGATAGTCTGCGGAAGCTCTGACAAGTCAGAGACAATGATGGGATACTTCACTAAGTGGGGCGACGCCGCTGCAGACATAGCACCAATCATGGATTTATATAAAACCCAAGTTCGCAAACTAGCTGAGCACATAGGCATCCCAACTCAACTTGCAGCAAAACCATCCACGCCTGGTCTTTGGCCCAATCAACTTGCAGAAACAGAACTTGGTATAAAATATGAAACACTTGATCTTATTCTTTATGGACTTGAGCACTTTATGACAACGGATGAAATAGCAGAGCAATTAGGCGTTAAAAAAGAGACTGTTGAAAAAGTAAAAAGCAGATGGCTTACAGTAGAACATAAAAGGCGATTACCCCTAGCACCAAAAATTGAATACAGAACAGTGGGCGCTGATTTTAGAATACCGCGGCAGAGATACTGAAAATCAAATGAGAAGGTGAAATAATGAAAGAGAAAATCAAGGTAGCGCTTGCACAAATATGCAGTAGACGTGAAAACAAAGAAGAAAACTTGCGGAAAATGGAGGAGTTTATAATAAAAGCAAAAGATCAAGCCGCTGACCTCGTAATTTTTCCAGAACTTGCACTGACGGGATACGTTTTACATGATCAAATTTACGAATTAGCTGAAACAATACCTGGTCCATCAACTAAAAGAGTAACGGAAATAGCAAAGAAAAATAGGGCACATGTAATTTTTGGCATGCCTGAACTAAGCGAAAAGACAAAAGCCACAATATTCAACGCGGCAGTCTTAGTTGGACCAAAAGGTGTTATTGGGAAATACCGCAAAATGTATCTTCCAACGCATAGCGTTTTCGAAGAAAAAGGTATTTTCGCTCAGGCGATCAAGCAGCCGCATTTAATACACCTATAGGAAAAATAGGATTGATCATATGCTATGACGTTTTCTTTCCAGAAGTATGCCGCCTTACTCGATTAAAGGGAGCAAACTTGATAGTATGTATATCAGCGTCACCTGCTATTCGTAAAAGCTACTTCGAGATTCTAACGGCGGCAAGAGCCTTGGAAAACACAGCTTTCCTAGCGTATGTTAACCTTGCAGGACTTGAAGATGGATTACAATTTTGGGGTGGTAGCAGGCTATTAAGTCCCACAGGAGATTTGCTGGCAAAAGCAAAAAGCGATGAAGGAGATCTTATTGTCTGCGAAGTTGATTACAGAGACATGAAGGCTGCTGAAACTTTCATTCCTACGCTCAAAGATCTGCGACCAGAACTCTTTGACGAACTAAAAAGGCAAGCAAAAACGCTATAAAATAAGAGGTAATTCAATTTAATTCTAAAGCAAGACATCACGAATCACAATCATATCACAACTTCTTGTGATCTCGAAAGATCAAAGTATAATCACGCGTGATTTCTTTGTGATAAGTGATGTCACATATTGAAGGGCTTTAGGGTCTTTAAAGCTAATTAGCGACGTAAGGGTTCAGGAATTGGCGGAAAAAATAAAAACTAATATGTTTATCCAGATAGGGAATGAACCCTGAATTTGTTAATAGCAGATATTAAGAACTTGTTATAGGGCATGAATTAAATTTGCAATTTAATAAAACAGCAATTTAAGTAAACGTTCCTTCTATGCTCTTTTACGATTTTAAGACTTATTTTAAGCTTTAAATGAATAATAAGTGAGCTAAGCACTTTACTTTTACTTTAATCTTCAAAATATCCTTTTTTTAAGGAGGGAACAGCGTGTATTATTGAAAGTATTAATTAACAACTATATTCAATAAGCTTAAAAGCGGCGCCAGTATACGAAAGTGTATCCATTTGAAAAGCCACAGGAGACAAGAATTTGAAGTTAAAAGAAGGCGTTCAAGCATGGTTAAATGGGGCATTAAACGACCCTGTTGCAAAAATACTCTACAAAAACAGTCAATTAACAAAAACGCAGCTCGAAACATTGCTTATAGACGTTTTAGCTGAAAATTTAGCGGGTAAACACTTAAAATACGATGAAAAAGCCAAATTAAGGCTAACAAAAGCTAAAATAAGCCGAGGAGCCTTTAACAGGACATTAAAACAAGCCAAAGAAAACGTAATAAAATCAATATACACGGTGTTGCTTTTAGGCTATTTAGGGATTTTTGAAAGCACAACTCTTGACCCATATCTTGAAATCGCCAACAAACTGAAAGATTACGTTGACGCATACAAAGACATACCAGAAACAGATAAAGCGCGAGAAGATCATCTAAAAGTCATAGAAATCATACGTGAAGAGCTTGAAACAAGCCTAAAACGGCTTTCTTCACCCTCAGCAGAAGAAGTGTGACATCACAAATCACAGCAGTCAAATAGGAACAGAACCCAAAACGTTCGGCAGCATAGTGAGGCAGGAATAGGCCCAGAATTTAAAAATAACCCATAGAATCAGAGATTTTAAAAGCGAAGAAGATTGCCAAAAATAGGAAAATGCTGTGATGTGTGATGTCATGATAAGGCGGGGCTCAAGACACCGCAAAACTTAAATTTTCCATGGAAAACTGTGATGTGTGATGCAACGTGTTAAATCACGTGTAGATCACAGAAGCGTGTTCAAGTGTGATTGAAGGTTTACTAACACTGATAATTATTCTGCTCACAGCAACCGTTATCGCGTCAATTGAGTATTACAGACAGATCCGTAAAGCTCAAAAAGAATACGAAAAAGCTAGGGAAATCATAGAGGACATTGTTCTTAGTTTTAATCGTGAATTAAAACGAGATGCTGAAAACTTGGATAGAATAGCCTTTAAGGTAGAGGGAAATATAGCAAAGGTAGATACAAGCCTTAAGAAAGTAGAGACCGTCGAAAGAAAGTTGACAGTCATAGAAAACACACTCCGAATGCTCTCTGAAAATTATACAGGCATCTTAACAAAGACAAAAGAAGTTGAAGCAAAAACCAACAATATTGAGGTAACATGCCAAACGCTGAAAACAAAAATCACAGAAATAGAAGAGCAAGCGCAAAAAGCAGCTGTAATACCAGAAATAAAAAGTGAGCCAGTTATACCAATACGAAGAGACAAAGCTATGTCTGCATTAACAGACACAGAAGTGGCAGTTTTAGAGCTACTTGCAACGGAGGGCGCGAAAACGGCGCCTGAGATCAGAGACAAAATTGGTCTTAGCAGAGAGCATACTGCAAGACTTATGAAAAAACTTTATGAAGAAGGCTACCTTGAAAGAGAAACAGGCAAAATCCCGTTTAGATACAGCGTCAAAAAAGAAATGGAAAAGTTCTTGAAGAAGGCAGAAAGTGGGCAGGTGTGATCATATCAAAGAAGGCGTTTCTTGATCATTCAACTTTTTAAGCTGTGTGCTCATTTTTGAGAGGGTAGAAGAATCGGGAAGGACATAGTCAGCGTTACCTCGTTTTTCCAAATAATCAGGGTAATGAGTAACTTTTATTGGAACAGCAAATTTGATTTTGGGCTCAGAAATAAGCAAGGCTTCACCTACATCAAGCATCTTTATCTCGGTTTCACTATACTCCATGTAGGGTGTGTTCTCAGTTAGATATTGTCTATCTTTCTTTAGCTCTGTTTTCATAATAATTTTAGTCCATAACTCAGCAAAAACATCAAAAGTAATTCTGGATGGCCTCGGCGTCACGGCGTTAAGCCCAACACGATATTTGCGATAAGTAAGGGCAATGTCTGAAAAAATTGTTCGGGAGTTATTCGGATCAAGAAATTCGTGAGCTTCTTCAAGAGTTATAAGCAATGTCGGAAGTTTCTGCCACGCATCATAGTTCTCTTCCCACATGTGCTTGTAATGTTCCACAACTACTGATGCTGATAAGCAAACAATGCGTTTTTGATCTTCGGAACGAAGACCTGAAATGTCAATTAAACAAGTGATGCCTTTGCAAACATTCTGTAAAACGCTGTCGACAAAAGAGGTGTTAGTGGCAGGGAAAAGTTCATTCGACAAAGAGGAAAGCTTCTGCATGAGGGCTTCAATAACAACTTTATTCGCGTGCACAGAAAGCTTGTCGCCTTTTGCATAGGTTTCTCGGCTTATTTCTATCCAAGCTGATCCGAAATGTTTGTACAAGGCCCAAGCAAGTCTTCTCTGAGGCGGCTGAATATCAGGGAAAAGAGCGTCTAGCCTAGCAGGAGTTATTGTTCGTAAACCAACGACCATTTTTCCGTCTCTAGCGGAGTAATATTGTACTTTGCTGTGAAAAAGAGGGTGATCTTTTAAGCCTCTTTTCGGTTCAATTTCTTTCCCTTCTAATAGTTGCCCCGCAAAATCGTAGATTAGTGCAACCGTTCTAGGGCTGTTATCTATTATCTGAGCGTTTAGAATTAATTCGGTGTTTGTTTTTCCTGAGCCAGTCATGCCAAACATGCCCATCATTCGAGGAATCGCAGAGATATTTATTCCCACTGAACCGAGCAGTTGATCGGCTGAGCGCAAATGACCTATCTCAAGATCTCCAGATAGTTTTAGAATGGGGCAGTCTTCCTCGTTTGTTGAATAGACCTTATCGCGGTAATTTGGATTAAAAGTAGGCGAACGTATTCGACCGTCTCTTTTTTCTAAAAAGAGTATAGCATCTACACATCTATATGCGGAATATGGTCCAAAAGCTTCTTTGCCTTCAGCCTCTCGCAACTGCTCAATAGTTTCGAGTGTAGAACTACTTTCAGAGTTAACTACTCTGGCATAGAAACACCGATCATTTGAGTCTATACGAACTATTTGGCCAAAGGCCAAGTTAACATTCTTATTAACTAAGAAGGAGACAGAGTCCCCCTTAGTTCCACATACAAAACCTATTGGTTCAAGGTTGACCATCCCACCACTCCCATTCAAAAGCATATTTCACACCATGAATTTCATCAGCAAAACTGCACGAAAGTTCTTCTCTGCGCAGTATCTCAAGCAATCCAGCCTCTTTCAGTTTTTCTTCAATCTGTTCATGATAAAAAAGCAGCATAGAATTTGAAGGCGCTGAAAAATCATGTGCAAGATAAAGACTTATTGGATAGCCGAGGCACCGGGGGTCATTAGATACCGCAGTTAAAGGCGAAAGCAGCTTACAAATATCATGCTGGGTTAAGTAGTCCATTATATCACAGCGAAAAACATGAGGACTGTCGGAAGATAATTTCACAATTGCTATGTCACCGTACAAGCTTTTGTCCTTGTCAGCCTTTTGCACCGGATGATAAACCCAAAGATCATAGGGAGCCATCATGTACGTAGTAGAAATTAAATCTCTTCCTTTTTCGTCATGCAAAGAAGGCGAGTTTTTACTAATGGCTAAGAGGTTAATACCACATTTTTCGCATTCATCATAAAGCGTAACGCGAAATTTTCTTTCGCCACCGAAATATCCGCCGCCGTCCAAGAGTAAGTATATACTACGTGCATCATTATGTACGTGAGAGGAGTTTGAAGTTGCGTTTTTAAGGGCATTAAGAGCAACTTGGCTTTCTAATTCGATTCTAAAGTCTTGTAGGTAACTCTTCCGTGTGCGTGCATCCCCGACAACGGTGCACACTCTTTCAGAATAGCTCCAATCTACCATGCGCTCTTTAACCGAAACGCTAGCAACACGCATCAAATAAACGCCCCAGTTGTTAGCTCTTTTTAGTGTCCGTGTCGAGCAATCAACAGCTATAAAACTTCCAGTGAAGGCTGCTAAGGGTTGTAAAGGCTTTATTAAAGCAGGATCCGGTTTAACATAGAATAGTGGCTCCTCGATTATTTCCGCTCCACTGGCAACTCGGCCCCTGTCAACGTAACATTTAAGTTTCTTTTCCATTTCTGCTAAATCTGGTTCAAGAGTTTGATTCATCGACTCGCCTAAACGTTATACCGAAACAATATTTTAAAGACGCAAAACGCAGCTTTATGCTTTATGTGTATAGCGGAAGGAATTATATTTGATGGATTTTACTTAAACTGTTGTCTTATGGTAGCTTGAGGAACATTTGGTGCAACTTTATATTTTAGACTATTTGCCCCGCCTGTTCTCAAGAGCAACCCTTTATTCGCCATTCTTGAAAGGTAAGTTGATATTGTACTAAGGCCTATTGGCTCCTTAAGTTCCTGTTCATAAACAGCTTGGACGTCTTTTGAAGAAAACCAGATAATCGGAAAATGTTTCTTAATAATAAAATGAACTTTTTCGAAACGAGAAAGACTATTATTTGCCAAGTTATTACCAGTGCCAGAAGTTGTTTCTTCACTTGGCATGCCGCCTAATAATTCCACAAGATCCAACAAGTGTAGAGCTTTTTCTCTGGTGATTTGGCCTTCAAAAGCAATAGTGTAACGATTGCCTTCGCTATCGAATAGCTCTACACGCATTTTCCGCGCAGGCATTACAGAGTACACCTAAGTGCTGTTCACAAATTTTACACTTCACAACTTATAGCTGTTATGGTTAAAAGACAAAAAGTTAAAAGCCATAAAAACGGCTTGTTTGTTTAAAAAACCAAAATTTGCAGTTTATTTAGCTTTACAAGCTTCACGGTATTGTAAAAAAGAAAAATAAATTTAACTTCATTATCATTCGTTATTTCCAATAGAAGTGTAGGGGTGCCACTTTCACAAAAAATAAGCAAAGAAAACGGCAATTTTATAAAAATACAGGCAAATAAACAACAATTTTGGTGTAATTTCACATGGCCTTCACAAAAATGTGAAGGTAAAAAAAGTAAAGTTAAGAAGAAGGAAACAAAACAGTACATGTTGGGGTGATAATTACTTTTTTGTACCAAATAAAATAGTCAAGAGTTTGATTCGTTATACCGAAACAAGTCAATGTATCCATTTAAAATTCATTCGAACACAGTCACCCCTTCATTTCCTTTCGAAAAATAAATGTAACAAAGTAAGCATAAAAGTCGGAAGAAAAATGTGGAAAAGTTTATCTAAAATTTTCAATCACAATTATTAATATACTAACTTTCATATTACCCCGCAGAGTATATTTATTATAATAATAAATCACAAATATTACATAATTATAGAGTATATTTCCAATGGAAATTTTGGGGTGCGTGTCTGCCGCATCTAAGCGAATATAACCTCAAAGTTTCATTAGTTTTTAGGATTATTGAATACTAAAACTATTTTTTTATACTATACACTTTATCTGCTCCACTTGAAATAAAGGTAGTGCCGCTGAAAAGGAGGGGGTAACATGGGTAATCAAAAGATACTTGACGATGTCTTCGAAAATTTCGTGAATAACACTCAAATCTTCAAGGATCGTGAGGTCTTAAGGCATGATTATCTTCCTGATAAGCTACCCCATAGAGAAGAGCAAATACGACTTCTCGGAACAATAGTTGCACCTGTTTTGAAAGTCGCAAGATGTTCTAACATTTTCATTTACGGTAATACTGGGACAGGCAAAACTGCTGTAGCTAAATATGTGTTAAGCCATCTAGAGACCAAAGCAAAGATGTATGGTGTTCCTGTCAAATTTTCTTATGTGAACTGCCGGATGACTGGTTCTGAATATCGCGTTTTCGCGAGTCTATGTCAAAGCGTTGGTATAAGCGTGCCTTTCACTGGGTTGTCTGTTGATGAAGTTTTTGATAGGTTTAGAGCAGGTTTAGATGCAGCAAAAACAATTTTTATTGTAGTTTTGGATGAGATAGACGCTTTAATTAAAAATCGAGGCGATCAACTGCTCTATGAGTTAACCAGAATAAATGAGACATTAAACAAAAGCAAAGTTTCAATTATTGGAATCTCTAATGATCTTCGCTTAAAGGAATTTCTTGATCCTCGCGTTTTCAGTTCTCTCAGCGAAGAAGAGTTAGTTTTTAGACCTTATGATGCAAGCGAATTGCGGAATATTCTTCTTGAACGTTCCAAATTGTCTTTCTATGATGGTGTTCTTTCCGAAGCTGCCTTGAACGTTTGCTCTGCATTAGCTGCTGCTGAACATGGGGATGCAAGACGCGCTTTAGATTTGTTACGTGTTGCCGGAGAAGTCGCCGAACGCCAGGGGGCAAAAATGATTTTGGATGAGCATGTTAGAGAAGCTGAGCGGCACATTGAACATAATCGTGTTGTGGAAGCTTTGAGGAACTTAACTTTGCATTCAAAACTGGTTCTTTTAAGCGTGTACAGTTTGAATAAGTCCAGCGTTACTACCGGGGAAATATATGACATCTACAATGAACTTTGTGGGGAGTTAGGAGTAGGACTTCTGACGCAACGCCGCCTAAGCACTTTGATCAATGAGCTTGATGCGATGGGTATTTTAAATGCAAAAGTGGTTAGCATGGGGCGGTATGGTCGCACAAAAAAGATCAGGTTGGAGATCTCGCGGACTTTAATTAAAGATGTTTTCGAAAGCGACAACCGAATGGGACGCCTCATTGATTATAAACCTAAAAGCTCTCAAAAATATACGCAATGAACTTTTCGCGCAGATCAGTAACTTATTTGGGTTTCCGTTTATCTCGGTTTACGATTGGCTATCCATTAAGAAATTCGAATTCAAAATTACTGCACTTTTAGATCCTTGTTAATTTTCTAGTTCATTTAACAGTCATAATTTTTGGCTGTTACAATTGATCCGCAATTTAGTTTTGATTAAATAAATGAGAGAAGTGTTACTTCCAATGTTTGCAAATTCACTACAGGCACTTTTCCTGGTGTTGGGTTTAATCCAAGCTTCTGCATGTACTCTGTCTGTTCTTGCCAACAACCGGAGTTCACAATTAATACTCCACGGTGATTACAATGACCAACAACGTGGACATGCCCCGCATGAAAGATGTCTGGAACGCGATCTATTACGAGAAAATCTCTGCTTTCTGGTGACAAAAGTGTTTTGCCGCCGTACACGGGTGCTAAATGGCGACTTTGAAGAAGTAATTTCATGGCTCTTTCAGGATGTTCATGGCTTAAACCAGGCGCTGTGGCTATTATGTCGTCTAAGCTGCGGCCGTGGTACATTAAAACCTCCACGTTATGAATGCTAACCCAACAAGGGCTACCGAGAGAATGTACTCTCTTAGAATTTTGCAGAATTTCCAGAAATTCTCCCGAGATTGCTGGTTGAGGTAAAGCCTTCCTTGGCGTGTCATGGTTTCCAGGCGAAATAATAACTTCTATGTAGTCTGGGACACGCTCAATTAGTTTTGAGGCAAACCTATACTGATTGTACACATCTCTTATCACTAGCTCCTTCATTTGATTGGGGTATATCCCAATTCCGTCGATTATGTCGCCAGCAATTAACAAGTATTTTATATGCCCGGCTATTTCCTTCATTTTGTCATTTCCGTATTTACCGTTGAGCCATAGAATGAAGCGTTTAAAGGCGTCGCGATTAAACTTTGCACTGCCCACGTGGATGTCTGAAGTAAGCACTGCGTAGACGGGCTCTGACGCCCTGCGTCTAGGTTTCTGGTCTACTTCTGGAAAAATTATGTCTTCAGCCAAAAGAAATTTGCTTCTTGTTTTCACTACAGCTAGACATACAACTTGATCTGGAAGTAGCTGCTGGGCTTTTTTGTGTAGTTCCTCGGAAGCATTTCGAGGAACTAAAACGGTGGCAAGTGCCTCTAGATCTTCAACTGTCAAAATTATGTTCTGCTTTGCTTCTTTTTTTTCAGTCACCATACCAATTATTTTAAGTTTGGCTTTAACTGGAGACTTTAAGGCTTCTGTTATAGGTGTTGCAGCTTTAACGTCAAGCCTTTGCCTTAATAACCGTTCAATTCGTTTAAATCTGTCCTGAAAATATTTGAGGTAATCTTCAACTGTTCCGTTAGCACTAAGCTTACTTGTAGGGTCCTCTATAATTTTAATGGATGCTTCCACATCCTTTGCATAAGAATAGAAGGGGCTTCCGCTTTCAGTTAGATGTTGCTGTGGTGGCTCAAATTTTTCGCTCTGAATTTCGCTTTGTTCTTCTTTCGTATTCTCTGTTTGTCTAAACAGCGCTTCCAAAAGGCTTCTGTCGATGAATAATGGTTTTTCAGGTAATTCTTCTAATCTTTGTAATGCGTTGCTTATTATGATAGTAGGATCATCCATAGCAGAGACATAGTGTAAATACTCAAAGGCATCGCTACTTAACTGATACCCTGCTGCAATTGTTGCTTCAACGGCTCTTTGCAGTTTCTCTTGTTCGTTCATATAATGCTTCTCCAATTCCCTTTTTTCGGAACAGTTATGTAGCCTTCCTCATGGTTACCTACCCTTTCCGTTTGCCTCTTCAAATGGAGAACGGCTGTTAGGGCTGCAGTGGCTGCATCGATTTCATGGGGCGTTAGTGCGCGTGTTTCCAATTCTCCTTCCAATCCAAGAGTTTTAAATATCTCTTGTATTGCCTTCCAGTCTTTTAATGGCATTCCCAAGGCTTTTCGGGTTGCGGTCGGATGTACTTCAATCGTTTTATACTTTTTTCCTCCTATTAGTCTATTCAACTTTATTGATCTTAAAGTGAGTTTCTGCATGGTGGGAAATCTTGGAGAAAATACTCTGTAGCCTTTTCTCAGCATTTCTTTTTCCGCCTTTCTAAAAAAGTTGCCTTTCTTTGGAAGGTGTAACGGCGCGTCTATGGCGATAAGTGCTGGGCGGCACCTTACTATGTTTTCTAAAATTTCGTTATCTTTGTGGATTAACTTTGTTTCTAACGCCTTTCCCTTTAGTAGTGCCCACCCTGTAGGGTTTTTGCTCAATGCTGCCAAATCTATGCCAATTACACATATACCATTAAATTCCAACATTTCCTTTCAAATTTATATATGCGTTTTCTTATTTAGATACGTTATCACCAAAACGAGATTTATGAAGGAGATCTATATGGGAGAATTACGTAAGGTACAATGTACCCGTACTGGTACCTTTTTTGTTTGTTTACCTCGTTCATGGGCTGAGCACCATGGTTTGCGAAAAGGCACTTTAGTTGCTCTGAATGAGACGAATGATGGTAAGCTTCTCATTGATGCCAAATATGGTGCTGAACCGTTACCAAGAGTTGCGAATTTAAGTGTAGGGCCCTATCTAAGCCGTGAAATAATTAGCCGTTATCTTTTAGGCTTTGATGTAATTAACATTGAAGCAAAGACGAGTATTGACGTTGAAGTTAGAAATGTTGTTAAGGCGACTGCAAGTTCTCTGATTGGCTTGGAGATAATTGAAGAGAGTTACTCTCAGTTAGTTCTTCAATGTTTGCTGGAGCCTTCTGGTTTTCCTCCTGAAAAGATCTTGAGGCGAAATTATGCTATAGTGGCAGGGATGAATCGTGATGCTACTGCCGCCTTTATCAATGGAGATTTACAGCTTGCCAAAAGCGTTATTGCCCGTGATAATGAGAGCAACAGACTTTATTTCTTGTTAGTTCGCATTTTACGTACAATCCTTCAAGCGCCAAGTTTAAGCGAGAAGCTCGGGATAACTCCTATTGACTGCTTGGACTATCGCTTAGCCGCAAGCTTAATAGAATCTATTGGTGACGCATGTGTGCAAATAGCAACGAAAACGATAGAACTAAATACTGCCCGATTCTCTGAAGAACTTCAAAAGTTGTTTGCTGATTTGCACGCGCTTTGTTATGCTGCGCAAGAACAAGCCGTAAAAGCGTTCATAAATAAAGATATTGCCTTGGCTGAAAATGTGCGGAACATGAGTGAACAGCTTCAAAAGTTTTTCGCTGATGTGGAAAAAGTTGCTAAATCTCAACCTGTAGCGGTTATGCCTCAAATCTTAGCTACAGCTTCCTTTTTACGACAGATCTACGAACATAGTGTGGACTTAGCAGATCTTGTTGTTTGAATTTGTTGTTCGATAGCATGCAGTTGCCTTTTTTATCTTTGTTTTTAAGGGACTTAATGTGACAAATTATTAATGGATCTATCGTCGATAAACTGTTAATTAACACTTAGTGCACAAGGATGTTAAAAAGGAGATAAGTGCCGTGTTTAATAGTTATTACTGAAGAGGTGGCGTATTTTGCCTGATGTAGTGTTTGTGTTTGAGGTTCATCAACCGCACAGGTTGAAGCGAGATCTTTTTTGGGAGAACAAAGTTTTCAAGCGTTTAAAGAAAGAAGAATTATTTGCCTATTATTTTGATACTGATGTGAATCGTAAAATTTTCAAGCGTGCTGCCAAAAAATGTTACTTTCCGTCAAACCAGATTTTATTAGAGCTAATTGACAAGCACAAGAAGCAAAAGAAGAAGGTTAAGGTTTCTTTCAGTTTGTCAGGTGTTTTTCTGGAGCAATGTGAAATGTTTGATAAAGATCTTTTGGAAACTTTTCGGCAGCTTGCTGAAACGGGCTGTGTGGAATTTTTAAATCAAACATATTACCATTCTGTTTCCAGCCTTTATCCAGACAAAAGCGAGTTTATTGAACAGGTTAAATTGCATCAGCAAACAATGCAGAGTTTGCTTGGATGTGTGCCTGTCTTTTTTGAAAACACTGAATTACTTTACAATAATGCCATAGCGCACGTTATAGAGGCTTTAGGATATAAGGGAATTTTCATGGAGGGCGTGGAGAAGGTGCTTGGTGAAAAATCACCAAATTACGTTTACGCCGCAAAGGACTGCAAAAATCTCAGAGTGCTGATGCGTAATTACAAGTTGACAGACGACATAGGCTTCAGGTTCTCGGCTAGATGGTGGAGCGAATGGCCGCTAACAGCAGACAAATACGCACAGTGGCTGGCTAACACTCAAGGGTATTGCATCAACATTTTCCCTGATTATGAAACTTTTGGAGAACATCACTGGCCTGAAACAGGCATACACAGTTTTTTACGGCACTTACCTGAAGAAATCCTGAAATGGGAGCATCTGAATATGGCTACTCCCACGGAAGTCGTCAGTAAATATTTGCCAGTAGGCGAAATTGATGTTCCCGAGGCGAAGGGCACTGTTTCTTGGGCTGATCTCGAGAGGGACTCAAGTGGATGGCTTGGTAATGCTATGCAATGGGCTTACTACACGAGTTTGAGGCGGCTTGAGCCGCTTGTTAAAGAGGCTGAAGATGAGGAACTTCTAAGATTGTGGCGGTATTTTCAAACAAGTGATCATCTATATTACATGTATACTGCAGGTGGCGCTCCAGGAGAAGTTCATTCATATTTCAGCCCGTTTCAGTCACCTATGGATGCTTTTGTGGCGGCGCACACTTTAATATTTGATTTTGAAAACAGGCTTAGACTCGCGACGTTAACGGCAAATGAGCCTTTCTTGTTTTATACGAATGTTGGTGAAGAAAATTACACTGGTGTTATGGCATGGACCCTAAAGGGGTTTATAAAAGCGCTTGAGACTGTTGATGTTAAGGCAGTGGAATTCCATAATATGCGAGGAGACTTTAGCAGTTGGGTGCAGTATTCCTTGCAAGATAACGGTTTGGCTGAGCAACTAAAGGCAATTAGTGTTTCAAAATTGAGGGGGGAAAAACTCCGCAAGGCTCTTATTAGTGTGGTGCAGAAACGATTCAGAAATTTGAGTCAGCAAGTGCAGGATGCAGTTAAACTCTTTTGAATAAACACTACGTGCATGTGTTTATAAGTGAAGCCTTCATTATTTATTTGTTAGTTAAAGGTGCATATTGCATGAGAGAGGAGCTTCCGTTTCCAGAAAAGGTTTTGCAGACATTGCACAATTTATGCGCTACTGCGGCGGATTTAGCTAGACGAGGCGAAGAAGTAGCGTTTGTTCTGCAACGGGATCAGTTAGAAATTGAAGGTATCCTTGACCAGTACAAGTCTGAGGGTTTTGCTGAAAGTTTCATTGATAACGAAGGAAAGAAGCGTTATTATCTTAATGCAAGGGGAATAATCAAAGTCTGTTCGCTTTTTACATAGTGAACCCTAATGCGCGTTTTAATTTTCTCGTGGGAGTATCCGCCTAGAGTTGTGGGGCAACTCGCTGAGCATGTGCAGTTATTAGCTGCCCAGCTGGTTAAGAACAAAGTTGATGTGCATGTGGTTACTTATCATGATTTTTTAACTGGCGCCGTTGAAGAGCCAGACGGTGTTAAAGTCTTTAGGGTTGCGAACCCGGTGCGCACGCATATTGGCATTCTAACATGGGTTTTGACTTTAAATCAGGAGGTGGAGCGCGCAGCGGCAAGCATTTATTATCAAGTGAACAAGCAGGTTGACCTTATTGATGTTCATGATTGGCATTTTATACCGGCAGCAGTGACTTTGAAAAACGCTTTTGATGTGCCGTTTGTTTATTCTGTTGAAAGCTTAGAGGATCATCGTGCGCCGCCAGCGAATACGCCTTATAGCATGTCGATAAAGAGTATTGAGTGGTTGGGTTTTTATGAAGCAAAGAAAGTTTGTGTTAAATCAGAGTGGATGCGAGACGAGGTTGTTAGAATACATGCTGTTCCGAAGGAAAAAATAAGGGTTGTTACACCTAACACGAATTTTTGGTTAAAGGATATTTTGGGGCTATACAAGACGGTGGCTGGAGGCTGGGCAGCTAGTGAAGCATGAACTTAGCGTTATGATGTTTAGTTGGGAGTTTCCACCGCGTGTTATAGGCGGCATTTCGCCTCATGTGTACTTTTTATCTAAAAGCTTAGCTAAAAACGGCGTGAAGGTGTACGTAGTAACCTGCGATTTTCCTGATACGCCTATGCATGAGGTTATTGATGGTGTAGAAGTTTACAGGGTAGATTCCTACAAAAATCCTGCACCAGATTTTGCCACATGGGTTTACCTGATGAATTTGAACATGCAAACGGAAGCAGCAGCCATTGTGAATAGGGTAGCGGATAGAATTGATGTTTTTCATGCGCATGACTGGCTGGTTGCTACCTCATGCATTGGGTTGAAGCATGTTTTTAGGAAGCCGCTTTTGGTTACCATGCACTCTACCGAGATTGGGCGCAGAGATGGACTTCATACGAATATGGAACGGATGATTCATGAGACCGAAGCTTGGCTCACGTACGAGGCTTGGCGGGTAATTTGCTGTAGTAATTATATGGTTTCACATGTCAAATGGGCTTTTGGGCTTCCAGAAGACAAACTGACTATGATTCCTAATGGCGTGAATGCCAGCGTTTACGCGGACATTGAAAAAGAGAATTTAAAAGAATTTCGCGCAAAGTTTGCGTTGCCTGAAGAGAAAATTGTGCTTTATGTTGGTAGACTTGTCTATGAAAAGGGCATACACATACTCGTCAACGCTGCGCCTAAAATTTTGGAGAAAGTTAACGCCAAATTCCTAATAGTTGGCAGTGGATATATGAAAGAACAGCTTCTCAACATAGTTAGAAGTATGAGGTTGGAACATAAGGTTCTTTTTTTAGGCTTTATGGACGAAGCCACTTTACTTAGGCTGCAGAAGTGCGCTGACGTTTCTGTTGTGCCCTCTTTGTTTGAACCGTTTGGTATTGTGGCTTTGGAAGCAATGGCGGCAAAAAGCCCTGTTGTGGTTTCTGACACAGGAGGATTATCAGAGATTGTTGATCATGATTTTACAGGCGTTAAAGTTTACCCAAATAACCCTGACTCGTTGGCATGGGGCATAACCAAGGTTTTGCTGGATGAAAATTACAGCCGCTACATAAGCGAAAACGCCTATAGAAGAGTACGAGAGAAATACGATTGGGACAAGATTGCGCAGCAAACTAAGCAGATGTACCAAACTGTTTTAGGCGAGTACTCCAAAAGCTTCTGGGCGTAAAACGCTCCCTTGCGTTATCTGCTTTATGATTACAAAGACTTAGAGTAAAAGTTAAAACCGATTTAGAATAGCTACTACCTTGGCTAATTTTATTTTCCAATAACTTTAACGTTTTCAATTAGCATCCACGGCGCAATCAACTGCCCCATTTTTCGCTCATTGCTAGCTACGGCGCTCACGTTTTTTAGCACTTCGAATATGTTGCCTGCTAGCATCACTCCGCGGCTGCAGTACCCGATTTCGCCTTTCTGGATTTTCCATGCAGGAGTAGCCACTACGGAGAATTCGCCGCTAACGGGGTTGCTGCTGTGGGCTCCCTGCAAATAATAGATTATTAAGCCATCATCCACTTCCTCTATGAGCTCTTCAGCTGTAGTGCTGCCGGGCATTATGCGAAAGTTTGTGGCTTCAATAAATTGTGTTGAGAGATATCCTGCGCGTGCGGCGTTTCCCGTGCTTTCCCTGCCCTCTTTCTTGGCGGCGTAGCTGTCATATAGAAAATTACGTAAGATACCTTTTTCCACAATAGGCGTTTTCTGGCGTGGTGCGCCTTCGCCGTCGAATGTTGCAGTACGTAATCCGCCTGGAAATAAGCCGTCATCGTAGATTGTGATGTTTTCCGATGCGACTTTTTCGCCGATTCGGCCTTTGAATGCAGACTGGCCTCGCTGAACATTATCTGCTTTTACAGCGTTGATTAGCGTAAAATAAAGGAGTTCCTGTAAAGCGAACTGTGTTAGGATTATTTTGGTGGTTTCTGTTTTTACTCGTTTAGTTTTTAAGGCAGAAACTGCCAAGCGTGCGGCTTCTTTCCCTACCCATTCAGCATCAATGGCATAGCTACGTTCGGCATTAAACTCAAAGCAAACAGGCGTCACTCTGTTGCCTTCTTTGGCCACTGTCGCTAAACTACATTCTATTATAGTTCCCTTGTCGAAGCCTTCAACACCGCTTGAGTTAACTATGGCATTTGAGAGGTAAGCAGCGCCAACTCCGCCTTCAACTGGAAAAACCCTCTTATCAACAGCGCCAGCGGCATCCAGCATTTTGAAGGCAACGCTAACAAGGTCTTCTACGCGCAGTTCAAGAATTCTATCGTCATATGTTTTTTCAGCTTTACCATAAGTTTTCTTATCAATCAGTCCTTTCCAGTCTGAATCAGGCTTGCTCGCTTTTGCAGCGCTTAAAGCTCTAAGTACCGTGTCCTCAATTGCTTTCTGCTCTTCTATTACGTTCGTGTATGCAAAACCTACCGCTCTGTTAACTATGACTCGTAAGCCTAAACCTCTATCAATTATTCTTTGGCTTTTGGTTATTTGGCCGCGTTCTATGCCTACGTTTGTGGTTTGGCCCTCGTAAACGTAGGCTTCAGCTTCCTTGGCGCCACATCTTAAGGCCATGTCCACGGTTTTTTTAGCCAAATTTAGCATTTGGTCTTTTTCAAGCACTGCCACCAACAATCACCTCTTTAACTCTGATGTGTGGACCACCGTCGCATACAAAAGCCGTTTGCCCTTTCCCACAGCGGCCAGGCCATAACTCAAAATCCTTTCCGACGGCGTCAACTTTAAAGAGTGTTTCAAGAGTGTTTCCGCTTATGGAAGCGTTACGGACAGGCTTGCCTATTTCGCCATTAACTATCTCGTAGGCTTCTTGTATGCCTACTTGAAATGTTCCATCTAAATTTGCTTGACCGCCTCTGAAACTTTTGAAGTAATAGCCTGAATGTATGCCTTCTAATAAATCTTCGAATGTGTGGTCTCTCGGCGCCATGTATGTGTTGCGCATTCGGATAATGGGTTCTACTCGAAAATCCTCTGCCCTTGCGTTGCCTGTTGGTTCAGCATTAAACTTTTGAGCGGTTTCACGGTTATGCATTAAACCCGTTACTACGCCGTCTTTTATGAGAAGTGTTTTTTGGGCTGGTATTCCCTCATCATCGTATTTGAAAGAGCCGAAGGCGCCGTCTATTGTGCCGTCATCATAAAAAGTAACCATGTCTGACCCTATCTTCTTTCCAAGATTCTCTGCCAGCACGCCACCGGACAATGCTAAATCTGCCTCGGCGAGGTGTCCGAAGGCTTCGTGGACGAAAACGCCTACAACGTTTGGTCCCAAAACTACGGGGAATTTGCCGCCTTTTGGGGGTTTAGCGGTTAACTGCTCGATTGCACGCTTTGCCACTTTTTCACCTATAGCTTCAGGCGAGTTCTCATCGAATATTTCGTAGCCTGCTGTAGAGCCTATTTCTTCTCTGCTGAAAGTGAAAACGCCGTTGCACGCAGCTGTAGCGGTAATTCTTGACCAAACATATAGCTTATCTTGTTTTATGCGTGTGCCGTTGCTGTTCACGAAATAGCTTGTGCCGGTCAAATCCAAATAGTCTATGGTGCAGCTTTTAACTCGTTTGTCATACTCTAATGTGGCTTTATTCACTGCCAAAGCGGTTTTTATTTTTTCTTCCATTTGAATTTCAGCCGGGTTTTTCCTTGGTTTCACTTGGACATTGTCTTCCACTGTTTTGGCTTTTGCAAGCTTTATCCGATTTTTCAACCGTGTGCTCGCGGTTTTCGCTATTCTGCAAGCGTCAGAAACGGCGCTTATTAATGTCTCAGTGTTTAGAGAGCCGACTGAAGCGAAGCCCCAGCCGCCGTTAACAAGCACACGTAATGCGACTCCGCTTTCGATACCTTGCTTAGCTGCTTCAACACGCCCTTCTTTCAAGGTTAGCATTGTTTTGTTAATTTTTTGCGCGCGAGTTTCAGCGTATTCAGCGCCGAATTTTTGGACGGCGAGGTCATTTATTTTTGATAGAACTTCTTCCATAGGCGGCTTAACCTTCTGTAGTGGGGTTAAAGCTGAGTAATTGGTTTAAGGAAATAAAATAGTTTTGTTTCGCTTAAAAGTGTCTCGGAAATTTAATGCGCGTTTGCTGTAAATAAGTGGGTTGCTACGCTCTTTGTGTTAAGAGTTTCATTTGGTTGGCAAAATCATATTGCCCTTCAAACTTTACTTTATTGGGGGCGCCGTAGACGGCTGCAAGATCTTCCAATATTTTGTTTTCAATTACTAAGGCGCCTGAGCTTAGGCATTCTTCAAGTCCTTTTGCGAAGGCGTCGATGTTGTTTGAAAATTTATTTTTAGGTAAGGAGTAGTTTTGTTCTATGTACTTGTATATAAAAGAGGTTGCTTCTTCGCCGAAGACTTGTTTTAGGACGCTGTCGATTATTTTGAAGATTTGGTTTGTTTTTTTGGTTTTTGGCTCCAAAGGAATCCCGTTGGACTATCACGTATATTACGACTTAATAAGTATTGTCTTTGTGATGTTAAACACACAAACACACAAAACAACATCAAAGTCCATACTCACCAGAAATCCGCAAGATTCAACTGTTGAACTCTTCCACGACGCGCTTTCTCCGATGAAACAGCATCACCCAAAACAAGCTTCCCATATACCCCATCATACCCTGGAGTAACGCTAACCGCACCCTCCCTAACTTGAAGAATCGCCTTAGCAATCGTCGCTTCCACGACCTCCATTAATGCTTCAGCAGAGGCATCAATAAGCACAGTGTACTCATCACCGAATCGGCCTATAAGCGCATCATAAATCTTCCAAACCGCCTGCGTTGAAGGAGAATCCACGCCCAACACCGCTGCAATTATCTCAGAAAGAGGCAGCAACCGCATAAAACCCGGCGCATTCTCGGGCTTAAAGTCCGCTGGCCTGTCAGCAAGTTCTTCAACACGCTGCTCAACACCCTTAGTTAGTTTTCTGCGGCAAACTGGACAGACATTACCAAGCTTCTGTGCCTCCTGCGGCGAAAGAGATACATTGCAGCCACGGTGCCCAGTCCAATGGTACTTACCGTAAGCAGGATCAGTTTCAATTGTGAACTTGAGCCGCGCGGGATCTTTGCAGCGAACAGCATCAACCACTTCAATGTAACTTATTTTTTCAAGTTCAAAGACGTTTGCTTCCCTACCCAAACGCCAGGGCCAAAAGCTGTGGCTGTCACTATTCGAGAGCAACGTGTACCTGTCAAGTCTGCTTAAGCGCCAATTCATCGGCGGATCGGAGGAAAGCCCAGTTTCCAGTGCATGTATATGCTTTACCATATCTTGGTAACATTCTTCAACACTATTAAAACCACTGAAAGCGCCGAAAATGCTGAACCACGGCGTCCAAGCATGCGCTGGAAAAACCATGTTAGCACTCGAGATTGCCATCACTTCTTCAACTAATTGTGGCGCAGTCATGTTTAGCATGGGCCTGCCGTCTGCATCTAAATCGCCGTAGCGCTTGAGTACGTCGTTTATTTGACATGCAGTCTCCACACTCGGCGTCAGAATAACATGATGAACTTTTTTAGTCTCGTTTTCAAAATTGAAAATGGTGCAGACTTCCGTTGTCACCATAAAATGCACATATGGCTCCGTCTCGCCAGAAACTTTGTAAAGACCTGTGCCTTCTTCTGGAACTAATGTTTCCTTTATTTCTTTGAGCCATTTTGGATGCGTGAAGTCACCTGTTCCAACAAGGTTTACCCCTTTAACTTTCGCGAAGCGCGAAATTTCTCTGAGACTCATCTGCTGGCTTGTTGCTCTGCTGTAACGACCGTGAATATGCAGATCCGCGATTACTTTCACTTTTTTCGCCTATCCTAAAGTGGCCTCTGTCAATTTTTAGTGTTAACTCCTCAGTACACGTCAGACAATTAGACTATGCAGTATTTGAGCATTTACTCATTTGCTTTCAGCTTTCTTGTCCATTCTACTAGCTCTTTTAGCATTTCCCGTATTACTTGCCTTGTTTTCTCATTAGTAACATTGCCTTCAGCATCAACGTTTTCTTCGGCGAAAGGCATCATTACTTCTGGGTGATTAAGCGGATGCATATCGAGGGCGATTAATATTTGCCTGAGGTGATATTGCGCCCTTGCTCCGCCGAGGCTGCCGATGGAAGCGCTCATTATGGCAACAGGTTTTCCCTCGAAAGGGTTGTCTCCGTATGGTCTAGATGCCCAGTCAATTGCGTTCTTTAAGACGCCAGGAACGGAATAGTTGTATTCTGGCGTGGCTATCAACAACGCATCTGCCTTTCTGATGGCTAATTTAAACTCTTTTACGATCTTAGGCTGTTTTCTTTCTAAATCCTGATTGAACGGCGGGATTCCTTCAAGATCAAAAACTTCTATAACTGCATCTTTAGGTTTGAGTTCAATAGCCGCTCGCATTAATGCCTTGTTGTATGAATTTTTACGCAGACTTCCCACAAAACCTAGGATTTTCACAGTCATCCTCATATCGCCTTATACGCTTTAATCAAAAGAAACACAAATTACCCTTTAATCCAAAGATGAATTTAAATTTATACGTTTTCGCTGTCTGTTGCGTCTTCAGGGGTGCTTGTGCTATTTTCTGTCTTACTTAAATATTTTGCAAAGCGTCTTTCCCAGTCTACCTTGAACATTATTATAAATACAATTACCAGCAAGATTATTCCAATGACTGTGCCTATTAGAAGCGATGCTCCTTCGCCTTCTAAGCCGAAGATTTTTTTAACAATCTCTAGTGACATGCGACCGCTGTACGCTATTATAAGGTTAGAAAAGAATTTGCCAAGCAACGCTGGAATAAACGCCTGAATTATCCCGTAGCGCATGATGCCTAAGGGAATGAAAAGTAAATCGTCGGGAAGAGGTGTCAAGGCAAAGATAAAGATGGCTATTGGACCAAATTTTTTGAAGAGCTTAGTTAGGAAATCCATTTTTTTCTTATATTTTTTGCCTATAACTTTTCTTCCGCCGAACCCGATTAAATATCCTGAAAATTCTCCTAGTGCCGCGCCGATCGCCGCAAAAGTAGCGATCCATAGAGGCTCAAAAACCCAGTTGCCCGCTGTATCCTGAAGTCCTCCAAGAATGAATATGACAACTGTGTAGGGAATGGGGATGAATATTGCTGTTGCTCCAAGCAAGCTTATGAGAAAAATTCCTAGGTACCCGTACTGCACGGCGAAATTTCGCATCCAGTCCGCTATGTCCTGAAGCTCCAAGAAGCTCCCACTTTTCACTGACATATATAAAGTAGGCCTAAATAGATTTGCGATTTAAAAACAATATTTTCAAAATTGCCCGCTGCTTCTAATACGAGTTTAAATGTTAAAAGGCTGCTATGCGTTGCTGCGCGCTGGCTCGAGTTTTTTCTTCTGAAATTTGATAGCGACTAGGTAAAGTCTATCAAGTTGAATGCGCATATGTCGTGCAAGAAGGCGCCCTTTATGAGTGCACAAGTTGATTGGTTGAAAATTCTCGTTCTCTGCAAAGATAACGTAAAAGCGCGGCTTCAGTCTTATCTTGAAACTGCAACTGCCTCTGAACCTGCTCTTGGCATAGGTGCTGGCGGCGACCCTATGAAACCTGTTGATCTAATAGCCGAAAAAGCTATAGTTGAGGTTCTGCAGCAGCATTGTAGCTCATTCACGCTTATAAGCGAAGAGTCAGGCGTTAAAGAATTCGGCGATAATCCCGCACAGTATTATGTAACCGTTGATCCAATAGACGGCACAACCAACCTTGTCCGAGGGCTTCCATTCTATGCTACCTCAATAGCAGTGTCAACAATGCCTACGCTTTCCGCTACCGTCGCGGCTTTAGTAACCGATCTTTTTCATGATGTTACGTACACTGCACTAGCAGGTAAAGGCGCCTATTGTGACGGCAAAAAAATAACGCCTTCCTCCGTTGTTTCCCTCGAGGCAGCAGTAATAGGTTTAGATTTAAACAGCTACAACGTTAAGGAAATCGCACCTCAACTGTCAAGTTTGATTGAAAAAACTAAACATATACGCCATTTTGGCGCCAACGCCCTTGAAGTATGCTACGTGGCTGAAGGCTTAACCGACGCTTTCGTGGATATCCGCGGGAAACTTCGAGTAACAGATATTGCTGGTGGGTTTCTTATACTCAAAGAGGCTGGTGGAACAATAACCGCGCCTGAAGGCCACATGCTATCTGCCAACTTGGATCCTAAACAGAAGATAAAGTTTATTGCTTCTGGAAATGAGCAGTTGCACAAAAAAATTCTCAGTTTGGTAAGGCTGAAATGTTAAGGTTACTTCCGCCGCATCCTGCGGCGTTGATAAAGGCAGATAGTGCCAAAACGCTTGTTATCGCAGATCCACACTTAGGTTGGGAGTTGACGCTCCACGCAAGAGGCATTCATGTTCTGAGTCAAACATCAAAACTTCTGCAAAAACTGACGGCGCTACTTTCTAAACACAAGCCCGATGCGCTTCTAATTCTAGGCGATGTTAAATATACGGTAGTTACAGCCGAGCCAGGCGAATGGCGCGATATACCTGACTTCTTTGTTCAACTCAAAAATTACGTGAAAGAAATAGCTATAGTGCGCGGCAACCACGATGCAAATCTTGAACCTTTGCTGCCAGAAAGCGTTAAACTTCTTCCGGCAACAGGCACAATAGCTGGCGACGTCGGTCTTTTTCATGGTCACAAATGGCCTTCACCTATGCTTCTGAAGTGTAAAACGCTAATTATGGGCCATGTTCACCCCGTCGTCGTCTTCAAAGATCCTTCCGGCTTCAAGATAACAAGGCAAGTATGGGTGAAAGCCGCATGCTACACTAACCAACTAGCCAAAAGACTGTTACAAAAACACAATATAAAAGTTGAAGGCACCATTGAGGATACAGTGAAAAAACATTACAACTTTACACCACGAACATCCCAAATTTTCTTAATGCCGTCATTCAACGACTTCCTAGGCGGCAGGCCCATAAATGGCGACGTATCGCAAAAAAAGGAGCAAAACCCACGAATGATAGGGCCAATTCTGCGTTCAAAAATCCTTGACCTGGATAATGCGGAAATCTACCTATTAGACGGCACTTACCTCGGAACTCTGAGCCAGCTAAAAAGACTTTAGAAAAACCGACAATGCCTTTATGGGTTATTCAAAATAGCAGGAAACGTTCAATATACGCTTTTAAGGGCATGTGTCTTTTCTCTGCCACCGCAAGGTCTTTGCATAGTATGCATAGGGAAAAATCGGCTGTGGTCCATGCTTTAGTTTGCGGCTGGTAATTTCACAAAGCAAAAATGCTGAATAAACAGCACAACACTTATAGAAACGGATAACCTCAAATTACTAAGGTGTGAAAACCGTGTCATCAGATGATGAGGATTATCCAGAATGGTTTAAGCGTCGCCGTTATCCTTTAGCTAATGATCCGTTTTTCGGTGATATCGATCGCATGTTTCGTGAAATGGAAAAGCGCATAGAAGAAGAGTTTCGCATATTCACTGAAAAGGTTCCTAAGGAGTATGTTAAAGAGCGTAAGCTTCCAGATGGAAGCACCGTGAAGGAATTTGGGCCTTTCGTTTACGGTTATAGCATGAAAATCGGTCCTGACGGCAAGCCTGAAATCCGCGAATTTGGCAATATAAAGAAAAGCCTTCAAGGTCCACAGGTTAAGGAAGAACGTGAACCGCTTGTTGATGTTATTGAAACAGACGGTGAGATTCGTGTGGTCGTAGAGTTGCCTGGCGTAGAAAAAAGCGATATAAAACTTAGAGGCACTGAAGATTC
The DNA here is from genome assembly GCA_037481775.1 of Bathyarchaeia archaeon. Taxonomy (GTDB): domain Archaea; phylum Thermoproteota; class Bathyarchaeia; order Bathyarchaeales; family Bathycorpusculaceae; genus JAOAIV01. The sequence goes on from JBBFKZ010000001.1 coordinate 121,138, forward strand.
CCTTGAAATCAGCGTGGATGCAGCGCAGTACAAGTACTATAAGGAAATTGCGCTTCCCGCAAAAGTAAAAGTGAAAGAAGCTAAATCAAGTTACAAAAATGGCGTTTTAGAAGTTATATTTCCCAAGGTTGATGCTCCAACCAAGCCTAAAGGCGAACCAATCGACATAAAATAGTTATTTCACGCTATTGAAGTGCTCGTGCTTACATGAATGACTCTTCAGAAATCGACGCATTAAACAAGATTTGCCGTGAAGCCAAAGCAGAGGGGAAAATATCTGGCAAAAACCTCACTGTACTGTATGAGCTTTTTGGTCAACGCTTCACAAAAGCCCTTGATGCCTTAAAAGAAAACCGCGTTAAAAAGTACGTTTTCAGGCCAAGCGGCAGAATCGTCTGGATAGTTGTTGGGCGAGAGCGTGATTACTTGATAATGCCTGAAGCTGAATTTTGCATGTGCGACGACTTTTATTTTCGCGTGTTGGATAAGGAAATACACTTGTGTTATCACTTAATTGCGCAGAGAATCGCCCGCAACTTGGGCTGGTACGAAACTATAGAAGAAGACGACAGCCTATATGACACTTTAATGGGTGAATGGAAAAAACCCGCTGATTAACCAGCAAATAGCGATGTTAAAGGAAAATGTGGGGAGTCACCGTGTTTCTATTTCCCTGAGATCGACGAGTGCAGAATGGTTATCTACTTGTTCTCCGCACCATAACCGTCTGAACTTGGCTTACGCCCGCTATTTTTGCCAGTTCTGTTTCGAACTCGTCCACAATTCCAGTTTTTTCCTCGGGAAATTTCACTTGAACCAAAAGTGCTTTTAGCCCGAAGGCTATAGGCTCTTCGTCATAGCCTTCAATAGATGAAAACTCGGGTAAACATTTCTCAATTTTGGCTTTCAACTCGTCGAAACTCGCTACTGCGTCTTCGGGAAAAACTTTGTAGATAACTTTTACACTACCCATTTTTTGGTTCGCCTCTTTTTCATGGCCCTGTAAAACCGCACTTGGGACATTTATATTGACGACCGAACTTTCGGCATTTCCCACAGCGCTTAATCTGTATTTCCCCACAATTGGGACAAAGGAACTTTGTCGCTTCTGTTCCCGGCTGGATGGGTTTGCCGCAGCTTGTGCAGGTAACCAAGGATAGTGTTGCTGCTTTCTCTGACATCAAGTTCAACTCCGTATCATTTGTGTAACGTAAGACTTCCTTATATTTGCTGTGCTTGCTTAGCGGGCTTTCTTGTGTTGGTAATCGTGAAAGCAAATTCAATGCTTTTGGTTATTTAACGTTGAATTGAGCTACTATAAGGGCTTTTAGAGCATGTTTCAGCATTATAATGTTCTAGTAATAGAACAAAGTTGTTCTACGAATAGAGCTAATAGGCAATTTATAACAAGAATAACTCGGTGATTGCAAATGAAACACCAAGCTAAACTGATATTGTTCGGAATACTGTCGCTGTCTATGGGGGTTGCTTTTGCTTCGCCCCTGCTTGCCTCAGAATTAAACATGCAACCATTCATTAAACACGTTCAGGGACCAACAGCAGACTTCAGCGTTAATGTTGTCTACGCCAACTTCACCATCCTAAACAGTTCCAAACCCGTGAGCGAAAACGATGGTCCCGCCATCTCTTACTACGTTGTATTGAACGTCACGAATCTTTCCGACATAGGCGCTAATCTCCGAGACGTGAACTTCGTAGCTGCAAGGGAAATCAAGAATATTTCAGAGTCAACGCCATCTTGGTTGATGAACAGCACTTCCGGCTCAGGATACTTCGCTGAGGGTGCATGGGTTGACGGCATATGGTACAATGTCACCTTAGCTACTCACAACTGGCCTGCTGTGGATAGATGGGGCAATATCACGTTCTTCGGCGTCACTGAACTTGAAGACTATTGGCTGGAAGGCGTACAGCTTCTGGATGTATATGAAGGCGGCAAATTCAAAGCTACTTACATGAACATGAACGGAACATGGGTTAACGTAACTGGCAGAATTGAACTACCTCAACCAAGGGAAAATAATCCCTTCGCCAATGCTTTCACGGTCAGTGATATCGTTGTTAGAGAGCTCCACCTGTTTCAGGATGTAGCGGCTCTTAATTTTACATCAACTACTGCAAGCGACAACAACACTTCCACCGATTCAAAAATAATTGAGGAAAAGTACACTTGGGTAGGAGAAGGTCTTTTCGACAACTACTGGGCACCACACCAGTCACGTTTAATCGTGTTGCAGGGTATTCACGACATTAGAAAATCCTTTGGAGGCGTCAAAGCGCTAGATGCATTGAGGTCTGGGAGCATAACTTTGCAGACGCGGCTCTTTAATCACGCAAACGTCACCGTTGAGGTTGTGAACGGCACCATCGCAGACACTTGGTCGTATGCTACAGAGCTTAAACAAGTGCAGTTGACGCAAAATGGAGACAGCTACCTATACAACACGATCTTGGGAGAAAACCAATTTTTCATAACCGACCAATATGGCGTAGAAGTGTTCATTAAAGAGAGGAGCTAACCATGACAAACGCGGGCACCCCGGAGCTTGAAGGCACAACGTTGCGTGTGTACACGTACGTGATCAAGCAAAGCAAGGGGGTTGGTCCGCGTGAAGTCATGCGGGGCGCAAATCTAAGCAGCCCAAGCGTGGCTTACTGGCATCTGCAGAAGCTTGAAGCGTTAGGCTTGCTTCAGAAAGACGCATACGGTGAATACGTGGCTAAAGAGAAAGCAAACATCAGCGGGCACCTGTGGATTGGACGCAACATGGTGCCGAGGCTGATGTTTTACTCCCTCTTTTTTATGGGTATCGTGGCTATAGAATTTATCATTATCGGTGTCCAATTTTTCGCGTACGGGCAAATGCCAGAAATTAGCCTGATTTACCTTTTAGCGACAAATTTCATCGCTATGATTCTGTTTCTTGGCGAAGGCTTGCTGCTGCGCAGGAAAACCAGAACAAAAAGTGCCAAAAGAAACACAAGCGACTCAACCAGCTGAAACAGTGTTGCTTACCATCGGAGCCGTATTTCGCAAGTTTATTATTCAGGTTTTTAGCTATATTTCTGCCGGGGTTGTTTTGGGAGTAAACCTCCGCGACATTGTTCCAAAAACAATTGTTAGGCTAGAGGATTTAAGCGGGAAAACCATCGCTATCGACGCCTACAACGCTCTGTACCAGTTTCTCGCCATTATTCGCCAGCCAGATGGCACGCCTTTGAAAGACAGCACGGGGAAAATCACTAGTCACTTAAGCGGCTTGTTTTACCGTACAAGCAACCTTGTGGAGATGGGTATAAAACCAATTTACGTGTTTGACGGTGCTCCCCCTGTTCTCAAGGAAGTTGAAATTAAGCGCCGAATGAGGGCGAAGGAAGAGGCTACAATCAAATATGAGCAAGCTTTAGCTCAAGGTAAGATTGAAGAAGCTCGAATGTACGCTCAAGCAACCTCGCGTTTAAGCGATTACATGGCAGAGGACAGCAAAAAGCTTCTCACCTTAATGGGTATTCCTTGGATTCAAGCGCCCAGCGAGGGAGAAGCACAAGCCGCACATTTGACTAAGCGTGGGGATTCAGATTACTGCGCAAGCCAAGACTATGATAGCTTGCTTTTTGGAGCGCCGAGGCTAATTCGAAACGTGACAATTTCTGGTAGAAGGAAGCTTCCAAGCAAAAACGTTTACATCGATGTCGTTCCTGAAGTAATCAAGTTAACTGATGTTTTGGAAGAGTGCGGCATAACCTACGAGCAGTTAATTGATGTGGGCATACTAATCGGCACAGACTTTAATCCTGACGGCATCAAGGGCTTGGGGCCGAAAACCGCTTTAAAACTGATAAAAGAGTACGGGACGCTGGAGAAAGCCTTGCCGTATATAAAAAATGCCGAGTTTCCGCATCCGCCAGAGAAAATACGTGAAATATTTTTGCATCCCAAGGTGAGCGATGATTACGTGCTGAAGTGGCAGCAGCCAAATGTAGAGGGCATAGTGGATTTTCTAGTCGGCGAAAAAGACTTCTCCGAAGAGCGTGTAAGAAAGGCAATAGAGAAAATGCAGGAAGGAAACAGGAAGCTTGGGGGAAAAACTACGCTTGAAAAATGGTTTGGATAATTGCTAAAATTTTTGCCCATACTCTCCCGTTAAAGGGACAAAAGCTACTCCGCCAAGGTTTTCCTGCTTGATTTTTCCATCAGCGCTTTTCGTGATTTTTATGAGACTCTGAAACAGCGAAACACTACCGACTGGAATTAGCATAATTCCGTGGGGTTTCAACTGGTCTATCAGAGGTTTAGGCACATCTGGCGCTGCTGCTGTAACCAAAATACGATCATACGGCGCCTTTTTATCATAACCCTTAGAGCCGTCCGCATTAATTATTGTTACCCGATCAGTATAACCTGCGATCATAAGGTTTTTTTTCGCGCTGTCCGCCAGCGCCTTAACTATCTCAACAGTATAAACATGTCCCCATTCGCTTCTAGGCGTGTCTAGTGGGGCAATTATCTCCGCTATTGTAGCGGCGTGCCAACCTGATCCGGCGCCGACTTCCAGAACTCTTTGACCGACTTCCAGTTCTAGGGCTTCGTTCATAATCGAAACCATGTGTCGCCTAGCCCAGCATTAAGCTGTGGCCATGTGGCGCAGAGATTGTTTGACCGAAGCCTATTGGAAGCGGCGTATCAGCACTGCTGTATTGTTGCATGTCTGGAGGTAGAAATTTTGCGCGTGGCACAGCGCGCATCGCTTTAATCACCTTCGGAGTTTTCAAAATGCCCTGCTTTATTAGACTGTCAACGAGTTTTCCCCATTCTGTCTTTTCCACATCGAAGCACCACCTAGAGTATGGTGCTGTTCCTTTTTAACATATGTGGTCTTAGAAATAAGCTACTTATTCGGCTGAAATGTTTGGTGTCTCCTTTTTGTTTGCTCTCTTCAAAAATGCTGAACATAGACTCTTTTTGTATAGTGCTGAGCGCAACGATACTTTGGCTGCTCGGTTTTTATTATTACGCTGCCTTTTTGTGTACGTAAAAGTTTAAGTGTAAATCTTTTATACCCTATCGTATATGCATTAAGCGAGGAAACGGGCATGTTTAAACTTAAAGTATCTGATGCTAAACTACTGCGGGATATGGTTACCGCAATTTCCATTCTTGTAGACGAGGCTACCTTCAAAATTGATCCTGAAGGCTTAAAGCTTCGGGCGATGGATCCATCCCGCGTTGCCATGATTGATTTTGAATGGCCTAAAACAATCTTTGAAGAATACTTATGTGAAGCTTCTTCAAAAATATGCATTAACATAAGTGAATTGTTGAAGCTGCTTAAACGGGCAGGCAAAGATGAGGCAGTCGAGCTGTCATTGGACGAGAAAACTGGGCGACTGCAGATTACGATAACGGGAAAGTACAGCCGCAACTTTAATATGCCCACGCTTGAGGCTGCAGAAGAGGAAGTTCCTACCCCAAAGATAACCTTCAACGTGAAAGCTAAGGCAACCACGCAAGGGCTGAGTCAAGCCATAGAAGACGCGCAGCTGGTAAGCGATCATGTACGGATAGAGGCTGACCCGGAGAAGCTTATTCTTAACGCTTCAGGAGACTTGATGGGTGCAACGATAACGCTTCAGAAAGGAAGCGACGCCCTGCTGGATTTGGAAGTGAAAGAGAATTCGAAGGCAACGTTCAGTTTAAGCTACTTATCCGAAATAATAAAGGCGGCATCAGCCACATCGGACATAGCTACGCTCGAGTTCTCAACAGATATGCCTATTAGGATAGACTTCCATCAAACAAAAGAGGGCAAGCTGACGTTCTTCCTCGCGCCTAGAATTGAAACAGAATGAGAATTACAAAATGCAAGCGGAAATGGGGCGATTCACCCAAACTGACTTGGCGAAATATCCCTTTCTAAAAGAAACCGCTGCGATTATAAAACAGCTAGGCTTGAAAATCGAAGAATTGGCAAATCCTGATATGGCGCAAATTCTTAATCGCGCCGAAGAGCGAGTCCGAGAAGCAATTTTATCTGTTTCAGTTGGCAAAAAGCGTGAATTCGCTGTGGAGGTTCCCTCTTTCCCCGTCGCCATTATGCTAGCGATAGCAACCAAAAACTCTTTTATAAAAAAGCGTTATGCTCTAGCTGAAGCCAAACAAGCTTTCAACGATATGCAAACTGAAAGTAGCGAGAAAATTTTGGCAATTGCACGCGATTTCAATTGGAATATAACGCTGAATCGCGACTCTTCAATACCCCTTGAATTCGCTGTTAGCTTCCCTGATTACTTAAGGAACACGACGCATCTGCGGGATAAGAAGTGGAAACTTGTAAACCGCCTTTTAACAAATGGGCAAGTTTACCTAAACAAACAAGATGTTGCACGGCTTCTACAAGAAGAAGTGCGGAGGCGAATTGAAGAAAGGTTGGAAGCAACTGAACTGCCAACCATTCCCGAGAACGTAACCGAGATAGCTGCGCAACTGTTAGCATTAGCAAAGGAGAAGATAGGCGAAGAAGAAACGGAGTTCTCCAAAGTTGTGACGCAATCAGCTTTTCCACCATGCATCGTAGCGCTTTATGAAGCTGCATCCAAAGGTCGTCATCTTTCACATGTGGGCCGCTTCACCTTGACCTCTTTCCTAGTAAATATTGGCATGTCGCCGGAAAAAGTGGCAGAATTATTCAAGAGTTTCTCAGACTATAATGAAAGACTAACGCGTTATCAAATTGAGCATATCGCCGGAGAAAGAGGCTCCAGAACGCGATATACTCCCCCTCAATGTACTACTTTACAGACCCACAGTGTTTGCGTCAACCCTGATGTTTTGTGCAGGCGCATCCGCCATCCTTTAGCTTATTATAAACGTAAACAGAAACAATTAAGTGCGAGCACACCAAAAACAAGTTAACATTCGGTATGAGTAAACAGTTGGAACCTTGTTTTCTCTTGATAGTGCCTTTGTATCCGGCATTTTAAATTTTAGACTGGGCTGCTAATGGTTAAATGTGGGTTTGCGAAATCATATCGTTCAGACAAGGCAGAGGAGAATTACTGTGTCTTCTAGAGTGTTCGTTTACAAAAAATTCTCTGAGTTTTACAGTAGCCCCTCCACAGTTATTCCCTCTCCTTCATCGCTTAGCCAGCGAGAACTAGGTTTTCTTCTTTTCAAAGAGCGCGTCATGTTAAGACATAAAAGTTTTGAAAGCATGAATCGTCTAAAGCGCTTTCTCAGCGAGAATATTCCTTCAGATGTTTATCACTCTTGTGCCATTTATGAAGATCCAGAAGCTGAAATGGATAAGAAGGGTTGGCTTGGTGCAGATTTGGTTTTCGACATAGACGCTGACCACATACCTACCCCCTGCAATAAAATTCATGATGAGTGGACTTGTAGCGAATGCAACTTCAGCGGAAAGGGCATAACACCTGAAGCTTGCCCAATTTGCGGCGGGCAAAAATTTGAAACTAAAACTTGGGCTTGTGATCTCTGCTTAGGAGCTGCTAAAGAAGAAACCGCCAAGTTGATTGATATTTTGGAGAAAGACTTCGGTTTTTCCCAGCAAGAAATGCACGTGTTTTTTTCAGGGCACCGTGGATACCACGTTCAAATCGAAAAAGACACAGTTAAGACGCTAGATGCTACGGCCCGCAAAGAAATAGTCGATTATGTTTCAGGTATAGGTCTGTTCCTCTTAGATGATGAAGCACAGAATAAAGCTGGCAAGCGGCGGCGTTCAAACGTTTTTAGCTTACATGATTTTGGTTGGCACAAACGCCTAAAGTTGGGCCTCCAAAATTTTCTTATGAACGCCACAAAAGAAGATTTAAAGAACGCTGGGATAAAAGGAAGGTATGCCGCTTTTTTGGAAAACAGAGCGGTTCTTCTGAAACGGTGCATAGAAGAAAACAAATGGGGCGGCGTCAGAGGCATCAGCGTTGGAACATGGCGAAAACTAGCCAAATACATAAAGGAGCTTGAATCCGCAAAAATCGACACTGTTGTCACCACCGACATTCACCGCTTGATCAGAATGAACGGTACCCTTCACGGCAAAACAGGCTTTTTGAAGATCGAGTTTCCAGTGAAGCGTTTAGCTGATTTTGATCCTTTCAAGGAAGCAGTAGCTTTTAAAGAAGGCACCGTGAAAGTGTTTGTCTTAGACGCACCAGAATTTAGGTTAGGTGACAACATGCTGGGTCCCTACAAGAATCAGAAGGTGGAACTTCCAACTGCAGCGGCTGTGCTGCTAATTTGCAAAGGCAGAGCTGAGGTGGCGCAGTAGTAATGTATGACGAGATTTATGCTGCTTGGCGGCGTGAAGCCGAAAACGAGGCACTTGGAAGTTTACCTACTGACTTTTACAAGCGAGTCGCGCTTTATCTGCAGAAGATTAAAGAAGAAAATAGAATGCTTGATAAGAAAACGGTGAAGGCAAGCCTCCTTGAACATGAAATGAAGCACGCCAAGCGCATGATAAAAGCGATAGTCTGGTTACGATACAAAAAGCTCTTGCGAATTATCAGTAAAAACCAGAAAATTCCAGCGGAATTGTTGGCAGCTGAAGAAGCTAAATTATGGACGAGCTTCGCCTCATTCGCAGAGGCACATCAAAAGTTTGTAGGGAACCTTCTACGCGGGCAAATTTCTGATGATAGCACGCCAAAAATACAAAAAAGAGTTACTCTGAGATTTGTGAAAGAAATTCCTGCGATAATTGGCGCAGATATGAAGACTTATGGACCTTTTATGCCAGAGGACATCGCGTCTGTGCCGGTAGAAAACGCAAAAATCTTGATTAAACAAGGTTTAGCTGTATTGATTGATACTTCTTAAATGCATACAACCAGTGTTTGCCAACAACTCGATTCAAGCAATATTGAAAGGCGAAAAAGAGTTCAGAGAAAACGTGGTTCCTATGCGAACATGCATTCAGTGCCGTCATATTTGGCGGCTATTAGCCATTCATTGCAGAAACCTATAGAGGGGCTATCGCACACTTTTCGTTTGCTTAGAGTACCGTGGGCCCCTCGTAGATTAAGATAGAAGCGGTACATGCGCTATGTTAAGTCGTGTTTCGTTAAGTGTTTGCTCAAAACTTATTAACTTCCATCATTTAATCTTCACTAATTCATGAGTATTTGTGGATAAGACGAAAATGAGCAGCATAAGTAAAGCCTTGCCTAAACAACCAGAAGTTAACATAGGCACCATAGGGCATGTAGATCATGGGAAAACAACTTTGGTGCAAGCGTTAACGGGCGTCTGGGCATCTCGGCACAGTGAGGAACTGAAAAGAGGCATAACCATCCGTTTAGGCTATGCGGATATGCCGATTTACAAATGCCCAAAATGCGAAACGCCGCGAAACTATTCAACTAAGCCTGTTTGCCCGAACTGCGGCTCCGAAACGGTTTTCGTTCGTGCTGCGAGCTTCGTTGATGCGCCGGGGCATGAAGCGTTAATGGCAACTATGCTTTCAGGTGCCGCCATAATGGATGGCGCGCTACTTGTGATAGCCGCTGATGAACCATGCCCTCAACCGCAGACCCGCGAGCACTTAGAGGCAGCACAGATTATCGGCATAAAAAACATAATAATTGTCCAAAACAAAATTGACATAGTTGATGAGAAAAGAGCCCGCAAAAGCTATGAAGAAATCAAGGAGTTTGTTAAAGGAACCATCGCAGAGAACGCACCTATAATTCCTGTCTCAGCGCAACGTGCAATAAACATTGACGTGCTGCTTAACGCCATAGAGGAAATTATACCCACGCCAAAAAGAGATGAAACAAAGCCGCCGCTCATGTATATTGTCCGCTCTTTTGATGTCAACAAACCTGGAACACCTATTGAAGAATTGCAAGGCGGCATTATAGGTGGCACTATAACTCAAGGGAAATTTGCAGTTGGAGACGAAATAGAGATACGACCAGGCATCAGCATGGAAAAAGAAGGCAAAACAGTTTATGTTCCTTTGATAAGCGAAATAGTAAGTTTGCATGCGGGCGAGAGAGACGTAAAAGAGGCGACATGCGGCGGATTAGTTGGTGTTGGAACGTTGCTTGATCCATCTTACTCGAAAGCAGATGGCTTAACTGGAAACATTGCGGGGAAAACAAGTTTACTGCCTCCAGTATTGTCAGAGCTAACTTTAGAAACCCATATTTTAGAAAGGGCTGTGGGAACCAAAGAGCAGTTGAAAGTCGAAAAAATAAACCCTGACGAAACATTGCTTCTTCATGTAGGCGCCGCTGTAAACATTGGAAAAATTATATCAATCAAAAACAATATTGTTAAAATCAAGTTGAGCCGACCGATCTGCGCACAACCGAACTCTAGAGTTGCCCTAAGCAGAAAGATTGCGGCGCGATGGAGACTAATAGGGTACGGAATAACATTAGATAAGGCTACATGAGAACTTCAAGCACTTATTATCCCACGCGCTTTTAACAGTTCATGCGCTTTCTTAAGCAGAATTTTGGCGTTTTGGAAAGTAAGCTTTTCTATTGCGCTTTGATAATCTAGCCAAGTATACCCAATATGCTCGTAGGATAATGCGACTTTCTCTGTGCTAGTTTCGGCTAAAAAGAAAATTACTTCCTTGTGAACCTTTGCGCCTTGCCTTCTGTAAAAGTACTCTATTTTTTCCCTGAAACCTTCAATGAACCGCGCGTCAGTTATGCCAGTTTCTTCTCGAAGTTCTCTAACGACCGTGTCTTTTTCACTTTCATTTGGCTCAACATTGCCTTTTACAAAATCCCAATGCCCAGCTTCATAATGTAGAAGAAGATATTTAACATCTTTATTCTTCAAGAACACTACGGCGCCACAGGATTTCTCATGAAGCAACGACTTCACTACCTTTTTGTGTTCAACTCAGTTTATGCAAAGGTTATTTAAAAGTAATACGTGCTTTCGGAATGCCGTGACATACGTTATTTCTGCTTTGAAAGCTGCATTATTAAGTGCTGAAGAACAAACAATTTTAATCCTACTTAAAGAGACTTTAACAAGGATCCTGAAGCTTAATGGTGCGAATGATTAAATGAAGCTCATAGGCGAAACTGTTGGAGTGATTTTGGACTCAAACGCTTTGTTTGTTCCCCTTCAATTTAAAATCGACATTTTCAATGACCTAAAAATTCTACTAAACAGGAATTTTGAACTGATTTTATTGTCACCTGTCAAACGTGAACTAGAAACACTTGCGGAAAAAGGTTCGCCTAAAATGCGTAAAAATGCCTCTTACGCATTGAAGCTAGCTGAAAAATGCAGGTATATCGAAATCGCTGCATCAGATTCAGAACCCACTGATAACTTAATAGTTAAAATAGCTAAAGAATGGCGTTTCCCAGTATTCACCAATGACAAACAACTTAGGAAGAGGCTAAGAGATATAAATGTGCCAGTAATTTATGTGAGACAAAAATCGCGTCTCGAAATTGACGGAATGATCTGAAAAATGTTTAAACTAATAACACTACAGGATACTATTCGCATTCCGCCTGAAACCTTTGGCAGCCCTCTCGAGAAAGTAGGTCACGACCAAGTAAAGGTCAAATACGAGGGTGTTGTAGACGAAGAGTTAGGCTACGTCATAGCAGTGACAAGTGTAGACGTAAGCCCCATAGGAAAGATAATTCCTGGAGATGGCGCAACTTATCATAAAGTAACGTTTTCGCTGTTAACTTTTTACCCAGTCCTTCAAGAAATAGTTGAAGGCGATGTGGTGGAAATTGCGGATTTTGGTGCCTTTGTACGCATAGGGCCTGTAGACGCGTTGCTTCATGTTTCGCAGCTCATGGATGACTACATGTCTTATGATGAAAAACAAGGAGTTTTACTTGGAAAGGAAACTAAAAGAAAATTAATGAGCGGAGACCATGTACGCGTCAGGATAACAGCCGTTTCTCTCGGCAGGGCTGGAAGCTCAGGGAAAATCGGTGTAACTGCGAGGCAACCGTTTCTGGGCAAGCTAGAATGGATTAAGCTCGAGACTTCTCAACCGAAAGAAAACGCAGAGAAGAAAGCAACAGAAAACAAAACAGAACAGGAGCGCCAATGAGATGAATGAGAAAGCTTGTACGAACTGTCATTTCATAACTAAAGAAAACGTGTGCCCAAAGTGCAAGTCAACAAGTCTAAGCGAAGACTTCAGCGGCATAGTCATTATGTTCGAGCCGGAGACTTCAGTTATTGCAAAGGTTATGAGCATAAAAGAAAAAGGGCGTTATGCCCTAAAGATCAGGTAAATCTTGCCTTTGCTAAGGTAAACACGCTATTAAAAATGCTTTAAGGCAGATTCGCCTGAGTTAAAAGGGTTGAAAAATGGCTGTTGCCTATACTATCACTTCAGAACTTCGTGCGAAGCTTAAAGAGCCTTTTGGCACTTTAATCCGTGGCTCATTTGATGAAACCATCAACAAACTAAATGAAATCTTGAAGACTGAAAAACCGCCCGTTCTGGTGTCCGTCGGAGACATGGTTTCACGTAATCTTCATGAACATTTGATTCCCACGCAACTTTTTATTACTGATAACAAGAGCATGCGAAAAAGAATAAAGCCGAGAATGTTTGCGGCTAAACTTTTTCATGTTAAAAATCCGCCTGGGACAATAACTGAAGAAGCAAAGGCGGCGGTAAGGTCTGCCTTGGAAAGTGGCGAAACTGCTCAAATAATTGTTGACGGAGAGGAAGATTTGCTGACACTTATCGCCGTTCTATACGCGCCAGAGAACTCGTTAGTCATTTATGGGCAACCATCAGAGGGTATAGTAGCCGTCAAAGTTACCTCTGGAAAAAAGAAGGAAGCCACAGAAATTCTAAAAGCGATGGAAACTGTTCGAAAAGCTAAATAGGAAGTAGAAGTATGAAACTCTCTGCTCTAAACAAGTGATGAAGAGATGGAAGTTAAGATAGTATCAATAAAGGCGAACCCTCTTCTGAAGCGGAAGGAAGCTCGTTTCAGAGTGGAACATGATGTTAAAGGGAAAACGCCTACGCGATTGGAAGTTAGAAAGGCCATAGCGGCTGAACTGAAGATAAATGAAGAGCTTGTTTTTATTAAGAACATGCAGACCTTAACTGGGACAAACACAACTTTTGGAGTTGCTAACGTTTATGAAACGGGTGACTACGCAAAACTTATTGAGCCTGAGTACATAAGAAAACGTAACAGTCCCTCAGAAGAACAAAAAGAAGAGGCGGCGAAGTAAAATGTCGAAGAAAGCAAGCGAAAAGAAAGAACCTGCTGCAGAAGAGGTAAAAACGCAGAAGTCCGGCAAAGCAACGCCAGCGCCTAAAGCAGAAAAGAAGAAAAAAGATGAGAAGGGCGTTCACTCTTTGTATAAAGTAGAGGGTGAAAAAGTTACGAGGTTGCGTCCAACCTGCGAGCGCTGCGGGCCAGGATACTTCATGGCTAACCATCATGACCGCTACACTTGTGGTCACTGTGGTTTCACCCGATATAAGCAGGCTTAATAAGCAGTTTTAAATTCTCAGTGTACATATACTCTCGTGATTCGCATGCTTAGAGTTAACGTGTTCATAACGAGCATTTCTGCAGAGCGTTTTTGGGACATGAGAAAACCATTTCCGCCCATACAGATAAGCACGAACATTAACATTGTGGGCATGGAGAAAATAGCGGACGGCACCTTGGATGTCCCATTTATTTTGTCAATAAATTATAACCCGTCAATAGCGCAGATAAGCCTCAAAGGCAACGCCTACGTTGCTGGTGACAAAAACGAAATTGAGAAGGCACTTAAGGATCACGATGAAAAGAAGCCGCCGCCACAGCCTATCGTGCAGTCAATATCCAACGTGGTCTTCATTGAATCAGTTCTCATATCGAGGACACTGAACATTCCGCCGCCGATTCCTTTGCCGCAAGTGCCTGAAGTCAAACCGCCAGCTGCAAAACCTACCGGCAGAGATTACACTGCATAGAATAAAAGAAGCAGACAACCCAGGTGGGCAGAACCACTGTTTAAGAGATGTATGTGGTTTTTTTATCTTCTTCTCTGCGTATTTCTTCAGCTTGTAACGCCCTTTTCTCCTCGATTTTCTGCAGCCGCGCCAGCATACTTTCTGCCTTGGCAATTTCCTCGTTAAACGCAGTCAAATCAACATTTAAGTTAAATATCTTATTCAAAACTTCTAAAACGCTTCTTGCAGACAAAGGGTCAGGCAAATATCCACGTGTTTCTCCCAAGAGGCAAAGTGCTTCGATTTTCCTAAACCGCGCTAATCCCAGTATTAACCCTGCTGTGCCGACAATAGGGCTTCCTGAAGCGCTAACGATGGCGCCTGCACGCAATGCGTTATCCAAAAGTTCCTTAGAAGTGGCAGCCGCAAACACTTTAGGTTTATCTTTTGCTTCCATGCGGTAGCCACCGATGGTTACGATGGTCTTCACACCATGTTTTTGAGCAAAATCAAGCATTCGACCAGCAATTTCGTATTGTCCTTCAATCGTTTGCGATTGGCTATCGCCAGTAAAAAGAATCAAATCAGTTGTGTCTCCTTCGTTTTTCCAGAAATAGAAGGCTCCACGCAGAAGGCGAACACTTCCTTTCTTGTTTACGAGCACAAAATAGGGGAAATGTGGAGAATAAAGATGCGCAAACTTTTGTGCTTTCAACTGTTTGATTAGATAACGTATGGCAATTTTTCCCACAAGCCCTAAACCTGGAAAGCCTTCGACCAAAACGGCGTTAGAGGGGTTGATTTGTCTGAGCTCTTTGATGTATGTTTCTTTCATTTTGGCAATTGCTCCTCTTTCAAGATTATTCTATATCTGAGGTATTTATCGTCAGGAGAAAACTTGGGCGGATGGGGAATCCGAACAGTCCCGCCGCAGTAGGGGCATACATCCTTCTTTAGAGTGTACCGATTGCAATCTGCGCATTTTCTTAATAGCCAGACCATTACTTTTCCCTTCTAAAAACGCCTTGACCACCAGCCTTAACGATGTTTGAGACGACATTTTGTGCAACTTTCTGTAGAATTTCTTCTGCGCGCTTATAGTTCTCTGCCATTACCTCAACAGCATATTTTGGAGCAGCAATTACAAAGAAATTAACGTTTGCACCTTTTACTTTTTCGGTTTTCACCGCGTTGAGGAAAGCGTTTTTGATTATCTTAACGCCGTTAGGTTTCATGCAGCGCACTTCAAGAATACCTTTTACCTTCACCAGTTTAACGTGTATTCGCTCAGCCGCAACCTCAGCAAAAGCCTTAGCGAAATTTTCAGGAATACCTATTTTCATCAAAACTTCTGGTCCTTCAGTGATCGTTTTTTCAAAACCTTCGTATAGACCATACTTTTCCTCTACGAGGGTTCCAGCCTTCGCATACACTTCTTCAACTGGCAATCCGAGTTTTTCTGCAACATCGCGAAGCAAGGACTCAGCCTTTCTGCCTTGCTTCCACAGCTTAATCTTTTCAATCTTTTCTCGCTTAGTCACCCGTCTAAGGGATAAATCAATGTGGCCTTTTTCCGTATCTACGCGTAAAACTTTCAGAACAACTTTTTGTCCTTCCCTGACAAAATCACGAATGTTCCTTATCCAGCTGCTGCTAATTTCAGAAACATGCAGCAAACCGCGCTTGCCATATTCATCAAGTTTGGCGTACGCTCCATAGTCAGTGACAGTTTCTATCGTGGCAATTACGAGATCGCCAACTTCAGGCCACTCGGGTTTGCGTTCCGCCATTAAATTTTCGTCCCTACTCAAGTACTGATTGTAACTCGCCTTTTATTTTTACTTTACCGCCCGTTGGCTCCGCAAGCACTTCACTACACACATTGCAAACAACCTTGTTCGTCGCGTTACTGAAGACTAACTGCTCATTTCCACATTTCAAACATTTGATGCGTAAAAAGCGGCTTTTAGGCTTAGGAATAAGTTTGTCCCATTCGGTCATTATACTTCCTCCTCCTTAGGCTATAACAAGCTTCCTCAAGCGTATGCCATCTTTGTGGCGCATGTAACCACATTTTTTGCACTTAAGCCTTAAAGTCTGCTTTTTTGTAGTTTTAGCAAATTCATGCTGAAGCGGATATTTTTGTCCACCATACCCTTTCTTTTCGCGTTTGTGATGCCGCTCGCCTTTCGCTAACGCACGACGCTTTCCTGCCTTGTAGAGACTGACCGAATGAACCTGATGAGCCTTACATTTCGGACAGTACGTGGTAATTTCCTTAGGTACGTTCATGTTTATCGCTTCCAACTTCGCAATAGAAAAAACATGCACACTCTTATACTTTTTCTGTTTCTATCTCGCATTCTCTAATAGAAAAGACGCCTGCGACATAATTATTTGGAAGGCGCGCAGCACCCTGCCGTGATAGCCCCTCTATAGGTTTCCTGCATTGAATTGCTAATATGCGCCAAATATGCTACTTCAAGTTTTGTGAAACATACCCTTTCAGCCAGCACGTACTGCTTATACCCCAAGTATGGCTGATTAGAAAAATAGAAGGTCTTAGCAGGCGTGGTGCTTGAAGTTTTATGGTGGTGTTATCTTTATTGCTGCTGTGGGACACTGCATTTCGCAGGCTAAGCATTGTATGCAGTCGGGTTCCCGAGCTGGATCAGATTTCCTCTCGGAAGTCGGATGACCAGGTGCATCTGCCCAATCATAAAGCGACACGGGACAAACGTCGATGCATACGCCGTCTCCAGTGCATACATCCCAATCAACCGCAACATTGGTTCCATGAATACCCAACTTCGTCGGCGGTTCTACAGGGCCCCAAACTTTATGTCCGTTATGTTCACCTACGACTTGGCGGTTCTTCTGAAAATCAGGGTCAATCGGCAAAAACTTTTCACCTATCTCTATTTTCCGCTAGACGAGCAATATTAGGCTTTCTACCACAGCTGTACGCAGGTTACTTTTTCGCAAAAACATAATTTCGTCGAGAATTATAGTCTATACAGATTAAAATGCGCAAGTATTATTTGCCGCGTGGTATGCGCTACGCCACACTTGAAGAGCGGAAACATTTTTACACGCAAGAGTTTAGTCTCGAAAAACTGCAAGGATGGCTTGCAATGCTTAAGGGCAGGGTCAAATTTGCCGCTATTATTGGCAGACACACTAAGATATACCCTGAAAAATACAGGGATGACGCTGACACAACTATCCTTATAGACGAGTACAAAAGTCTAAGCGAATTGCGTGATTACTTAATTGAGTTTTTACCCGAAGCAGCATATTATGATCGAAACGTTTACGATGAAAACGACCGCAAAACAGGGCAGGAACTTGCGTTTGACCTTGACCCAGAAAACATTACCTGCCCCATACACGGAACTCTCACTGATAAGATGAAGCGGCATCAAGGCTTAAGCTTCTGCAAGATAGAACTAAACATGGTGAAGGCGCAAGCAGCTAACCTCTACGAGTATCTTGAAAAGCAGTTTTCGAATATGAAAATTGTTTATTCTGGTAGAGGGTTTCACATTCACGTTTTTGATTCCGAGGCTTACGCCTTTAGCCGAAAAGAACGGCGCCAAATTGCCCGTATAGTAAAAGAAAAAGGCTTTCAAATTGACGAGTGGGTAACTGCTGGAGGTATGCGGTTGATTCGGCTTCCTTACAGCTTGCACGGCTTGGTGTCACGTATTGTGCTTCCAGTGGAGAAAAGCGAACTTGATCGCTTTGATCCCGTACATGACGAAAGGTGCATGCCCAAGTTTCTAAGCCAATCTACGCTTATTTCTTGACTTCTTTGGCTTTCTTCTCTTTTTTTCCATAATAGTAATACTTTTTCTTTTTCTCGGCTTCTGCTTTTTTTGCCTTTGACATCAAAACTCCTCAAATCCTTATATCTCACAGTATTAATAAAAAGATTATCCAAGAAATTTAAATCGAAAGATTTAACATGATTGCCCTTTCTTTCATAAATAATAGAGAACTCGAAAAATTCGATGTTCGTGTTTATGGGCTTATTTTATGGACTGCACATTTTGTTTGAGTTGGCTTCTGGCAGTAAGCAGGTAAAGAAAAAAGGAGGTTCTGTATTTCTAGCAGACTTTAGCGTTTTCTGAGCATTAGCACCATTAGGACGCCAATTGCAATTATAGCTATAAAGAGAGCTATTACAGCAGGGATGAAATACTGATCAGCTATTGATGCTGGCTGAGGTGTGGGCGGAGGTGAAGGTGGAGGCGCATCGCTTGCGTAGAAGTATGTTGTGGCTGAAGAGCCATAGTAGGAGTTTGATCCCTTGAAAGAGGCGGTAAGCATGAATTTACCCGGTATTTGTGGGGTCCAGACAAAGCTGAAGGTGCCGTCAGCATTGGTCGTGGTAGTGCCAATGTCGTAGAAGTTGTTGTTGCTGTCAAGAACGCTTAGAGTGACTTCTACACCCTTAACGTTTTCTGGGTACACTTGCTGCTGATAAACATATTCCATAAATTTGCTTTGGCATTCTTCAGACACTGCTGGTACGCCGTTTGGGAACT
The DNA here is from genome assembly GCA_037481775.1 of Bathyarchaeia archaeon. Lineage (GTDB taxonomy): Archaea > Thermoproteota > Bathyarchaeia > Bathyarchaeales > Bathycorpusculaceae > JAOAIV01. Next base: position 139,646 of record JBBFKZ010000001.1, read on the forward strand.
TTAAAGCAACTAATCTTTGTTGCGTGCCAGGAGAGATGTCAGTAACACTGCCTGTTATTGTTATTGGCGTAGCAGTTGTAACACCTATGTTCGGCGCAGAGACAGTGGTTTTGGTCGGACCTTTGCCGAAACAGTATAACATGTTATCATATGCGTTTAGCGAAAATAGTTTCCCGTAGGCAACTGCCGCGGATCTAATGTATGTACCTAGTTCACTCCAGATTAGTTCGCCATTAGACGCATTCAGCGCTAGCATTTGTGCGCCATGGAACAAGGGCGGATTGTATTCGTGGCCAATTGCGAAGTATGCTACATCACTTGTTTGGGCATCACAGTTGAAAACCCACAGTGGCCAAATACCGTACGGAGTTTCAAGTCCAGGATCCCCTATCAGCGTAGTTGTGTTAGTATACCATCTTAGGTTCCCCGTTTGCGTTTCAAAAGCCCAGATGTCTCCGCCTAAACCGTACCAATACATTACACCGTTTGCAACCCATGACTTAAGACTAAACAGATCGTAGGGATTGGGTGTTCCATCTCCGTATGGAGTTTTCAGCGTTTGTTCCCATAGTTTGTTTCCTGTTCGTACGTTGTAAGCGACCACTTTATAGTTGACGTCGTTTGCGATGGCAAGCACTCCTTCTCCGAATGAGCTTGTTGTTCTAGTGAAGGGCAGTAGCGCAGAGCATTCAGGGTAAGTCAAGTTTTGTAACCATAGCACATTGCCGGTATTCACGTCCATGCTTGCCACTACAAGCCAGCCGGGCACTTCTCCGCCAACTCCTTGTCCGTGAACGTAACCACCGCTCATAACGACGGCGTCGCCAGTTATAGCATTTATGGCTAATGATGGGCTGATAGGTTTACCAGAAATTTCTGTTGGTACAGGTTTTGCCCACATTACGCCGAGACGGAAGTCGATAACCGTATTTACTGATGGCCCCCAACCCCAAGAGTTGCCAAGTGCTTGAGACATGTTGAAAGCGCATAGAACTGGCGTGGTGATGTTTACTGTGCCTTTTATTGGTGGGCTACCGAAAGTTGGGGCAGGACCAAATGTTGGCATAGTACCACGTGTCGAGTTGATGTAGTAACCTATCAAGTGACCATGAGCATCTGTCCTAAGTGTCATTGAAGTGCCGTTAACAACGCTGAGAACGTATTTTCCAGTGAAGGCTGAATACATGTTGTACTGTGTTCCAACGTTGGAAATCGGTATGCCACCAGTTTCCGATGCAGAGAGAGAACCAACAGTCCAAATGTAAGGACCAACAACACCGTACATGTTAACAGTTTTCCATTCGGCAGTCATACCACATCGCAGCACAGAAGTGGTGTTTATTACAAACAGTGTTTCGCCCGTGTATATGTCCACTGCGACGATGCCATTTGAGTAGCCGGTGGTTTCAGGGTACCATGTTGAGTATAGTATACCGTTTATAATTACTGGCGCGTATTGCGGCCAATACTGTCTTGTCGACCAGTAATGGCCTGATTCTTGGTTTCCTTCTATAGGGCCGCCAACCACGCCGCCTGGGCACCAAGGTTTGGTCCATAGCACGTGACCAGAATATACTGATTCTGTGTATGGGTTATATACGCTGTTAACCGCGTAAAGCCCTGTTTGCGCGAAGGTAACTCCGGCAAGACCAAGCCACGGTCCAGTTATCTTGTACCAGTTTTCCACATTCTGCGCTGAAACGGGGGTTTCCCAATATTCCGTCGGAAGCGGAGTTTTTGGATATGCATACTCGTAAACTGGTTCCTCTTTCACCGTTAGCTCTACCCAGTCAGTTTCGCTTGGTTGATTTACTAACCCGCCAAATGGATTAGCAGAGCTGCGAGGACTTAGCGTTTGCCCTAAATAGACGAATCGGAATTTGTATATGCCTGCTTTGGTTGGAGTAAACGTGGTAAATGTACCGCCAGTCGTGTCGCCCGTGAAATTCCCCATATACACGATGGTTCCATCAGGTTCCATGCGGTAAAGCGTCATGTTCGTGGGGCGTTCATTTGTTTCCATTGGTGTGGCAAGGAAAAAGTTAATAGTCGCTGTCTGACCGACGCCTATGGGGTTTGGTGCAACATTAATAAATGCGTATGTTGGTATTGGCGTTCCTACTGGAGGGTAGACTTGACTTAAAGCTATTGGCAATGTCAATGTGAGTGTCAATAGAATTGCAAGAATTATGTGAAAAAATTTGGCTTTGGCAATTTGCATTTTCCTCTTTTCTCCTTTTTTAAGGCACATTACATGCCAATTCCAATGTCCTTTGACTACGTATATAAATTTTAAGATTAAATCCTGATCGCAGAGCACAGCCTTCTTTATGAACTAGTCAGCACCATTGTTACTAAAACAGGCGCTAAGCGCCTAATATGCGGACGGCGTACATTCATCTGGTCAAAAGCTGTTAAAAGCGCCTTCAACAATTTGCCGTCAGTATAAATCACTGCAATCTACGAGGGGGCTTATTTTCGATTCAAGCTAAGAGATTTGTTAGCTAAACAGCTATATCATATTAACACAGAACGTCGCAAAATTGCGCGCGAAGTAAAAGAAAAAGGCTTCCAGATTGACGAGTGGGTAACAGCAGGCGAAATACGGTTGATTCGGCTTCCCTACAGCTTGCACGGCTTGGTGTCGCGTATCGTGCTTCCAGTGGAGAAAAGCGAGCTTGAACGCTTCGACCCTGTTCAAGACGAAAAATGCATACCGAAGTTTCTACGCGAGGTCACGTTTACTTCTTGACTTCTTTGGCTTTTTTCTCCTTCTTTCCATAATAGTAGTATTTTTTCTTCTTTTCAGCCTCTGCCTTCTTTTGCTTGGACATTAAAATCTCCCTTAATGCTTATTTGCTTTGTTCAAATAAAGATTTTACTCAAGAAGCAGAAATTGAAAGGTTTATTTGCCATCTCACTATTACTTGAGAGTAAATGGAAGGGGCTTCTTTATGGAAAAATTTGATGTTCTTGTTATAGGCTCAGGCTCTGGAATGATTATAGCTTCCGCCGCTGTTAACCAAGGCTTCAAAACCGCAGTGGTAGAACGCGGCCCAATGGGAGGAACCTGCTTAAACAGAGGGTGCGTCCCGTCAAAAATGCTTATTTACCCCGCGGACATCGCCGCCAGCATCCAAGAAGCAGCAAAGCTGGGTGTAAAAGCCTCAGTCACATCCATTGACTTCAAGGGAATAATGGAGCGGATGCGCCGCCTCATCACGGGAGACGCGACTGCCCAAGCACGGGCAGTGGAAAACACGCCTAACCTAAAATGGTTTAGAGACACGGGCGAATTCATTTCCGATTACACAATGAAAGTGGGCGAGCACATTATAACCGCAGAGAAAATTTTCATTGTTTCAGGTGCGCGACCAGGAATTCCTCCGATTAAGGGAATCAACAGCGTGGATTACCTGACAAGCGACACCGTTCTGATGCTGAAGGAAAAGCCAAGCAGCATCATAATAATCGGCGGCGGCTATATAGGCGCTGAATACAGCCACTTCTTCGCAAGCATGGGCACAAAAACCACAGTAATCGAGTTTACGCCCAAAATTCTACCTGGAGAAGAGCCTGAAATTTCTGACTTACTGAAGAAAGAGATGGAAAAAAGAATGGAGGTCTATACAAATTCTGAGGTTGTCGAAGTCAGGCAACAAAGCGGCGTTAAAACTGTAGTCACCAAAAACCGCGAAACTGGCAGCATAAGCGAATTCTCTGCAGAAGCTTTACTGGTTTCAACAGGCCGAGTCCCGAACTCGGATGTTCTGAAGCCTGAAAGGACAGGGGTAAAACTGGATGAACGTGGCTACATAAAAGTGAATGAGTATCTGGAAACTGGAAAGAAGAATATTTGGGCTTTAGGCGACGCCATCGGTAAACAAATGTTCAAGCATGTTGCCAATTACGAGGCAGAAATCGCTTGGCATAACGCTGTTCACGATCATAAGGTTCCGATGGACTATTCAGCAGTGCCTCATGCAGTTTTCACTCATCCGCAAATAGCCTCTGTAGGATTGAAAGAGGCGGAAGCTAAGCAGCAGGGATATAAAATAATGGTCGGGAAAGCATTTTATCACGAAACAGCCATGGGGGCTGCCATGGGTGACCCGGAAGGCTTCGTAAAAGTCATCGTCGAACAAAAAACAGGTAAAATCTTAGGTGGACACATAATAGGCCCAGAAGCCTCAATACTCATTCAGGAGATTGTTAACGCTATGGTTACCGAAGACAGAAGTTTCGCTCCGATAATAAGAGCAATGCATATTCACCCAGCGTTGTCAGAAGTTGTTCAGCGAGCATTCGGAAAACTTAGACCATCTTAGTTTTGGCAGAAACGCCTCGCAAGACGTCAGAGCGCGTTTCCCCAAAATCATGCTGGGCACATAAAATTTCATAAAAGTTATATTAGCGGATACGAAAGGAATAGCGAGTGAAAAGCAATGCCTTTTTCTAAAGTTTCAGGCGTTAATAATGCGCATAAAGTTATGGTATATGCCCTAAGCACGTGTGTATGGTGTAAAAAGATCAAGCAGTTCCTGAGAGACAACAATGTGGAATTCGAGTATATTGACGTAGATTTATGCGAAGAGGGCGAGAAGGCAAGAATTCGCGAGGAACTGCAAAGCAAAAGCGGCAGCTTGAGTTATCCAACAGTAATTGTGGATGATAAGATAGTGATTGTTGGTTTTAAGGAAGATAAACTGAAAGAGGCTCTGGGAATATGACTGAAATCACAATTGAAGCAGTGCGGAAAAGGGCGGAAGCAGACGCCAAAACATATGGATACTACTTGAACCCTGACGCCGAGCTTCTGCAAGGGCTCCTTGAAGGGCTGAAAGTTAATGAGGAACGCTATGGTTATCCCTCTTGCCCCTGCAGGCTAGCCTCAGGCAAGTTTGAGTATGACCGGGATATAATTTGTCCATGCGACTACAGAGATCCAGACGTCAGCGAATTCGGCGCATGCTACTGCAGGCTTTACGTTAACAAAGAAGTTTTTGAAGGCAAAAAAGAGCTGCCAACGGTTCCAGAGCGGAGACCACTGGAAAAGCAGAGTAGAGCTTACATGGCTACATCGGTAGCTAAAGCAGAAACAGCGAGAGAACCAGCGGGCGTCACAGTCAAGGAACCGGAAAAAGTTGTGGAAGTCAAGCCGAAGTTATGGTATTGCAAACAGTGCGGTTACGTCGTTTTCAGGGATGAACCACCGTACATTTGCCCCATCTGTAAAGCAAAGAGAGAACTGTTCTCAGAGATAAAAGCACAAATCGACTTTACGGGGTAACCTATATTTCCCATTTATTGTGAACTCATCTAGTTAGCTGGTCGATTAATAGTTTAGTTTCAATTACGCTATTCGCAAGCTTGCGGGGTAACACTAAGGGTGTCTTCCATTGCTGTAAGCCATGAGGTTTCGAAATAACTCTGAACTATCTCAACGAGTGAGGGATTATTTGACATTAAAATTGGAGTTTCATTTGGAGCCGCCGTTGCAGAGATAGAAATACAAACTTCCTTCTTGTCATAAATCGCTAATGCAACCCTATGAGAAGTATTTATGTACCTGAGATTGAAAAGGGGATTTTTCTGCACAGATTTTGTTACGTGGATTAATGAATTTTCATTGTCAGATTTATTTATGATTAATCGGAACTTTACCCCTCTTTCCAAAGCCTTCTCGCATTCGTCATCGACATTGTGAATAAATTGCCTAAATTCATTCAATGTTGTAATAGCATCTAAACTTGTTCGAGTATTCTCAATTTTTCTTTTCACTCTTTTGATAACTTCTCTTTCAGGAATCAGGATGAATTGAGAATCCTCTTCCTGAATTTGCGATTTTATGTTTGAATTTTCCTTCTTGAACTTTCGGAGTAGAATAGTTGCTTTTTTCTGGTTTTCAGAAACCTCGTTTTTTTTTTGCTTGCAACCAAAATAGATAAACAATCTTCTATTGAAACTGGTTTAAACTCTGTTGGTCTAGATATTATTTTTTCAACCAAACTTTTTTCTTGTAGCTCGGCAAGCACCCGGTAGACTTCTTGTCTAGCCATTTTTGAATGCTTCGCTATTACTTTTCCAGATGCCTGTTTTAATCCGATAAGGCCAAGGTAGACCTTTACTTGCGAAATAGTAAGCCCCAGTCGAGTTAGAATTTGAACAAGTTCTTCCTCAACCATTAACCTCTTAGTCTCCGCGGTTCCCTATTTATTGAAATCACATGCGGGCAACAAGCGTTTTGTCGCCACAAAGTTTTATGACAAATTAATAAATATTCTACAGTTTATAAGTTTTCTTGCTTCTATAAAATGAAAGGAGAAGAAAAATACATGGGAATTGCAAAAGGCAAAAAAGTTACTGCTTTGATTCTGGTGCTAGCAATATTCGCTGCGATTACTGTTTCCACTGTACAATTTGAAGCACATGCGATTGATTTTCCAACGTTCTTATGTGTAACCGCTTCACCTAACCCCGTAGGCGTCGGTCAAGTCGTTTACGTTGGCGCTCAGTTCAGTAAACCTGCACCCACAGTTAGTGGCTGGAGCGGCGATTTATATGAAAACGTAACCATCGAAATAGTAGACCCTGACGGAGCGAAGACCGTTTTAGGACCATACGTTTCAAGCGCAGCTGCAGGCGTGCAGACTACCTTTACGCCCAACAAAGTCGGTAACTACACTCTCCAAGCCCATTACCCTGGAGAAATATTAGATGGCAAAAGCTCTTATAATCCCACACCTGGAGGCCAAATGCAGAGTCTATGGGGTAGCAGAATGTTGCCCTCTGACAGCCCAGTAGTTACGCTGGTAGTGCAGAACGAACCAGTAGTACCAATATATAAGACCCCGCCGCTTCCAACTGAGTTCTGGACTCGCCCAATATACGGAACTAACTGGAACTGGGGAGAGCTTGCAGCCAACTGGTTTGGACTAGGCGGATCCGGCATTGGCGCATTCAGCTATAACACAAATTTCCAGCCGTACGGTACAGCACCCAACACGCCTCACATCATGTGGACAATGCCAACCCAATTGGGGGGTCAACCCGGCGCACCTATACCTGCTGACGAATCAAGTTGTTATAGCTGCACATCACTGCTTCAAAACTATTTTAAGCCAAACGTGATCCTCCACGGCATACTCTTTTACAATACGTATATGTATAGAGGTACTTTGATAGGCTGGAGAGCCGTGGACATTCACACAGGCGAAATAGTTTGGGAGCGGACACCAGGCGAAACAGGCAACGAGAGAATCGACTGGGGCCAAGTATTCAACTACAATAACTATCAAGAGTTCGGCTCGGCAGCACACCTGTATAGCGCACCTGGCGCTGGCGGTTTTGGCGCAGGCGCAGCAAACTGGTTTGGAGTATACGATCCATTCACGGGGAGATGGCTAGCAAACGTTACTGATGTTCCAAGTACATCGAAGATAGTTAATCCCGATGCAAGTCTGAGGGGAGAAGTAGTCGGCTACTACGTTTCCGGCGGCAATCTAATCATGTACAATTATACCAAAATATTCCAAGGAACCGGCCTATTCGTTTCCGCAAGTGGCACAATTAACGCCTCGTCACGTAATCCTATCGTATGGTCTGTGAAACTGCCAACTACATTCAACAATGCCTCCATCAGCCTAAGCATTGCCGCAGTAACCAACGACGTAATACTCATGCGACAAGTCCCCGGTGCAATCTCATGGCAAGGAACCAATGCTGGCTACTCGTATGACGCAGGCTACGACGCAAAAACAGGCGCATTATTGTGGGGACCAATAAACCAAACGGGCATATGGAACCCATATGAAGACACATCTTTCCTTTGCGCTGGAGAAGGCTACTATGTGCTACACAACAAGGACAGGAATATAGCGTACGGCTTCAGTCTAAAGAACGGACAGAAGGTATGGGGTCCAGTTCAACTGCCTGGTAGCGGCTATAGCAGCGTCTACCGCTCTGGCATAATAGGTTACGGTAAAGTCTACATCAATGACGTCGGCGGCTACGTAAATGCTATCGATCTTGAAACCGGAAAGATCGCGTGGACCTTCTTCCGCGGAAGCGCTGGTTACGACACTCCCTTTGAAAGTTATCCAATTTTCGGCTATAACACGCAGAGCTTGGCCGACGGAAAGCTATTCCTTACAGAAGGCATCATGTACACTCCACCACTGCACCCATCGTACCGACTTGCGATAAACTGCACTGATGGCACACTAGTATGGAAGATATTGCAGTACGCTTGCACTTGTACTGGTCCTATCGCAGATGGCTACCTGATTTCATGGAACAGCTTTGACAACCAGATATACTGCTTCGGCAAGGGACCAACCGCGATGACGGTTGCAACGTCGCCGGCGGTTTCAGTGGAAGGCAGCCGCGTACTAGTAACAGGCACAGTTATGGACAAATCTGGCGGCACGAAACAAGATGTCATTACAACACGTTTTCCAGATGGACTTCCAGCTGTTTCCGATGAAAGCATGGAAGCGTGGATGGAGTACGCGTACATGCAGCAGGTGAAGCCGACGGACGTGAAAGGCGTTGATGTTACTATTACGGTGCTTGATCCGAATGGTAACTGTTACGATGTGGCTAAGACGACTAGTGATGCGAGCGGCTTTTACAGCGCCACGTTTGAGCCGCCTGTCCCCGGCAAGTACACGGTGATCGCCACCTTCAGCGGTTCAGAATCCTATTACGGCTCATCTGCAGAAACAGCCATATACGTGGAAAGCGCACCAGCAGAGACACCACCACCAACACCGACGCCAGCACCAATGACAGACACGTATGTCTTAGGCTTAGGCGCAGGTGCAATAATTGCGATCGTAATAATAGGGCTAGTAATCATTCTAATGCTTCGAAAACGGTAGGCAACTAAACCGCGCAAACCCACCTTTCCCCCTTTTTCGTTTAAGTCGCTTATACTGATTCAAACACAACAGAGAACAGGATGAGAGGTTAAAAAGGACTGAACAGAAAAGCAACAGTAGTATTGTTTTAAGTAAATTCCATTCCTTATGTATCTGCTATAATTTCTATTTCGATTTTTTCCCAGTTGTCCTTTACTCCTTTCAAAGAAGTCACGGCGCCAACTATTGTGCCGCTTAAGATTTTTTCCACAAATTCATTAAGCGGAATTTCTTTGCCATCAACTCGAAGTTTTAAACTCATAACGGTCACCTCATATAATGCTGTTGCGTTTAGTAGTAAAAGTTTTTGTAGAAAGAAACGAATCCATACAAAGAGGTGTGTAGCATTGAAGAAGCCTGAAGTTTATCTTGAACCTAAAGAGCGCATCTTGAAAATCCTCGAGTTGCTGGAGAAAGAGTATGCAGACGCAAAAATCGCATTAAACTACACTAACCCACTCGAGCTGCTAGTGGCTACAATGCTTTCTGCCCAGTGCACTGACAAAAGAGTCAACATGGTAACAAAAAACCTGTTCAAAAAATACACGAAGGCAGAGGATTACGCCAACGCGGATTTAAAGGAGTTGGAGCAGGACATAAAATCCACAGGCTTCTACCGGAACAAAGCCAAGAACCTAAAAAAATGTTGCCAACTGCTAGTTGAAAAGTACAATTCACAAGTGCCTAGAACGATGGAGGAACTGCTTGAACTGCCGGGCGTTGCGCGGAAAACAGCAAACATTGTCTTGACCAACGCATTCGGCGTAGTTGCGGGAATAGCGGTGGACACGCATGTCCGCAGGCTTACCCAAAGGCTGGGGCTAAGCGAGAACAGCGATCAAGACAAAATAGAGAAAGATTTGATGAACATGGTTCCCAAAGAAAAGTGGGCGCGAATAACAGATCTACTCATTTTTCATGGCAGACGCGTTTGCACGGCAAAGAGGCCTAACTGCCCGGCATGCGTGTTAAACAAGATTTGTCCTTCAGCATTCACTTTTGGCTGAAAGCGTTACTGATTTATAAATCAGCAGACGTTAAGATTACTGAGGATTTTGAAATGGCAACTACACTCAAGGTTGGCGACAAAGCACCTAACTTCACATTGCCCAACACAGATCTAAAACCAGTAAGCTTGAAAGATTTTGTTGGCCAAAAAGTGGTTTTAGCCTTTTTCGTTAGCGCCTTCACTTCAGTCTGCACAAAAGAAATGTGCGCTTTTCGTGATTCTATGGCTAGATTAACCAACATGAACGCGCAAGTTATCGGCATAAGCGTGAACGACCCCTTTTCGAATAAGGCTTTTGCAGAGAAGAACAAGTTGTATTTTCCAGTTCTAAGCGATTACAAACACGAGGTTATAAAAGCATATGGCATTGAAATGGTTGATTTTGCAGGCCTTAAAGGTTACACAACTGCGAAACGTGCAATTTTCATTATAGATCAAAACGGAGTAATACGTTATGTGTGGATTGCGGAAAATCCAGAAGTAGAACCAAACTACAGCGAAATAGAGGCTGCGCTTGAAAAAATAAAATGAAAAAAGGGGCAAGATAATTTAAGTTTCAAAATCGCTTAAGTCTTAAACATATAAAAAGCAGAAACTTGATATTTCTGAGAATTCCAAGTCTGCTTTTTTATTTTTAATATTCAGCAACGCTTGCAGCTTCAAAAAGTATATTAAAGCATACAAAGAGTTATTAGCATCGCAAATCTGATGTTTAATATTTGTCGGTGACTTGTTGAGTGGCCTTTGAAATCCAAGAGTTACTTGATGTCATAAAAATAATCGTTCTATTAAACCTTAAAAAAGGTAGAAGATTGCAAAAGTCAATGCTTAAGCGGCGACTTGACAAAGTCTGCGCGAGTTTCACCTGCATCGAAATGAGCGAGCTTGAAAAAGCCTTGAAAGAAATGGAAACTGAAAAACTAATCACCGCGCAAGACGACGTGATCCAGTTGACGCCGCAAGGCGAGAGATTGAGCAAAGAATGGGAAAGCCTCCTATTAAAGAAAGAACCCATTCTAGAGGTTGTCGCTGGCCTCGTTGATGGCTCGATAACAGGGCTCGTAGTAATTTTATCCGCATTCATAGCTGCATTGACTACGCGCATGGCGATTTTCGCGGCTTTTCTGACGCTGAGCGCTGTGGCCATCACAAACTTTTCCAGCTTCCTTCTAGGCGGCATAACAGAAGATTTAGCTGACATACTGACCTTGCAAAACTTAATGAATTACAGTTTAAGCGACATTCCAGACAAAAAAGAGCGAGACAAATCACTGCTTCTTATAAAAAAACTTTTTACCCTGTTGAATAAGGAGATTCATCGTTCTAATCTTTACGCAGCAATAATCTGTGGCACCACCACGTTTATAGCAGGTAGTATACCCATACTCGCCTTTCTCGTTTTACCCAGCCCTTTTGATATCGCCGTGTCTTTATCTATAGTTGCCTTCATCGTAGGATTCTTCCTCGTGCGATACCGCTCAAAAAGAACCCGAGTTAATTGGAAAATAACGTTCTTTGAAACCATTGCCATAGTCTCCATTGCAACTGTTGCATCGCTCCTTCTGGGCGGAATAGCATAAAAATCGTATTCAACAAGAGGTAACGGCAGTTTCGCTTATTCTCTAAGTAGGCTCAATTACTCTCTTTTGCAGATGCTTTGAAATGGCGCTTGGCATTATTATTCTGTTTAGGCAAAATTTGAAAGGGCGGTTCAGATTAGGATGCTAAGCACAGTTTATTGTATTTGTTAAATTGAGCGGCAGAAGACGCATGTTTCCTTGGAGGGGGCAGGGGTCTTTTTTTGGCAGGGTTTACACATTAGGCCTTTTTCACGGATTATTTTGCAGGTTTGACAGAAAAGTTCTAGGATTTCTTTTTGTGATGATTTTTCGTGTAAAAGCATGTTCGTCATCTGATCTATGAGCAGTTGTACTTCGGGGCTGTCTTCAATTGTTATGAGGTTTCCTCGGTTTTTTGTTGTGTATCTGCTTATTGCTGATTGGGTTAAGCCTAGAATTTCAGCTACTTGCTGTTCTTTCATTCTATGTTTTTCCACGAAGTTTCGGGCTATTGCGGCTTTTACGGCGGGTAAAACTGTTTTTACTCCTACCTCGCAAGGCAGTAACATGTGTTCACCAGTTGGTCTAATTTCTGTTAGAAACATATATAAATATGACGCGTGTCATATCATTTATGACGTGTGTCATGTCGGGCTTCGTTTCATACAAACTTTTTGCACCCCAATCTCTCACTCCTTTACCCGGCAAGACACACGTCAAATAAAAGCTTTATCAAACGGGGAAAAGCCTTGATAAATTATCGCATTGCTGGCGAAAAACGCGATTTGGCAGAGGCCCTTAAAGCATTAGATGCCGTGTGCAGAAAATGCGTGCCTGTAACACCGCTTGAATGCATAACACGTTGCGATGTCTGGAGGCTAAAGAATGAACTTCGAAAACTGCGGGGAGTTATGGAAAAACCAAATTTCATGAAAGAACTTCTAAATACTCTAAAGAATGAAACGCGACTGCAGATTCTAAAGACCATCGCAAATGAGGGTTATTCTGCAGATAAGCTTGATCACAATTTTAGAGAAGTAGGGCGCATGGACGGCAAAAACACTATTTATGAAGAATGTCTACAACCATTGGCTGCGGTTGGACTGGTAGCGGAAAACATGAACCAGCGATTTTACGCTACGGTTTTCGGATGCATACTTGCCAAGAGGCTTGATGGATTTGCTGATTTGATTCGCTTCTTGCCAGCCAATTCAGAATGCTACGAGGAAACTCTACTGACCACACTGCTACAAGGACCTAAAACCTTTAAAAACTTAGCATCACTTGTTTCGCCGAATATTGCCCCGCGCATCTTGAAGCGACTGAAAACAGCGGGTTTAATAGAAACTCCAGAAGATAAAGATTGCGTGTTCTTCTTTAGGTCGAAGCGTGACCCAGCGAAGGAGACACTTTCTAATGCTGAACGAAAAGTTTACAATGCTATTTCAGAATGCGGAATTTCAGCGCGGCAACTTTCTGAGAAAACAGGGATTTCCCCGAGAAGAATCTACTTACACTTGCGCCGGCTAAAAGGAAAAAAAGCTTGTTTTCGTAAGAAGAACACCAAAGACCTATCGCTTGACAGCTAAAGGCTTAAAGTTGGCATCTTTGCTGCGGGAATTACAGGCGCTTGTTGAAGAAATCTGGAAATCTTCTGAGCAGTTAGACAACAGCGAAAACACTTAAGCGCAAGAGAAAAAACAGGAATGGGAGCTTGCAGCTAAACTATAGCCCAACAGCATAACGGATATTGTTGGCTGAAGATAGCTTGCTCATTTTATTTTTAATGGCGAAAACTGGCGTTAAAAGTGGAAGAAAACATGCTTCGTTATTTTCTTTTTCTAATTGTTGTGTTCGTGTTTTTCAAGCTTTTTCGAAACATATTTTTCAGGGTTTTTCTTGAATTCCTCTTCACAATGCTTCGAGCAGAAATAGTAAGTTTTGCCTGCATACTCAGTTTGACCATACGCTGTCTCTGGCTCAATTTCCATGTCGCACACAGGATCCTTCACCGTGACCGGCGCTTCTTCCTTGAATGCTACGCTTCCTGGTTCATACTTCCTCAAGGTTTGGCTGTTAAGAGCAACTAATACTGTGCTCATAGACATGATTATGGCTCCAACAGCGGGAGGCAAAACTACGCCGTAACCGCTTAGTACACCAGCTGCCAAGGGTATGGCTACAATGTTGTAGCCTGCGGCCCACCACAAGTTCTGCGCCATCTTACGGTATGTTTTCTGTGAAAGAGCTATTACTTTTGTAACGTCTCTTGGGTCGTTTTTAACGAGGATTATATCCGCGCTTTCAATTGCTACATCTGTTCCCGCGCCGATGGCGATGCCAACGTCTGCCGTAACCAATGCGGGCGCATCGTTTATGCCGTCGCCCACCATAGCCACCTTATGACCCCTAGCTTTTAACGCTTTAATTGCCTCAGATTTTTGATCGGGCAGAACTTGCGCAAAATACTCGTCTATGCCAAGATCTCGTGCAACCCATTTCGCGACGGCTTCAGAATCGCCCGTAAGCATGTAAACCTTCAAACCAAGGGTTTTCAGTTTAGCCACAGCTTCCGCAGATTCCTTCCTAATCTTATCTGCCAACGCAAAGGCGCCGACAAGTTTTCCATCAGCAACTGTGAAAACAACTGTCTTTCCATGTTCCTGTAAAGTCTTAATCGTGTCATCGTTTATCTTTATTTTCATTTCATGCAGCAGCGCTTGACTCCCAACATATACTTCACTGCGCGCAACCTTCCCATAAGCGCCTTTTCCCGGTAACGCTTTGAAATCTTTTACTTTAGGAATTTCCACACCTTTATCGTTAGCATAGCGCACAATGGCTTTCGCGATTATGTGCTCCGAATTACGTTCCACAGCCGCGGTAAGCGCCAGAAGCCGCTCTTGGGGAATGTAGGCAACAACGTCCGCGACGCCGAATTCTCCTTCCGTTAACGTTCCAGTCTTGTCAAAAACAACCGCGTCAACATCCTTAACCATCTCGAAAGCACGCCTGTCTCGGATAAGAATGCCACTTTTCGCAGTTATTGAAGTGGAAAGCGCCACAACCAACGGGATAGCCAACCCAAGAGCATGAGGACAAGCAATCACAAGAACGGTTACTGTTCTTTCCAAAGCCACATACGCGCTGGCTAGGGCGGACCAAGCAACGAAAGTCACTATGCCCACGGCAAGTGCGACGTAAAAAAGCAACGCCGCAGCCCTGTTTGCAAAATCCTGCGTTCGCGACTTGCTTTCCTGTGCGGCCTTCACAAGCTTTATCACTTGTGCTATATACGTTTCTTCACCAGTCTTTTCCACCCTAACTTTCAAGGAACCTTCACCGTTGATAGCGCCGCCTATCACACGGCTTTCTTTAGCCTTAAAAACGGGCGTTGACTCGCCAGTCAGCAACGCTTCATTAACAAAAGATTCGCCTTCAACAACGACACCATCAGAAGGAACCTTCTCTCCCGGACGCACCAGCACCACATCACCAACCCGCAGTTCTGACACAAGCACATCCACCACCTCACCATCCCGTATAAGATGTGCAGAGGCGGGCATGACGCGGACAAGCACTTCAAGCGCCCGCGAAGCACCAAGCACGCTTTTCGCTTCTATCCAGTGGCCTAGGAGCATAACATCGATTAACGTTGCTAGCTCCCAAAAGAAGTCCATGCCCGCTATGAGAAAAACGGTTGCGGCAGAATAGAAAAAAGCTACTGAAATCGCCATGCCTATCAGCGTCATCATTCCCGGCTGTCGGCGCTTAACTTCCTCAACCATGCCCTGCAGGAAAGGCAATCCACCATAGACATAAATTATCGCTGAAAGAACCAACAAATTTTCTCGCTGGTAAGGCACCACAATCCAGGTGAGTCCCAACCAGCTTTGAATAGTTTCAGATAGCAGCAAAACAGGAACTGTCAGCGCAAGAGAAAACCAGAATTTACGCTTGAACATTTGCATGTGATGAACATGATGAGCCATAAAATCAACCTTTCACAAAAAAGGGATGCGGACTCTAACTTATTTGAGTTATCCTTCTCAAAAAATGAGAAAAATTTGCGGTTAGCCGCCGGGTGCGCCGTGGAACGGCGCGTTTTCCCAGAGCAGTTGCCACCAGTCGTCCTCGGTTATGGTCTCTGCCTTTACGATTACTTCCAGAATGGCCTTTAGCAAAGCATGATGTCGTTTCTCGTCAACCAAAATGGACTTCAAGAGAAACTTCACCTTGCTATTCGCTATTGTAGGCAGAATCTTCTCAATTTTCTTGATAAGCTCCGCTTCCATCTGGATGTGCTTCTCCACAAGCGCCCTCTGCGCATCAAGATTCTCCTGCGTTAAAGCCTGCGAAACGACCATTAGAAAAGTAAGCGCGGACTCGTACAGGTCCGCGTGCTTCATGGAATCAAAGGCTATGCCTTTCAAAACGCTTGCTACAGCCGGGTTCTTAATATCAACCACGCCCTTATTCAGGGAGTCAACAATTTCCTTCTCAACAATTATCTGGCGCTTTATGAACTCAACCAGCTCACTATTCGAGTTTGAACTCATTTCCACCGTTTATCCTCCCCCTTTTTAAGCATGCTAAGCTTTGTGCATAAGGGTTTCAGCAACGCGCTTGCCAAGCTCACGGCACATGCTCAGCGCTTTTTCATCAGGCGCATACTTCACCAGCAATGGCGGCTCGATCACTTGCATTTCAAACTTGTTCTTCATAATTTCAAGAAGCATTTTCGGTGCTTCACCACTCCAGCCGTAAGAGCCAAAAGCCGCACCTACTTTCCCCTTTAGATTCATACCCTTCGCAGCGGCGTCCTCAAACAGCCTCTTCATATCCATTGGCGTGTCATGATGATACGTTGGTGCACCCAGAATTATAGCGTCAAAATTCGCTAGGTCATCAGCATCAACATGATAGCTCAGCTCCACTTCGGCATTGCCAGCGTTTTTTGCGCCCTCAGCCACAGCCTTCGCCATTTTCTCCGTGTTTCCACTTCGGCTATAATACAAAACAAGAATTCTCGGCACAAAATTCACCTTTTAGAATAGAATGGTCAGCCAAATAATATGAACCTTTTGCAAATCAGGAAATAGCGGAAGAAAGAGGCAAAAAGGAATGCGCGTGTCTGTAAGGTTTTAGCAACGTGCATAACCACGTGTTTTTAGACGTAATATTCTTAAGTTGGAAACATAGGTTAAGTGCGCCAAAAAATTGTTTCCTTGAGAAAAGGAGAAGGCTCTTAATGGAAAAACTAAAAATTAAGAAATCATGGATGCTTACCTGCGCACTGCTCTTACTGCAATTAACAACTTTTGCTTCTGTCAGTCAGGCTTACGCCGTGATTCCCACAGGACCGCTTGATGTTGAAGTAGATGTAGGCGCAATACATTTCCGAGGAGAAATCGCTGACTTCTACATCCTGGTTTCTTTATCAGGTACGCCCATAGACGCAACGTTAACCGCTGATCTATATTATGAAGGAATGCTGGACTCTAATCTAACAGGTTTAATTCAGCCGGTTACTACAGGACTTTACAGAATAACCTACGCCATTCCGAATGATGCTTCGCCTGGGACATACGCTTTAGTTGTAAACGCTTGCCACAATTGTGCCAAAGGCACTGCATTGAAAACTTTCTTGATAAGTCAGACGCTAACAGGCTGGGACGCATGGCTAATCGATATACAGAACAACATAGCAACTATAAAAACTGAAGTCAGCACGATTAAAGTATCTTTGACCAATATAGACGCGAGGATAACCAGCATAGAAGGCAACATCATTACAATTCAGACAGACATAGGCAGCATCAAGACTGACATAACCACGATAGGGATAACACTGACCAGTATCGCGGGAGACATGGCAACCATAAACACTGCCATAGGCAGCATCCAAGGTAACATAACGTCAATTCAAGGAGACATACTAGCAATCAGCACCCACGTAGGCTCAATCAAAGTGGACATAAGCAGCCTAAACGCAACTTTAACAAGCATCCAAGATTCACTCGCGATAATCAGCACCACCGTCGGCACTATGGAAACAACCTTGAACAATATTGAACTCGGCATAACGCAGGTGTCTGGAAGCACAGTGTACATAAGCACTGTCTTCGGCGATCTGCAGGGCACTTTAAGCACAATCCAAGGCGACATAGCCACCATAAACACCAACATAGGCATGCTGCAAACAGACATAAGTTCATTAAACGCCACTTTAAAGGAAATTAAAGAGTCAATCGCCACAATCGAAACCAACGTGGGCCAGATGCGGGTTAGCTTGGACCAGATAAACGCGAAGCTTGTTGCGTTAGACGGTGATGTGGCAACGGTAAGAACAGACTTGGGCACAATTAAAACAACCATAGAAGACATCCAACTGAAAGTAATAAGCATTCAAGGCGATGTGGCAACCATAAGCACTGCGCTGGGCGATTTAACGGGCAAAATAACCGATATCCAAGGGGACATAGTCACGATAAAAACAGACATCGGTGAAATCAAAGCCACACTACGCGACATGCAAAACCGTGGAGGAGAAAACGCTGGTGCCACCTCGCTCTGGCTGGTACTCGCTGTGATCGCTGCCATCGTAGCGGTTACTGCGATAATGCTGTTTCTGAAGAAGCATGGAAAAAGCAAAGTTGCTTAAGCACTTGTAGACTTAGGGAGCAGATCGCAATAGTAAAAGCGGTTATCCCTCAGCACTATCTCCCCCTTCTTGAAAGCTATCTTCTCATTAAATATGGGTCCATCATAGACGAATGAGTGGAATTCGCCGTTTTCGCCGCATGGATCTACATTGGCTGGAAGCCTTGACAAAAACTCTTCATCGAACTCCCTGCCGACGAAATCCTTGGCTAGAAGAGTTGAGTCAACAGATGTGACGACTGCTTTGAAGCCGAGTTCGATGAACCGCGAGGCAAGTAGCCGAGTATTCTTGCCCCATAAAGGAAACAGCCCTCTCATGCCAATTTCAGCTAAGAGGCGCTCGCGGTATTTGCGCACATCAGCTAGAAAAATGTCGCCGAACACAACCGAGCAGACGCTGTTGTCGCGGTACCGCCTCAGCACTTTCAGTAGTTCGCTTTCGTATTCAGCGTTAGAAGCCCCTTTACGGATGAACATTTCCTCGAGCGGGAAATGCAGCGTGGTTGCCTGTTGCTCCAGCAGAACGCGGCGCACGCCGTGAATGCTGATTCTGTCATAATCCCGTGTAACTGTTGTTAATAGCGCAATCACCTCGTAGTCGCCAGTATTTAGAACTTCGTAAAGCGCAAGAGCGCTGTCCTTGCCGCTGCTCCACGCCATGATGACTTTTTCCCGCATTCAGATAACCGTGCCTTTTCTGCTTACCTAATGTATGGGCTAGTTTAAATATTTCAGAGCCGCCATCTAATACCACTGGTTAAACATGAAAGTGCTCCTCATTAATCCGCCGCAGACATTTTATCCCGGCTCGGATCCGCCTGCAGGCAACCTCCCTTTGGGTCTAATGTATATAGCAGCTGTTCTTGACGGCGCCGGCTATAAGGTTGAGATTCTAGACGCTTTCATGACTAGTGCTGTGTTCAAAAAAATCGGTGATGCCACCATAGTGGGCATGCCTTACGAATCGATAAAGGAAGAGATTCACAGAAGGAAGCCCGACATTGTTGGCATAGCAAACCCGTTTACATCTCAAGTTGAGCATGCCATCAGAGTGGCTGACATCGCAAAGGAAGTAGATCCAGACATTTTAACGGTTGCTGGTGGCCCGCATGTCTCAGCTGCACCCGTTGAGTTCATGAAAGAGGCGCAGAACGTGGACATCGCGGTAACCGGTGAAGGCGAGTACACCATGCTCGAGATTGCCCCTGTCTATGCGGGAACCAGAAAAATGAGCGATGTGAAGGGCATAGTTTACCGAGAGAACGGTGTGGTGAAGCAGACACCCCCGAGACCGTTCATTAAGAACTTAGATGAGCTACCCTATCCTGCGTATCATCTGGTGAACATGGAGCAGTATCTTAGCCCCAGCAAGATAGAGTACCGCAGTTTCAAGGATAGAGCAATATCCATGATAACCAGCAGAGGCTGCCCATTTAACTGCAACTTCTGTTCGGTTCACCTGCACATGGGCCGCACGTTCAGGGTCCATTCAGCAGACTACGTTGTGGATCACATAGAGTACGTGGTGGACAAGTACAGAGTTAAAACCATCTTTTTTGAGGATGACAATTTAACGTTTGACCTGAAAAGGTTTGAGGCCATCTGCGATAAAATAATCACGCGGGGCATCAGGTTCAAGTGGGAAACGCCTAATGGCATAAGAGCCGATTATTTGACGCTTGAGCTTTTAAAGAAAATGAAGAAGTCCGGCTGCCAAAGCGTCTTCTTCGGCATCGAGTCAGGTGACCAGTACATTCTGGATAACGTTATCGATAAGCGCCTTGACTTGAAGAAAGTGGTTGAAGTTGCCAAGATGTGCAAGTCCGTGGGGATAAGCACTGCCGCATTCTACATTATCGGTTTCCCCGGAGAGAAAAAGGAGCACATGCTTAGGACAGTGGAGCTTGCGCTTCGGCTTAAGCGCGAATATGATGTGGGCATGCTGCTTCATGTGGCGACGCCCTCGCTGGGAACACGTCTATACCGAGAATGCGTTGAGAAGGGCTACATTCAAGGGGAGCTGTCGCCGCGTGCCTTCGCCGAGGTAAGGCAGACATGGGGTATGCCGCTGATAAGGACAGAAGATTTCACGCCTGCAGAGGTGAAGGAAATAGCAGCCATGGCTGTTAAGCAGTACAAGCGACTGTTGCTGATTAACTACTTCAAATATCCGGGAAAAACGCTTAGGACCGCGCTGGATCAGCCAAAGCTCATCTGGAAATTCATCCAGAACCTGAAAACGTGATGTCAGATTGTTTAGGCTGAGGGCGTCTGCGTTTGCAACGCTTGATTACCGCTACAGCAACAATCACCACTGCAGCAAGATTATGACGCTTTTGGCGGAATCATAGGAACATGTATTAGGCACGGTGACTGAATAATGCTTAGAGATGCTTTGATTTATGGCTAAGACATTAATTGTTTATGGCACTCGCTATGGGGCAACAGCCCGAACAGCAGAAGATGTTGCGGCAACTCTTCGTAGTGAAGGCTTAAGCGTTGAAGTGGTTGACTTGAAAAAGGGCAAAGTAGCGGACATAGCCGAGTACAACCTCATCATTGTCGGTAGCGGGATCCAAATAAACAAGTGGACTGGCGAAGCGCAGAAGTTCCTGAAAAAGTTTCAGAAAGAACTAAAGAACAAGAAGGTCGCGTTATTCGTTTGCTGCGGCAGCGCAGAGCCAATAGATGACAAAGCGGACAAAGCCCAGTCGATAGCGGATGCCAGACGAAAATATCTGGAGAAGAAAGCCGCTGAATACCATCTTCAACCCGTCGCTTTAGGCTTGTTCGGCGGAGTCTACAACTTCAACAAGGTGTCCTGGCTGTTTGGCAGATTCATGCAGGCGGTGAAGCCGCAGCTAGAAAAAGCTAGTGTGCCCCAAACGGAACCCGGCCTCTACGACACAAGAGACTTAAGCGCCATACGCAGCTGGGCAAAAGAACTCGCCCAAAGAAGCAATTATCAGCGTAGTGGCGGGCCCGCTGGGATTTGAACCCAGGTTCTTCGGCTTTCCCCCGCACAAGAGCGCCCGGAGGCCGACGCCTTAATCCGTGCTGGGCTACGGGCCCACCCTTTCAAGGCAAAATGCGCTGCAGGAGATTTAAACTTGACCGCGCCGGAAAGGGCTATTCTTGCGTTAACTCTTCGTTTATCCACCAAGCTTTTTTCTTTCCAGACTTTTCTCCCGCGTAATATTCGATTACCGCTTTGCCCAGCTGCCTCTTAGAGTTTCTCTGCATCTTCCGCAGCCTGTTCAGCACAAGCCACCTGTTAGTCTTCAGATACTCCGCAAGCTCCGGCGTGGTTGCGCCCTTATAATGCAAAAGGTAATCCACTATTTTATGGTCTATTTCGTCAAGACAGAAGGCATGCGGATTAACCCGTCCATGCTCGTATGTGAGAAGCTCCAAGTCTGCAAGATACTTCTTGATTTCGGATAACTGCTGCTCGATTGCATCCATGCGCTTCTCTAACGCGAGAAGCTTATCAGGTCTAGGCGTTTTCTGCAGCTTTTCCATTATGGCTTCTCTGATAAAGTCGCTTCGATCACCTTCAGGAACGCGCAGGATTAGCTCTTGATAAACTTCTTCAGGGATCTTCGCCGAAATCACCCTAAGTTCGCTCACCGCAATCACACTCAAACAAATGAGTATGCCCGTCTTATTATTTCATGGTTTCTACAATCGTTTTTCTCTAAACATCTGAAAAGCTTAAATGTATTGGATCGGCGCTTTAAATCAGGGTTGGGTATTGCCAAAAGTTACCATATCCCTAATCAAGTGTGATATCGGCTCGTTGGCTGGACACCATATTGTTCCCAAACCCATATTTGACATCGCGGAGAAAAGCCTCAAAAAAGCAACAGAAAACCGCATCATAAACAGTTTTTACGTTTTCAACGCAGGCGACGATCTCGAACTGCTCATGGTGCATGAAAAAGGCGAACAAAACGCGGAAATTCACGGGCTCGCTTGGGAAACATTTAAGGAGTGCGCCAACAAAGCTGCACAGTTAAAGCTCTACGCTGCAGGCCAAGATCTTTTGAAAAACGCTTTCAGCGGGAACATTCGAGGGATGGGCCCGGGCGTTGCAGAAATGGAGATAGAAGAACGAACTTCTGATCCAATCGTGGTTTTCGCAGCTGACAAAACATCTGCTGGCTCATTTAACTATCCTCTCTTTCGTATATTCGCCGATCCAATGAACACTGCTGGCCTCGTTATTGATCCAAACATGATTTGTGGCTTCAAATTCGAAGTTATAGACACGTTGGAAAACAAATCTATAATCCTTAAATGCCCCGAAGAAATTTATGATTTGCTGGCTCTAATTGGCACAGTAGGACGTTATGTAATCTCTCGCGTCTGGAGAGCAAGTGACAACTTGATCTGCGCTGCAAGCAGCGTAAGTAAGCTTTCATTAATAGCTGGAAAATACGTGGGCAAAGATGATCCAGTAATGATTACTCGGGCGCAGCATGGCCTTCCTGCTGTCGGCGAAATCTTGGCGCCTTTTATGCATAGCTACTTTGTGCAAGGTTGGATGCGAGGTAGCCACTGGGGGCCAATAATGCCCGTAGGAATGAAATCATCAAAATGTACTGCTTTTGATGGTCCACCAAGAATAGTTGCCTTAGGCTTTCAAGTGGCGAATGGTCGAATTTCATGCGATGATGAAGGGAACCCGCTTATCGCGGACTTGTTCGATGATCCAGCGTTTTCATTGGCAAGGCGTGAGGCTATGCGTAACGCTTGTATGTTACGGAATATGGGTGAATTTGAGCCTGCACGTTTAAGTGCTGAAGACATGGAGTACACGACAATACAGCAAGTTCTGGAAAAACTCGGGAAGCGCTTCAAACCTCTTTGAAATTCCTGTGGAATTAAGTCGACGGAACAGTGTGTTTGGCAAAGTTAGCTAATACTGTGCATCTGTTCTCGACAATCGCGTGGAGCCTTCTGCGCAGTTCTTCCCCAACTTTTTCCTTTGTTTTTAGCAAAGCTACTTTTTTCGAAAGCTCTACATCGCCTATGCCAGTGAACCAAGCTTCAAAATCTCCACGGCTCAAATGAAAATTTATGGATTCTTCATTAACTTTCAAAATTTTATCGCAAAAATCTTGAAGGCTGTCCGCAGAGATGTTTAACGGCTTCCCTATACCCGCATAAAAGTGAAATGATTTATCTGGCGGCATCTGCGATAATAGTGCTTGCGCCTTCTCTTTGTCAATCTCGGGCACACCAAGTGCTTTTTTGCCTTTTTCCGTTATGACGTATAGCCCTTTTGCAGGTGATGCGATGTATCCCATGCGCGTGAGCCATATTATGTGCATCATGACTGACGGAAAATCTTTCCCCAATTCCCTTGCTATGGACGCTGGTTTTTCTGGTTTATCAAGTAACAGCATAATCTCTAGTATCTCACATCTAACAGGCGACAAGCTCATAACTACAATACACCTTAGAGGTATATGTACATACAAACTAATCAACATTTCTTAATGTTTGCTGATTGAAGATAAGCAAAAGCTTTAGTATGGTGCTTTATAATGCTACAATGGAAAACGGTGAGCGCAAGGAATGAAGATTGCCGTGCTGGTTTACGAGTATCCGCCTAAAATTGTTGGTGGATTAGGAACATATGCTGCTGAAATAACACGTAAATTTGTACTAATGGACCATGATGTAACTGTTTTTACGATGAATGATGACTCGGGCTCTTTGCCTACACGAGAAATTTGGCGCGGCATAGAAATTCATCGACCGCTACACCTTGATGTTTCTGACTCATTACCCGATGTAATTGCTGAGGACATTAAAAAATGGGGCAGAGGTTTAACTTTATTCGGCAAGCTTCTTGTTTATAATTATCTAGCAGCGTCCAAGCTTATCAACGAGCTAATAAAAAAGGAAGGAATGAAGTACGATATCGTTGTGGCTCATGACTGGCTTTCAGTTATGGGCGGCGTCACAGTTAAAAAAGAAAGTGGCATGCCTTTAGCTTTTCATGTCCACTCAACTGAGAAAGGGCGAACTTTGGGGAATGGCTCAAGTGTGGTAAGTAACATTGAACTGCGAGGCGCTAAGATGGCCAACATGATTGTCACAGTGTCTTATGCCATGAAGGATGAGCTAGTACAACTTGGGTTTCCATCAGAAAAAATTCACGTCTGCTATAATGGAGTTGATCCGCAAAAATATGATCCTGCAAGCGTACCTGCAGAACAAGTCCGAAAAATCAGGGAACGTTACGGCATTAGAGATGGCGACATAATGATTCTTTTCATAGGAAGGCTTGTAGGCATAAAGGGTGTTGACAAGTTGATTATGGCTATGCCGCATGTCTTGTCCAAAATCCCCAACTCAAAGCTAGTAATAGTAGGCGTAGGCGACCTGCAAGAGTATCTGGTGAATTTAACCAGAACCATGCGGCTAGATGAACACGTAAAATTCTGTTTCGACTTCATTACTGAAGAAGAACGTATCGCACATTATGCTGCTTGCGACGTGGCGGTTTTCCCAAGCCATTATGAGCCTTTCGGCATTGTTGCTCTTGAAGCAATGAGCATGGAGAAACCTGTTGTTGTGGGTGCTGCTGGCGTCAGTGGAATGCGCGAAATAGTAGTTTGCAGTGGTGAAGAGCAATGCGGATACCATATAAATCCAAATAATCCCAACGACATTGCATGGGGAATAACAAGCGCTCTGGAAAATGCGGGAAAACGGGAATGGCTTGGAAAGAACGGCAGGAAAAGAGTCTTAAGCGAGTTTACTTGGAATAAAATTGCTGAAAAAACCATTGAACTGTACGAGATGGTGCTTAAGCGCTGAATGAGCTGGCGTATGGTGAAGCTTTGGACGCCAATTCGGACTTAAAGCGGAAGGCTGCTCAAGAAGCAGCAGCCCTACTATATTTTGGTATTGAAAAAGAGTATAAGCAAGCTAAATTGAAAGCTGCAAAAACTTTAGGCGTCCATTTTCTGCCATCCAACCTTGAAGTTGCTGTAGCGCTTGACAACATAGCTGAAGCGCTTGAAGGACCTGTTAGAAAAGAGCGGTTAATCCATATGCGCAGTGAAGCCCTAAAAGTAATGGAGGCCCTCAAGGGCTATCAGCCTCTCTTGATTGGCAGTGTTTGGCGCGGCACTATCCGCAGAGAAAGCGACATCGACATAGCTGTGTACCATGATGCCCCAGATGAAGTTCTAAGAGTTCTCAAGAGTAATGGCATGAAGATTGTTAAAACTGAACGCGTCACCACAACTAAAAAAGGCAAACCTGAAGAGTCCTTTCACATATACGTTGAGACTTCAAGTAAGCAAAGAATTGAACTGGTTGTTAGAAAATCGGAAGAGGTAAACCGCAAAAGAAAATGTGAGATTTTTGGAGATGAACTTAAAGGCCTTAACATCCAAGAGTTGAAGCGTTTACTCAAAGAAAATCCTGTGGAAAAATTTATCCCGACATGACATTGTTGTGTTTCATTTTCTGCTACTTGTGTTGCTGCTTTAGCGTTTTCCTTGAAAAAGGCACATAAGTGCGTGTTGCTATAGGTATCTGTAGCATTGTTGCTCTTGAGGGTTAAACCTGTGGAGATTGATAAAAAGTCGTTTAAAAAGATGTTTCCGCATTTGGCAAAAGAACTTGAAGGCGGAGAAAGCAAGATTGCAATAGGCGCTGTAAGAACCGATTCAGATGTCGCTGAAAAATCGATGGATGACAAGTTTCGCAATTATAACCCTACTGTCATCGACTTTATACGGCGTTGCGATACAGAAGAACAAGCAGAAGCAATAATCGCGTATTTGGAAAAAAGGGGCGAGTTAACTCCGGAATATGCTGAAAAACTGCGAAAGCAGCTGAAGCAGGAAGGCGTACGAAGCTTCGGTTCCAAAAAGGAAGAGAATTACTATTTTAAGCAGGGTGGGCTCTGCTAAACGTACTCATATCATGGGGGAAATCCATTATGACAAAAAAGCGCTTAGAGTTATTGCAAATGATTTAATAGTTTTTCTGACGCAGATAGAAAAGGCGGAGGTAAGCAGACACTCATGGGTAAGGTGGATAAAGATGCTTTTGCTTCTGAATTTTACAGTCGACAGATAATCCTAAAGGAGTTAGGCTGGATCGGGCAGCGCAAACTTGCTAAGGCAAAAGTCGCCGTTGTAGGCGTAGGCGGTTTAGGCACGGCTTCCTCGCTTTACTTGGCACTTGCCGGTGTTGGACATCTACGTTTGATAGACCAAGATACTGTGGAAATGCCTAATCTGCACCGTCAGATCTTATACAGTATGGACGATCTGCATTACCCTAAGGTGGAAGTGGCTGCTAAACGGTTAATGAAGCTTAACCCGCTCTTGAAGGCAGAGCCAATATCGGAGAATGTGAACCCAAGTAATGTTGAAAGGCTTTTGTCTGGCGTGGACCTCGTCGTCGACGGCTTGGATAACATGTTTACCCGTTATTTACTCAACCGCGCATGCATCAAACTGGGCATTCCTTATGTTTTCGGCGCAGCCATAGGCATAGAAGGCAACCTCTCAGTTTTCATGCCTCCCGAAACTGGCTGTTTAGAATGCTTGTTGCCGAGCCTGTCTGATGCCGACTTGCTGACGTGTGACACGCGCGGTGTTCTAGGCGCCACCCCTGGAATAATCGGTACCATGCAAGCCATGGAAGCAATAAAAATATTAACGGGCATGGGCTCGCCTCTTAAGGGTAAGCTTCTGATTTGCGACTTTAACGATATGTATTTCACCACGGTTGAAACATCAAAAGCTGCTAACTGCCCCGCTTGTCAAGGCACTTTGGAACAGCTGGCGCAGCATGCAAAGCTGGTTTGGCTTTGCGGTCGGGACACTGTAAATGTTAACCCTGAGAAGCCGTTAAAGCTGAACCTTAACGAAGTTTACGAGAAAGTGAGGCAAAAATTCAACGTTCGCCTGAAGTCTCATCTCGCCATAATTTTCGATTACGAAAATTTGGAGGTAAGTTTGTTCAACGGTGGGCGCATGCTTATAAAAAATGTTAAAGACGAAAAGGCAGCGCTGAAAACGTATCAAAAAATCCTTGAAAAACTGGATATAACCCAATACACGTCGTAGGGGCGCGGTTGCCTAACTTTTGTGTTAAATCTCTGCTTCAGGAATGAGAAATAAACTATAGAATAGCCATATAAAGAAAAGGAACGCGTCAACGGCGCGATTGCTGTAAAGTGGTGTTTACTCTATTACCTGAATTGCGCCTTGCGGGCATTGGGCTTCGCATGCACGGCAGACTAGGCATTCGCTGACGTTAACTGGGACGGATTTGCCGTCTTTTATCTCATAGACGCTGACCGGGCAAGTGTTAACGCAGGTTTCGCATCCGTTGCATTTGTCATTATCAACTACTATCTTTACCATTTCACATACCTCTTGTAAGTTTGATTCAAACGCTACAAGTAAAATAAAAGTGTTTAGGTCGATTAGCGAATTTCTTCACGTAGTCTAAGAAGAATTCCGTTGATTGTTGCCTCAGCTTTTTCTTTCCGCCGCTGATAATCCGCAATTGCTTTCTTGTACTCTTCCAACGGAAGTTCTCCTCTACTGTGGCGAACCTCCACTGTTCTCAAATTAGCTGAGATTTCAACAAGTTCTGCTTCTGCAATATCCAGCTGCCTAACCGAATCAGCATAAACCCCGCCGGCGCTGCGGAAAACAGCCTTTAACTCAGCTATGTTCTTGTTTAGCGTGTCTATGCGGGTTTCCAGAGTTTTCCGTTGCACCTTGTATCGGCGCCTTGGAATCTTGCCCTTTTGCGCTCTTTCTTCAAGAAGCTTCAGTTCCAAGACTAACTTGTTTTTCTCTTCATATGCATCATTGAAGGCTCTTAATTGATCTGGACTGAGAATTACAGAAGCTTTTGGTGTTGCCACTCTTGGCGGTGCCGCAGCTTTGGGTCTTATTTTCCAGACAGCTAGAATCATGGCTCCAACCGCTGCTAAAGTCCACATCCACATAGTAGGCCTAAAAGACGCCCAAAGTGGATTATAATCATATTTGATCTGCACAGTGTCTTCAGAAGGAACAGCGCTCTCTATGTTGCTGACTCCTTCTCTGTTAATTGTCAGCGTTTCTTGAAAGGCTTCTCTGGTTAAACTTGAGGATGGCTCTATTTCTGAGTACTGTGGCTCTATAAACTTCGCTCCTTCAGGGAGAACAAAGTTAACGGTGACCTTGTCAATGTAGCAATTGAGATTGGGGAATAGATCAAAGTTCAAAGTGAAATGCGTTTGCTCAGAAGATACCTGGGGCAAAGTATAATCCGCTGATAGGAATGTTGCTGTGCCGCTGTTTAGAGGCGAGGCTAACGTAGCAGTGACAAAGGACGCGTTTGCATCATCGGTTTGAGTGCTGACGATCAAGTTTCTGCCGAATTCGTCACTTACAGCAATGTTTGAAGCCGCAGGCGGTAAGCCTATCTTAATAGAACTAATGCTACTTGTCGAGTTATTTACGATGCGATATTTGTCCGAGACTGTTATGCCGCCGGCGGCGTTTATCGTAACTTGGCGAGTTAGCTGTTTCACGTTAATTATTTGAATGCTGCCGGAGCTTAAGGAAAAAGTTGCTGTTGCTGGCGAATAAGTGAATGCAGCTAAATTGTGCTTAACAAAGCTCGCTGTTTGAACTTCGCCGTCATTTTTTGTTATGGTAATATTTTGGGCATCTTCAGGTAAAACAAGAGTAACCTCACAGCTGGCCGCATCCTTCACGAGACTGGGGTAGGCTGGAAAATCCAGCGTAAAATTGTTATAATTTTGAGTGATAAGGCTGTTCGAGAGAATGAATGCTACGGTAAAAACTTGAGGCGCGCCCTGTGGAAAACTTATTTTTGCACCGTAAAAGCCACTTTGGCCTTCCAACTGCACGCCAAGGCTCATGGGAAAAACATTGTTGTCGTCATAGGCTATGCCTTTGAGAATGTACGCGCCGTATTTGTATGGGACGCCTATTAGGAAGTCGCCTGTTAATTGTCCAGTTAATCGCACTTTGTCCCTTATAATTACGTGGCCAGAGTACAAGACTTCAACTTGGTGATCAATCTGTTGTATGGTGTATGTGGCTTCTTGAGACAAAACAGCTTGCGTGTTAAATGAAGACAATAGAACCGCAAGTGAAAAAATCATCAGCACTATTGTGGTAGTAGTTCTCTTCACTTGAATTCACCGAGTTTAGGTTTCTCTATGTTATTAGTAGCTTATTTATTTACTTTTAGAAAACGCGGGGTCTAATTGGTTATTGAATTTCGTTACGGCTACGGTGGCGTCCCATGCTTAGAGTGGTCGATGCTATCCGTGAATAATTCGCTTTACATAAATTTTGATTTTGTTAATTAAAGAACAAGTTATCATGGTGCAGATTAATAGCCCCCTCTATAGGTTTCTGCATTGAATTGCTAATATGCGCCAAATATGATGGTTTTCCTTTGTGATGTATCAAATCCTTTGTATGGTAAGTACGGATGTGGAAAGCTTGTTACGCTTTTCTTTTGGAAAATGCTTAATTAAGGGATGTGCTTATTCTGTGCAGACGGAAGTATAAGCGATGAGTGATGATCTTTCAAAGTTACCGCCTCAAGTTCAAGAGCGCTTGCTGAGGCTACAGCAGTTGCAGCAAACTTTGCAGGCTGTTTTGGCGCAGAAGCAGCAGGTAGAGGCGGAGAAGAATGAGGTGGAGCAAACCTTAGCTGAATTGCAAAATATAGCGGACGATGCTGTGATTTACAAGGCTGCTGGCTCTATTTTGATAAAGGCGGATAAAGCTAAGGTAACTGAAGAGTTGGTTGAACGAAAAGAACTGTTGAACACGCGGAGCACTGTTCTCGCCCGCCAAGAAGAAAGATTACGTAGCCAAGTGAAGGAAACACAAGCAAAGCTTCAAGAAGACCTCAGTCCCGTTTCGCCATCAGCGTAATAGTCTGCTAGGGTGGAACATGTGGACGAGCTGGGGTTTCCCGACTTAACCACCGAGCAAATTGAGGTGTTATGCTCTACAGCGGAGAATGCTGCCAGAAACTTTGTTCTCTCGAAGATGTCCGCCAAAATGGTGGAGAAATTGAACATAAGCGTGGAAGTTGAAGGAACAAAACCTGTGAATGTGACGGTTGAGATAGAGTTGGAGCTATCGCCGAAAATGAAGGAATTTGACGTTGAAAAACTGGTGAAAGATGCGGTTAAAGAGGCGCATAAAGCAAGTGAAAATTACCTGAGAAAACTAGCATGTCCATCCTAAACATATTAGCTATTCTAGACGAAGTTGATGCCAAATTCGTTCTTTTACTATGTCATCACAACGCAGATCCCGACGCAATATGCTCAGCCTATGCTTTTCAAGGCTTATTATCAAAGGTAAAGCCGCACATTGCTGCTGAGATTGGCGCTGGACAGGGGATCAGCAGGCTTTCAAAGCACATCTTAAAGCGGCTGCCTATAACTGTGAACTTGAATCCAAATGTGGAGAAAGCTGATGCCATATTGCTATTAGACACTAATACAATTCAACAATTGGATTCTTTGTCTGAAAAAGTGGCGAGAATCAAGGTGCCTATAATCGTAATTGACCATCATGCAGCTCATCCTGAGACGGAGCGTGTGGCGAGGTTATGTGTAACAGACGAAAAAGCCTCTTCTACATGTGAAATAATTTACGATTTTTACAGGCAGCTCAACATTAAACCAGACTTAAATGCGGCTAAAGCGCTGTTTCTGGGGATAACCTTCGATACCCGCCACTTTGTTTTAGCTAATTCTGCAACCTTTAAAACTATAGCTGCACTCAGTGATATAGGCGTGAATCCTCAAGAGGAGCTGGCTGCGCTTGCTTTGCCAATGGACTTTTCTGAGCGCGTCGCGAGAATAAAAGCGTGTAGAAGAGCCAAGCTAGTTAAGATGGAAAGCTGGATAATTGCTTTTTCGCATGTTAGTGCATATCAAGCTTCAGCCGCAAGAGCATTAGTTGACTTGGGTGCGCATTTGGCAGCAGTGGCGGGGCAAAAAAATGATAAGATTGAGATTAGTCTACGCTGCACCAGCGAATTTCATCAAGCGACTGGCATCCACTTAGGAAGAGACATAGCCAAACCCTTAGGCGAGTATCTCCAAGGGATGGGTGGCGGACACGCTACGGCTGCGGGGGTTAATGGCATAGGATCCATAGAAAAAGGGCTTAAGCGTTGCTTGCGATTGGTGAAAGAAAAACTTGTTGTCACTAATCATTAATGGGTAGCTACTCTTAAATGTGGCGACTAAGCGTAACATAGGCGGGCACAGCGACCATGTCCATAATAGAAACAAAAAACCTCACATACATTTATCCCGGCGCAACATATCCCTCAATTAGCGATGTGTCAATAAAAGTAGAGAAGGGCGAATTCGTTCTAATTACTGGGCCCAGCGGCTGCGGAAAGACAACATTGTGCCGATGTTTTAACGGGCTTATCCCACATTTTTACCAAGGCGAATTAAAAGGCGAAATAACCGTGGCCGGGTTGGATCCCACTAAGCATCATACACACGAAATGGCAAAGAGCGTGGGCATGGTTTTTCAAAACCCGGAAAATCAGCTTTTTGCCTTATCCATAGAGAAGGATGTAGCGTTCGGACTGGAAAATCTAGGTGTACCCAGAGAAGAAATACGGAAAAGGGTAGATTGGGCGCTCATGCAAACGGGCATTTACGACCTACGTGAAAGGTCACCGCATGAAGTTTCGGGTGGTCAGCAGCAACGCGTTGCTATCGCCGCTGTCCTCGCCATGCAGCCCGAAATAATAGTTTTAGATGAACCGACCTCTTTCCTAGACCCGTTGAGTGCAGAGAGAATATTTGAAGTGATACATGAACTTAACAAGAAACTTGGAATAACCGTGGTGCTGGTGGAGCATCGGCTTGATTTAACCGCTAAATACGCCGATCACATAATAATAATGGACGATGGCAAGGTATGCTTCGACGGCGCGCCCAGAGAAATTCTAAGCACCGAAGAAACACGCCTAATCGGTGTAGGTATCCCGAAAGCCACGCTTCTTTACAATTTGCTTAGGAAGGAAGGCATAAAACTGAGCGATATTACGCCGTTGTCTTCGGAAGAACTGGCAACACTGCTGTTGGAGGCTCTGAAGCCACATGATTGAAGCTGAAAATGTTCACTTTGTTTACCCCAACGGTGTGGAAGCCTTAAAGGGCGTTTCGCTGGTTATCAGGGAAGGCGAGTTTGTGGCTATAATGGGCCAGAACGGCGCTGGAAAAACAACACTGATCAAGCATTTTAACGGCTTGCTGAAGCCGACAAAAGGATCAGTGCGGGTAAACGGCGTGGAAACTACCAAAACCAGTGTTGCTTCCCTTGCGCGAAACGTTGGTTTTGTGTTTCAAAATCCTGATCATCAGCTTTTCAGCGAAACAGTCGAGGAAGAAATAGCTTTTGCATTGAAAAACTTTGGATTCGAAGCCGACGTGATAGAAAAGCGCATCAGTTGGGCTTTGAATCTTCTGGGGTTAGAGCAGTACCGTAAAACTTCACCTTTTCTGCTAAGCGGCGGCGAGCGAAAAAGAGTTGCGTTAGCCTCTGTTCTGGCTTGGGATCCGCAAACGCTGGTTTTAGACGAGCCAACGATAGGGCAGGACTATCAACAGAAGGAAAAGCTCCGCCAGTTTATTATTCAAATGCAGACACAAGGCAAAACAGTTATTATAGTTACACATGATGTAGAATTTGTGGCTGAGTGCAACCCGCGAGTAGTGTTGATGAAGGAAGGAAGAATTGTCGCTGATGGCGAAGGTAAAGGAATACTCACCAACCCTGAAGTTTTAGCTCAGTCATCTGTTGTTCTGCCGCAGATAACTCAAATTTTCATGAAACTGACGCCGCTGGGTCTTTCGAAAGACGTCATAGACCTCTACGAAGCAAAGGAAATATTACTCAAGTGCTGGAAGGGAGGTAAGAAATGAGCTTTTTTGACGGCTTAAAATTCCGCAAAGTCTACTCGCCAATTCACAATTTAGATCCAAGAATGAAGTTCATATATGTCTGCTCGGTGTTTGTAGCGGCGATTCTCTTCAGCGAAATTATTCCATTATCCATTCTTTTCTTGATGCAAATACCCTTTGTTCTATTGGCGGGCGTCCCAAAGGAGTGGCTCCGTTCGCTTCGCGGCGCCGTCTTTCTAGCCGCATTCATTTTCCTAATTAATATAGCAACCAGCTTTTTCACTTCAGGCTACATGCTGACAGCAGCCAATGTGGAAAATGCTGCTGCCTTGACCCTGCGCTTTATAGTGCTCGTGGAAGCCTTCTCGGTTTTCTTTTTGACAACCTCTCCAGACCATCTGGGTTTGGCGTTAGAGCAGAGCCATGTGCCCTACGAGTTCGCTTTTGCCTTCACAACTGCAGTGCGTTTTGTTCCTGTTTTGGCAGAAGAAGCTCATACGATAATGGATGCGCAAAAGGCGCGAGGGTTGGAGTTGGAGAAAGGTAGTTTCATGAAGAGGATTAGAAACTACATTCCAATTCTCATCCCGCTAATAGTCAGCGCTATCCGGCGAAGCCTCGAGTTGGCTGAAGCTATGGAGTCACGTGCTTGGGGCGCCGCGAAAAAACGCACAAACTTGTACGCGTTAAAGCTGCACAGAGGCGATTTTGCTTTATTGACGATAACACTCGCGGTTTTGGCGATTGCGGTTTATGCTAGGCTTTATGTGCCTGTGCCAACGTTAACTCAACTAATTGGAGTTTGAGCACCACTAATTTGGAGATTTTTCCTGGTTAGCTTTTAGCTGTTTTTGGTGAATTCCAGTTCATATTAACTATACATATAGCTTATTAATACTTACGACACACCATATTTTTCAAGAAACATCCGACACTCTAACCCATGGAGGGCAAAACCCACGAAGAAACAACAAGACCCAAAAACAGTAGACACTCTGGATCAGCCGCAAGCACCAGCAATAATCAGCGGTGCACCTACAAAACCTGCAGTTTTCCAAGAAGTCTACGCCCTCCAAGAGCCATACGTGTACGCGGCAATTGTCCGAGAAAAAGAAACCCAAAAGCTGCGCTACGAAGTTATAGAGCCTACTCTCCAACCAAACGAGGAAAAGTATCTTCGTGAAATAAAGAATTTTCTGATGGATGAAGTAGACGTAAACTTGAAAGAAATTGAAAACAAAGACAAAGCAGAAAACTTTCTAAGACAAAAAATCCGGGGGATCATAAAAAAGTACCGCATGAAAATCCCAGCAGAAGCGGTTGACAAACTCACCTATTACATAATAAGAGATTCCTTAGGCTACGGAAAAATTGACCCATTAATGAAAGATCCTTTAATTGAAGATATCTCTGCAGACGGCACAAACATTCCGCTCTACGTGTGGCATCGCTTCTACGAGTCGCTGCCAACAAACATAATGTTCACAAACGTCGCTGAACTGGATGCCTTCATAATTCGCCTTGCATATCTAGCTGGCAAAAGCATTTCTCTAGCTACACCAATTCTTGACGCGACTCTTCCAGAAGGAAGCCGCATACAGCTCACCTACGGCAGCGAGGTCACCCGAAGAGGCTCAACCTTTACTATAAGGCGCTTCAAAGCGGATCCGCTGACAATCTCGGATCTCATAGCTTTCAACACCCTTTCCTCGGAGATGGCTGCTTACCTGTGGTTCATCATAGAGAACCGAGCTTCAGTCTTGGTGGCAGGCGGGGTAGCCAGCGGCAAGACCACTCTGCTCAACTGCCTATCCATGTTCATAAAACCTGAAATGAAAATTGTAAGTGTCGAAGACACTCAGGAGCTTAATCTCCCACATGAAAACTGGATACCCTCCGTAGTGCGCACTGGCTTCAAAGGTGATGACAAGCAAAGCGGCGACATCACCCTCTTCGACTTGCTGAAGGCGGCGGTTCGGCAGAGGCCTGACTACATTATTGTCGGTGAAGTGCGTGGTGAAGAAGCCTACACGCTGTTCCAAGCCATGGCCACAGGGCACTTGGGCATGTCCACCATTCATGCTGAATCAGTCGACGCCGTAATTAAGAGGCTTGAATCCGAGCCGATGAATATTCCTAAGTCGCTTATTGCGATGACTAACGTCATTTTAGTTATGGAAAGAACCGAAGTTAAAGGGAGACCTGCAAGGCGAGTGAGCGTTGCATCTGAAGTAAAAGGAATTAATGCAGAGACAGATGAGATTCTAACTGAAAATGTGTTCCGCTGGAGCCCTCAGTTTGACAAGTTCACTTCAGGCGACAGCGTCCTCTTGGAGAAGCACATGAAGAAGCTGGGTTTAACCGAGGAAGATATACAACGTGAATTTAAAGCTAGGAAGACTGTTCTGGAGTGGATGGTAAAGGAGGGGATCCGACACTACAGTGACGTGGCCAAAGTGATCAGAGAATACTATGCTAACCCGAACCGTGTCTTCCAAAAGGCGAGAGTGGGGTTCAAATGAGAAAAAAGCTCATGAAGAAACTCGCTACTGCCAAGGAACATTTAGCAGCGCTTAAAGGGTTAGATGAAAGTTCAAAACAAACACAAAAATCACTCTTGAAAGAACCTGTTGGGTTTTTGGAAAAGCCGTTATCTATAGCTTATCAGCTAATGGGCAGTAAAGCTGAGCGGTTTATGCCCCTATTCAAAGATTTAGACCAAACATTGCAAAAAGCAGGCTTAAAAATTAACTTCAAAGCATATATAAGCTTAACAATTTTATCGTCGCTATTGATCGCCTTGGCAGTAGCGGCAGTGTTGCCTCTATTGTTATTTTCTATTTGCGCCGTGCCAATAAGCTCAGCGCTCTTATTCGGTTTAGGCGGCGGTCTACTCGCATGTTTTCTCTCGATTATTGGTTTTTACCTCTATCCAGTTTATCATGCGGATAAGCATAAACGAGAATTGGATGACGAGTTGCCCTTTACGACTGGCTACATGGCTATCCTGTCAAGTGCAGCTGTTCCTCCTGAAAAAATTTTTTATTCGCTCTCAAACTTGAATGTGCCTTTAGCTGTTTCCGCAGAAGCCAAAGAAGTTGCAAAAGGCATCAACTTGTTCGGTTTAGACGTGATATCCGCCTTAGAAAGGGTGTCAAAACGCACACCTTCTGAAAAACTGCGAGGCATCATAGAGGGAATAATATCTACAATACACACGGGCGGCAACTTAAGTGCGTTTCTGAGAGGAAAATTTAAGGTCGCAATGAACCTGAAAAAAGTGGGACTCAAAAAGTACGCCGACAATTTGGCAATTCTGTCGGAAATTTATGTAGCCTTACTCTTGACTGGCCCGTTGCTTCTAGTCATTATGGTGTCGGTTATGTCGGTGATGGGCGGCAGCATAGGCTTACTCAGCCCCGACATGCTACTGGGGCTTTTAACTTATTTGGTGATTCCAGTTTGCGCTGTCGTATTCCTCCTAATCTTGGACTCAACTTCGCCAAAATGGTAGATAAAAATGCCCAAGATAGAGCGTAAAACGAAAAAACTTGCGATCATGATTTCAGCTCTGATAGCTACCGCAATAGTCCTTGCTGGCTATTTCACTGTTGGCCTCAGCCCCGCGTTAGATGACTTCGTGTTTTTCGGTTTTCTCATCGTTATTTCGCCTATCGCGCTCTTGAATTATCTTGATTACAGGTGGAGAAAAGCTGTTGACGAGCGTTTGCCCGACTTATTCCGAAGCATAGTTCAAGCTCAAGAGACAGGCATGACACTTCACAGCGCTTTAGAAGAAGCAGCAAAAAGAGACTATGGTCCGCTAACTCCTGAACTGAAAAAGATGACTGCACAGATTTCTTGGGGTGCAAGTTTCGAGGAGGCACTTTCAGCCTTTGGAAAACGCGTGGGCACAGTGCTAACCCAGCGGACGGTACCCTTGATAATTGAAGCTAGCCGTTCAGGAGGGCAAGCAGAGAAAATTTTCGGGCCTATGGGCAAATTTATCCAGAGCACTCTTCTGCTTGAGAAAGAACGCAGAACGCAGACCCGCCCATACATAGCCATAATCTACGTGGCGCTTTTCGTGTTTCTATTCACGATAGTGATTCTTTTCAAAACCTTTTTCACAAATGTCGACGGCACAGCCTTGTTTTCCATGTCAACGGTTTCACTTATTAATTTGCAGCGAATTTTCATGCATTTAACGATAATTCAAGGATTTTTCGGCGGTCTCGTGGCGGGCAAAATGGGTGAAGGCTCAATAACCGCTGGCTTAAAGCACAGTCTCATAATGATGCTGCTGGGCTATGTTGCATTGAATTTCTTTTTGTGAGGATGAAGAAAATGGCTAAGGCAGCTAAACGGTTTTTGCAGGATAAGCGGGCCATAACACCCGTTCTCAGTCATCTCTTGCTCACAGTCGTGGCAGTGGCGGTTATGGCCATTGCCACTTCAGCCACGTTCGTGATAACCACCAATCTCAGGGAGACTATGGGCGAACGCGTCTCAGTCGAAGACGTCTGGTTTAACAGTTCCACTGGTACAGTGAACGTTTACCTACGTAACGTGGGTAAAACTGCCATCCAAGTCGTGGCCGTTTACGTGAACCACGTAGGCAGCCCATTCAACTCGCCTTTTCGTTTAGAGCTAAATCAGCATGGTTGGCTAAGCGTTAATTGCACATGGAATCCTGGAGACACTTACTATATAGACGTAGTCACAACTAGGGGGACTCATGTTGCAGGTTATTACAAGGCGCCTTAAACTGTTTAAACATGGAAAACGCGGCATAAGCACCGTCATAGTCGTCATGCTAAGCCTAGTCCTCATAGTAGTCATAGTTGGCAACGTAGTTCTCTGGAGCTATCAGATGAACCAGTTAGACATGGAAAGAATGCAGGAAACTCTGAGCCTCATTAATGCAACGCGCATAACCCGTTCCTCATGGAGCATCGCCCAAAGAGAGTACATTACCAGCGCTGGTAGTAAGCTAAGCGGAACGTTCGTAGATACAACTGCTGCCGATAGTCTCGCTGAAACTTTTAGAGAAGAACTTGAAGGAATTTATAGTTATAATCCTTCGAGTTATACGCTTGGCGGTGCAACAAGCTATGTATTAGGCGATATTTCAGACCTTGCGTTATCAGATGGAGTATGCATGAATTTCAGAAGTTACATGTCCAGTTCTCCCGCTAACGACAAGACTGACGCCTTCGTCGCTTACAGGGATTCTACAACATCACTCAATACACCTAAATGGCGGGTATGGGATGGCGAAAGCTTAACATGGAACTCGCAGAGCGAGTTGCCAACAGCTAACAGCTCTGTCAGGTGGGTTCGCG
Source organism: Bathyarchaeia archaeon (assembly GCA_037481775.1). Taxonomy (GTDB): domain Archaea; phylum Thermoproteota; class Bathyarchaeia; order Bathyarchaeales; family Bathycorpusculaceae; genus JAOAIV01. Next base: position 178,114 of record JBBFKZ010000001.1, read on the forward strand.
TCGCATATTCGCCGCTGGAATCCAGAAGCTATGAAAAAATTGTCGTCACGCTGTCGGATGACGGCTACTTAGATGCTTATGTATGGAATGGAGCAGCATGGAATGTTACAAGCAACATTGCCTTTCCCGGCACCTCCGCGAACGCGTATAGATGTTTTGATGTGGCTTACGAAAAAACAAGTGGCAGAGCACTACTGGTTTACTCAAGAGGCACGACAACAAACGAGATAGGCTACAGAAGATGGACGCCGGAAACAGGCTGGGGCCCTGAGCAACTTCTGGATTTACCGTACACGTCAGGCATAGTGCGTTGGATCAGTCTAGCGAGTAGCCCTGGAGCACGTGCAGGAACAAGCGATGATAACGAGATAGCCATGATTTATCTAGACGCGAACAACGATGTTCACGGCTACGTCTGGACTGGTTCAGCATGGAGCCTTATGGGTGCAACAGCAATCTGGGATGCCACAGCAGCAACGTCAACACGCGAGTGCATAGCCGTTGCCTACGAGCAGACCACAGGCGAAGCCATGTTCATCTGGGCGGATTCTGGAAGCAATCGTTTCTACTATAGAACATGGAATGGCGCAACCTTGAGCGCGGCAACTCTTCTAACTATAACAGCCACAGGAGGCGCTGGTTACTGGGTAACGCTGAAAGCTGATCCCGCATCCGATGACATGCTTTTCCTCGTAATTGATAGTGGAGCAGACCTCAACACGGCTTACTGGAACGGCAGTACATGGACAGTTCACACAGAACACGACGACACAGTCGACACAAATGCTAGGCGTTGCGCCGATTTCGCTTGGGAGCCCTCAGGCGGAAAAGGCTTACTAGTATGGGGAACAACCACTGGACAAATAGCATATAAGACGTTCGTTGCGCCAAACGCATGGGGCACGCAGCAAAACATTGCAATGGGCGGGGCAAGTAACATTCATCCTTGGGTGCAGTTGAGAACTAATCCTCGAAATGTCCCTGACGACGTATTGATATTAGGCTTGGTCCTTGAGGGAACCGCTTATGATTTGGGCGCTATAAGCTGGGACGGGGCAACCTTAACCGTTCTAGGCTCAAGCGTTATCTCAGCAAACACCACCGTAATTACATATGAGTGCTTCGAGTTGGAGTTCGCTAATTTTGGCGTGCCAACGTTTACGTGCGAAGTGGAGTTTTCAGGAAAATCGGATGTCAAAAACTGGACCCAACTTCTCTGGGCAGCAGCTTTATCCTTCACAGTACCAGATGTAACAACAACGTTTCAATTATATAATTATAATTTGGGTCAGTATCCAACAAGTGGAAGTGGATACATAACCGACACCATCGGGCAAACTACGGTTCCAAAAAACCAGACTATACCAGTTTCCTCAACGGATTTTCGAGATGCCAACGGGAACTGGAAAATGAAAATAACTGGAACCAAAATCACCTATACGCAGTTTGAAATGCACGTTGACTGGATAGAATTTAAACCGACACTGTTTGATGTTTACCGCCTTAATGTCGTCAATAATTTTGCAGTGGATTTATCAACTTATCCGCGGGAACACATTCAGGGTTTAGAGTTGCTAATTAAGTATAAAGTCTCCGAAAGCTCGGAAAGATGGTTCTTAAAAGCGTATAACTGGCGCGCCGCTGCTTTCAGTGATGTAGGCTTCAACGTTACAGCTGGAAGCCAGCCGATACTTGGTGAATGGACTGAGTACGCTATAGCTGTTACAGACGATTGGGCTGATTACGTAAACGAAGAGGGCCTGGTTCGTGTAGAGCTTTTTGATGAAGGCACAGGTGCAAATCAGACTGTGTTGGAAATCGACTTCTTTGCAGTAAGAGTCATAATTGATGCCACACGCATAGACGTGAAAAACTCGAGTCCAATAAGCGTTCGCATCGTAGCAGTTTGGGTCATAAACTCTACAATGCATCAGCGCTACGATGTAGACATGTTGCTTAACGCTGGAGAAGCGGCAACGTATATCCGCGCGGACATAAAAATGCCGCAAGATACTTTTTTGGCAAAGGTTGTTACAGAAAGGGGCAATGTAGCCGTTTTCTCAAAAGACTAATCAGCGCCTAGTTTCTTTTTTAACGAAACTATAGCTTCTTCTTGGTTTTCAGCCTCTATTGAATCGATGTTATACAATTCTGCCATTTTCTTCCCGTTTTCGCTGAGTTTTGGAATTGCAATTAAGTAGGCTTTTTCAGGTGAAACATCGAATATCTTGGCAAATAATGCGATAACTGGCTGTTCTGACACAACTTTTTCAGTCGTAGTTGCCAAATCAAGCACGATCATTTTCTTTGGCTCGTCGCCTTTGTAGGCAGCTATGTCGAAGGAATGGTTTGCGCCCGATTTGCCTTTGAGAATCGCGGGGCTTTCAACCGTTAATCCTTTTTCTACGAGAGTTTCTCGTATTGTAGCAATCGCAAACCAGTTCAAGAAGGATTCTGCTTTGATATTCTCTGTTATTTTGTACGCGTACACGTCTCTGATGACACATTCTTCAAATGTGGAATTTGTATGGCAGTTCCTGCAGAAATTGATGGTTACGGGAATGTCAAAGCTTTTACCGCACTCGTTGCACGTGCACCAGATTCCTGCTTTTCTATAATCAACATCAATTTTTCTCAGCGGTTCACGACATTTCGGGCAGACATATTTGTCTCCTTCAAGAAAGTTCTCCTCTACGTCCATGTAGCCGCATTTTATGTGCTCTATCAACGCGCTTTTTTGAATATTAATTGATTTACAGAAGGGGCAACAGTAACGAACAGAAATGTTTGCGGAATCACATTTTGGGCAAAAAATGACTTTGTCATAAAGCTTCCTTTCCAAGATACCTGTAGCGTAAAGCTTGTTTAAGAAAGGCAAGACCTGCGCCTGGTCACCTACAATGTCCTCCACTACTGGGTATTTATAACCGGCTTTTGGATCGTAAACAGGTTCAAGGCTTTCAAATTTTCCGCTCAGAAATTTGCTTAACAAAACTTGTACATTCCGATCCTTATAGAGTGTAGGCGTCTCTTTTTTTTCAGTATTTTGCATTTTATTCGATCTCTTCTGATGAACCCTTTGTTTAGCCTAAATTAATTACTCAGTGTTTTATATTTTGTTGAATTTGCAAATATTACTTTTACGCATGCCGTCCTTCTTAGTTTTGAGTTAAACGTTTCAGCTCATTTTGAAGTATGAACGATTTTTTGGAGAAAACGGTTTGTATCTTCAACCTGCAGCTTATCAGAAGCGCTATTGCGCTTATGAGTCAGCTTTTTTAACGCGAAACCCGTATTCACACTGTGCACGTACATGGAGAAGGTAGCTGAATGACAGATTACCCTCGTTTTGGCCCAGCGGGAATTCCGCCTCTCTTCAAAATTCTAGGTGCAGAATTGGCTGATGTTCCAAGACTTTTACGGGAAGAAGGGCTAGACGCTTTTGAGTATCAGGCAGTCCGCTGGGGGCAAACTCCTCAACTTAGGCGGGAGGATGCTGAGGCGCTCGGTGCTGAGGCAAGAAAGAATAATGTTTTGCTTAGTGTTCACGGTTCCTATTATGTTAATCTCTGTGGTAAAAAAGAGGTTGTGGAAGCAAGCAAAAGGCGCTTAATCGCCTGCGCAACTGCGGCGCAGTGGATGGGCGCTTACATTTTGGTTTTTCACCCCGGGTTTTATGGGCGCATGGAAAAAAGCTACGCTTTTAAAACCTGCGTCGAGGCATTGAAGGATACTGTTTCAGCTCTGAATGGTATGGGGGTTACCGTGAAGTTAGGTCCTGAAACCATGGGGCGAGTTTTCCAAGTAGGCACATTGGAAGAAATCTTGGCTATTTGCGAAGAAGTTGAACAGACCCTGCCTGTTATTGACTGGTCGCATCTATACGCTCGACATCAAGGGGGCTTCCGAAAAACAGATGATTTCCGCGCTATAGTTGAAGAAGTTGAAAAAAGATTAGGGCCTGAGGCGGCGAGAAGCATGCACTGTCACTTCAGCAGAATTGAGTACACGGCCAAGGGTGAAAGGCGCCACCATGTACTAGACGAGAAAAGGTATGGCCCAGACTTCGAGATGCTGGCAGAGGTTATAGCTGAATTTAAAATGCGCCCTGTCGTCATATGCGAAACGCCGCTTTTAGATGTAGACGCAATGAAAATGCGCGCAATCTTTAGAAGCATTGTGGAAAATAGTGAAGGCGCTGGCAAGTCATGAATGAAATATGCAGCAAGAGGCTACAGTTGGGATTCTTAGTTAGCGGGAAGTCAGCTACTTATGGGAGAAGCTTGAATCGCGCGGGGTATAAGCTTGTATGGGAAATAATTTTGTTGTTAACTTAGGAAACTTTCCAGTTTAGTTAGTCCGATGATTTCGTCGAAGCTTAAGCCCAGCGCATCCAGCACTTGCTCAAAAGTTGACTGTAAGTATGCAATATATTTGTCCACGTCAACTTCATTGTTTGTCGCAAGCTCTACTGGTTTTACATGAGGCTCCCTAACGGTTTTGACGAAACTAATCAAATCGCCTGCTCGGATTTCTATACCGTTCTTTTCCAAAATCTTGGCAGCTTTAACGTGCTGTGGCGTGGTTTTCGTGTAGCGGTAAAGCTCTTCACCTAAAACAACATGAAAGGCAAGTTCGCTGAGGCTTTCCCATTCTCTTCGCTTCAGCCGCATGTAACGCTCACGTACAATGTTGGCTATGTCCTTCTTCGCCTTTTCGAAGTCCGCCGGCGTCTTAACCTGCGCAAGCCGCTCTTTCATCTGGTTAAACGCGTTTTTTATGTAGATGGGTATGTGCTTTTTCTTTCCTGTAAGCCCCTTAACGTCTACAGTGCCGTCTTCCAAAACACCCAGATAATTCTTTTTGCGGCTGCTGAAAACTGCGTATCTGTAAACTTTATCCACGTCTATATTCATTTTTAGCGCTTGCTCGGTCCAACGAGCTAGCTCGGCAATTTGCTCCTTAGTGGGGTTCTTAAGGAAAAGGCTATCCGTGTCCCCGTAAAGCACCTGTATACCTAACTCGCCGGCTTTGTTGAGTATTTGCGTTATAGCATGGCGGCCTATGGCTGCAGTGGCTTCCGCTACTGGCGGGCAATACAAATCGAAGCTGGCGGCTCCGAAAACTCCGTAGCTGGCGTTCAAGATAACTTTTAATGCGCCTTGGGTGATGCCATACCAGCTTCGCAGCTCAGCAGGCAAGCTTTTGTCTTTGGCTTTTAGTTTGTACCAGCGTACACGTAAATCTCTCAATGAGCCAATAAGCAGGCTTTCTAAGGCTCGTTTTCTGGTGCAAACCCAATGCGGCGTGCCAGGTATCACATTTTGGCGGCATTCCGAATGTGGACAGAGGATTGACTGGTAGCCGAGGTTCCAAACCTTAATTATTGAAGGATATAGGCTTGGAAAGTCCATGACGGCGACGTTGAAGTGGACGCCGGGCACGGGTTCGACGACTATGGCGCCTTTGTATTTTTTGCCTTTGATGATGGCGGTGGTTGCGGTTTTGCCTTTCTTCGCAAGTATGTCTTCAGCGTTGGGAATCAGCATGTTGCGTCTGCGGTGCTCTCGGTGCATGAAGTTGCGTATCCAGCGGCTTACTCCCTGGCGGCTTACGTCTTCCATGGGCATGCTGCTTATTCGCGCGAGAACGAGGATTAGCTTCATGGCTAGCTCGTCTTCGACGCTGGTCAGTTTGAAAGTGATTTCTGAGTCTCTGAGGCAGTATTGCGCCAGTTCGGAGTAAGTTAGTTCTCCGAAGCTTTTTTCCAGCCGAATTTTTTCCACGCCTATTATGGCTTTGCCCACGTCATCAAGTGTCACGTCTCGATAACGATTGTTGTAGGCGTAGATTTGAATTGACCTGTTGAAGAAGAACTTGTATAAATCAATGTGCACGCCATATTTCAGTAAACAGACGCGCTTACCAACCTCTATGGGAATCTCGCTCTTTTTAATACCTAGATTCAGCGCGCGGTGAGCAAGATAGCGTAGGTCAAAATCGTCGCCATTGAAAGTTAAAATGAACGGGTATTCCCATAGCACTTCAAAGACCGCTCTGAGCAGTTCTTCTTCCTTATCAAAATATTCCAGAGAAACGTCCGCAGGCAAGTGTTCTTTTCCCTCACGGACACCTTCGCGTCTTAGAAGAAGCACTCTTTTTTTATTGTCTGAGCTGTATACGGAAACACAGATGATTTTATATTCAGCCTTGCGCGGGTCTGGCACTCTCGTGGAGACAGGCGCGTAAACCTCTATGTCAATGGCTGCTCTGCGAAATTTAGGCGCAGGATACTCCAGCAGCCTCGCCCAACTTTCAACGTATTCAAGTTCTTCAGCTGACTCCTCTTTGAAAATGGCCTTTATCTGCTCAAGAGTTTCTTCAGTCTTCTCCAAGGTTACAGGAACAAGGTTGCCGTTTTTGACTTCATAGATCATTCCTGGAAAAAGCTGTCTATCATAAATGTAGCATTGGTAGTACTTTATTCGTGCCTCCCAAACCTTTGCTTCTTCATTATTCACCATTCCTTCAGATATTTTCGGGAAATCCTCCGGTATTATGTCTCTTATAGTGCCTTGTGGGCGGCCACCTATAGCTAAAGGATCATTTGCAACAATTTTTGTTACCTGCACTTTCCTATCGAGAAGGGGATCGAACTTTTCTTCAAGAACAAAACGGTCAAAACCCTCATGCTTCACTAGTCGATCAATCTTCTCCAGCTCGTATTGTGAAAGGTTGGTGAAACAATAAGGCTTATGCCCAGTGTTATCATACCAGAAATAAATTTTTTCCGAGATAGGCTCATAGAGTTTAATCACCGCTTTCCTTGACTGCCCATCGTAGGCTGCTGAAACAAAATATGACGGCGGCAGGTTCTCTGGTGCTACAGGAGGAAAAGCAAGTTTTGCTGCCTTTTTCGCGTCAGCAGGCGTCGCTTCAGTGCTGAACGCAACAGCTTTTGGCGCAGCTTCGTTGGGAGATTTCTTCTCCACCTGTGAATAGTCCAGTAAACTTCTCTGTGCCATCCCGATTCTCGTCCCTAGCCTACACTTATAGGCTAGCGCAGACTAAAATCTTTACCGACCACGCGCAGCGGAGTTACGCTACTTCAGAATGCAACTATTTGCTTGAAATAGATAATAAGACGATAGCCCCTCTATAGGTTTCTGCATTGAATTGCTAATATGCGCCAAATATGACGGGTGCTGCCGAGAAGCGCATGTGCAAAAACATATCTTACGTATTTCACTATGCTGTTTGAGCCATTTGTTGCTCTTTTTTACTTTCTGCGGGTTTTTGTGGTTTTTCAATGATTTTCGCGTTTATCTGCACGATTTCGTCGGTTATTATGTTTCCTCGTACGGTTTTTCGTTTTCGTTCTCCTTCTTTTTTAGGGTTAAAGCCTGTTCCGCCGCTCAGTATGACTTTTCGGCGGCCGCCGCCGTGCACGTTTGCCCTCATGGGTATTCCGTCTTTGTCTGAGCCGCCTGTGATCTGTAGCTTGTGCGCTGGTAAATCCACTATGGAGCCGTCTACTACCTCGCCGATTTTTCTTCCAATGAGTGGTGCTGCACGTGTTTCTTCAAGCTCAACTACCTTTGAAGTTCCCGTCTCCGGGTCAGATACTATTACCTTGAATTTAGCCATGTGTCACTTTACTCTCCAGCGAAGTATGAAGTTAAGTATCTCTCTATTAAGGATTTATGGCGAATATGCCGCTGTTCAAGCCGTAAAAGTGCTTTTCTCTGGCATAAACATTTTAATCCAACCCTAGAGAAGTCTTGCTGTTATGTGGCGGTTGGGCTTCTTCTTCCACGAAATTGCGTTCGGCTTGCTTTCGATATTTATCCCTCTGTATGTAGTAACACCAGCTGTTGGTGGTTCACTAGTTGACCTAGGCATAATGACTTCCTTAGCACTGCTTTCGGCTATACCTGCCTCCTTCTTCTGGGGTTACATCTGCGACAGAACCAGACATTATAAGCTCTACATTCTTCTGTCGTTTATTTCACTGGCTGTTATACTTTACCTTCTGACCTTCGCCACAGACGTTCGCACGTTCACTTTTCTTTACGTAGTAATGGCTGTCCTTCACGTCGCCCATGAAGCACCAAAAAACGTTCTGATAGCCGAGCACTACCCAAGGGAAGATTGGGGGAAATCCTATGCCCTTTATGAGGGCTTTACGGAGATCGGTTCACTAATTGGCTTGCTAATAGGCTTGTTTACGTTCACAGCTGCTTTAACCCCCCCTCTCATCTTGTTTCTGTGCAGCGGCTTAAACTTGGCAGCTTTTATTTTATCCATCTTCTTAGTGGCGGATCCGCTTATAATCTTCGAAAGAAGACTGGTCAGCATAGAAAAAAAGATTGACTACACCTACAACGGCTCGCGGATCTTTGCTAAGCTTTCGGATGGATTATCTCTTCGTGAAAAGTTCAAAAGCGAAAACTTCAAGGTATTTAGCGCTGGCTTGGTTCTTTTTTCTCTGGCTTCCAGCTTATTCTTCACGCCGCTGCCAATATTCTTCTCCAAAGCGCTTGACTTACCCGAGAACATGGTATTCCTGATTTACGTGCTAAATTCCAGCGGCGTCATGTTCGGTTACTTTTTGGCAGGAAAAAAAGCGGCTTCTCCAAATGCAAAATTGCATGTTCAGCGGCTTGCGCTTCTTCGAGGCACATTAGTTCTCGCATTGGTCTTCATAGTCAATTTGGCTTTCTCGCCGACGCCTTTGGCCTCCGTAATCTTGATTTTCATGGGTTTCGCATACGCTTTTTATCATATTCTAACGCTTTCGCTGTCTATGGAGTTGATTCCCGCTGGAAAAGCAGGTTTGTTTGATGTGCTTGTGGGCTTAGGCTCCTCTTTAGGCTCTTTTCTAGGTCCTTTCTTGGCTGAAACCTTTGGTTTTCTGCTTCAGTTCATGATTGCAAGCGCCATATTCTTTATGGCTTATGTGTTTTTCAAACTTTTTTACTGAAAAAAAGAAAAGAGAAATGAGAATTATTCTGTATGTACTCGGAATAGGTCGATGTCTTCGCGCATTGCTGGTGTTAGCTCTAAGAATTCTCTGACTGCCCGCTCCACGTCTTTCGCTTGTGTTACGTATCTTCCAACGATAATGACGTCCGCGCCTTTCTCCAACGCCTCTTTTGCAGTTTCCGGTACTATTCCACCTGCGACGGCTATTAGAAATCGTTTGTCCGGGAAGGTTTGGCGCAGTTTCGGTATCAGATCCAGCCCAAGGGTTTTCCCTGTTTCCTGATCTATTCCTCTGTGGATTACAATCATGTCTGGAAACTCTTTAAGCTGCTTAAGCTTTCCAATGGGGTCTTCCACGTTCAGCATGTCCACAACACCGTAGATGCCAAGTCGTCTTGCTTCGTGCACAAAAGCGTCTAATGTTTCAGGCGGCGCCAGACCGGCGGCAACCACCGCGTCGGCCGTGTCCTCGTAGGCTATGTCAACTTCAACTTTTCCAACATCCAAAGTCTTCAAGTCAGCAATCATAAACGCGTCTTTGGCAACCTGCCGTAGCTCGTTTATCACGCGGGTTCCGTAACGTTTGATTAATGGCGTCCCAACTTCGATGATTATTCTGTCGCTTCCAGGCATCTGAGAGAGAACCTTCTTAGCCTTATCCAGTTCTGGTGGGTCAAGCGAAATCTGCAGGTAAGGCGGTCTCCACAAGCGCGGAACCTTGAAGCCCATTATCGGGTGCTTAGCGCGGTCTTTCTCGTAGAGCATCTTGTCAAGCGAAGGATACTTATTTAAGGCTCTGCGTAGCGCCAGCTTTGTTGCGCCATAATTGTACTGGTATATCTTGCGATAATCGCTTGCCTGAGGATGAATAAAGACGCTGCATATGATCACCCAGTCATCCACCTTCTCCCTTGGAATGATGCCCTCCTCCACCGCGTCCGCAACTGCCTTTGCAACCGCAGCTTGGGCTGGACCGAAAATTTTCCCAGCATCCTCCATGTTCTTCACAGTAACCTTCGGCACAAGCAGCGTGTGCGGCTTAGGCGGAAGATTCGGCCGAATAACCGACAGCAAAGGCGTGTGCCCTGCTGAAAGATTCGACAAACTGGTAGCGAAAGCTTGCCCAACAGGCCCGTTTTTGTCGCCTATTAGGAGATCTATATGCGCTACCTCGCTTCCTTCTCCCAAGAGGGCTTCGCCAATCAGGTATGTAGGCCCTGATTCTTCGACACATTCATCCGTGAACGGCATCGGTATGCGGTTCACAATGTCTTTAAAGTCGACATTGAACTCTTTAAGCCAAGTGTAAAGAGTATCTCGGTGTATATTAAGCTCCTTTGCGGTGCCTGCAACTGTCGGTCTTGTCGGTTTCTGTCCCTGCGAAAGTCTGCGTTCAACTTCTTTTTTAGCGGCTTCCGTCACAAGTTTTATGAAATCGTCTTTTGTTTCAGGCTTTTTAGTGTCTATATCCGACATTTCTGTCGCCTCTGCGTCTGTATAGCGAGACGTGTATATAAGAATGTCGGAGCAAAACAATTGTTTCAACGAGAGCACAGCTGTTTTTTCTGAAATTCTGTCGGCTAAGAAGTTGATTGTTAAGGCATAACACTTTTGGTTTAAAGAAACTGCTCCTGCATTGGGCTGATATCTGTGTGCATTCGTGCGCTGCGCGCTCTGTAAGTGTATAAGCGGTTAGCGCTAAAATTTAATAGTCCCTTAGATTTAGCGGTACATCTATATCTCCGCGTGTACTCTGTGTTAGCAAATATTCAACGGTGTCCTGTATGTTTAGGCTTAATTGGGTGTGTTTAAGCTTGATCTTGCTTGGTTTTGTGCTTTTTCTTTACGGCGCTAACTTCTACGACGCAATAGTTGGCTGGCTGGGCGTTTTCGTCATTCTTGGAGGTGCACTTGCGCTTCTTCTTTTATACATTTATTGCGAGTTAAAGAAACAAGGATCTGTTCAGAAGCCGTAGAGTCCACTGTACTTTTCTTCTAAATACCGCAAGTAAGGCTCAGCGTCCAGTTTTCTTCCAGTTACTTTAGTTATCAAGTCTGGCGGGTCATACAAGGCGCCATGTGAATGAACGTTTTTAGCAAGCCATGCTATGATGTCTTTCGCGTTGCCCTGTGCAAGTTGGCTTCGCCAATCTTTTATATCGCTGGCTAAAGCGGCGAGCAGCTGCCCACTGTAGATGTTGCCTAAAGCGTAGCTTGGGAAGTAGCCGTAGTACCCGCTTGCCCAATGCGTATCTTGCATCACTCCTTCAGAGTCATTTTCAATTTTCAAGCCAAGAAGCTCCTCGTACTTTTGATTCCATACCTCTGGCAGCTGACTAACTTCGACTTTGTTTCCGAACAGGTCCTTCTCAATTTGGAATCGAATTATTATGTGAAGGCAATAGGTTACCTCGTCGGCTTCCACGCGAATCTTTGAGGGCTTAACCTCGTTTATAGCGTGCACAAACGGGTCTAACTCAAGATGCGCTAGGCTCGAGCCAGCTATTGCTTTCAGCTTAGGTAGGAAGCTAATCCAGAATTCTCTGGAGCGCCCTACAATGTTTTCCACGAAGCGGGATTGAGATTCATGTATACCATAAGAGCAGCTTGCGCCGACAGGCTGGTATTTCCATTCTCTCGGCAGTCCCTGCTCGTACAATGCGTGTCCAGTTTCATGAAGCACCGAGAAGATTGAAGATGCGAATTCTTCAGGGTAATAGTGTGTTGTAATTCTCACATCGTCATAATATCCCGTGGTGAAGGGATGCTCCGTTTCATCGATGCGCCCAGCGGCATCCGACGAGCTAACATCGTAGCCCATTGCCTCTGCAAGAGCTTTCGCGATTTGCCGCTGCGCTTCAATTGGAACATTGCATTTAAGCACCGCTGTATTCGGCTGGTTTGGCGCATTCTGAATCTTCCTAAGCAGAGCAACTAGCCCCTTTTGAAGCTGCTCAAAAATAGGCGCGATTGCCGCAGCGGTCATTTTAGGCTCAAAAATATCTATAAGCGCATCATAGGGTGTTGCTGTTGCCTTGACTTTCATGAGAATTTCTGCTTTTTCCCGGTTAAGCTCCACAAGTTTCTGCAGCTCAGGCTGAAGCAGGCTGAAGCATTTTGCAGCTTTTGCTTTTTTCCAACTGTTCACTGTTAACGCTTGCTGCTTGGCGATTTCTGCAACAAGCTTTTCCGGCAGCTGAGTTTGCTCATCATAATTTTTCTTGATAAGATAGACATTCCGCTTTTCTACCTCAGTTAAAGTGTCATATTGTGGGCTTGCGAGTATTTCGTTTAAGAGCTTTCCAATTTCTGGTGAAGTGCTCATCTTATGGCTGATGCGGCTTAACAGCGCAAGCTGCTGGCTCCGCTGCTCGATGCCCCTAGGCGGCATCATGGTTTCCATGTCCCAGTGAATTATGGCTTCAGCGGATTGCAGAACAATCAAGTCTTTGGCTAATTCAAGCAGCTTTTTATATGCTAAGTGCACTTCGGATGCCATTTTTTTGTTTGTCTCCTGTTGTGCTTCTTTTAGCGAGCGCTTGCAAGAAAAGACTTGTGTTTCTAAATGAGGCTGCAGCGGTTGGCGCCTAATGTTGAACGTCGGTAAATCTTAATAACGGCTCGTGTAATCTGTTTTTGTGTGGTGTGGAATGAAACGGAAGTTGATGGAGATACTGGCTTGCCCCATAGACAAGCATCACCCGCTTGAGCTTTATGTTTTCGAAGAAAAAGATGAGATAACTGAGGGTTTGATTGTCTGCCCTAAGTGTCTTCGGTGGTATCCGATACGAGATGAAATTCCCGAGATGTTGCCTGATGAGCTGCGGAAAGAAACTGAAGATTTGCCGTTTTTGAAGAAATGGCGAGAAAAAATTCCTGAAAAAATAGTTTTCGAAGGTAAACCTTTTAGTCTGAAACGGTAAGAAGCGTTTTACTCCAGTTTTATTGCTTTATTCTTTGCTGAGGAGCGTAAGGCTGCTTCCGCGATCTCCAGCGCCTTTAAGCCGTCCACACCGGTTATCAGCGGCTTCTTCTTCGCTAGTATGCAATCGGCGAAGTGCTGCAACTCGAGTTTTAAGGGCTCCTGCCAAGCGTATCTCGGCATTAAAGTTGCTTTTTGATCCTCAATCCATAATTCCTGCGTCATGTAATCAAGCCGCATTATGGCGTTGCTGCCCGTGACTGTGAGCAGCCGCGTTTTATACGGCGTTAACCAGTTAGATTCTATAAACGCGCTTTTTCCATCTTTGTAGGTAAGCATTATCTGCGCGTAATCCTCAAACTTTCTGTGCATCATGCTTCCTGTTTTTGCGTAAACCATGATGGGCTCCTCATCGAATATGAAACGCATAACATCTATGTCATGTATTGCCGTGTCTTTAACTACGCCTACATCGCCTATCCTCTCAGGCCACTGAGAAAACCGCTTTGCAGTTGCACATACAAGTTCGCCGATTTCCTTTTTCTCCACCGCTCTTCTAATGTGCTGCAGCCCAGGAATAAACCTCATCAAAAAGCCAACTGTCAAGTGCAAGCCGTTTTTCTCGGCTGTTTCCAGAAGCGTTTTCGCCTGCTTCGTGTTCGCAGCCATGGGCTTCTCGACTAAGACATGCTTTCCAGCGTTAAGCGCCTTCAAGGCCTCCTTCGCAAGCATGGTTGACCATGTGCATACGCTTACGGCTTCAATATCCTCATTTTTCAGCATTTTCGCGCTATTCGTGTATGCTTTGATGCCATACTGTCTGGCTATGCTTTTTGCTCTTTCAGCGTTTACGTCGCAAACAGCCACCAACTCTGTGGATTCAATCTCTTTATAGGCGCGCGCATGATTTTTTCCCCAGCCTCCTACGCCTATTACCGCTACGCCCAGCTTTCTCATCTATTTCTTACTCCTCGACCTAACCCACGATATATGAACCCTTCTTTTTCAACTTTTTGTGTTTCAATCACGCCTGCCAAATCAACCAAAGCCGGAGGCGCCTTCATAACTGCATATAGCTTTTTGAGATTTAGACGTTTAAAAACGTCCAGCGGGCTAATTATCATTATGCAGTCTGCGCCTTCTGCAGCTTCAATTAAACTTTTTTTAAGCATACGCGACCCACTTGCCTGCTCATATACTGAAGGCACGGGGTCATAGAGGTTCAGCTTCGCGCCTTTCTTTTCCAGCATATGCACAAGTTTTTCCGCCGCCGTCTGAGGCTGAAAGTTGCCCAGCAAAGCAATTCGCGCTCTTCTTAATGTTTTCCCACAGCCGTGCAGCGCATCTTGCGCCAAGTTGACTGCGTGACTTGCCATCTGCTCATTGATTTGCCTAGCAAGTCCCGGCAACCGAAGCTTGACTGTTAGGTTTTCGGCGTTTTCAAGCAGAAGGTACGCGCCATCTCGGCAGTTTTCCTCAGCAATCGTCGGTGAGAAACCTGTATCTTGCAGGCCTGCGGCTTTTATAGTTTCAATGTAATCTATGCCTGCGCTTTCACAGAAAATAGCTAATTCGTTAGCTAATGCCATGTGTGCATCTTTTTTTGCGATGGCAAAGAGCGTAGCGGCCTCAGCAGTTTTTATGTCACTTATCTTGTGTACAGCTTTTTCAGTTACGGTTTCTAAGACTTTTGAAGCGGAGTCTAAGCTGTTTTTGTCTACGGCAGCTATCTTTAACTCTTGGTCTCTAATTGTGACAGACCTTTGGCTGTGTGGAATATAAATGGGGTTGTAGGCAAAACCTAGTGAATCGCCCACTTTGAACCCTGAGGTGTTCTCCAAAAGCTTTTTGATGACGCCTTCTGTAACACCGAACCCTGTTATGCCCGCGTAAATGACCAATGTGTCCCTATGTAGGGCTACACCAACCTGTTTGCATATCTTCTCTATTTCTGAGTAATCTGCTCTTTTCTTATCATCAAATTTTACTGGAATTGCTATAAGTATTATGTCACTCTGAGAAACCGCACTTTTTAAATCGCTTGTGGCGCTTATCTGCCCTGTTTTTGCAAAGCGTTTCAATTTAATCTCTGCTTCGCGGGCCACGTAGGGCACGTTGCCCTTCGCTATGCTCTTAATCACGCTCTGGTCTAAATCTGTGCATATAACTCTGTAGCCTGCTTCAGCGAAGGCAACAGCATAAAGAATGCCTGTTTGCCCGCAACCCACCACGCTTACCATGTATGCTTGACGCTTTTCAGCTGTGTCTATTTCTTCGGGTTTCAAATGTAGAATCGCGGGCATCAGCACGTGTTCTCCAAAAGTTTACTTATTTAAAGGGTTTTGAGGATTTTTTCAAGCTTCAGACTATACTCTTCAACTAGCTTCCGTGCTTTCTCTGGGCTTTTCGCTTCCGCGTATAACCTATAAATTGGTTCAGTTCCGCTGGGTCTTATCAGAATGGAGCTTTTATCCTCAAACCATATTTTTACGCCGTCAATGGTGCTTATGTTTAAGCCTTGCACTTGACCAAGCAGTTTTTGAAGTACTTTGTCTTTTTTGTCTTCTGGGCACTCAATCTTTCCTTTTTCAATGAAATACTGTGGTTGCTCTGCAATCAACTGCGAAAGCGTCTTGCCTGCTTTAGCCATTATCTCCAGGATTAGGGCAGTTGTCATCGAGCCGTCGCGAACCGCTTGGTGTGGACCGTAAAAAACTCCGCCGTTTTCTTCACCGCCCAGCTTCGCTTTTATTGCTTTCATCGTTTGAGAAACCGTTACGCTTCCAACCTTGGTCCAAACTATTTCGCCACTATAGGCGTCGGCAACATCCTTTACAAGCGTTGAGGAACTGACCGGCGTGACTATCTTTTCATTTGGGTTTCTAATGAGAAACTCTTTTTCAATCAACGCGAAGGTCTTGTCGCCCCAGTGAATTTCTCCCTTTTCGTCTACAAATATGGCTCGGTCAGCGTCTCCGTCAAATGCAACGCCTAAATCCGCGTCCACAGCCCGCACAATCCTCGCAAGCTCTGTTAGGTTTTCTGGGCGCGGCTCCGGCATTCTGCCCGGAAAAGTTCCGTCAATATTAGCGTTAATCGTGGTGACTTTACAGTTTAATTCACGTAGAAGACGCGGCGCTGCAAGACTGCCAACGCTATTAGCTGTGTCCACTACAACATGAATTTTTTTTCTTGCTATCTCAGAAACATCCACGTGTTTCTTTATTGCTTCGATGTACTCGTCATTTACTGTTGGCAATTCATGCGTAGCGCCCAGTTTATTCCATTCAGCAAATACTTGCTTGCCTTCAAAATAGATTTTCTCTATTTCAATTTCCTGCTCGTGAGAAATTTCTATGCCATCTTTCCAGATGACTTTTATGCCGTTATATTCAGGTGGGTTGTGCGACGCCGTTATTATTACGCCACCGTCCATGCAATGATTTTTTATCGCATATTGCAGTGCAGGAGTTGGCGCCATCCCCGCGAAATACACGTTGCAGCCAGTGGCTACTAAGCTGGCGGTGACTGCCTTAGCAAACATTGGGCCGCTGGTTCTAGCGTCATGTCCCAGTAGCAGGTTTTTCTTTTTGAAGAAAGTTCCGATGGCTGAGCCTATTTTCACTGCCATTTCAGGAGTTAATTCCTTGTTTGTTAATCCGCGGATGCCGTTTGTCCCGAAAAGCTTGTTTGCACCCATTCTTGAGTCTCCCGTTCTGTTTAAAAGATAATATTGGCTCTTAAATGGTTTTCAGAAACTTCTTTAGCTGGGCAAACTGCTGTTCCTTCCGCAAGTGAGACGCCGTCTTTGATTTTCGCTTGATCGGCTACAATGCAGCCCATGCTGATTTTGGCTTTTTTCCCTATAGTGACGGCTTCACCTATAATCGCACCCTCTATCATTGTGTAGTCATCTATTTGCGCATCTGGAAAAATTACCGAATCGCGTATTTGCACGTTTTTCCCAACGATAACGTTTTTCCCCAGTATCGCGTATGGTCCTATCACAGAGTTTTCGCCAATAGAAATCCCCTTGTCTAAAGCCACGGGTTGCCTAATTTCGAACTTGCCTGCCGCGCATACTTTTTGAGTTTTGGCAAGTGTATCGAGAATAATTTTGTTCGTCTGCAAGTACTCCTCTGGCTTGCCAATGTCTTTCCACACCCCACTAATGACATGCCCATAAAGTTTGCCTTCTCCCGCCAATTTCGGAAAGACCTCTCGCTCCATCGATACTGCTCTCCCTTTTGGAATATAACTTAGGACCTTCGGGCTGAGCACGTAAATCCCCGCGTTTATCAAGTTGGTCGGCGCTGTGCCCTTTGCTGGTTTTTCAACGAATCTCTTCACGAGCCCTTCCTTCGTAATTTCGGCTACTCCGTATCTGCTTGGGTCTTCAACTTCGCAGAGAGCAATTGTGGCTAAAGCGTTGGTTTCTCTGTGGTTCGCTACTATTTCTTCATAGTTGACATATGCGAATATGTCGCCGTTTAAAACTAGGAACGGCTCTGCGTTGTCTAGTAGCTTTTCAGCCTTTTTTATTGGCCCTGCTGTTCCAAGCGGCGTTTTAGGTGGATCAATGGAGTATCTTATCCGTAATCCGCTTTTTGGGATTCGCTGCTTTTTAATGTAGAATTCTGTTTGCATATTAACTGCTAATATCGCATCTTTGATGTCGCTTCGCGCAAGTTGCTCGAAAATCCATTGAAGCAAAGGCTTGTTAACTATCGGAAACAAAGTTTTAGGTCTTGTGCAGCTCAGCGGTCTCAATCTGGTGCCGAATCCACCTGCAAGGATTAAAGCCTTCAATCAACGTCACCCTTTAAAGGGGATTATACTATCTGTATGTTTTAATATAAACAGTTATGGCGGAAAATTGCCAGCGTACTGCAAAAGCTAAAGATTCAGTCCCGTACTCCTCCTATAAATAGGCGATTTTGATTTAGCCCAAAATTTTTTAGTGATAATTTTTGTCGCTTAATCATCTTTATTTGTTTATTGAACTAAGAGGAAACAGCTGAACATTGCATGTTGAATATAACCTGCTGGTTTTCGATTAAAATACTGCGTTACGGTTATATGTTGCTGGTGTAAAACAGAAGGGGAGAACGCCTATGTCAGACATGGGAGTAACCGTTAAAAAAAGCGAAAACTTCTCAGAATGGTACACGGAGGTAGTTTTAAAATCAGGGCTAGCTGACTACGCCCCAATAAAGGGTTGCATGGTTTTCCGCGAGCTTTCCTACGCCATCTGGGAGAAAATCCAGGAAATTTTCAACAAGAAGATAAAGGCGACTGGCCACAAGAACGTTTATTTCCCCATGTTTATACCTGAGAGCTTTCTGAAGAAAGAGGCAGAGCACTTTGCAGGGTTTATTCCAGAAGTTGCTTGGGTAACCGAAGGTGGCGATTCACCATTAGAGGAGAGGCTCGCCGTAAGGCCGACTTCTGAAACGATAATTTACGCTACTTACGCGAAATGGATTAGAAGCTGGCGAGACCTGCCAGTCAAGCTTAATCAATGGTGCAATGTTGTCAGATGGGAAACCAAGGCAACTAAGCCCTTCCTTAGAACCAGAGAATTCCTATGGCAAGAGGGGCACACTGCACATGCGACAAAAGCTGACTCAGATAAAGAAGTGATGGACATCCTAAACGATTACAAGGATTTAATGGAAAACTACCTCGCAATCCCCGTGCTTATCGGCGTGAAAACCGACAAAGAAAAGTTCGCTGGCGCTCTTTACACGACAACGCTGGAAGCAATGATGCCTGATGGGAAAGCTTTACAGATGGGTACATCACATAATTTGGGACAAAATTTCGCCAAGGTTTTTGACATAAAATTCATAGGAGAAGATGAGAAGGAGCATCATGTTTGGCAAACCTCATGGGGCATATCCACACGGCTGATAGGCGCGCTTGTTATGGTTCACGGCGACGACAAGGGCTTAGTAATCCCTCCGAAAGTTGCGCCAATACACGTTGTCATAGTGCCTATACCGTACAAGGACGCGGACTCCACGGCGATATTGGCAAAAGCCAAAGAAATTCTGGCAAAACTCGAAGCGTGTGGCATAACCGCAATTTTGGATGATAGAGAAGAATACACGCCTGGATGGAAATTCAACGAGTGGGAACTGAAGGGTGTGCCCATACGTATAGAGATAGGCCCAAGAGATCTTAAGCAAAACCAGCTAACCATAGCGAGAAGAGACACCTGCCAGAAAACTGCAGTTAAGATGGAAGATGCCGTGCAAGCTGTAGAAAAGCTCCTTGAGGACATCCAAAGCAACTTGTACGCCAAAGCTAAAGCAGCCTTAATGGAAAAAACAACTACTGTGCGTAGCTATGATGATTTTCAGCGGACGCTCCGAGAGAAAGGCGGCTTCATCAAAGCGCCTTGGTGTGGTAGCAGCGACTGCGAAGAGAAGATCAAGGACGAAACAGGCGCCACAATTAGGCTGAAACCATTCGAAAAAGAGGCGCCCACAGCCAACTGCATTTGCTGCGGTGCAAAAGCTGTGGAAATGGTGTACTTCGCCAAATCCTATTAAACAGCATCTGCTTTACTATTCAGCTATCTTGACGTACTTGCCAAGCTGCTTGGCCACATCATCTAACCCAAGCCTCTTCAATGTTGCTTTTCTCGGTATTCCCCGCTCATCCCAGCCTCTCTTCTGATAATACTTTTGTAGCATAATATTGTAATTTTCCAAGTCGAGTTTGGCACCTTTCAGGGGTCCTTTAGTTAACGGCTCTTTAAACCATCTTACAGGCGGCACGTCCATCTCACTTGACCAGCGGCTTCCATACTCGCGCACCCAAAAAGCTCGAATCAAATTCCATACGCGCTCGCCTATTTCATTTAGTCTGTTCCAAGTGAACTCCACGCCAGTGGCAACGCGGAGAAAACGAGTGTACCACTGCAGTTCTAACCCAAGCGAAATACTTGGGAACCGGCAAACTGTTAAA
This sequence comes from Bathyarchaeia archaeon, assembly GCA_037481775.1. Lineage (GTDB taxonomy): Archaea > Thermoproteota > Bathyarchaeia > Bathyarchaeales > Bathycorpusculaceae > JAOAIV01. The sequence continues at coordinate 197,996 of JBBFKZ010000001.1, forward strand.
GATTCAAAAACTCCACCGCGCTGATGCTGCATCTCTATAATCTTGACAATTTTTTCTTCGCTATAGCTTCCGCGGTTAACTTTAACTTCCCAGGAAATCAGCCATGCATCCTTATGATGCGCGCCAATTGCGCTGGTGCCGTAAGCCAACGCCATGCCGGGCGCAGCGTGGCAATTGTAGGCGGAGACTTCTAACCCCTTAACGTGCATTGCCCACTCGTTTGCGCCGTAACCTATTTTTGCAGCGGCAGCTTGTGCTCCTTCAGCGAGAACATCGCCTAGTCCGCGCCTATACGCTATGTCTTCAATTAGCTGTTTGGCTTCCGCATATTCTCCCCAGTTGAGCTTATCAGCGATTCGATGCTTCTCGGATGCTTCAATGGCAAAGCCCAACACGTTGCCAAGCGAAATCGAGTCTAGGCCCAGTTCGTCTGCCATGCGGTTTAAAGCCGCAACCTGTCTGAGGCTGCCTAATCCTATATTAGCACCGAGCATTGCCACGTTCTCGTAATCCAGCTCCGCTTCCCTTCTATGTGCGTCTCTGATAACATTGCCGCATGTCATGTTGCATTGGGGGCAGCCGCGGTTGGAAACCTTGATTTTCTCCATGGCGAAACCGCCTATCTTGTCTGCTTTATCAAAAACGGCTTCTTGGAAATTGAAGGTTGGTAGCACACTATTTTCTTGGCTCCACTCTATAGTTGACATTGTTCCCTGCCGTTTCCAAAAGGTGTAGAGAGGCAATGTTAACACTTCCCTGTAGCTTGCTGCACTAAGCTCTTTCATCTCTTTAGGATATGCAAGCGGCAGGCTGTCAAAACCTTCAAAAACGACTGCTTTCAGATTTTTGGAGCCCATAACTGCGCCCATTCCAGGTCTTCCACCCGAACGGCCTTCCTGAGCGATGACGGTGGCAAACTTGACGAGGTTCTCCCCTGCTGGGCCAATAGATACAATGCCCGCGCTTTGTCCATAAATGTCCTTCAGCTGTGCCTCGGTTTCGAATGTGCTTAAGCCCCAGAAATCTTTAGCGTCCACAAACTCGGCCGTTTTATCCTTAATATGAAGAATGATAGGTGTCTCTGCTTTTCCCTCAATAATAACGGCGTCGTAACCAGCTTTACGCATCTGAACCGCAGCGGTGCTCCCAATGTTTCCATCACCATAACCGCCTGTCAGAGGGCTCTTCGCTGCTACAACAAACTTACCGCTGTTCGGTAAGCCTATCCCCGTCAATGGCCCAGCCGCAAAGACAAGCTTATTTTCCGGCGATAGTGGTTCGGTTCCAGGTTTTAGCCCGTCCCACAGAATCTTGGCGGCGAAGCCTCTGCCGCCGAGAAAATTCAGGGCCATGTTCGCGTCATATGACTCTGCAACTGCCTTGTTCTTGCTTAGGTTAACTTGCAAGAAAACTCCATTCCACCCAAACATGCGTATCACCGCGCGCGTGTGCCATATAATAAACGACGGAAATAAAAGTTTAATCAACCGTTACGAATACTGTCCTCTACAGAACACATGCATTTTCATTCGGGTTCCTCGGTTCTTCGGAAGCTTTATGTTTTGGAATAGCGCAAGTGTGAAGTTATGCAGGGGCTTTAACAGTGGTGCGCATAAAAATTACAGAACGAGCAAAATCTGTTGAATACGCAATACGTGACGTAGTAGTTAACGCCGGATCCTTAGCAACTACCGGTAGAAAAATTTTCTACCTAAACATAGGTGATCCTGTAGCGTTTGATTTTCCCACGCCTCCGCATATCAAACAAGCTCTTTGTGAGGCTGTCCAGTCTGAAAAGAACTATTATGCGCCTTCAGAAGGGCTGCTTGAGCTGAGGCAGGCAATTGCTGAAAAAGAAAAAAAAGTCAATGGCGTAGACATAACTGCAGAAAATGTTCTAGTTACCGCAGGAGTCTCAGAAGGAATCCGTATGGTTATATCGGCGCTGATAGAGAAAGGCGATGAAATTCTTGTTCCCGGACCCGCGTATCCGCCGTATATCTCCTATGCGAAGGCGTATTATGGAAAGCCAGTCACTTACGAAACAGTAGAGGAAGAAAACTGGCAGCCGAACATTGACGATTTGCGGAGGAAAATTTCGAAGAAGACACGGGCGATAGTGATAATCAATCCAAATAATCCCACAGGCGCGCTTTACAGGAGAAAGGTTGTCAAGCAAATATTAGACATAGCTGGCGAGCATGATCTGCTGGTTTTGTCAGATGAAATTTACGATCAGATACGATACGTTGAAGAGTGCGAAAGCACCGCGCATTTAGCCAAAGACTTACCCGTAGTAGGCTTGAATGGCTTCTCAAAAGTGTACCTCATGACGGGCTGGCGGCTTGGCTACATATACTTCCATGAGCAAAACGGCGAGTTACAGGAGCTGAAGGAAAGCATAGAAAAAGAGCAGCGCATCCGAATCTGCGCTAATACCCCCGTCCAAGTTGCGGGAGTTGCCGCGCTGAAGGGCCCGCAGGATCATGTGAAAGATCTCGTTGAAAGGCTTAGAGTTAGACGAGACTACGCATGGAAGAGGCTGAATGAAATCGAAGGAATAAGCTGCGCGAAACCTGAGGGTGCCTTCTACGTGTTTCCGAAGATTCACGGTGTCGGCGCAAGGTGGAAGACAGACATGGAGTTTGCCATCGAACTCTTAAAAGAAACAGGTGTTCTGCTAGTGCATGGTTCAGGCTTTGACCCCGCCTATGGCGCTGGGCATGTTCGAATGGTGTTCCTTCCTCCAATTGAGACGCTGGAGCAAGCCTTCAACGCGATAGAACGCTTCATGAAAAAGAAGTAGCCCGAAAAGCCTCTAATGTCCTGCTTCGGGTTTATTGGTAAATTGGCACTCCCTCGGCGGGGTCGGCGATTGCCTTCTGGAAGGCATCCATCAGCCTTTTCGTAACTGGCCCGGGTTTTCCTTCGCCTATTTGCCGCTTGTTCACTTCCCTTATGGGCACAATCTCCGCTGCAGTGCCAGTGAAGAATGCCTCATCGGCGGTGAACAACTGGAAAGGCGTAATATTGCATTCGGTTACTTCGTATCCTAAGGTTCTGGCAAGCTTGATCACAAACTGCGCTGTGATGCCTGCTAATGCGCCTGTAGTGCTTGGCGGAGTAAAGATTTTCCCGTCCTTGACTATGAATAGGTTTTCACCTACTCCTTCGGCTATGACGCCGTTTTTGTCTAAGCAAATCGCTTCGTCAGCGCCACTTGCAGTAGCCTCTATTTTGCCCAGCACGCTGTTAAGGTAGTTTAGCGATTTTATCTCATGTGTGGAGGCGTCCACGGGGTTTCTTCTGACCCAGCTTATCATAGTGGAGATGCCCTTTTCTTTTGCTTCCTTCGACATTATGGAAATCGAGTCAGTTATGATAATCACAGAAGGCTTGGGGCACTTCCGCGGATCCAAGCCAAGGTCACCTACTCCTCTAGTAACTACAAGGCGTATGTACGCGTCTCTCAGCTTATTTCTGCGCAGCGTTTCAACAACGGCTTGTATCATTTCCTCTTTTGTTAAAGGTATTTTGAGCATGATGGCATGGGCTGAGCGGTACAAGCGGTCAATGTGCTCTTTTAGTTTGAAGACGACGCCGTTGTAGGCGCGGATGCCTTCAAAAACTCCGTCGCCGTATAGTAGGCCGTGATCGTAGACAGAGATCTTGGCCTGAGATTTCGGATAGTATGCGCCGTCTATGTAGACTTGCAGCTCTTTTTCCATGGCTTTCACTTCGATATTGGCGCTTTTATTGTAAACATTGTTTGATATATTTTTTGGCCGTGATCTATATGCTTCATATATCAGCCGTAGAATTGCGGTCTTTTGGAGAGTTGCATAGGCAAGGGCAACGGCTTAAACGGCTTGCCCTGCAGCTTATCGACGATTTTTGTTATCAACTCGTCTAGCTTTAGAGTTTGCACTTTACCGTGGGCTTCTCGGTCTCGCACTGCGAGAACGCCTGATTCGAGTTCTCGTTGACCCACAACGATGATGTAGGGAACCCATTCCATCTCTGCCTCGCGGATTTTCTTCTGCAGCGTGAACGCTCTGTCGTCAATGTCTACGCGTATATTGTGCTCAGCCATTTTGCGCGCGATTTCCTCAACTTTCTCTGTGAAGCTGTCTGAGATGGGTATTAACCGCACTTGTGTAGGCGCCAGCCACAGGGGCAGCATGGGCAGTTTGCCGCTTTGCTGCTCGCGATAGGCTTTTTCCAGCAATGCATAAACACATCTTTCGATGGCGCCGCTGGGTGAGCAGTGCAGAATCAGCGGATGCTGCTTTTGACCTTTCTCGTCAACGTAGGTTATCTCATATCTCTTCGCGTTTTCAACATCTATCTGATCGGTGGAAAGCGCTGCAGCCTTGTCCTGATTATCCACGAAGTTGGCGTCCCATTTCAGCGTAAAGTAGAAGAAGCGTTCTGTCCACATTTCCACCAGCATGGGTTTGCCGAAGATTTTGGCCAAATCTGCAATGAAGTCCTTGTTTTCCTCGTAGAAGTCCTTTGTGAAGCGTATGGCAATTTCGTAATCCTCCTTTGACAAGCCGATGCTACTCAAAACGCTTATGCAAAGGTTAAAGCGCTTCTTAAACTCCTGCTTCGCCTGCTCCAAATCAGTGCAGAAAGCGTGGCAGTCTGGCATGGTGAATGCGCGTAGCCGCTTTAAGCCTACGACCTCGCCGCTTTTCTCGCGTCTGAAACTGTAGCGGGTTAATTCGTAAACTTTAAGCGGCATCTGCTTGTAAGAGAACTGTGCATCATGCATCATCAAAAACTGACCGAAGCAAGCGGCGAACCTTAGGAAGAGTTCCTTGTCCTCTGTTTTCAGCAGGTACTGACGCGCGGGAAAACGATTCAAGTAATTCGCCAAGCTGGGATGATTGAAATCGTACATGACGGGTGTTTCCACTTCCATGGCGCCGTAGGCAATTATCTCTGAAGTCACAAACTGCTCAAGAAGAGATTTGATTAAACGCCCCTTTGGGTACCAGCGAATATTGCCGGGGTCACTGCCCTGTTCGTAATCAGCTATTTCCAACCGCTTCATCAAGGGCACATGCGGAGGCATCTGTTGGCTCGCGCGGACTTTTGAGATTTCATATTTGGCGAACTTTTCAAGATTCACATGCCCCTTGAAGTTGAAATCTTCGACTGGCGTAAGCTGGCCATCGGGCTTAAGAATGTGCCAATAAGACTTCAACTTCTCCTCAGCCTTTAACGCTTCAGAAACCTTTTCCTCCGGCTTGGCAGCGGTCTCAGCAGCTGAGGGCGCGTAGGAGCGGGCCTGCTCCGCCAGCGGATGCGCTTTGATGGAGATTGTGAACTGCTTATTCCATCCGAAAGGCGCGCGATAGGTTTCTATGCCCTTCTGCTTCGCGTAGGCTTCCATGGCCTTTATCACCTTTAGCGCTTCGGAAGGCTTGGACAGGTTGCTGCTTAAGTGCGCAAACGGGTAAATCAAGATTCGATTAACCTTAAGCTTCTCCAAGAAAACCGCAACATCGTCTATGGCTTTCTTCGCTAAAGCTGCATCGTCGCCTTCTTCGATGGCGGTAAAGAGCACAACGACTTCCTCAATGCGGTTTTCTTCCCTGCTGGCTTCTTCAGCCATAGCTATTTCTTTCTCAATAGGCTTGAACACAATGAAGTTGGAATGTAACTGGAGTATCCGCATGGGCTTGCTTTCTCCTAGGCGCTGAAACGCCACTTATCAATAGTTTTATCCTTTTTAGTCTTCTTCTTAAACTCCTTGTAATGCTCCCTGCAAAGATAAACACGTTTCTCGCTGCTGCTGACGTTCAAGCCAGCAGACTTGGCCTTCTGAGCGGAAAGCGAGCGGACAGCCTCCCCGCTGCAGCCAGACACGCTGCATTTGACTCCTTTGTCTATGCGTCCCACAGTTCTTGTCTCCACACAGCTTTACGCACTACAATAGACATCATTGCTTAATTCCTTTTTCATAAATGCCGCGTGCTCTCTCATAAATTTCCTCTTTCTCGCCGAAGAACGTCGGCCCCACGCCTTCAACGACCAGCGACGCTGCGGCGGCACCCACGCAAGCGCACCATACTGGGTCTTTCTGGTGGATGTACTCTGCTAAGAAGCCGCCTATGAACGTATCTCCTGCGCCTGTAGGGTCAATTGCCCTTCTGGAACGGCATGCTGGAATAGTATATTGCGCTCCGTTCTTGGAAAGCACAGCGCCTTTAGCGCCTAACGTAACAATGACTGTTTTAACGCCAAAGTCATGAACCGTTTTTATAGCTGATTTCAAGTCCGCACGCGCCGTCAACGCGCTGATTTCATCCTGAGAAGATTTGTAGATGTCAACGAGGCTGAGCACATCAGGGTCCAATTGCGCCTGTAGCGTTACAGCGCCTGCCGCGTCGAAACTGCGTAGTAAACCCTGTGGATCAAGGGATAAAATCTCCGCAGAAGCTCTTAACCGCTCCATCACCTCATATGAGACTTCGCCTGCGACCGGCGCGATGTGGACTGCTTTGGCGTACAGAAACCGCGGTAAATCGCATACATCCAGCGCAGAAGCTTTGCTTGTTAATTTCAGCATTCTGCCTGCCAAATCGCTGCTGTATTCGAGTTTAAACCGTGTTGTCTGCTCCTCAGCGCGTTTCGTAACACTGGACAGATCTATGCCCTCGGCGCCAAGCCACCACATGTAAGCCTCTGGAAAATCTCCGCCTACCTTCGAGATAACGGAAACCGCTGCACCTAGCTGTCTCGCGGCAAGCGAAACATATGCTGCGGCTCCGCCTAAAATGGTAAAAGGGCGACAGTGACTTGGCAGGTGAATGGTGTCTATAGTGAAATGCCCAACTACTGTAACGTCAGAAGCATGGAGTGCCATCTAACCCCTCTTCTAGAAAACACGTATGGCGCATGTGCTATATAGGAATGCTTGAACCCAGAAGCGTATTTTTAGCCACGTTTACGCTGTGAGCCACAAGCGACGTGCCTTATGCGAAGCAGGATGAAAAATTATGATTGAAGCAGCAATATTGCTTTCGCCAAGTCGCCTTCACATTCTTCCAGCGCTTTCCGAGCTTCTTCTATGCTTTTTCCCGTCTGGTCAGCCACAAGCTTAACGTCTTCTTCAGACACAACGAACCCTGATGCACTGGCAACGGCACGTTCAGGCGCTTTTTCCGTGACTTTTCCGCCGATGATCTGAAAAATTTTCTGCCCTTGCATCTCAAGAATCGCCACTTCAGGCTGCTCAATCGTTATCTCCTTGCTGCTTGTTTTTATGATAACCTGCTCCACATCTGGGACAGCGTCCATATTCATGCCCAAGCGCTGCATCATGCGTCTTGTCTCTCGAGGGCTCATACGTTTATGCATAGGAACCGCATCCACAAACTATTCTGCGGTAGCGCCTCATATACTTAACTTTCCTTGGCGCTTCCATGCCTAACCTTCACGGCGACTCCTGTCTTAAACGCCCTCATCTCAGCGCTTGACAACAAAGCGCGGCCAACAGCCAAAACCCGATTATCCTCATCGACGACTATTACTTCGTCCTTGGCGTGGACAGCGTCATCCACCTTAACTACATGTGCTGCAAAAACGTCGCCGCCGTCGGCCACGAACTCGGAAACGTCTCTTCTTACAGTAACAAAGCAGCGGGCGAAAGCTGCGTTTTCAACAATTAATTTAGCTGCTGTTATGCTTAAGGATAGCAAGCCGTCAGTGGGGCGGATAGTTGCGAGTCTCTTGCCATTTAAATTAACGTAGCGTATTCTGCCCGTGGCTTTCGAGTACATTACCTCAACGCTCTCCGGAAATAGTTTCGCGCCTACTCCTTTTCCGAACTGGTAATCCGCTATGCTTCTGAGCTGCTGTAACTCGTTGCGCATTTCTATTCGCCATTGCGCCATTTTGTTTCGACAACTATAAACATCACCAAATAATAAAAACAGTATAGGTGAAGAACCAGTGCGATGCGAAGTCTGCGGCCGCAAAATTCACGGCACACCAATCAATGCTGTAATCGAAGGCGCTAAGCTAATGGTGTGTGCTGAATGCTCAAAACACGGAAAAATAATCAGCGAAGAAGAGGCCGACTTAAGGCAACAGCAACTTAAAAAGCCTTCACCGGCCACGCCGCTGGTGCAGAAAAAGAAGGTCGCGCCGGCCTCAGTTGAAATCACTCAGGAGGTTGTGGAAGGCTATCATGTCAAGATAAGGCAGGCGCGAGAGAAGCTGGGGCTTTCCCATGAGGAACTGGGCAAGAAGATAAATGAGAAGGCATCTGTTTTAAGCAAGATTGAAACTGGAAAAATGGCGCCTGACAACGTTCTAGCCGCCAAGCTTGAGCATGCCTTGAAAATCAAGCTGCTTGTTCCAGTCAAAGATGAGGTTGCGCCTACAATGCTAAAGGCACCGAACCGCGAGACAACTCTAGGCGACCTTATAGAGCTAAACAAGAAAAGCGCGGAGGAATCCACAGAACGAAAGCAATCATAGTGCAGCGACGCTTAAGTCACGAACCCTCAAGTTTAGAAGAACTTAAAAAACTCGCGGAAGCAGCTGGCTACACTGTCGTCGCAGAAATAGAGCAACTGCGCGAGCCTGACGCCCGTTACCAGATAGGCGCCGGAAAAGTGGAAGAACTCGCGCGTCTCGTCAAGGAAACCGCTGCCGAAAAAATAATTTTTGACAATACGCTTAGAACAGTCCAAGCTTACAATTTAGCGAAAGCCACCGGCGTCGAAGCCATCGATCGTTTCAAGCTTATTCTTGAAATCTTCACGAAAAGAGCCACGACTACTGAAGCAAAACTGCAGATTCAGCTGGCGACGCTGCAGTATGAGCTTGCGCATGCTAAGGAGCGGGTAAGACTAGCTAAGCTGAAAGAGCAGCCGGGATTCATGGGGCTCGGCGCCTATGAAGCAGACGTTTACTACGAAGCCGTAAAAAGGCAGGTGCACACTATCCAGCGTAAACTCCGTAAAATACGAGAGAAACGGTTTCTGCACCGAGAAAGAAGAACCGAATTAGGTTTTTCCACAATTTCCTTAGCTGGATACACAAACGCCGGAAAAAGCTCATTATTCAACGCTTTAACAGAAGAAACAACCCATGTAGGAAACGCACTGTTCACGACGCTCTCAACAACAACACGGCTTGTCGAGGTTTCAAAGAGAAAGTTCTTGTTAACCGACACCGTCGGCTTCATAGATCGCTTGCCCTTGACATTAATAGAAGCTTTCCATTCAACCCTTGAAGAAACCATTTACTCCGACCTCATAATACTGGTGCTGGACTTAAGCGAACCAATAGAAACAATCGAAAAGAAAAACAACATCTGCCTAGAAACAATCGATCACATCGGCGCAACAGGCATACCCATCATCACAGCGCTAAACAAAATCGACCTGTTAACTGAGGCTGAAGCTAAACAGAAATTCGACGCGCTAAAGGACAAAACGAAGAACCCAATTCTTGTGTCGGCACTACATCGGATAAATCTCGACCAGGTAAAGAAGGCGATACTGGAAAAACTGGAAGATTATGTGCAAGCATCTCTTTCTGTGCCGTTAACGCCTCAAACCATGCCCATAGTTTCTTGGGTTCACGAAAAAGCAGACGTAAAAAAAGCAAACTTCATGAATGATTCTGTAGAATTAATTTTTGAGGCAAAGCCTCTATTCGCTGAAAAAGTAAAAAAACGCGTGGAAGCTCTCAATGGAAAATTCGAGCAATTCTACAAATCCCAATAGCACCGAAAAGCAATCGCAGGAAATCGTTGTATTAAGATGGGGCCATAGACCACAGAGAGATGCACGCCTTACAACGCATGTAGCACTAACCGCACGGGCGCTGGGCGCTTCCGGGCTTCTGCTCTCCGACACGACGGACGAAAAAATAAAGGCAACCGTAGAAAAGATCACACGAAACTGGGGTGGAAGCTTCTTTTTTGAAATGGGCATACCCTGGAAAAAGGCGGTAAGCGCTTGGAAAGCTAAAGGCGGCATAGTTGTTCACTTAACAGTTTACGGAGAAAACATACAAACAAGCGATGTTCTTAAAAGAATTCGAAAATCGGGTAAGCCCATCATGGTGCTTGTTGGAAGCCAAAAGGTTCCCAGAGAATTTTATTCAAAAGACGTTTCTGACTTCAACATTGCCATCGGAAATCAACCGCACTCAGAATGTGCAGCGCTTGCAGTTTTCCTAGATCGCTTTTTTGAAGGAAAAGAACTAGCCAGAGACCTTGCAGAAGCAAGAATAACTGTGGTGCCTCAAAAAAGAGGTAAAAAAACAATAGTTAAACGTTGATTATTGCTTGAAACGTGAATAAGAGTTTTATTGTAGCATCGTACTAATTATAGTAGGAAAACGGCCTATGTTATCAACTGTTGATGATGCAATGTTAATAAAAGTTGCAACGGCGCTGGGCGATGAAGACGCCGTGAAACTAATTGAGCATCTAAAAAGTGTAGACGAGATTACAGATGATGAAATCGCTAACAAAACAGGCATCCGACTAAACATAGTGCGCAAAATTCTCTACAAGCTTTATGACCACTCGCTCGTAAGTTTAAGAAGAACTCGAGATCCCAAAACAGGCTGGTTCATCTTCCACTGGAAACTACAGCCAGACCAGCTTGAAGGCTTCATTTTAAGCCAAAAACGCCGCGTTCTGGAGAAGCTGAGCATTAGGCTGGAATATGAGAAAAACCATGACTTTTATTATTGTAACACCGAAGGCTGCAAACGAATCCCATTCGAGGAAGCCGTGGAACTAGTTTTTCACTGCCCAACCTGCGGCAAACCATTAGTGCATTATGCAAATGAAAAACTTGTGCAAAATTTGTCAGAGAAAGTTGAGCTGTTGAGGAAGGAACTGGGTGAGTGAAAAGCTTCCAACAAGGGAGCAAGCCCTACGGATTCTCCAAGAATATAAATGCTCCCCCGAAGTTATAGAACATTGCAAAGCAGTTTCCAAGCTTGCACTGGAAACAGCACATGCACTCAAAAGAAAAGGCTTCAACATTGACATGACACTGGTGGAAATAGGAGCTCTACTCCACGATATAGGCCGCTCTGTAACCCACACCGTTCATCACGCAGTCATCGGCGCTGACTTAGCGGAAAAAGCAAACCTCCCTAACTCAGTAATTTCTATAATTAAACGGCATGTCGGCGGAGGAATAACCGCGGACGAAGCAGAAGCCTTAGACTGGCCAAGAGATGTTTATGTGCCAGTTACCCTCGAGGAAAAGATAGTTGCATACGCTGACAAGCTAATTGAACGCGCTGATGTTGCGCCCATAGAAGTAACCATCGAGAAACTTCGCCGAGAAGGGAAGCATGAAGCGGCTGAGAGGGTTCGCAAACTTTACGATGAAATAACAAGCCTCATGGGCGGCGATCCATGACAGCGCTGACGCTGCTGACAAAGGCCTACGGAACCAGCCAGCTACAACAAATCGATGAAGCCCTCAAACTGACGTTTCAAGGTTTAGCTGTAGAAACAAAAATTTTAGGCACAATAGCTGACGGCTGGGTACATATAGAGCTTACAGGCGAAGACGAGAAAATAGCAACAAACTACCTAATCAAGGAAATAGGCGTCTGCCCACGCACCCTCAGAAACCTTAAAAAATCTTCCACCTTGAAAGGATACCTATCAAACTTGACTGGCCAAAAGCTATTGGTGGACATAGGCGTTTTCGAGCCAAAAATCATTCCCGCAGTCATATTCATGCAGCGTTTGCAAGCGCAGCTTATGGCTGGAACCCTAGTTCCTCACGGAAAGCTTGCCGAACTCTTTGGTTTCTGCAAAGGCTTACCCTTGAATGTAAAGATAACTAGGTTAAGCGAAGCGGAAAGTTACATAGAAGCCGACTTGTCAAGTAAACAAATTGCCAATTATACGCTCTGGCGAGAATCACTGCTTGACAGACTAATTGTGCTAGGCGTATCTTTCAACGAGGTAAATAAGGCACTGGTGCATGCAAAATTGTACAGAGATGTTATCGATGTAGAATCTTTAGGGCTGCTTGAACATGCACTAACATGCAAGCTTGGAACCGACGCAGCAGGATTAATCCCAAAAATCGGCAGGATTCTGAAAGGAGCAACTTTTGCTGTTTTTGACGCAAAAAAGAATTATGAACTTGAATTTAAAAAGCAAGATTTCCATTCATCCGTTAATTAAAGGCTTGCTGCTTTAGCATGTTCTCCAGCGACCGCCGCCTTTATGAACCAGTTAACTGCTGATAATAGTCGAGTGTGCCTAAAGTACATGACTAATGGTGCCGTCTTTCCTAAAATCAAAGTAGTCGCGCTTGACTTTGACGGCGTAATCACAAACCTGAATGTTGATTGGGATGCCGCGCTTCATTTGGCATCCACTGCAGCTGGCTACAACATTGAAAACCTTATTCCTTTTTACGAAGCCACCTATGGAACACCAGTTTTTCAAAAAGCCAGCAAGTTAATCGAACAGCTTGAATTGGAAGCACTAAAAGACGCTGAGCTTGCACCTTACACAGTCGAGTTTCTGGAAAAGCTTGCCGAACTAAAGGTTGCCATTTACATAGTTTCAATGCAAAGCATGCACGTAGTAAAACAGTTTCTCAACAAACACGGCCTCTCAGCTTACATTAGCGATGTAGTAACTCGCGATAAATGTCCAAGCAAAAAAGCCCAAGTTCTCTATGTGCTGGAAAAATCCCGTGTTCGCCCTGAACAAGTTCTGTTGGTCGATGACTCCGCTGGCAACATCACCAATTGCAAAGTACTAGGAATAAGTTGCTTCCACTTTGAGAAACAACAAAACCCGCAAAAAACAAAGGAAATGTGGGATGCAATACTGAAACGCGTAAGAGGCTAACAGCCTCCAACCCTTAAACAAGAGAGTAGCATTTAGTGGTGTATTCTTCAAAACAGCGAAAGTGGGCCGGGCCGGAGTTGAACCGGCGACCTCAGCCTCGTAAGGGCTGTGTCCTAACCAAACTAGACGACCGGCCCTCTTTTCTTTTCCCAATCTTAATAGGATTGCTTAAATAAGTTTTGAGCGTGGCAAATAAATATTTTATAATGCCTTATGGCTTTAGTAGTAGAACCAAGCCACGTAAAGGTGATATGTTGAAAAGAGTTGTCGTTACCGGCGCCGGCGGACCTGCAGGAATAAATTTTATTATGTCGCTTCGCGTTGCACCGGAAAAAATCTTCATTTTAGGCACAGAAGCCAATGAGTACTTCGTTCACTTGTCGCCTGCCGATAAGAAATATCTAGTTCCAAAGGCCAAAGACTCTGCATACATTGACAAGTTGAACGAGATCCTGCGAAAAGAGAAAGCCGACTTCTTGCATGCTCAACCGGATGTTGAAGTGGAGGTTGTTTCGGAAAATCGTGAAAAACTAGAGGCAAACACGTTTTTGCCTTCGAAAGAAGCCGTCAAAACATGCCAAGACAAACTTAAATCCGCTGAAATCTGGATGAAAAAAGATGTGCCAGTAGCAAAAACCGTGGAGATACAGACAGAGCACGATGTTGAGCGGGCGTTTGAAGAGCTTGGAACCCCCTTGTGGATTAGAGCCCGCCATGGCGCCGGCGGCATAGGAAGCACCCCCGCGTACAATAGAGAAACAGCTCTTGCGTGGATAAAATATTGGAGAGCGCGAAACGCCAGTTGGGGTTTCATTGCACAGGAGACTCTTCCAGGAAGAAATGTGGCTTTTCACAGCATTTGGAAAGATGGCGAACTTGTGACGTCCATGGCAAGAGAACGAATTGAATACATATACCCGCATCTTGCTCCTTCAGGCATAACAGGCACGCCTGCTGTTCAAAGAACCATACATGACGAGAAAGTGAACAAGATTGCTACGGATGCGGTGCTTGCCATAGACCCGAATTTTAACGGATTAGCCTGTGTGGACCTGAAAGAAAACAGGGATGGCACTCCATGCGCCACTGAAATCAATGCTGCCCGAATGTTCACAACATCCTTCTTCTTTTCCTTCGCCAGCAAAATTCTAAGAAAAGACCATTACGCCAACATTCCCTACCTCTACCTTAAACTTGCATGTAACGAGAGCATACCTGAAATTCCCAAGTACAATATACTGCCAGAAGGCGTTTACTGGATTAGGCACATAGATGCACCAGCCAAGCTTGTGCAAAATGGCTACGTTATTGGAGAAATGTACCGCTGGTGAATATCGATGAAAGTATGGTATGACGCGTGCACAGGCAAACACATGCGCTACGGCTCTGCGATAGCAAAAACACTCAGAAACCGCGGACACGAGGTAATATTAACTACGCGGCAACATCCTGACACTCTACAAGTCGCAAACTTCCTAAACGAAAAACCCATTGTTATAGGAAAATATAACCCAAAATCTTTAGCTTCTAGACTTAAGGCTGGGCTTCAACGCCAGCTTTCATTCTGCAAATTATTCGGAAAAAATCCGCCTGACTTTGCTGTTTCGCATAGCTCTGTTGACCAAATAAGAGTGGCTTTCGGCTTAGGCATTCCAGTAATCGCTACCATCGACACAGTGTACGCTGAAGCGGTGAACAGGCTTACTCTTCCACTCGCAGACTATATTGTGGCTTCTAAGGCTATTCCCGAAGAAGTTCTAAAAACCTACAGCGTTAAAGGCGAGATTATTGGTTTTAACGGCGTGGACGAAGTAGCTTGGATTAAGGATTTCACTCCTACAGTAGAACATGCCTTCAAGAACCCATTGATTGTCGTGCGGGAAGTCGAGGAAAAAGCCGCTTACACCGCGAAAAAATTTTCCTTAATGCCCATAGCGAAAAAGCTAACTCGCCTCGGAAATGTTGTTTATCTTTCGAGATACCACCGAAAAGAGATTAAAGACCTAATAGTTCCGAAAGGGTTTGTTGATTCTGCAAGTTTAGCCGCTCAAGCAGACTTATTCGTCGGAGTCGGCGGAACCATTACCAGAGAAGCAGCATTGCAGGGGACACCAGCAATAATTATTGACTTTTACCAGAAGCAACACGTAAATGATTATCTGATGGAGAAAGGTTTCCCGATTTTTAAGGCAACGCCCGCAGAAGCCTATCGCTTAGCTGAAACGCTTATAGGTAAAAAATGGAATGTCCACAGTAAGCTTCATGAACTCGAAAGCCCAGCAGATACAATTGAGCAGATAATCAGCCGAAAATTTAAGGGATAAACTATGCAGATTGAAGGAACGAATGTCTTGATCACTGGTGGCGCCGGATTCATAGGTTCGCATTTAGTAGATGAATACCTTAAAAATGGTGCAAACAAAGTTGTAGTTTACGACGACTTCTCAACTGGAACAACAAAAAATCTCGAGCACATAAATGACAGTAGGCTAATAGTTACCAACGGTTCTATTCTCGACAAAAATCGCCTTTACAATATTTTAAGAGACGCTAAAATCAATATTATAGACCATCAGGCGGCAGAGCTTGAGGTGTACCGCGGAATAACAGATTCAGAAGCAGACGCATACACAAACATTCTAGGAACACTAAACGTATTAAATGCTGCATTAAAAAACAAAGTGGAAAAAGTATTATTCGCTTCTTCAGGCGCAGTTTACGGTGAAGCAAAATCACTTCCAATTGATGAGGATCATCCTTTAGAACCACATTGGCCTTATGGCGTTAGCAAACTTTCCGCTGAAAAATATGTGCTGCAGTACCATAAGCTCTTCGGCTTAAACACAACTGCCTTCAGATATGGAATTGTCTATGGCCCAAGAGAATGGTTTGGCCGTGTCTTGACGATGTTCATCAAAAGGATATTTCTGGAAAACAAGTCGCCGGTCGTATTCGGCGATGGTGCTCAAACACGGGATTACGTCTATGTGGGCGATGTAGTGAGAGCCCACATATTAGCGATTAAAAACTTTAGCGCTGACGGGCAAGTGTTTAACATAAGCAGCGGGCGGGGAATTTCTATAGGTAATTTAGCAAAACTACTCGTTGAAATGTCAGGCAAAAATTTGGAAATTATATATGATAACCCCGAAGAGGGAACAGCTTCAAGCTTTCAGCCAGAACGCATCAGACTCAGTGGCGAATTAAAAAACTTTATCCTAGACCATCGCAAGGCTCAAAAAGTTTTGGGTTGGGCTCCAATTACCGAGTTGAAAGATGGCTTAATCAAGGAGATAGATTGGATTTTGAAAAATTCAGAAAGATGGAAAACAAAACCCCGAGTTTGAGCAAAACGCATTCCAGCTTTAGGCTAAAAAATCTGCGTGCTTTTTCTGTCAAGAGTTTTTAAACTTAAAATAACACTATCGCAATTATGTGTTTTTCTGAGGGCTAAACAATTGGAAGAACAAAAAGTGCTAGTCGTAGGTTTGGGCGAGATTGGTCGCCCGCTATTTGAATTGTTAAAAGAAAGTGGCCGCTTTCAAGTTTACGGTTTTGATGTTGACGAGGAAAAAATGTTGGAACTTGCGCAAAATGTAGAAGTGTTTCCTAATAAAGTGGACGTTATGCATATTTGCATTCCATATCAGTCGAAAGAAACCTTCATAGATGCTGTAGTTGATTATGCTAATAAATATCAGCCAAAGTTACTAATTATTAATAGCACGGTTCCGCCGAGAACAACCGTTGAAATCTCTGAAAGATGCAAATGTTTAGTTTCGCATTCGCCTATTTTTGGTACACATAAAAATCTAGAGTACATGAAATGGGAAATAAGGCGCTGGACGAAGTTGGTCGGCGCCGTTGATGCTGCAGCAAGCGAAGCTACATGCAAGCACTTCGCAAAAGCAAGGATTAAATGCAAAATTCTAAAAAGCCCGATAGAGACAGAGTTAGCTAAACTTTTCGAAACTATATACTCCGCTTGGATGATCATCTTTTTCCAAGAGATGCATCGTATCTCAAAACATTTCGGAGCTGACGTCGACGCTATAGCCGGCGTTATTGAACAGATACACCGCGTAAGATTGGATAGGCCAGTATGGTATCCAGGCGTTATCGGTGGCCACTGCTTGATTCCTAATACTGAATTACTTCTTAAAAGCTATGATTCGGAATTTTTACGGTTGATTTTGAAGTCTAATGCGAGAAGGAAAGAAGAGATTAAGGACGGAGAGATTTACAGGGAGGTGGAGAAGGTTAAAATGAGGTGTGAAGCTCTCCAAAGAGATTTGATGAAGCTTTTGGAAAACAAAGAAAATAGTAGAGTCTAATCTAAACTGCAAAGCCCTAACCTCGTTAACACGAACCTATCCTTTGCACATGAAGGGGTTTGAAGAATAGACTGCGCCGCAGTAGTAAATGTTAAAGTCTAATCCTTGTACCATTTCCGTCGCTAAATACAAGTGCTTTTCTTTTGTCGCCTCATGTTACAGGGTAACTGCTACTTTCTGTATTTTTGAATTTTGGGTTTTTGCGGTTTATGAGTTCTTGATGGTTTTTGTTCTCTCTTATGTTGTATATGTCTGTGTTTCAGGTTATTAGGGCATCGCATTGGTTTACGGTTGTTGATAGAATTAAGCAGTCTATGAAGTCGGTGATATGTTCTGATTATTTTTAGGGCTGTCAGTAGGGATTGTGCTCTTGTGGATTTCTATGGTTTTTCATTATTTCTTTAAATGCCACGGCACGGATACTTTTTACTACTCTTTCCAGTTATTTAATTAGACATAAAATAAAAAGGCAGAATTCCTGCATTACTAATTGTAAATGTAAATTTGCAAAGTTTATAACTATTATACCCATCACCTTAACAGTTTCATAAGTGTAAATAATGCTGGTAAAAATTAGTTAAGATTCGGTTCTGTAAAAGGCTGAAATAAAACCTCTAAAAAACGTCATAGTTCGCATTATTATAAAAGGAATTAATGGTGGGTATCTATATCTTATCGACAGTTTAATCGCAAAAAATGGGGAATAAAGCAAGGATTTTGCCACCTGACTTAATGTTCTTGTATTACTCATTGCAACCCTTTTCCCGCCGTAATACCACTTTCTTTTTAAAGATTTAAGATCTATGGCAAACACGTGTTTCGCCGTCAAAGGTACTGTCACGACTTTGAAACATAGTTCTCTCACATCTTTGCTGAATAGTACATCTTCATCGGAAAACAAAGCATCTTTGAACATTATTTCATCGAACACTTCTCGCCTAACCAGCATGCAACCACAACTAAGCCACCATTTACTTGGATGACTTTCATTATATTTCCAATATAATTCTTAACACTTACCCCAAACACTGCTTATGTAACTTTCAACAAAACTGATGCAAGCAATATCTGCCCCTTTATTCAAAGCATTAACTAAAGCTTCTATTAATTGCCTAGAAACAATGATGTCTGAGTCCAGCACCAGAATATAAGGTTGCTTTGCTTTTGATATTCCAAAGTTTCTAGCATATCCTACTCCATGATGTTTTATGTGATAATAGCGAATTTTTGGCGATTTAATGATGTTGACGTTTAAGGTACTTCCATCATCAACCAAGATTATTTCCTTTATCAGATCATGCAACAGTAACGGTTGAATACACAAAGGCAAACTAAACTTTACATGAGTGTGTAGCTGAGGATTGGCGTAAAAAGGAATAACAACGCTTATCATTAGACTCTCAACTCTTAATAGCAGTAACGATAACGTTTTTTTCGCTTAATGTTGAGGGTAAAATCATTTTTACAATTTTATCCAGTGTTTTATGCGGACTAAAAACTAATGGCAAGGTTGCATATTTGAAGTGGATCTTTGAAAAACCAGCGTTTAACAAGATATTTTCCATTTCTGCCATAGACCAGCAAGCTATATGGCCCTTGTCACTGAAAACCTGAGGCAGACCTCTCATCTGCCTAAGAATTATTCTCCAATGGAAAATATTCGGAGTACTCAATTCCAATATTCCTCCCTCTTTTAAAACTTGGCGTATTTCTCTTAGACATAACAATGGGCTTTCTACATGTTCTATCACTTCGTAAAAGCATACTTTATCAAATACTCCTAGTTTAAATGGGAGATGGTGCGCATCTCCGCAAATGAAATCTTTGGGTTTGTTTTTGGGATGCTTGCATAAGTCTATGCAAACATTGCCTCTCGCAATGTCAAGTTCATCGGTCCCTGAACCAACATCTAAAATGAGCATACGCATCACCGTATCCTCAATACGTTATGATATAGGTCGTAAACTTTTCTAGCGTGAGCGATAAAGGAGTGATGCTTTAAAACATATTCTCTAGCGTTTCTCCCTATATCTGCTATTAAGCTTTGATTCGTGATAGTTGTTTCAATGGCTTTTGCGATTGATTCTGAATCTTTTTCTTTTACGAGTATACCGTTTTTCATGTTTTGTATAATTTCATGCATACCGCCAATATCAGAACATATCGTGACTTTGCTGCATGCCATCCCCTCAAGCATGGCGAGCGATGATGCTTCTTGAACTCCATGGGACGTTATTGATGGTATTAGAATAATATCTGCCATAAAATAATATGGTACTATTTTGTCATGAGGGATTAACCCAGCAAAATAAATTCTATCATCTCCATTCGCTTCTTTAACTAATTTATCTTTTTCCGGTCCATCTCCGGCAATTACCATTCTTACTTTTCTGTTTTTTATATGTCTCATAGCTTGGACGGCATAAATTACGCCGTTTTTTTCGACAAGTCGTCTAGGCACCAAGATAATTGTGTCGTTTTCGCTGAATCCCTGCTTTTTTTTAAGTTTATTTTGTTCTTCTTTCGAGATTGGTCTGAACATCTCTGTGTCAATAGCGTTGTGCATTACGCTAATTTTGCTAGCAGGGTAATTAAACTCTGAAATAATGTATTCTTTTAGTCGTTGATCAACAGTAATTACGTATTCTGCATTTTCAATTCCTTCTCTCTCAAGTTTCAAAAGATAAGGATATAGTTCTTCACGAGCTTTTTTACTTTTTATAAACTCTATGTTTTCCCTCGCAAAATACCCGTGAAGAGTTAATATCTTTGGGGCGGCTCTTTCACCTGTGCTTATCAATGATAAGACGTCGTGAGCATGAATTATTTCGAAAGTGTTTTCAGGAATATTTCTTCTTAAGTAATTTATCATCCACTTAATTTTATACTTGTAACCATACTTTCCTCCTACGATAAGTCTAGTGCTTCGTTTGATCTGTTCCCAAAGGTCCTTCGGGTTGTAATAGTGAGTGACAACTTTAACACCCAATTCTTTAAGTCCTTTTTCTAGCAGTAGTAAGTGGATATGTTTTCCTCCAAGAAGTGTTATGTATGGGTTATCTGTAGAGACGAGAAGTACACGCATTTAACTACTTCCCACATAATCATAAATTTTCATTAACCTTTCTAAAACCATATCCAACGCATGTTCACACTTAAAATACGCATACTCTTTTTCCCACAAATTATTATCCGCATTTTTTACGGCATTTGCAATTTCATTTTCAGTAGCGACATTTTTCAATGGAAATTTTTGATATTCCTGAAAATCTGACGCAACATACGTTATTACTGGCCTACCACATGCTATAGCTTCCAGAGAGACCACTCCCAATGACCCAAGTTTGAATCTATCTATAACCACATCTGCATCCCAATAATATTGATTAAGTTTTTCATGAGGAACTTTTGGCATTACGTTTAAATGTAAGCCCAATGAATGAGCCAAAGATAAAGTTTTCTTAAAATCAGCACCATGGGCAATGATCTTGACCTCTACTTCGTCTTTAATCTTGCTTAAAGCTCTTATAGCTATGTTAGTGCCTTTTAAATTCCAATTTGAATCACTGGCAATAAGTACCCGTTTTTTTCCATGATGCAAATTTAATGGTTTCGGAAAGAAAAGTTTCATGTCCACCGGGTTAGGCAGGTATTCAGCATCTTCCCTAAATCTTTTAGCTATGCCGAGAATATCTGGTGTACTAACAAGCACTTTATCACACCTTTTTAAGTTATGCCTAACTAATCTACCCCATACGGGATGGTTAAGGCTTGACCGTAAATCGCTTCCATGGGCATGACCAATTAATGGTTTTTTCCCCAGCTTAGCCGCAATATAACAATCCTGAAGAAGATAATGCACGTGATAAATATCAGCCTTAACCCTCAGGATATTATGGGCTAAACCAAAAGTTTTACTCCACAAACCCCTGCTCCTCTTAATCTGTCTTCGCTTAATATATGAAGGCAAATACTTAAGCAGAGTCTCCCCCACATAAGCACAATCATTAATCATAGCAACCTCAAACACGGTTATCCTCAGCCATCAAAGAGTCTATAATTAGACATAAAAACGAGAACTATATCAATCTTATCCGCCAAAATGAGACACAAAATTCTTAATATGGCTTTTTACCCCCTGCTCACCAAATCCGCAAAAGTTTCCAACTTTTAGTGACCAAGAAAATGTTCACGTATAACTGCAAATCTGCCGATTATACGATTGAAAAACTTTGGGAAAGGTAGGCGTGGCTTACACCTTTAAATATGTTCGGTTAATACATTTCGTAGAATGGCAAAGGAGACGACGTTGCTAACTCTCAGAATTGATGTTGACTACCCTTATCCTTCAAGACTGCGAAGTTTCATCTACACAGCCTTCAGCATCAGCTTCGGTGGAGACTACCTTAAGAACTCGAAGATACTCGCACGGATGATCAACGAATCGCCAAGGCCTGTCAAAGCATACTGGTTTTTCACTCCAAAAACAATTCCCGACGCAGAGTTACTAACACTGCTTAACCCAGAGCGCCACGAGATCGCGTTGCACATAGCAAACGAGCCGTATAAAGAGCTGAGTCTTATTGAGGCGAAAACAGGGAGAAAGATAAAATATTACACAGTTCACGGCACCTCGCGTTTTCTTGCCCGATTAATGTGGAAACGATGGCGATACAAATCTCCGCCGATCCCCAAAAACTACCCGCTACAATCATTTTACCAATTCAAAACTCTAAGCCTAGATGTTACATGTCGCCTCTATCCGGAAGAGTATGCTGCCAAAATTGCCGAAGATGCCGCGGCCAGCGGGCAAGTTCTGCATATTCACCCCATCTGGCTTTTCCAAAGAGGAACAATAAACCCTAGAGGCCCATTCTATGAGGTGCTGAGGAGAATTCTGGTCGTGGACAATGAACTTGACACATTGGCATTGCAGCGCAAAGTGTTCTTCAACATAGCAAGAGACATTGGCGAGTACGAGCGTGATATTGCGCCAACAGAGGAATTTTTGAAAAAGTTAAGAGCGCGCGACATAGACATATTTACGTTCATAGAGCGGAGTTGGTGTTCTAAATTGCCTACGCCGCTACGCCACGGGGTGCGTGAAGAAGACAATATAGCGATTTTGCATGTTACTTCATTTGAGGATTGGTGGAAAACCATTGACAAGAAAACCCGTAATATGGTCCGCAAAGCAGAGAAAAGTGGAATTGAAACGCGGGAAGTAGAAGTTAATGATAAGTTTGCTGAAGGCGTATGGCGAATTTATAATGAAACTCCAATAAGGCAAGATAGGGCATTTCCACATTATGGGATATCGCTTGACACGGTTCGGCAAGGAGTATTTTCCGCTAAAAACTGCGTCTTTATAGGTGCGTATTTGCAGGATGAATTGGTTGGATTCGCGCAGCTGGTTATAGGCGACAATATTGCAATTTTGTCTCAGTTGCTTTCGTTGCAGAAGCATTTTGATAAGGCCGTGAATAACGCATTAATAGCAAAGTCTGTTGAGCTTTGCGGAAAAAAGGGAATAAACTGGCTCATGTACGGACGAATTGAAACTGCGCATCCTTCGCTTGATCGCTTTAAAAGAAGTAATGGTTTCTCCAAATTTTCTTTAACACGATTTTATGTTCCCTTAACAAGGAAAGGAAGAATTGCGGTAAAACTGGGGTTGCATAAAGACCTGAAGGATGCCCTGCCCAAGTCCGTGAGATATGCGCTTCTGCCGTTGTACTGTTGGATAAGCAGAACGAGGGTGCGGGTTAAATTAATGCTGAAGGGGAATTAGAGTGTTTTGAATGAGCCGGAAGAAACCTACTGGGAGCGCGTCAATAAGTCCACTAAAATGGGTGTCTACCTAACAAGGGTTGAAACGCAGTTTATTTTTGCTTCCCTTGGTCTAAAAGCAGACGGTCTGGTTGTTGATGTTGGAGCTAATGCCGGTCGCTTTTCTCTTCCTGCCGCAGAAATTATGCGTGTAGTTGCTATTGACTTGGATTTATACGCACTTAAGAGATTAAGATTGAAAACTCAAGATGTGGCTGTTGTTTTAGCCGATGCAAGATTTATTCCATTAAAAAATAGTGTTGCCGACAATGTTATAATGATCGAGTTGCTAGATTATGTTGAAAACTCAGAAGCGCCAATATCTGAATGTGCTCGGATCCTCAAAGATGCCGGTGCAATTTTCCTTTCGTTTGGAAACAAATCCAGTTTAAAAGGAAGAATTAAAGGCTTCTCTGGGAAGTCTTATCGTTATTCTTATCAAGACATTTTGCGTGTTCTGAAGGCTGAGAAATTTAAAATTGTTGAAAAGATGGGTTTCAACTGGTTGCCCTTTGGGCGTGATTCCAATAATCCTGCTATTTATTTGTTTGCCAAAGGCGAAAGAATCTTGGGGTTAAGGAAGCTTGCGAGATTTAGTCCATGGGTGATAATCCAAGCAGTCAAAGTTGCTGAATGAAGCTTTATATTATTTTTTGTTTGGCCGCCTTTGTGTTGTTGCTTTTGCGGTTGGGTTGAAGGCAAGTTTGCTCTTTGCTTGCATGCTAAGAAAATTTTCAAAGGAAGCAGAATGATGTGGCGCTTCGCGCTGTTATGAGTGCGTTGTTTTCGTTGGTGCCTACGTAATTTATTTTTCTTGAGTTTTGGCAATTATCAGTGGGAAGTAATCGTAATATTCGGTTTCGTTTTCTTTGTAAATCAAGTAGGGTGTGTCGCCTATGCCGTCGCCATTTGTGTCTGTGCCATTATAATCGCTCCAGTAGTTGCCCTCTCTGCCATTGTCCCATGTGTTTGGCAGATTTACTGAGACGTGGCCTGTGGGCATGTTGTCTATGAAGCTGTTATGGTACAGTACGTTGTCTGTGGATTGGTAGAGAAAGATGCCCATGTTGTTATTTTTTATATAATTCTTTGTTATGGTGGTTTTGTTTGCGTATCTCATGTAAATTGTGTAGTTGGCGTGTGATGTGAACGTGTTTTCTGAGATGGTGTTTTCTATGGATTCTTTCAGCCAGATGGCATACATCTTATTCTTCGTCAGGTTGTTTTCGTAGATGATGTTGCCGTTTGAGGATGCCTCAAGCCAGATGCCGCAGTGATTGTTTGTCAGAGTATTTTGGGAGATGAGGTTGTTGGATGCGGCGCTTAGGTAGATGCCGAAATCGAAATTTTGGATTTTAATGTTTGTTACTGTAACGTTTCTTCTTCCAGTTAGGTCTATGCCTCTGGAGAGGTATTCCTCTGTTCCGTTGAGCGTGTGGCCGTTTCCGTCAATTATTACGTCGTCTTTCCCTACTATTATTGGGTTAGAAATGTCTGCGGTGAACAAGTAACGGTTGCTTCCATCATTCACGATTGGCGCATTGGACGGGTTAATTGTGCCGTCGGGCATGATGACGATATAGCCGCTTACAGGTGTTACTGGAGTTGTGCCATCCGTCGGTGTCGCGGGCGTTGTTGAAAGCTGCCATAATCCATAAACTCCCAAAATCACGATAAGCGCGAGAACCGCGAGAAGTATTTTTCCCTTCGGCATTTTTCGAGGCTTTCTCTTGGCTTCACGTTCCATCTGAATCTTGAAAGCCTCTTCAGCGCGCTGCTGCCTTTTTTGTCTCTCGCGCTGTATTTCCCGCCAGCTTTTCTTTTTTTCTTTTTCAGGCATATTTTCTTGCAACCTTTACAAGCTTCTTTCTGCCTTTCCGATGGCGGTATTGTCTATTAAAGATTTTTCGAAATTGAACCTTAATATGTTAAAATTTCCTTTGTACTGTTGAAAATCATGTTTTGCATTTAGCTTTAATTGCCGGGTTAATTGAAAGGCAGAAGGTATTAGCCAATAAATTTTTGCCCTTATATTGACGGCTTATTATAAGCAGATTTAGGTAGAGTTCTGTCTATTGATATTTATAGAGTCTTGTTTGAAAGAAATTACGTGCTGGTTCAGCAAAAAATGTGCTCTGCAACCGCAGTAACCGGCGATCTTCGTCTGTCGGTAGTGGTTAAAAGTTACCAAATTGTATTCGCTTATCCTTGCATTTTGAATCTCAGTATTGCTGCTATGCCGCCGAACGCGTTTTTCAGCATCTGTCCTTCTTCGGTTTCGGTGGAAATAATTTCCACTTCAGCGTTGGCTTGTTCAGCTAACTCTGCTAATTCGTCAATTATGTCTTGCTTATCTGCAATAAACAAGGAAGGTGCTTGACACTTTGGGCATGGCTTTCCCGTCAAGCCTTGCTCAAACTCCAGCAACGCTTGGGTTTTAACAGTGTGTTTTTCCTCGTAGCCACATGCGTTGCACTTAACTGTAACACGTAAAAGATCAACTTTCTCCGAGATTAAAAGCGTTCTAACAGCGCCAGCAGCGAGCGCATTACGCACTTCTGCTTCGCCGTAAGTAATCATTCCAGTGTCATGGCCCACTTCGTAAAGGAACTGTTGCATAATCTGCTTCTCTTCGATGTAGCGGACTTTCCGCATTATTTCAGGCGCTTTTTCCACGACTTCCTTAACGCCTTGTTCTTCGACATAAGCAGTGTCGATTGTGTCGATAATCTTGTTCTTTAACTGATAATTAAGGTAATCGCCTTTTTCGAAATCGTACTTTGTCGGTCCTGGACCAGCGATGATTATGCCCTTCAAGTTGTCTATGGGCAAGAATACCTCGTTAGCATGTTGCCCCACACGTGTAAAATACTCGTTAAGCTGCATCTCCCTCAAGCGCTCGTATCTCCTTGCTGACTGCCCTCCTGCGCGCGTTTTTCCGCCAACACCTGAATACATCTGTCGGACTATCTCAAGCCGCTTACCCTGCAGAGTGGCAATTGTAGCGCCTGTAGCGTCGATTAGGAGGATACCATAAGTCTCTTTTTCCTTAAGCAACTCCTGTAGATGTTCAGTGTGAAATCGCGAGTCACAGCGGTATAGGTAAATCTTGATGGGCTCAGGTGGTATAATGACATAAGTTTCTATTTTTTCACTGCCTGGACCTCCGCCTTCCTGTGGAATGGCGCCACAGAAAATAACTAGGCCGTTCTCTCCGGAGTCCTTGAATAGCTTAAGCCGTTGCTGCACCTTCACGATGGCTTCCTGCACATTCTTGCGCGTGGTAGTGGACTTAATGTTTGAGGCTGTGCCATACTCGTCGCGTAGCATGTTAATGGCGTCGCTAATCTGCTTCCCAGGAGGGATATAAAGCGTAATCAGCTCTGTATGACTGCCTGTTTTGCTGGCTAACATGTTCAGCATTTTTCGCAATCTGAACAGTTCCAGCGAGGATTTTTTTGCTGTGCTCACGAATTTCCACTCGTCATGATGTAAGCTACAATTACGTTATTAACGGTTAAAATAAAAGTTGCTACCCTAAAAAAGGGTAAAATTATAGTGCTTGAAGCACTTCCTTCAGAAAAGCCTTGTACGGCCCAAGCTTTCCGCCATAGTTGCCTGAGGAAATCTTCACCACGCCATGCACGCTTGCCGCCGCTGTTACGCCTTGTCTCATGGCGTTTTTAACAGCGTCAAGCGTCAAGCCGTTAATGACAATTTCGTAAACACAATTCACGTTTTCTGGAACAACTGAATCAGAGACCACTGTGCGCAGTGTTGGACAGTAGGGATGATTCGTTGAAGCCTTCATCTTATACTTGAGGGAGCCAGCCTTGCTGCCTGCACGGCATATGCCGCCTGGAAACGGCATAATAACGTCAGGTGCGTTTGCGCGTATAGCATCCGCTGCTGCTTCAGCCGCTTTAAGTCCAGAAGCTTGGTTCTCAGCGAATATCATGAAGTTGCCTCCTGCCACTGCTTCCTGTGCTCCGAAGCCATCTTCAACTATGAAGTTGCCTTCCATGACTGGGATTTTCCAGCATCTGCGCTCGCCAACCATAGTCTTTTTCTGGAATCCGTCACCGAAATACCGCAAGCTGCTGCCAACTCTAAGCACACGTTTCGCGGTTGTTAAACCATTGAACGCTGCAGTTGTTGGGCAGGTCATAACACATTGGCCTATGCGCTCCATAAGTTGATGTTTAAGCTCAAAGCGATCACGGTTGTAAATTTGAATAAGCACGCCTGGACGTTTATCTGGCGTCTGGTCAGTTGGCACCATACGTTCGATAGCGGCTTCTGCCGGTGCCATAATAACGCTGGTGGCGAATCCTGTAGTCACATTTGCGGCTGTTAGAGCCCATTTTTCATTTTCCGCCGTTATCAGTACACGACTAGCCCATAAAGGAAACATTTCCGCGAAGGTGTCAACAACAGTGCAGATGTGTTCTGTTTTGGCGGATCTCACAGTGAAGGTTTTCGTTTTTTCATCATAATTGAGTATTTCCAGCTTATTTTCAGTTTTAGATGCCATTTTTCATTTCATCCTTCTCTGTTAATATGCCCAAGTTGTGATTCAGTTATTTCTCGCTCTCATTTAAGAGTTTTCGTGGCAAATGCACCATTTTTTCACGTTATACTCTGCCGAAGTTGCTGAAATTGCCATTGTTCCATCCGTTCTTAACTAAACACGAAGATTGGACTTGTAAGGCTTTGTGCTTTAGGAAAAAGTTATAGCACAGACAAGCATTAAGCCTTCTTCACTAAGAGGGTTAAGTTTGCCGGAAATTCGAGTAGCACTCGTGGGAGTAGGCAACAGCGCATCCGCTCTGATTCAGGGAACCCAATACTATAAAGACGCGAAAGAAGATACTACCGTGCCTGGGTTGATGCATGTAAATTTCGGCGGGTATCACATAAGAGACATAAAGTTTGTTGCAGCCTTCGATGTAAATAAAAACAAAATTGGAAAGGACCTTTCCGAAGCCATATTCACTGAGCCAAACTGTTGCCCAGAATTTGCTTCTGTTCCAAATCTAGGCGTCAAAGTTTCTGCTGGACCCATTTTAGATGGTGTAGCGAAACATATGGAAAAAGTCTTCAACGTCTATGACGAAAAAGCACAAGGTAGCGATGATGTGGTTAAAATTTTAAAGGAAACAAAAGCCGACGTGCTGGTGAACTATCTGCCGGTGGGAAGCCGAGAAGCCACACGCTTTTACGCACAAGCAGCCATCGATGCCGGATGCGCCTTTGTAAACTGCATGCCAGAATTCATCGCTTCTGATCTGGAATGGAGCAAAAAATTCGAGCAAGCAGGACTTCCCGTAGCAGGAGACGACATAAAAAGCCAAGTAGGCGCAACCATACTGCATCGAACTCTCGTGCGCCTGTGTCTGGATCGCGGCGTCATAGTTGACGAGACTTACCAGTTGAATCTTGGCGGAGACACCGACTTTCTGAACATGACAGTTGAAAATAGGCTGAAGACAAAGCGGATAAGCAAAACAGAAGCTGTTACAAGCCTAGTTCCATACGAGTTGCCCACCCGAATCGGCCCATCCGACTATGTTCCTTTTCTCAAGAATAAGAAAATATGCTACATAACGCTCAAGGGAAGAAAATTCGGCGATCGCCCCATAACCATAAACGTCAAACTCGAGGTTGAAGATTCACCGAACAGCGCAGGCGTAGTTATCGATCTGATCAGAGCCGTGAAACTTGCTTTAGACAGAAAAATCAAAGGCGCGCTCATTAGTGTGTCTGCGTACGCGTTTAAGCATCCGCCAATCCAGGTGCCTGACTCTACAGCTAAGCAGTGGGTAGAAGACTACATAGCAGGCGTAAGAGACCGCTAAGTCTTCTACGTATTTTTCCTCTGAAATTTTGGGGATTTTATGAAAGCTTTTAAGGGCTGAACGTTCAAATACCATTTTAAGAGGTGCAGCTTGTATGGTAAAAGTAGATGGATATGAAGTCCCTGAAGGGCTTTACTATTCAAAGGATTTTGCTTGGGTAAAAATTGAAGGCGACAAAGTCCGCATGGGCATAACGGATTACGCTCAGAAGCAGTTACGCGAAATAGTTTATGCCGATCTGCCAACGGTAGGCGCTGAAGTGAAACAGAATGAGCCTTACGGTACGCTTGAATCGGTGAAGGCTGTTT
Organism: Bathyarchaeia archaeon; assembly: GCA_037481775.1. Classification (GTDB taxonomy): domain Archaea; phylum Thermoproteota; class Bathyarchaeia; order Bathyarchaeales; family Bathycorpusculaceae; genus JAOAIV01. The sequence goes on from JBBFKZ010000001.1 coordinate 227,199, forward strand.
CCGACGTGATTGCCGCGGTAAGCGGAACCGTAGAGGAAGTTAACACGGAAGTTCTGTCTAAGCCAGAAATTCTGAATGAAGACCCTTACGTGAAAGGCTGGCTGATCGTTGTGAAGCCTTCAAATCTACAAGTAGAGCTCTCTAATTTGATGGATTTCGACAAAGCAGTGGAGTGGCATAAGACTCAGACAAAATGAAGGAAGCGTGGAATGGGTAAGCGAATAATCGTTATTGGCGCTAACGCTGCGGGAGTTGAAGCCGCTTCAGCGGCACGGAAAAAAGATCATGCTGCAGAAATCACGCTGATAACGCAGGAGAAAACTGCCGGGTATTCCCGTTGCGGCTTGCCCTTCGTAATCGGCGGGCAAATCCCAAGCTTTAAAGATCTAATTGTTTACTCGCAGGCTTACTTTCAGATGATGAAGCTGAATTTGAAAACCGAAACCAAAGCTACCGCCATAAACACGAAAGACAAGACAGTAACAGTCATCGACAAGACGGGCGCCACAGAGATGCTACAATATGACAGTCTTGTCATAGCCACGGGCGCTGACGCATTTACTCCACCAATCAAGGGATCGGAAAAGCAGGGGGTCCTCAGTCTCCGCACTTTGGAAGACGGCGAGAGGATTCTTCAAGCAGTGCAGAGCGGCGCTAAATCAGCAGTTGTCATGGGCGCTGGCTTAATTGGGCTGGAAACAGGCGTAGCGTTAACTGAGCGTGGTTTGAAGGTTACTGTTGTGGAGATGCTGCCGCAGATTTTGCCACAAATGCTCGACGCGGACATGGCGCAGATGGTTCAAGGGCATCTGCAGGAGCGTGGCCTGTGCATTCTCACGGAGAAAGCTGTAGAAGAGTTTCTCGGCGGCGATAAAGTGAATGCGATCATGGCTGGTGGCGAAAAAATAGAAGCTGACCTTTTCCTCAGCGCTTTTGGTGTTCGCGCAAACACCAAGCTGGCAGCGGAAGCCGGAATCCCAATAGGCGAGTCAAGAGGCATCAAAACAAACGCCAGAATGGAAACTGAAGTCAAAGATGTTTACGCGGTTGGTGACTGCGCGGAAACTCCGCACTTGATCACTCATAAGCCTGTGTGTCCCCAATTAGGTACTGTTGCGGTCAAGCAGGGTAAAGTGGCGGGGATAAATGCTGGCGGAGGTTATGCCCTCTTTCCAGGCGTATTAGCCTCAGCCGTAACGCGGCTTTTCGATATAGAAGCTGGAGTGACAGGGTTAACTGAAAACGCCGCGAGGAGAGCTGAACTTGACGTGATCACAGGGGCCATAAGCTCGAAAACAAGGGCTGACTACTATCCAAAGGCGTTACCCATCAAAGTCAAGCTTGTTGTTGAAAAAGAGTCTCAGCGTATCGTGGGCGCACAGATAGTTGGTGGTGAAGAGGTCACGCAGCGGATAAACGCTTTGTCTTTCGCTATTCAGAAGGGCATGACCGTGCGTGAATTAGCTAAAGCGGACACAGCATACGCGCCGCCGCTGAATGAGACTTGGGAACCCATGATTTTGGCTGCAGAAATGGTGCTGATGAAACTTCGCTAAAACCTCCTTTTTTTATTCGTGAAAAGGGAATACTGATAAATTGAGGAGAATATTTTACCTTACAAAAGTGATTTGAATGTCTGGAACTTACAATATTGCTGTGTTAAAAGGTGATGGAATAGGCCCAGAAGTCACCGATGCAACCATAAAAGTATTAGAGGCAGTGCAGGACTCCTCAGGGCTGAGGCTCAATTTTCTCTATGGTGAAGCAGGTTATTACTGCATAGAAAAATACGGTACTAATCTGCCTGAAGAAACAATTGCGCTATTAAAAAAAACAGACGCTTGTCTTAAGGGTCCAATGACCACGCCAGAAACACCGGGCGCGCCTGTTAGTGTAGCCGTAAAAATCAGGAAAATGTTTAACCTTTACGCTAATGTGCGCCCTTGTCGCTCTTTTCCAAATGTGGAAGCATTAAAACCGAACATAGATTTGATTGTGGTTCGTGAGAACACTGAGGGCATGTACTCTGGCATTGAGTATGAAGTTGCGCCTGGAGTAGGCATAGCCCTGAGAGTAATTACCAAGGATGCTTCTCTACGTGTTGCGGAATTCGCCTTTAAACTTGCTGCCCAACGGAAAAAACACTTAACTTACGTGCACAAAGGCAACATCTTAAGAGTAACTGATGGAATTTTCAAAGACGCTGTGAACGCCGTTGCGCCCAAGTATCCTGATGTAGTCGTTGATGATGTACACATAGATGCCATGACAATGCATCTGGTTAAAAAACCTGAAACTTTCGATGTCATAGTAACCACAAACTTATTCGGGGATGTGCTTTCAGATGAAGCCGCCCAAGTTACGGGCAGTTTAGGTTTAGCTGCTGGCGCAAACATAGGCGACGCATACGGTATGTTCGAGCCCGTTCATGGTTCAGCGCCAAAGTATGCTGGGCAGAACGTTGTTAATCCTATAGCTACAATAATGGCTGCCCAGATGATGTTGGACTATCTAGGCGAAAAAGCGGCTGCAGCCAAAATTGAAAATGCCGTTATGCAAGTGCTTCGCGAAGGAAAAGTGCGGACGAAGGATTTAGGCGGTTCCTTCACTACAAGCGAAATGAGCAATGCTATAGCATCAAAAGTTAGGGCGCTCTAAGACTTCAAAGTAAGTGGAGGAGTCAACATGGACTTCAAGCTTGCCGTTTGTTCCTTCTTTAACTTTTGCGTTAACCAACTGTAAATTCACATTTACTTTCAATGTTTTTTCCAGTTCTTCTGCTTTTGCGTTCCAAGCGACAACAGATACCTCGCCAGTTTCGTCTGCCAGCGTAAAGCGCATCACTGTTCCTTCGCTCATGTCACTTCTTGAAAACTTGGAAGTAGGAAACAACTCTTTAACTGTGCCCAGAAGATGAATATCCTTATGCGCTCTGCTTATCTTGCTTATTTTTGTAGCAAACTTGGCGATAAAAGGGTAATCCTCCGCCCTTACGCCTTCTGGTTCAATTTCGATTCGGCTTTTATTGCCAACATGTAACTCCACCTTGCCCTTGCGGTCTTCCTTGGTATATCCGTGAAGAAAACGAACAATTTGCCCAGCTTTAAGTGCGCCTTTTTCCACTACCTCGGCTTTATCATTCCATAAAATAACACGCAGTGTAGAGTCTTTATCAGCAATAATTAAGCTTGCAAATTTTCCCGGCGTCTCTCCCTCAAAGCTTCGTGAAGGATAAACTGCAACCACACGGCCTGTTATTGTAACGTCATTTAATCCTGGAACCAAGTGGCGTATGTGTAATCTCTCATGAACGTGATCTTTCAGAATTTCCACTTTGTATCTTGCGGCAATTAAACGGAGAAGAGTCTCATCTGCTATAAGCCCACTAGTTTTACTTTTCTCCGCTTTCAAGTTTTCAAGAATTTGGTTTCGGCTGAGTTCTGGATGTTTAGATAGAATTTGAGTGATTATCTCTTCAGCGGACATGTTTTGATGTCAGAACGGATAAAAGCGCCTAATCCATTTTAAAGTTTCTGTGATAGTTTCCGATCATACGATTCGGCTAAGTTTATTAAAAACGTCCTTTCCCCTCTTAAGATGAAGTTGGGCGAAAGAAAGTGTTAGACTCCACGTCTCTTTACGCGCTTGGCATAACAATGGTTTTCGTCGGTATAATGATTATAGTAGTCACCCTGATTTTGCTAGCTCTTTCAAGTGCCAAAACAGGAAAAGTCAAAGGCGGAGGCGCGGTGATAATTGGTCCTGTTCCAATAATCTTCGGAACAGACAAGAAATCACTTAAAACTGTCTTGTTGCTTTCCCTGGCGCTTACTGCCATGCTTATTGCCTTACTGATTCTGCAGCATTTGTTACCGAAGTAAAAAGGAGGCGCAATGAGTGATGGCTAATGAAGAAAACCAAGAAACCTTTGAGGAAGGGACACCTATATCTAATAAAATCTTTTTGTTTTTGATTATAGGCATAGCTACAGTCGTAGTTGGTATGATAATGATTTTTATAGCTGCGGTTCTCTACGACGGGGGTTCCGCAAGTGCAGGCGCAGTTATTTTCATTGGTCCATTTCCAATAATAATCGGTGTAGGTCCCGATGCTCCTCTGATAGTTTTATTCAGCATAATCATCGCTATTCTAAGCATTGCGATGTTTTTAGTTATTAATAAAAAACTAAAGTTTAGTGGCTAGCTTTCATCGCTTGCTTGCTCTTCTTCTTTACCATAGTATGAATACAAGAATATTAGCAGTAAAGCGACAAAAGTGGATGCCATGATGATATACTCCAAAGTCAGGAAATACGCGCTTAAATCCATAGGTGATTCTCCGTCTCTCGCTTATTCAGTCAACGTTTTAATATTTAAACAGTAGCCCTCCCTAACCCCGCTGAGTTACTTGCCTACTGTCTTAAGTGCGTTGTTTAGCTGATGATCTCGTAGCCAACTTTGCCTTCTTTGGTTTTTTTAGGCACAGTCATGATGAACTTGGCGCCTTGCCCTTCTCTGCCAGTTTCCACTATTGCCCAACCATAAGCTTCACATATCTTTTTTATCAAATAAAGGCCGTAACCCGTACCTTTTCCGTAGCCTTCTTGGAAAAGATGTTTCTTAAAGTTTTCAGGTATTCCTACCCCATCGTCTTCGTAGATGAGTTTAAGCTGATTTTCTTCTTCTTCGTAGTAAACTCTGATTCTGCAGGTTTTTTGGCCATACTTCAGCGTATTATCGATTAAATTATAGAACATTTGCCGCAGCAAAGAATCGGCAAGAACCATTAGTCCATGGCACTCGTTAATAAGCTTCACGCCTTTTAAATCCGAAAAAAGAAACGCTGCTTCGTTAACATGCCTTTCCACGTCAACGTATGAAAGTTCTTCCACGCCAACTTGCACGTAAACTTTTTCAAAGTCAATAATTCGCAGTATTTGCTGAGATATTAACTCTAACTCCTCCAACTGTTGTGCAACTTCTGTTTTGTCGCTTATTCGTTTTTTCAGAATATGGATACATCCGTTCAAAGCAGAAAGCTTGTTCCGAATGTCATGTCGAGTTAAACTCTCGACTACGTGCAGTTTTTCATTAAGCTCCACCACTTTTTGTAGTGCCTCACTGATAACTTCTTGCATCCACTTTTGTTCAGTTATGTCAGTTGAAACTCCAATTGATCCAGTAACCTTCCCTTTGGCATCCTTAATTGGCGCGTATGTTACAATTATTGGAAAATTATTGCCAGCGCGTTTTTTGGCAATAAATTCGCCTGACCATTGTTCTCCTCTGGCTAATCGATCCATAATGTCTATTGCTTGCTCTTTTGATGCCTCTGCAGCAGTCACGTCTATAATGTTGCGACCTAGCGCTTCTGCCTCTTTCCACCCATAGAGTTGCTCGGCGCTCTTGTTCCAGTATATGATTTTTCCTTCTGTATCCGCTGCGATTATAGCTTGTCCTACGGAGTTAAGCAAATGTGCTTGTAAACGGTTTTTTTCAGCGGTTCTTTTGCTTTTTGTGATGTCTCGGAAGACACCCAAAAGCAGTTTTTTGCCACCTACTTCTATTAGATTAGCTTTTATCGAAACATCTCTAATCTCTCCTGTCTTAGTGATAACTTGATCTTCTATTGTAAAACCGCCGGCGGTTTCGCGATGTTGTTCAAAAGTTTTACTAAACTTTCCATCAATCGATGATGGCGGGTGAAGGAAGCGTTGGTGCATGCCTATTATTTCCGATTTTGGTCTACCAACTAGCTCGGTTGCGGCGCGGTTGCAGTCAACAAGAATCCCTGTTTCGGCGTCAGCAACGAAAATGGCATCCATGCTTTCTTCAAATAAGGTTCTGTATTTTTCTTCTGATTCTTTTAAGGCGTGTTCAATTCTTTTCTGTTCAGTAATATCGCGAGCAGTAATCAGTATGCCCGTGACCTGGTTGTCTTCACTTGTTAAAACCCTTGATGTCCCCTCCATGAGCACGTAGTTTCCGTCAGCATTCTTACATCGAAGTTCAAGTTTTCCTCCTGAACGATCCATGAACACTTTTTCTATGGCATTCAATACAGCTGGCAAATCGTCTGGATGAATAAATTCGGAAATGGATCTTCCTACTATTTCGTTTGGTTCATAACCTAAAACCCATTTGTGCGATGCACTGGCATAAGTAATTACCAAATTTTTGTCAACTAATAATAGTGTCTCCTGTATGTTCTCAGTGATCAAGTGGAGACGATTTTCAGCTTCCCGCAAAAGTTTTCCAGTTCTCTGTTCCCTAACCGCATTATAGATGCTTCTTTTCAATTCAGCATACGTTGCTTCAGCAGATCCTTCATTTCTAATATATCGATATACTCCAGAATTCAAAGCTTCAATAGCAATTTCTTCTTTAGCTTTACATGTGAACAATATAAATGGAATAGCGTTTCCTTTTTGTCTTAACTCTTTTAAAAGTTCTAAACCGTTTTTCTCTGGCATCCTATAATCAGCAACGACCACGTCATATTCCATGTTTCTTAACTTTCTAAGCGCTTCTCTAGCAGACGAGGCTACATCGACAAGTAAGTTCGGTTCTTCTAGAAATTGCTTTGCAACAACCAAAAAACCTCTATCGTCACACACATGCAGTACTCTTATTGGTTTTTCTTTACAGAGATTTACATATACTTCACTTGTTGGCGCAACGGCGACTTTAGTCATCCAAATCAACTGTGACTATTCCATTGCGATTAGGCTGCAAAGATTAAATTGGTTATGAATTAGCTGTATGAATTAGTATTCACAAGTAATAAGACAAACCGATCAAGCTAGCTGTGGCTGAACATGCTTGGATAATGGTTTATATTAATCGCTGTTTAAACCTACACTTGATTAACTCTATGAGCAATAGGCGTATTCTCTTTTACGAGTTGGCTGGCGTCGTTTTCATAATTATCTTTGGAAGCATGTTACATTTTACTTTTGAGTGGTCTAGTCGGCAAATAATTGTTGGAATTTTTTCAGCAGTTAACGAAAGCGTATGGGAACACTTGAAACTTGGTTTCTGGCCTGCCATAACCTTTGCACTTATCGAATTCAAATATCTGCGGAAGTTGGCTAACAATTTTCTACTGGCAAAAGCGGTTGGCATCTATCTAATTCCTGCAATAATTATAGTTATCTTCTATTCCTATACAGCTATTCTCGGAGAAAGCATATTGGCCATAGACATTATCACGTTCATCATAGCCGTAATCGTTGGCCAAGCAGTAAGCTACAAATTATTGACTGGAAAAATATTGCCGCCAAAACTAGCTTTGATCTCATTGATCGCTTTGTTCCTATTGGGTCTCGCCTTTCTGCTCTTCACTTTTTACCCGCCGGTGTTTCCGTTGTTTCAGGATCCAATAACAGGGAAATATGGAATCGTTAGCCATTAAATCTGCACGCGTGTATAGGTGTGAGTGCTATGCGTATGTGGATGGTTGACCCGAAAATCATGTGCACGAACCATTTGCTGGGAGAGCATTCAGAAATACACTTGTTTGTTTGGAACATCGATGCGGGTCACTCGGTTAAGGGTTATATAGACAAGGGATTACTTGAAATTCACAACTTGTACCATCGCCATGAAGAACTCGCTCAAGAATTAAGAAGGAGAGGGTATCAGCATAATTCTGAACTGAATACAAAATGGCGGTTGGCAAAGAATGCAGGTTCAGTAGATAAGCGTCAGAGCCTTAAAGAGCTTATCCGCAGGTGCGCAAAATGCAGGGAAAGATACTGCTTGTTTGGAGCTGAAAGCAAACGTTGATGTTGCATCATTTCTTGGTGTTTCATCCGTGTAATCGCTTATTCAATAAACCTAAAAAGACAATTGTGTTTAACTCAGATTCAGTTTTCGAGTTCATAATGGTTATTAAAGCGGATTATTAAAAAGTGGTGAAGGTGTTGCTATTGACAGAAACAGTAAAACCTGAACCAGCAGTCATCACAACTGAGACTCCTAACATAAAAGAAAATATTGCCAAGAGAAAAACCATTGTTTATCAAGCACCTATTGATCCAACTGTGATAAGAGTTTCTGGTGAGAAACTAAAGCTGAGCCTTTTCGCAAAATTTGGTTTATTCAAACCTAAACCAGAAGAAATACAATTTGTTTCAATAGAAAAATATTACGAACCTTACATGGTGATTAGTGGCAGATACTTCCTTGATTACTATCGCAAATGCACGTACACCTTCAGAGTTGACGATGCAGTCAAAGAAGTTGTTCTTTTAGGTAACAAATTCATACCTGAAGAATCAAACGCTGGTAGAAACTCCGGATTTGTTAAAGTTAATGGCGAAGAGCGATTAAATAACGAAACAAAAGTTTTCTTAGTTTTAGACAAAAATGGTCGAGACACCATGCTTAACAAGCTTCCATCTGCACCTGCCGAGAAAAACCCAAGCAAAATACTCAAGGAATTTGGAATAGAAGAATTTGCCGAAAATGCAGACATAAACATTGTCAGAGAAAGAATAGCAAAACGCCCAGCCGACTTAAGCAGGATAATAGAAGAAGTGTTTGAAATAAATGAACGCTCAGTGATCTACACGCCTAGGTTCAAGCTGTTGTTCAGAAATGTGAAAACTGGTGAAGAGAAAACATTAGTGTTGGACGGTGTTACATCAGAAAAAATAGGCTAGTATAAACGCATCTGAATCGCGTTAACACGGAAAAAGACAGTATTAATTCAGCAATTCAATAAGTGAAATCGGAAATAGTAACTATAAAGCCATAGCGCTCACTTTTTCTAACCACTCTAACTCTGATAAGCATAACCTGGCTCATTTAGCACGCTGAATTTTTCGTTTTCCTTTTAAAGTAAACAACTAAACCTGTGGCAAAAGCCATAGCCAAAGCAATGATTAAAATGGCAAGCAAAAATGGCATAATAGCAAACTGTTGATCCGGAAGTGTTGGGGGTAAAACGGATTTGAAATTTGGAATTGATATTGGCTTCACCAAAGGGTGATAGTCTTGAAATGTTCGTCTTTCAAAGCCGCTAGAATCCGTGATAACATAAGGCGTATCCCAAGCTTCTGCAGAATCAGCTTTAGAGGCGTTCGGATACCTCTCTAAATAGTCGCTCCAGTAGTTTCTGTCAAACGTTTCAATTCCGCTAATTGCTAAATGAGCACCAAAAACAATGTTATTTTCAACTACGAAATTATTGCTAACGGCAAAATGCATGTATATGGCAGGTGAACCGCCAATAGTGCAGCGGGTAATGTTGTTGCCTGTGTTTCCCCAGAGCGCTATACCCAAACTTTCCCATGTGAAACCGCCTGTTCCATTGCGGCTTACAAAATCGTTTGAGATATAATTCCCATGGAAGGTGTGGTTTCCCCCGAATTTACATTCTATGCCTATGTGGAAATTTGTTATTCTCAAGTTCATTACCGTTACATTCCAAACGTCAAGTTCAGAAGGGTGTTTGTTTGCTTCACTTGATATTTCGATTCCTGTTCCATTATTGGCGTTAAGCGTGAAACCTGCGCCGTCAATTGTGATGTTGCTTTTTTGGACTTTAATGTTGCCTGAAACATTGCCAGTGAAAAGGTAAACGTCTCCGGCACGCTGAATTTTGTCCGTTCCTGCGAGGCTTCCATCATTTTCGATAATGATAGTTGCGTGATTCTGAGCAACTGCAAAATCAATTATCTGAAAACCAAATGTAATAAACGCCAACAGAAGCATCAACGCAAGCACTGCCGCTGGTTGCCTCATGGCAAAATCCCAATTATCATAATGTCAAAGCAGATACTTAACTCTCCTCAGAGAACAGATTGTTCTCGCTGAGGAACACTAATTCTAATAGCATGCTGTTATTTTGTGAATGCACGTTTCTTTCGCTAAGTTTTCTGAAAAAGTTTGTGCTGTGAAGCTGGGGATGGGAATTGAACCCACATAGAGCAGCTCTGCAGGCTGCCGCCTGAACCGTTCGGCCACCCCAGCAAGCTGATTCTAGGCTTGAGACTCAAATAAAAATATTGTTGAATGGGTAGAAAAATTTTGGGCTACTTAGTTATTTTAGCCCACACAAAAACCGAACTTTTCAATGCTGGACGGAAGTATCTTTTCTTCTATCAGCAGCTCCCGTAGGCATACTGGATCTGTTTCCAAGTAGTCGCCTGTGCAAGCGTAGGCTCTTCCTCTGCAGCCACCACATGTTGCACGGTATTCGCATGCACCGCATTCCCCTTTGAGCAAACTGCGTTTCCTAAGTTCCCTGAGAACTTCAGAGTTATACCAGATGTCTGCGAGGCTTTGCTTACGGATGTTGCCGACCTTCACGGGCAGAAAAGTGCAGGGATAAACATCTCCGTTGGGTCTTAGGCTGAAATAGAATATGCCTGCATGGCATCCGACGCTGGCGTCAATCCAGAACTGCTTAAGCAGCAGATCCTTCGGTTTAGTGCCATTTGCTCGATGCATTTCTGACACGATTTCCGGGTAAAGCGGAAGCCCGCCTGACATCGTAAAAACCATTTCCTGCGTTTCTTGAACATGCTGCAGATACCTTATTAGGCTGGCTCGTTGTGTTTGATCCATGACTTGATCCATGACGGCTTTTCCGCGTCCTACAGGAACCAAGTCGTAAACTGCAACTTGATCGGCACCTAACTTGGCTACAAGCTCTATTCTCTTCGGGATGTCACTGTAGTTGTCTTTCATCGCCATAGTAGTGATCACGACTTCCAAGTCAACATCCAAACAGGCTTCGATTGCATGAACCGCTTTTTCAAAGGTGCCTGGTACGTTTCTAAGTTTATCGTGGCATTCAGGGTTTGACGAGTCAATCGGGATACCTACAGCCATGATTCCAGCTTCCTTGAGCTGCACTGCCGCTTTGTGGTTGAGTAGTATGCCATTTGTCAGCAATGCCGGTATAATGCCTACGTCAACGCAGTGCTCTGCAAGTGCCAAAATAAAGTCTTTCCTAAGCAGCGGCTCCCCACCACTGAATATTAGGGCTTTAGTTCCAAGGCTCGCCATCTCCTCTATCGCCCGCATCGCTTCTCCTAAACTAAGCTCGTCTGCTAATGCCTCTCGTGCTTCAACATGGCAGTGCAAACATCTAAGGTTGCAGGCTTTAGTTACAGCGTAAGATACGATTAGCGGCGTGTTTTGTTCTCCCTTTAGACCCTTACCTAAAAGCTTTTGGCGAAGCAGCAATTCTATCAGTTTAAGCCCAATTCCCATTCTATGTAATGCTCCTTCTATTGCTTACCCTGTTCGAGCTTTAGCCGGGTTTGGCGCTTGAATTCAGGATTTTGAGTGGATCATCCACGTTTGGATAGCTCTTCGCAGAATCCATGCCACAGCGAAGATAACTGATACAGCAATTACTGCAATTAGCAGATTAGGTCCAATGTCTACTTGAGCTGTAACCGTTTGCGTTTCCGGTGCCAGGTCGCTTATTTGAATTTCATCAATAGTGACGACCGCATCGTGTCCAAAATAGACTTCTGTCCCATTTATTATCTTGCCCTTTGGGTTTTGTGTTCCGTATATTGCTTTAACAGGCTGCTCGACGCCATTCACGTACAAGTGCATGCCCGTGGCGAGGTCACGCTTAAAGGCCACATGTATCCACTCATTTAGAGGAACAACAGGCTCCGTGGTCACGATCTCGTTGAAGCCGTCGGTGTCGGTGTAAACGTAACCACTGAGCGCTCCTGCAGCCACAGCATAGCCATTCTGAGGTAAGCCTGCCTTTACGGCAATGCCATAGATTCTGGTGACGTTTTCTGTAGAGGCGTCGGTGCGTGTGCATTTTATTACGATGTTGTTATAGGTTACGTTTTTGAAATCTTGCATGTTTATCCAAGCTTCAATTTTGATTTCCTTCTGGATGTCGAGGCTTGTGGAAATGGGTATGTATATGGGCTGAGGTGAAGGCGGAAAGCCTACCAAAAATCGAATAGGCACATACACCCCATTGTTTCCATCGAAACTCATGGCCTTGTTAAATTTGCCTTCAACCAGCAGCGGCGCTTTAGGTGTTGCTACCAAAATTCCTGGATTTTGACCTATGGCATCGGGTGTTACTTCTTTATAGCCGTCTGGCAAAACTTCATCTAGATGCCACAAACTAACAGTGTAAGCTGCTCCTGTATTAAGTGCCTCTACGGCTGCTGTGAATCCTGTGCTTAAGACGCCTATAAGAATCAGCGTAAGCATTGTCTTTGTTGACTTCTTACTTTCTCTCTTTATCATTTAATTCCTCCGTGTTGCGCGTGTGATTTGCGGTAATTGTGACTAGTTAAAGTTGTTTCAAAATAATTGCCTATCGCTGTCAAAAATAAGATTGGCAATGGCGAAGCCTTGAATAAACAAACATCGAGCTCCATACAATCATCTCATTTTTACCCAATATAACAAGTGATTTATTACTCTTCTTAGGGAACACACTGTTCTTACAGAAGAACATCCAACAACTGCGCTTTCGTCTATTTCAGAAGTTTAGGATATGCTCTGATTTTTCGATCTCTAACAACGGAATCAAAAAATCTTTAGAAGAACATATTTCCTTATGATTAAATAAACTAATACGTGGCAACCGACAAAAATAATCACTGTATACATGAGGCTTAAAATTTGGCGAACGCAAATGCTGTAGATCTTGAGGGTACAACATTAAGCGTTTACCTTTACACTGTTAGGAAAGGCAAGCCAGTGGGTCCGCGCGACGTCATGAAAGGCGTACAACTTAGCAGTCCCAGCGTGGCTTACAGGCACCTGCAGAAGCTCGAAGATATGGGCTATTTACAGAAAAATCAGTACGGCGAATACATAGTAAAGAGTAAAGCCGCTGTGAAAGGGTATATCTGGATTGGGCGGCGAATAATGCCGAAAATGCTGTTTTACGCCGTTGTTTTCATGTGTATTCTAATTACTGAAATTGTTGTTCTCGCTTTGCATTATCCAGTAGAAAATTACGTGTTCAAAATTTTCTTTCTATTGTTAATATTGATAACAGGCTCTGCTATGTGCGTATTTGCAACTGAGTGGTTAATGCAGCGCAAGCACACTAAGCGAAGCATCCAAATAGAATAATCCCCTAAGCAATTTTCCGAGGATGTTCAAGTGGCGCTATTCAAAAAGGAAGGTTTAAATAAATTACACCTTACTTTCGTAGTTAGCTCAAGTTTGAACGGTTGAAAAAGTAGAATGTCACAAGAATATCGCCATATACTGCGTATATTGGGTAAAGATGTGCAAGGCACCTTAAAGACTGTATATGCTCTAACACAAATCAAGGGTATAAGCCTGCGTTTATCAAACGCTATACTGAAAAAGGCAGGAGTAAACCCTGATTTGAGGGTAGGTTACCTCACAGAAACAGAAATTGATAAAATAGAAGATATAATCAAAGAACCGGCAAAATATGGATTGCCAAACTGGCTTTTTAATAGAAGAAAAGAAACGGAAACAGGGAAAGATGTTCACCTAATAGGCGCTGATTTAGTTCTCAGGACAAAAATGGATATTGATCAAGCGAAAGAAATCAAATCTTGGCGCGGCTACCGCCACGCTTACGGCTTAAAAGTACGCGGGCAGAGAACAAAAACTACTGGAAGAGCAGGAAAAGCTTTAGGCGTCAAGAAGAAGGCAATTATGCAGAAGCCTGGAGGAGCATCAGCCTAGTCGGGTGAAGATTAATGGGTGATCCAAAGAAGCAACGCAAAAAGTATGATACTCCGCGTTTTCCTTGGCGCAAAGACATACTGCAGGAAGAGCTTAAGCTGTTAGGGCAGTATGGCTTGAGGAATAAGCATGAATTGTGGCGCCACAAAACCTTTCTCTCAAAAACCCGCGGCATAGCTAGATCGCTTATAGGAAAGACGCCTGAAGAACGCGCAAAAATGGAAAATGAACTTCTTGTGCGCTTGAAAAAACTCGGTGTTCTTCCAGAGACCGCAGTGCTTGACAATGTGTTGGACTTAAACATCGAAGATATTCTTGAACGTAGGCTTCAAACAATAGTTTTCAGAAAGAATTTGTCAAAGACAATCTATCAAGCTCGGCAGTTGATAACTCACGGTCACATAATTATCGGAAATCGTAGAGTAACGGTGCCAAGCTACTTGGTGTCAAAAGAAGAAGAAGCGCAAATTGGATATGCTCCGCAAAGTGCATTGGCGAACCATGCTCATCCGTTGCGTCAGGCAATGGCAACTGTTGCCAAGCCGCTAGAAATAGAACAACCTAAAGAAAGAAACGTGCGAAGGAGGAAATAAATTTTGAGCAGTAGCAAACGAAATGAAAAATGGGGTATTGTTCACATCTATAGCTCATACAACAACACTATGATTCACATAACTGACATTTCAGGTGCAGAAACAATTGCGCGTACAAGCGGCGGAATGTTCGTTAAAGCCGACCGCATGGAGTCTTCGCCCTACGCGGCTATGCGCGCCGCCACGGCAGCGGCAGAAATAGCCCGCGACAAGGGAATAACGGCTATCCACATCAAAGTCCGAGCTCCAGGCGGCTCAGGGCCGCGGACACCTGGGCCGGGTGCTCAAGCTGCTATACGAGCGCTTGCAAGGTTTGGCTTTCGCATAGAACGTATTGAAGAGGTTACGCCTATTCCTCATGATGGCACAAGAAGGCCGGGCGGTCGAAGAGGAAGACGCGTATAACTCTTCACTTTACACTTTATTAACAGAAAAATTGAAATAATGCACTGTTACTTTTATTGAACCGCACAGTCATTATTCATAACTATTATGGAGTGGCAACATCAAGTGGAAATAAAGATACTCAACAAGAATGCAACAAGTATGGGTATAATAATACGAGACGCGGATGTTGCATTAGTGAATGCGTTGCGGCGAATAGCGCTTGCTGAAGTGCCAAGCATGGCCATAGATGAAGTTGTTATAATTGATAATTCATCTATTTTACAAGATGAGATAATAGCTCATAGGTTAGGTCTGACTCCGCTAAAAACCGACTTGGACAGCTATAATCTTCCTGAGGATTGTGAGTGTAAAAGCGAGTTTGGCTGTAATCTCTGTCGTGTAACTTTCACGTTGGACGCGGAAGCAAATGAAGGAACACGCACAGTTTATTCAGGTGAATTAGTTTCAGAAAATCCTGAAATAGTTCCAGTTTCCGATAAAATTCCCATTATAAAGTTAGCTAAAGGACAAAAACTAAAGCTTGAGGCATATGCCAGACTTGGCAAAGGGAAGAACCATGCTAAATGGCAGCCAGTCTCTACGTGTGCTTACAAGTATTTCCCAAAAATTGAAGTGGCAAATGAAAAATGTGATGGCTGCGCGAGATGTGTGGCGATATGTCCCAAAAAGGTATTGGCCATTAAGGAGAATAAGTTGGTAGTGCGTGATCTTTTAGCATGCAATCTATGCATGGACTGCGTTGAAGCTTGCCCACAGAAGCCACCAGCTATAAAGGTGACATGGGAGAAAAATGCCTTCGTAATGAGCATAGAATCCACAGGCGCACTTCCTCCAGAAAGAATTATTCAGGAAGCAGCTAAAATATTGGATAAACAATTAAAGGAATTCGAAGAACAAGTGAAGGTTGAAGTAAAGTGAATAGAACCAAATCTACAAATCCTGAACTCGTCCAGCTTATTAATTTTCTAAGAAAGCAGGGCAGAGAAAAAAACGCGGCTATTTGGCTGGACGTAGCGAGATATCTATCTAAGGTGAGACGGCAAAGTGTCGCTGTAAACTTGAGTCGAATAAATAGATATACACAAAAAAGCGATGTAGTAGTCGTGCCGGGAAAAATCTTAGGCGCAGGCTCACTGGATCATTCGATAACAGTGGCTGCCTTCGATGCTTCTGAAAGAGCAAAGGAAAAAATAGCCGCGGCAAAAGCAAAATACTTATCTATTCCCGAGCTTGTGGAAACAAACCCCAAAGGTTCAAACATTAAAATAATCCGGTGAAAAAATGCAGACCACTAAACCTCAAGTTACCATAGTGAATGCGGATGGGCTTATCCTTGGTAGAATGGCTAGCGAGATCGCTAAAAAACTGCTGAACGGCGAAAAAGTAATTGTTGTTAATGCTGAGAAAGCTGTACTGTCGGGGAAAAGGAAAAGTAAGGTGGCGGAAGCTAAAGAGTTTCTTGAAGTTGGTTCGCCTGGTCGAGGGCCTTTTCATTATAGACAACC
>JBBFKZ010000002.1:0-150452 GCA_037481775.1 Bathyarchaeia archaeon
GGCGAAGCAGGCGGAGCATCCTCGACTACCATGGCGGTTTCAGCATGCGATGGCCAGTAAGACTTGGAACCTGCAAACCTCGCGATAACAGTGTATGCTCCGGGCACAGGCGGCTCAAACGTCGCCTTAAAGAAGCCGCTGCCATCACTTGTGGTTCGGGCAACTTCGTAGTAGTTGCCGTTGGGATCCAGCACCTCGACGATTACTTCGACGCCCTTTACATTCGCCGGACACGGGAACTGCTTATACACGTAAAGCATCCAATCACTCATACTCTCGTCCGCTACAGCAGGAACACCATTCGGAAAGCGTAATTTTATGGCTGAATCTTGCGTGCCGGGCGAGATGTCGGTCACTGTCCCCTCTACAAGTACTTTGCTGCCATGCACAGTAGTCTTTGGTGAAGCAGTGACGGTGGTTGCGCTTGGACCCTTACCAATAGCATACACTCGCTGGTCATACGTGTCCATCCCGACCATTATGCTATCGCCAATTAAATGTCTGCCACCCCACCTTGTTTGACGAAGCAAACCGTTTACACGAAATATTTCATCACCTGTTTCAGCGTCTAAGCATATTAGCGGTGCGCCGCGAGGTAATGGCTGGTTGGGCGAGTGCTCGCTGTGAGTTATGTAGACTTTTCCATCAGTTATGAAACAAATTTCTATAGGCCATTCGTTAGCTCCGAACTCCTTCTGCCAAGCTTCACTAGCTCCATACGGATCACTGGCATAATATGTCCACAAAAGTTTGCCTGTTTTAACCTCGTAACAATATACTGTACCTGCAAATTGTGAGACATAATAGAGTTGCCCTTTAACTATGTATCCACTATAGCTGTATACGCTTCTGTAGTCCATGGTTTCTGTGGGTCCCCAAAGTTGCCGCCCGTTATCTAAGTCGAACCCATAAAGTTGCCTCGGTTCTTTTGCTTGCATAACGAAAACTCTGTCTTCTGCACTATATGCCACACGCCACATTACCACATCGCCCATAGGTTTCTGCCAAGTTACATTATATAGCAAGGTTCCTTCCTGTCCATATTTCAAGCTAATTGCCCAGAACACGATTGGGTTATCTCCAATCATGTAGTGGAAGCCAGTGCCATAAATTTCATTGCCGATTATGATGTCGTCTAGAAAGACCGCCCAGACACTTCCAGGAAGACCAGTTGGTATTGTCTTGTTCCACATGATACCGAGTGTGCCGTTCAGAGTTGTTCCCATGTACGCGGTGATCCAGCTTCCATGGGTTGATCCAGTTGGTCCATATTGGTTAATTTTCGTTTGTCTTTCGACATGAGTCGAGTTCCATTTAGTCATCCAACCCCGTTGAAGATCCAAAGTGTAAATGATGATTTCACCGTGAGGTCCGAATACTTGTGTACCGCTTGGTACGTTGCTTATGCTATATACCCATCGACCAGTCGATGCTTCATAGCAGTTCCAAGTGCTTCCAACTGTTGACCAAAGGTACGCATAGGTACCGTGGTAGTTAAAACTGTCCCAGTAGAACAATTGACCGAAGGCAAGTGTTCGATTACCCCAGTTTCTAACCCAAAGCTCATCTCCAGTATGCAAGTCTACAGCCACTACCTCTTGTTCAACCCTAGTGCTACCATCTGCTTTGTATCTATTGAAGTAAAGCACTCCACCGATAATAACTGGCGAAGAGCGGGGCGTAAATAGACCCTCATATGCATCTCCGGTTTCGAAGCCGCGCTGATCAATCTCTGAAGTATCTGCAGTGTAACCGCCCACAAGACCGCCGCCTAATGCACTCATAGCGCCTTTTACTAGAGGTTGAGCCCAAAGTATGTGTGGAGCTTCAGGTCCTTGATTGTAAGGTGCATATCGTTGAGGTGGCTCCATAACCCAGTTTCCAGCTATACTAGTCCATTCTCGCAATTGGTCATCTATGGGGCGGCTCCAGTATTCAGTTGGAAGCGGCACGCCTGGAAAACCTGGCAGTGGTTCTTCTTGTACAGTAAGCGCGTATTTTTCACTATCGCTGGCTGCGTACCATATAGGTCCAAAAAGGGTTGGAGCGCGTGACGTACGCACTGTCCAGTTATATAGCTGCCGGGGGAAGTGTACCTGAAAATAGTATGTGCCGACTCTATTAGGAACGTATGTAGCACCTGTTGTTCCTGTTGCGTCAGTTTTATACGGCCCTAAGGTTTCAGTCTTGCCATCTGGTGTCTCAACAGTTATTGTTATGCCTGTCCATCCATCTGGATACTGATTAAGGTAGTCTGTAATACCGAAAAGAAGCTTTACGGGTTGACCAACACCAACAGGGTTGGGTTGAGCAATGATGTACGCATATGTCTTTTTTTCTGGGTATGTTTGTGCGTTAGTAGCTGGCAAGGATATAAACGAAACAGCAACAGCGGCCATCAGAATCAAGGCAATCGCAATCGGCGTTTTGTTTTTGTTCATTTTCCTTTTCTCCTTTCATTATTTTTACGCAAAACATAATTATGAGATATGACTCTAATAAAACTGTGTCATCAACGCTGAATGATGACAGACAAAAATAAGTTGCTTAATGAGCACTCCATAATAAGGGAAGAGCCACCTTTGATGTCCGAGGAGCCCGTGAAAATTTTAGCAAAGCTCGGCCTTTCCAGCATAAAAGCAAGGGTGTACCTGGCTTTGCTGATCAATCAAGATGCAGATGCAAAAAGCCTCTGCAGACAGCTGAAGAAGCCGCGTCCCAACCGCCGCATACTTACTCAAAAACTCACGCACACACTCATTCCCCTCCACAAACCGCTCCACATCCCCCGCCGAAACACTATAACCAAACCTACGCCAACGCAACCGAAGCCGCCCACACTACAAAACACAAAAAACAGTGACAAGACATAAACTTTCCAGTGTCAGTTCGCCCGTCGAGTCATTATCATCGCGCGTGCTCTTTGACTCTTAAGCTCATCATCCAAGATAGATGGATACGACCGCTGAACTTAAGACTTTTGCATCTCAAAGCTAGCCGCTTAAAAAAGCAACAGTTTTTAATGCTTGAAACAGAAAAGGAATTACCGGATGAGGAGTAATGGAACTTTTAGAAGCCATCAAAGGGCGGAGAAGCGTAAGAGCCTTCAAACCGCAAGATGTCCCTGGCGAGATTGTGGAGCAACTGGTTGATGCGGCGCGGCATGCGCCCTCGGCTGGAAACCTGCAACCATGGGAATTCATAATCGTCCGAAAACCTGAACAGAAGCAGCGGCTCGCTGAGGCTGCACGCCAAGCTTTCATTGAAGAAGCGCCCGTGGTAATCGTGGTCTGCGCGGACGAAAACCGTGCGGCAACGGGCTACGGCAACAGAGGTAAGACGTTGTATTGCATACAGGACACGGCGGCGGCGACACAGAATATTCTCTTAACCGCTTACTCTCTTGGGCTGGGCACCTGCTGGGTAGGCGCCTTCAATGAAGATGAAGCCCGCAGAGCCCTGAATCTCCCCAGCGGCATACGCCCAGTAGCCATGATTCCCGTAGGCTACTGGGCGGCTAAAATGCCGACTCCGCGGAGCAGGCGCCCCCTAAGTCAGATAATGCATTTCGAAAGCTTCTGAAACAGCGAGCACGCGGCTTCTACTCAGTGGCGTTGAAGCTTAACTGGACATTTATGTAGCTGTTTCCATAATTTGCGCTAAAACGGATAGTTAAGCGAAACTTTTCAATGACCATCCGACACTCCACCGAGCTTCCGCGTGGAAATCGCTGTTTGTAACAAAATATAAATATTTCATATGACAACATTTTTGCGCTTGAAAGTAGCTGGTGAAAAAAATAATGAAAAAATGATGTTGTTGCCAGCTGGGCTTTCAACACTGCTGCTTGCAATTGTGGCACCTGCAATGGCGCAAACCCAAGTTGTCGGCGTCCAAGTGGGCGACTGGTTCAAATACAAAGTTCAAGTTACACAATGGGAAACCACAATGCCCTTTCTTCCAGAGGGGTACTTGGGCCCTTTGAGGTTGGCGGACAATCAAACAAACTGGATAATGTATAATGTTACGGGCATTACGGGTGACGTAATAAACTTCGTGGTCACTTATAGCTGGAAAAACGGCACGGTAACAACTGCAAATTATGATGAAAACGTAACTTTCAGCAACATAATGCTTGCTATAGGTGCTAACATGAAAGAAGGCGACAAGGTGCGCGATACTTTTGATTTCTTCGGATTTTATCAATGGCCCGCGCTTTACCTTAATAAGTCAATAATGCTTACCACGCCGAATGGGACAAGAGAAACTAACACGCTTAAGTACACTGTTGACATCATGGGCTCCATATACAACTATACGCTGTATTGGGACAAGGCAACTGGAATGCGAGTGTACTACGAGAACAGCGGAGACGTCACCGCTCTGGATTTTATTGGGCAACCCGCTTACAAGTATACTGTTAAATGGGAGCTGATAGACTCCAGCATCAGCGGCTTAGTCATACCTGACATTACCGCGCCAATGTTGCTAACGGTAATAATGCTGGCCACAGTGCCCATCGCTGTCATCTACAAACGAAAAAAGATAGCCCTCTAACTTCTTCCCCATTTTTTTGCATGCGCCTAGGCTTATATGCGTATGAAGCAGCCTATTTGTTTGGTCAATGCTTTCCGGTAGACTATCTCTGCTGCCGCGGCATCTTGAATGGCTAATCCCGTTGAGTCAAAAACGGTAATCTCCTCTCTCGATGTTCGGCCAGGCTTGGTTCCAGCTGCGATTTCGCTGAGTTCCGCCCACACATCCTCCTTGGATAAGATGCCGCGGGAGATGGGCACGTTTATTTCGCCGCTGTGAGCCGCTTGTTCCCAATCATCTACGACAATCTTCGCCCGCTTCAAAATCGCCGGATCTATTTCCTCTTTAAGCGGCGCATCCGCCCCAATGCAATTGAGATGCGTTCCTCGGGAGATCCATGCGTCGAAAACAACAGGCTTCCTCGAAGGCGTCGTGGTGATCACTATGTCCGCGCCGCGTACTGCTTCCTCCTCGTTTCTCGCGATAACTACTCGGCTGTTTACAGCCTTGTTTTTGGCTTCGGCGGCAAAAGCCTCTGCTGCTTTAGGCAAAATATCGCAAACGCGGATTTCCTCCAGATTCGGCCGCGTCAAAAGAAGCGCTTGCAACTGCGCTCTGGCCTGGACTCCCGCGCCGATGAAACTGGCAATTTTAGCGTCCTTGTTAGCGAGATATTTTATCGCAATGCCGCCTGCAGCTGCTGTCCGCATGGCCGTCAAGCTGGTTCCACCCATTATTGCCAGTACCGCGCCGTTCCGGGGATCCAGCAGAAGCACGGTGGCTGAAACGGTGGGCATGCCGAATTTGCCGGGGTTGTCTGGATGCGAATTCACGATTTTAACGGCGGCCACGTCCAACCGCTCAAGATAGGCTGGCATGGCGCGCACGTCGCCATTGTACTTGGCAAAGTCAAGGTAAACTTTAGAAGGCATCTGCGCGTAGCCTAACGCTTTTTCTCTGAAGGCGTTTTCCACGGCATCCATAACTTCGTCCATGCGCAGCAGTTCGGTAACTTCCTGCTCAGATAACAAGAGAACGTTAATTGCGCTCACTCCCCTGGTGGAAGCTTCTGCCTTTAACTGTTGATAAGCCTTTTCTTCAAACAACGCCAATTTTGTTGAATAAACCGCAGCCGAGGGGTTTACCGAGATGATGAGCTTTTAATACTCTGCCGCGTGGTATATCTTGTGAGGTTTAGCATGTGAATTATGCCGTAATCGCCGATGCCTACGAGCGCATCGAAGCCACCACAAAAAGGC
Organism: Bathyarchaeia archaeon; assembly: GCA_037481775.1. GTDB lineage: Archaea > Thermoproteota > Bathyarchaeia > Bathyarchaeales > Bathycorpusculaceae > JAOAIV01. The sequence continues at coordinate 5,796 of JBBFKZ010000002.1, forward strand.
TGGAAATGACCGATCTACTAGTTGACCTTCTAAAAAAGACGCCTAAAGAAGTCATCGACAAAGTCGTTTACTTAACGCAGGGCAAGCTGTACCCGGACTTTGTGGGTTTAGAAATCGGCGTGGCCGAGCGGCTGGCGATAAAAGCTTTGGCGCGCGCCGCGGGTAGAAAAGAAAGCGAAATCGAAGAGGACTTGAAGAAAAGCGGCGACATCGGCGAAACCGCGCAGAACTTTATATCCAAAAAGAGGCAGGTTACCTTCTTCCAGAAACCGCTTACGGTGCAGCGCGTCTACGAGACGCTTGATAAAATGGCGAAGACCACGGGCTCAGGCGCTGTGGATACTAAAATGGCGCTTTTAGCCGGGCTGTTATCTGACGCGACTCCGAAAGAGGCGAAGTATATTATGCGCACGGTTACAGGCAATTTGCGGCTGGGCATTGCGGACATGACTGTGCTTGATGCTTTGGCCATAGCATACGGCGGCGGCAAAGACGCCCGCGAGTTAACTGAACGCGCCTACAACATTTCCTCAGACCTTGGCCGCGTCGCGAAGGTATTAGCTGAACAGGGCTTAGAAGGAATTAAGCAGTTCCAAGTTGTGGTTTTCGAGCCTATAAGGCCCATGTTGGCGGAGCGGCTTTCTTCGCCAGAAGAAATCCTAGAGAAGCTGGGCGGAAAATGCATCGCCGAGTACAAGTACGACGGCGAGCGCGTTCAAGCACACAAGAAAGGCGATGAGGTTGTGCTTTATTCTAGGCGTTTAGAGAACATTTCTGACCAGTATCCCGATGCCATTGAACTTGTAAAAGAGCATGTGAAAGCCACTGAGGCAATTCTCGAGGCGGAATGCGTGGCTGTGGATCTTGACACGGGCGAAATGCGGCCCTTCCAAGAGCTAATGCACCGACGCCGCAAATACGAGATTGAACAGGCAATGGAGCAGTACCCCGTTTCGCTTTTCATGTTCGACGCCCTGTATGTTGACGGCAAAGACCTTACCCTTGAAGCTTATCCCGTCAGGCGGAAGGCACTGGAAAAAGCGCTTAAGGAAAGTGACAGAGTAAAAGCTGCTAAGCATATTTTAACCAGTAACATCGCGGAGCTTGAGGCGTTCTTTGAGGAAGCCATAGCCGAGGGCTGCGAAGGCTTAATCTGCAAATCCATCGGGAAAGACTCTGTGTATCAAGCGGGGGCCCGCGGCTGGCTTTGGATAAAGTACAAGCGAGATTACAAGAGTGAAATGACAGACACCGTTGACCTCGTCGTGGTAGGCGCTTTCCATGGCAGGGGCAAGCGTGCAGGAACATACGGTGCATTGCTTCTTGCAGCGTATAACCCTGAAACGGACACGTTCGAAACAGTTACCAAGTGTGGGACAGGATTTACGGATAAAGACTTAGCTGAGTTACCTCAAATGCTGCTGAAGCATGTGATCGCCCATAAGCATTCACGCGTGAACTCAACCCTTGAGGCGGATGTCTGGTTTGAGCCGAAGCTAGTTCTGGAGATTTTAGGCGCTGAAATCACCTTGAGCCCAATTCACACGTGCGCAATGGGCTCCATAAGGAAGGGAAGCGGGTTGGCTATTAGGTTTCCACGTTTCACAGGTAAATACCGCACAGACAAAGCCGCGGAAGACGCAACTACCTCCGCGGAAATAGTGGAAATGTACCGCAGCCAGCTCAAGCAGATTAGCTCCGCCTAAGGCGCTTAGATTGGCGCAGCAAAGAATTGATAAGCACTAACCGCCAAAGATACGGATGTGTGAAGAGCATGCCGCTGGATTCCGAGAAGCTGAAGGCGCTTCTAAATTTTAAGGAGAGACTAGAACAGCGAATTAAGGAGTTAGAGGCTGAAATGAAAGAGGCAGCTGCCACGTTGGAAGCGGTAAACGCGGTTTTGCTTGAGAAGGGCTTTAAACGCGGAGACATTAAAGAGGTGAAAGTAACCGTAGCAGAAGCCCTACCTGAGGCAGCCTCCGCAGCGGAGGAAGCCCAAGCAGAGCCGCGTGCATTAGAGCCGGAAAACGTCATCCCCTTGAAAACTATGAACGAGGAGCCCCTAGCGATAATTTACGTTGACAAACAAGAGTTACATGTTTTGCCAGATGAAAGAAAAAAGTTCAGTGTGAGCACGCCGCCGTTCCAAAATTTCCTTGTTGAGCGCGTGCTAGTCAAGATGCAGGAAAAAGATAGCGAACTTGTTCGGCTAGGGCAACTCGCGCCTGAGAAGATGTTTGCTTTCAACATTATGCGCGAAGGCGACTTACTTCGTGAAATAGTTATTAGAAACGTGGATGAGGCGCGGTTAAGAGAGTTGAAGTCCAGCATACGGTGGACGCTGGAAAAAATGTATGAAAAAATGAAAAGCTAAAAGCGGAGCACTGTTTTCTTACAAATGCTTTTCTAAGGCGTCAATGTATCGCTGCTTGGTACAGAGGCCGACAATCCTCTCAACTTCAGAGCCGTTCTTAATTACAACTACTGTGGGAATGCTGAAAATCTGGAACTGCTCCGCTGTATCGGGGTTCTCATCAACATTAAGCTTTGCCACAAGCACTTTTCCTGCATATTCCTTTGCCAATTCCTCGATTGTCGGCGCAAGAGCACGACATGGCCCGCACCATGGCGCCCAAAAGTCAACTAAAACCAGCAGGTTACGCTTCACCGCTTCTCCAAAATTTGCATCAGTCAAATGAAATGGCTCATTACTCATACAATTCATTCTCCCAATAAACACTCTAATGGAGAAGCCCGCTTTAATATAAAGCGTTCGCAAATCAAGATGGCGCCAGACTAGCGCCTTCATATTTGGCGGCTATTAGCGATTCATTGCAGAAACCTATAGAGGGGCTATCACGGCAACAGAAAACCAAAGGATGTCCTTCAGTTCAAAGCGAAGATAAATCCCACATTCGGGCTAATAACGCCGCCTATCACCAACCAGTGTTTATTCAAGAATTCAAGCTTAAAGATGGAAAAACCAGTTAAAATATGGCTTAAGCTTTATGTAGTTGATATGTAATTTGAAAACCTATTCACGAATGGTGTCCAATAAAATGTGCATAAAACAAAGCCTAAAGTCACCATTCCCAAAATCTTTAAACAAGTATCTAAAGGTGCAAAATAAATGAGTACCAACAAGAAGCTGAAAATAGCCTTCTATTGGGCTGCAAGCTGCGGTGGCTGTGAAATAGCGGTTTTAGACATAAACGAAAAAATTCTCGACGTGGTGAAAATCGCCGACATCGTGTTCTGGCCCGTAGCGCTTGACGTCAAATACAGTGATGTTGAAGCAATGCCTGACAAGTACATCGACATCACCTTCTTTAACGGTTCCATCCGCAACAGCGAACAAGAGCACATGGCAAAGCTTCTGAGGCAAAAGTCCAAAACGCTTGTAGCGTTCGGTTCATGCGCACACGAAGGGTGCATACCTGGCTTAGCCAATCTGCATGACAGCAAAGAAATACTCGAGCACGTTTACCTGAAAGGAAAGTCAAATGTTAACCCAGAAGGCATTATTCCCCAACCCGAAACCAAAGTTAACGAAGGCACGCTGGAGATTCCAGAATTCTACGACACCGTAAAAACCTTAGCGCAAACAGTAGACGTAGACTACTACTTGCCCGGTTGCCCGCCCCCAGTTAAACTCATCATTAACGCCATAGATACCATCGCCAAAGGCGAACTTCCGCCAAAAGGCTCCGTACTTGCACCATTGAAGGCTGTTTGCGATGAATGCCCCAGAAAAAGAGAAAACAAGAGAATCTCCAAGATTTACCGAGTATACGAGAAAGCTCCTGAACCCGATAAATGCTTGCTCGAACAAGGAATACTCTGCATGGGCTTCGCCACGCGTAGTGGTTGCGGCGCGCAGTGCCTAAAAGTTGACATGCCCTGCACGGCCTGTGGCGGAGCTGCACCTAACCTGCCGGAGCTGGGCTCTGGAATGATAACGGCTTTAGCCTCTATACTCGGCTACGACGAGAAAACCGCATCCCCCGAGGATGTTGAAAAACTAATGGCGCAAATAAAGGATCCAGTTGGCACGTTCTATATGTATTCTCTTCCAGCTTCAATTCTTCGAAGAAAGGTGATAAAGAAATGAAAGAAATAAGCATAAACCCAATAACTCGCCTCGAAGGCCACGGCAGCATCTCCATATTTCTAAACGACAATGGCGAAGTGGAAAACGCATACTTGAAAATTCCCGAGCTGCGAGGTTTCGAGAAATTCTGTGAAGGAAGACGCGCCGAGCTGATGCCTCAACTGACATCGCGTATCTGCGGCGTCTGCCCCGTCGCCCACCATTACGCTTCAGTTAAAGCGCTAGACGCTGCTTTCAATGTTGAACCGCCATCCGCAGCCAAAAAACTCCGAGAACTAATGTATGCTGGCTACATAATCTACGACCACACATTACACTTTTACTACCTAGGCGGACCAGACTTCATAGTTGGCCCAGACGCGCCGCCCGAAAAACGCAACATTCTAGGCGTCATCGAAAAAGCAGGCCTAGACATAGCGAAAGAGGTCATAAAGCACAGAGCGTACGGCCAGAAAATAACCGAGATCATAGGCGGAAAAGCTACCCACCCCGTCTGCGGCTTGCCTGGAGGCATATCCAAGCCGTTGAGCGAGGAGAACAGGCAAGAAATCGAAAAGATGGCTGCTTCCTCTGTGGAATTTGCCAAATTAAGTTTGAAGCTATTCCACGACATAGTTTTGGGCAACAGCGCCTACGTTGATATGATCAAAAGTGACGCGTACACCATGAAAACATATTACATGGGCCTTGTGGACGACAAAAACAAAGTCAACTTCTACGATGGAAAAATCAGAGTAGCAGATCCAGATGGCCGTGAATTCCTAAAGTTTGAACCGAAAGATTACCTCCAGCACATCGGCGAGCACGTTGAGCAATGGACATACTCCAAGTTTCCATTCCTGAAGAAAGTCGGCTGGAAAGGCCTAGTCTACGGAGCCGACAGCGGCATATATCGTGTAGGCCCGCTTGGGCGATTGAATGCGGCCGACGGCATGGCTACCCCGCTAGCGCAAGCTGAGTACGAACTGATGTACAAAACCTTGGGCGGCAAACCAGTGCACGGCACTTTAGCATTCCACTGGGCGCGCTTAATTGAGCTGCTTTACGCTGCCGAACGTGCGCTTGAATTGGCGAAAGACCCAGAAATCACGAGCACTAACATACGCAATAAGCCTAGCGAGCCAGGAGAAGGCGTTGGCGTGGTTGAAGCGGCACGGGGTACACTGTATCATCATTATGTACTCGATAAAGACGCGCTAATCAAAGACGTTAACTTGATCGTGGCGACAACCAACAATTACCCTGCAATATGCATATCCATCCGCGACGCGGCGAAGGGCTTAATTTGCAACGGCAAAGTAGATCAAGGTGTGCTGAACAAGGTGGAAATGGCGTTCAGAGCTTATGACCCATGCTTCGCGTGCGCAACGCATTATGCAATCGGACAAATGCCTCTGACAATAGATGTCTACAATCACAAAAAGGAAATAATCAGGACGATAACGCGGTAAGAATTACTTCTCACTTTTTTATATTTTTGCTGGCGCATCGATTGCTTTTACAAGAAGCATAATTGGAAATGCAGAAAGTTTTTTCAAATTGCTTATCTCTCTTGCCGTCAGAAAATGTCCACTTTCCATCTGTACCGCTTATTTTCAAAACTTCATAATTAGTGACGCTTGAATCGCCTAATTTCTTCTCAAGCGATTTAGTTATGCGCGCGCATTTTTCGGTAGACAATTTGAGTATTGAAGAGGCAATTCAATAGAAGTTATTAACAGCAAAACTGTTATGCTAATAAATAATAGTAGTAAAGCTTATTTTCGCTTCTTTTACTTTTTTTACTAGTGTTCAAGGTGTGCGACGGCAAACATAATATCAAAGAGAAATTGCAAAACTGGTTTTTCAATGCAGAAAAAGTTGTCATAGCTGGAATTGGCAATCCCATGCGTACAGATGATTTCGTCGGCAGTAAAATTGTTCAAGATTTAGAAGGCAGAGTTCTCGAGAAAGTCTATTTGATAAATTGTGAAACTGTTCCTGAAAGCTTCATGCAAGAAATTGTTGATTTTCAACCAAGCCATGTGCTTATTATAGACGCCGCTTTTCTCGGGCTAAAACCTGGAGAATCTCAGCTCGTCTTTCCCGAGCAAATTGCCTCTTTCCCAGCTGTAACCACTCACGTGTTGCCTTTACGTATTTTCTGCGATTATATTGCAAAAACGACCGGGGCAAAAATTGCTTTACTGCTAATTGAACCTGAAAACACTGACTTTGGGGAAGGCTTAACACCAACAGTGCAAGTGACCGCGGAAAAAATCACGAGAATACTAACTGATTTACTCGCAAAATAAACGTGATTTCTGATCTTAAGAAAATATTTAAAAAGAGAGGGTATAGCTTCTTACTTTTTCTTTGCTTCTTGGAAGAGCTTCTTCACAGCACTGATTCTTGCCTTCTGCGCCAGCACATCACTCGTAACCAGCATTAAGGCTTCTTCAGGACACCACTTAATGCATTGTGGTTCGCCTTGCTCTTTACACAAGTCGCAGACGTGAACAACTTTGGTCTCGGGATGTAGCATTATTGCACCGTAATCGCAGGCTTCAATGCACCAGCCACAGCCGTTACATTTGTCCATGTCCACCATTATCGTGCCTGTCTCTTCGGACTGCGTCAAGGCGTCACGTGGGCATGCAGCCACGCACGGCGGATCTTCACAGCGTCTGCACGTAACTGCCATATTCGCCAGTTGATTCACTCTGACTACGCGTATGCGCGATTTAAGTGGGTTGAAAGCTTTTTCCTTCGTCCAAGAGCAGATGTACTCGCAGATTTGGCAGCCAACGCACTTGTCTGGATCAGCTGAAACAAATTTTCGCTCATGAATCTTAACCATTTTGCCTAAGCCTCCTGCTTGTCTTCAACTATGTTTATCAAGTCGTCCATGGCAAGCTCTTTCAGCTTTTTCACTGTAGGAACGCCTTCCAGCGTCCAACCGCGAGACTCGTAGTAATCGTCTAAGAGCAAGTCCAGTTCTTCCTGCGTTACTACAGCCCCTTTTACGGGTCCCTCGTCAGGTATTGGCTCATTCATGACTTTCCATGGGAGAGTGTCATCTTTTCTGCTGAAGCCTTCTCTTATATTGATCAAGCGAGCAATCGTGTTAATTCTCTCGCCTGATTTTTTCAGCTCTTCTGCGGTCATGTCGATGCCAGTCACTAAACTATACAGCTTAGCCATGTCCTGTAGTTCCTTGTAGTAGGTGCCACGTGAAAACTTGCAGACTATGAATGAATCAATAAGCGCGTATACGTCTTCTAGGTCTCTTACCATTTTGCCTCTGCCCTTTTCAGCTTTTAAGCGGTCAACTTTGCCTTTTACGTCGAAAGCGTATGCGCCATGTCTATTGTGGTCTGCTCCTCGGAAGGAGACAGCGAAACCTAACGCGGCGGTTTTGAGGCATCTTAAGTCGTAGCCTGTGACTTCCAAGCCCTTGATGTGTTGCGCGAGTTTTTCGGCGCCTTTCCCTATTTTCTTCCCTGCAATTCTTACACCTTCAGCTAGGATGTCGCCTATTCCTTCTCGTTTGCCCATTTTCTCGAGAATCTGCAGAAGTGCATCAGCGTTGCCGAAACTGGCGTCAATTCCGTCAAGATCTGCTTTTGACAAGATGCCTTTTTCGTAGCAGTCCATGGCGAACGCTACAATCACTCCCGCGCTGATCGCGTCCATGCCGTAGTAGTTGCATATCTCCATACCTTTTATTATGGCATCCAGCTTGTCGATGCCGCAGTACGGCCCCAGCGCCCACAATGTTTCATACTCCATCCGTGTCATCGTGCCCTTGTATGGACCTTCTGGAACAACAACCTCATGCTCACATCGCATTGCGCAACTGCTGCAAGCTATGATTTTCGCCACAAATTTATCGTTCAGCGCTTCTCCGCTGACTTTTTCTGCGTTCTCAAAATGCGCGTTATTATAGTTGCGTGTCGGCATACAATGCAGCGCGTTGTGGACTAGGACGTTTTCTGGCGTGCCCAGCGTACGATACTTTTGCGTTGCAGGCCCTTTCATTCTCTCATGGAATTCCTTCACCATGTCCATGAACTCGTCTGGCTTAGCTGGAACGATGTCGCGTGTTCCGCGGACAGCGATGGCTTTGAGATTCTTGGAGCCCATCACAGCGCCTAAGCCTGTTCTCCCGGCCGCGCGTGTTTTCTCGTTAATTATGCAAGCTATCCGAGAAAGCTTTTCTCCAGCTACGCCTATTGCTGCAACACGTATGTAGTAATCGCCTAGTTCATCTTTGATGGCGTCTTCAGTTTCGGCTGGGGATTTGCCGATAAGATGCGCTGCGTCCAGCAGCTGCACTGAATCGTCGTCTATCCATAGGTAAACGGGTTTTTCCGCCTTGCCCTTTAGAATCACTGCGTCGTACCCGGCTCTTTTTAGTTCTGCGCCAAATGTGCCGTGGGCAACTGCTTCGCCTATGCCGAACGTGGCTGGTGATTTTGCCACGAAGGCATGTCCGTTTCCTGCCGTTGGAAACATTGTACCTGAGATTGGGCCGAGCGCCAAAACAAGCGGGTTGTCTGGGCTTAAGGGGTCAACTCCTGCTTTGGAGTTGTCTAGCCATAAGCGCATGCCTAAGCCTATTCCGCCGATGTATTTTTTCGCGTAATCTTCACTTAACTTTTCAACACGGGTTTTCCCCGTGCTTAAGTCAACATAAAGGATTCTTCCAGCGTAACCGTACAATCGCCTTTTCCTCCATGTTCATGTGGTTATTAGTTCTGTGAAAACTATATTAACTTAATGGGCTACGCTGTTAGGATTCAATGAGTGATTACACCTGCTACCCTGCTGTTGACCAATGATTTTAGTTTTTGCAGTGGACTGTGACGTCGTGTAGTTTAGGTAAGCTGTGAAGCGTTTGCGCTCGTCTATTTGTGCAAATCCATTTTTGATTCAAATATGCTGGAACGGTAATCCTCCGTATCAGAAAAGTGTCATGTTTCTATACTTAACAAGACCTTAAAAGTTCGGTTGGCTTCAAAGAAATCTAAATCGTCGGACCTGAAAAGGCGATACAGAAACCATATTGCTTGTTGTTTAGGCTTGGGTCTGGCGGGTTCCTAATGCAAGTTCTATAAACTCGCTCAGAGTTAGATGTCTAAATTCCCATGTTGGGTTTCCATACCTAAGCCCAGAACACATGGTATCCGCGTAAACGAAAAGTTTCATTCCGCGGTAATCGTATGCGGCTTCGCGTGCTTGCCCATATTTTGGCTCTGACATCACTTTGAAGGGCCATAGCTTACATGCGATAGGTTTCATGTTTTGTAAGCCGCAGTAATATGTGTTCCCCAGATTGCATAGGAATGTGCAGGAGCCGTCGCCGGCTCTTTTGATGTATAACCTGTTTAAGCCTGCAACGGTTTTTTCAACACCGAATGTTTTGACGATTCCGAGCCATTCTGGAAAGTTTAATACCACGCTGTAAAGTTTGCAGCATACGCCGCATGCTATGCATCGCCAATCAGCGATATTTTGCCATGGAACAAAGCGCATTGCGAAACACATGCGAAAATAGACAATGTGTAAATTAAAAATATTTTTTGCGGGAAACTAAAGGTAACTATGGTTTTTGGTACAAATAAATTGTGTGTGAAGGATAACCTAATTTGGGGTTTTCGCAGAAATTCTCAACTTTTAAGGGTTTCCAGCCCACAATTTCATAGTCATGGGAAACCACACGAGCGCCCTTTTTAAGCTCATTTTCCAGCTTTGGTCTAATTTTTTCGTTTGCGCTAGTTGTTAAGTAAAGAAAAACTACATCGGCAGAGCTTAAATTAACATTGAACATGTCGCCGTTAACTATTGTAACCCTGTCTGTGAGCCCGTTCTCGTGAATTGTGTTAAGCGCTTTTTTAGCCAAGTCTTCTCTTAACTCGATGCCTACCGCCCGAGCGCCGAAGTTTTTCGCTGCCATTATCACTGCTCTTCCCTCTCCTGCGCCGAGGTCAAATAGAACTTCGCCGGCTTTTAAATCAGCTAATTTGAGCATGTATTCAATGACTGGAAGAGGAGTTGGAACGAAAGGCGCAATAAACATCGTACAATTCTCCTTCAGTTTAAGAAGAGTATTTTTATCCTTAAAGAGTTTACGCATCTGTTTATGCCACATAGGTTTCTTTCTTCGGCGTCGGCCTTTTAGCTTCGCCGCATTTAACGCAGCTTTGAGCGCACAACTCCAAATATTTCTCTTCATTCTTTGAGCCGACGGCTTCAGCGGCTTTGCGGCAGAGTTCACTGGGTTCGGTGCAGCCTTCTTCTCTGCAGAGGTTTGATATGTAACTGCAGATTTCCTGCACATCTTTAGGTTCCAGCACCGCGCGGTTTGTACGCACAATAAGGCATAACTCTCGAGCCATAACGCACGTTTTAATGTACTTTATACGCTCAAGAACCTCAGCTCGCAGTTTTTTCCTGCTTATTTCCACCTTTTTAAGGTCTCCTAAACTTGATATAAATGTTTACGGCACAATAAGTAACTTTTCACTTAAATAGTTGTTGTTAACGATTAAGCCTTCTAGCAATTGCGCAGTTGAACAGAAACTGTTTACGTCATAAGGCGCTTGCTTGATGTTTTCTACCTGAACCGCTTGCTTAGCGCTTTGCGTTCCGCCTCAAGAATCAACTCGTAAAATTTGTCGCCGAGTTTAGGTTCCTTTTCAAGTACGCCTGCAACATCTGATGGCCGGACCTTGCGTGCGCTTAGAGCCACCGCAGCCGCTTTACCATATTTTGCCGTTAACTCCGCGGTCTGTAATGCCTGCATTTTAAGTTTCTCTTCATTTATGGTGAGCTTTTGTCCTTTCTTTTCAATCAGAGGCAGCACCTTTTCCTCTTCCACTTTCAAGAGCCCAATTGCCTGTGAACCGCAACGGGGGCATTTAGGTTTTTCAGGTAAGTTCTTGATTTGCAACATTTCTGCGTAATCCCAGCAGTTAGTGCACACAAAATTGCCTGTTTCGTTAAGCAGCCGCGCCTTGGCGGACTCCACAAGCACAGCTCTCATCCGCTCAGGCGGAATAAGGTCTGTTTTCATGCTTACCCTCTCGATGCCTACACGGGCAACTGGAGTCGCGGTTCCACCCGTTTCTAAAACTTGTAAATTTATTTCTTTGCTTTGAATCTTGTTCAGCACATTGATGAGGCCGTCTGCATCAAGATCCTTTGTGAAAACTTCCTTCAAGCCTTCTTCGTAGATTGGCGTGTTTTCGAAACTCGTTATCAACTTCTGAAGGCTAACGTTGCTGAAGTCTGCCCACTTCTTTAAGGCGCCAAAACGGCGGGCCACATGAATCATGCGGCGCTTGAAGAGGCCAGTCTTCACCGTCGACTTTGTAAGCAAGTCTCTAATTGATTCTTCAGGCATTGAGACTAACTCGTTGAAAATTTCAAGGATGCGCAGCGCGTTAAACGTGCCCATTGTTTGCACGAAAATGCGGTATGGGTCGTGTTGAACAACGATGCCGTGCCCAAGCTTATCTGAAAGGACTTGCCCGAGGAGCTGCGCTAAGGCTCTGTTCGTAAGCGAGCCAAAGTTAGCGTGGATTATGACAAAATCTTCCCAGTCTTCGAGGACTATGCGCTTATCTGTGGGCACAGTTAAGCCAGCGTTCACTTGTTCTATTGTCTCAGCCAATGCACGTAGTATTGTATCCTTGTCGGCAGGATACCGCTCGCAAAGCAACTTGCTGATTTCTTCTGGTGATAAACCACTTTTCAGTTTTTCCTCGACAAACCCTCTTATCCAAGCTACTTCCTGCGCTATTTGGAAAGGCACTGGAATTTCTTCGCCGATCCAGCTTGGAATGGCACCTGTGGCGTCATCAACAGGCCGCACGTAAACCTTGTCTTCGGTGGTATAGACTATTTTCCATGGACTGCCGCGGATAATAAATTTGGTGCCGGCCTTACCATACTCGGCTATGAAGGCTTCATCAAGCACTCCAATCGATGAGTCGGTGGATTCGTCAATTACTAGAAACTGTTTTTCGACAGGAATCATGGACAAGTTATCAAAGTAGTACTCAAAGAGCGCCTTGGTTCGCTGCGGTTTCAAAACCACTTGGTCCTCAAAGGAAACCCAGGCTAAACGTGGAAAACGCCCATGCATGTAACTGAGTATTTTTTCCACATCCTCCAAAGTTAGGTTCTGATAGGGATAAGCGTTTTCAGCTATCTCCAAGATTTCATTAAACGCTAAGCGTTTGTTCTTAAGAAGTAAACCTGCGATTTGATGTGTTAAGGCATCGTATGGTTTAGGCGGGATCTCAACAGGCTCCAACTCTTCCTTCAAGGCTTTTCTAGCAATTACCAGCGCCTCTAAAGTGTCGTCAGAATCCATGCCAATAATTATTCCTTCTGCAACATGGCCCACGCTGTGGCCTGCGCGGCCCACCCGCTGAATAAGTCTTGTAACCTGCCGCGGGCTCATGTACTGAATAACCAAGTCGATACGGCCTACGTCTATGCCGAGTTCGAGGCTGCTGGTTGCGATAAGCCCCTTAAGTGAACCTCTTTTCAGCCCCGTTTCTGCCGCTATGCGCGATGGTTTGGCAAGAGAACCATGGTGAATGGACACTGGGAAGTCTATGTCCCATACTTTGAATCTGCTTGCCAGCACCTCTGAAACGGAGCGGGTGTTAGTGAATAAGAGCACGGATTTCCGCTTACTCATGTAGTCGCGAATTACCCTTAGCCGCGCTGCCACTTCTGGATGTGTATAAAGCTGCTCTGCAAGTTTCACGTCATCTTCGGTTGGCTGCGGAAAAATCACTTGTAAACGCATCATTTTGGCAACAGGCACACGAATCATCTCAACCGCGCGTACGTCGCCTACCAGAAACTGCGCCACCTTTTCTGGGCTACCAATAGTGGCGGATAACCCTATGGTTTGAAAGTCTTTGCCTATGAGGCTTCGGATGCGTTCCAAGGCCAGAGACAGCTGGCTTCCGCGTTTGCTGTCCGCAAGCTCGTGTACCTCATCAATTATAACCCACCGCAGACTCTGCAGATGCTGCCTCAGTAACCAGCCGGATAGTATCGCTTGCAAGGTTTCAGGCGTGGTTATCAATATGTCTGGTGGGCTCCGCGATTGCCGCGCTCTCTCTTTTAAGTCAGTGTCGCCGTGGCGAACTGCCAGTTTTATATCTAAATTGCTGCACCACCACTCAAGCCGTTCCAGCAGATCGCGGTTTAAAGCCCGCAACGGCGTGATATACAGCACTTTTATACCGGGCGTCTGCGGCGACTGCAATAACATGCTTAGTACTGGGAGAAACGCTGCTTCAGTTTTGCCCGTAGCTGTGGGCGAGATAAGTAGCACATTTTTGCCTTCAAGAATCTTGGGAATAGTCTGTTTCTGAGGCTCAGTTGGTTTAGGGAATCCTTTTTGCTCAACGAGCCTTCGAACTGGCTTCACAAGTAACTCAAAAACATTTTCATTAGACACATGTAATCCCGAATGAACCTTCAAATGGCAGAAGACTAAGCGGGAAATCAACGGTAAAAATGTTTTGGAAAACTTTCAAAAGATAGTATATTATAAGCAGATGTTTCCGTTTTTAAAGCGTGTGTGAGGCGTGAAGTATAATGCTGATGAGTTGCTTGCATTTTGTTTACGCTATGTTTAGCCATTTTATACGAGTTTCAACACTTTTTAACATAAAAATGTATAATTTTAATGTTTAAACGTGAATTTTCTATTTAAAAACAATGGAAAGTTATTTATCCACCATCATGAGAAACCATGGAAACGTAACATTACGGAGGAATCAAATTGGCTAAATGTCCAAAATGTGGTGCTGACGTTCCGAAGATGAAGAAGACATGGAAGATGGCTGGTCGACCAGACAAATCGGGAAAACGGATGCAACTGGAAATCGGGCTGTATCAATGCCCAAAGGGTCACACCTTCCGAGAAGTGCTGAGTAAAAAGAAAATCTAAAACTCGCATACCCCGCCAAAACCTGCAGTAACGCTTCACCGTTAACAGCTAGAAATCACCTGTTTTCCTTCCTCATTTTTCTTTTTTAATTAGAAAGGCGGTAACTTTTAAAATAGAGAGCACTTATTCAATAAGAACACTTCACCATTAAATCGAGGCTTTGCTTTGAATCATAACCTAAAAAAGCTTTGGAGTAACGAGTACGTGCAAACCGCCGTTGTCATCGGTTTGGTTGCCTTATTAATCTTTGGCTTCTGGTATGGACTGCAAATCGCGTTAAACACGCCGTATCCTGCGTTGGCAGTGGTAAGTGGTAGCATGTGCGTGTCGTATGATGGCGCATGCGACGGCTGGTCCCATCCCTTCTCACCTACTTTGCACATAGGCGACCTTATAATCGTGCAGGGAGTAAACCCGCAAGAACTAAGCGCGGATTATCCAAATAGTGATATTATTGTCTTCAAAAAACCCTCAAATCCCGACGAGCTAATCGTACATAGAATAGTGGCTGTGGATGAAATTAATGGCACACTGTACTTTCGAACCAAAGGCGACGGAAACTCCCATGTTAAGTGGCCAGAAATCCCATCCCCTTCAGATTATGATCCATGGGGCACCAATGGTGTTCCAGGCATACGCGAGGACTATGTGGTAGGCAAAGTTGTTATGCGTATTCCTTGGATTGGACATATTGTTCTGTTTATGCGTAACTCGATAGGTTTACCAATAATTGCAGCACTCATAGTAATAATAATATTTGTTGAGTTCATCCTCCCTCTGTTGAAAGGAAAGAAACAGAAAGAAGGACAACTGCAAACATAGATGTATTTATAAAGAAAACCCTTTATAACAAATGTGTGTTCAGTCAAAGACGCGATGAGAAGGGAAAATAATGCCACAAGTTAAAGCTACAATAAGTATCGAAAACGTCGTTGCTTCAGCAACCTTAAATCAAAAAGTTGACTTAAACGCGGTGGTGAAAGGCTACCCCGGCGTCGAGTATCGTCCAGAGCAGTTTCCTGGGCTAGTATTTAGGTTGAAAAGACCGAAGACGGCAACGCTGATTTTTAACTCAGGGAAAATGGTATGTACCGGCGCAAAGTCCGAGAAGGAAGCGCGTAGGGCTGTTATGAAAGTCATTAAAGAACTGAAAAAAGGCGGAATAATAATTATCAGTAAACCAGAGTTAAAAATACAGAATATCGTGGCTTCCGCAGGTTTGGGTGGGCTGATTGACTTGGAAAAGGCTGCTTACACGCTTGGAAAAACTATGTATGAACCTGAACAGTTTCCAGGCTTAATCTACAGAATGGACGAGCCTAAAGTGGTAATTCTGCTGTTTGCAAGTGGGAAACTCGTCTGTACTGGAGCTAAGAGAGAACAGGATGTTTATGACGCAGTGCAAAAACTGCATGTGCTGTTAGAGGAGAAAAAACTGATTTTCTATGATTAGGCGGCTAAGTAGCGTTTTTGCCTCAATTTTTCTATTCATTTCTTAACTTGCTTTAAAATGGTTTTGAAGCTTTCTTCGTCAATGGCGCCTAACTCATACAATATGTTAGCCACTTCGCTTATTTTGACCAGCGTGTGAACTTTTATTCCCATCTTTTCAAGTTTTTCTCTTCCGCCTTCCTCTCTATCCAAGAAAGCGACTGCATCGTTGACGACGCCGCCTTCAGCTCTTATGGCTTGCACCGCTTTTTTCAGATTCAATCCAGTTGTAATTAAATCGTCAATGAGCAAAACGCGGTCTCCAGAGACAAGGATTCCTTCAACTCTTCTCTGTCTTCCGTGTCGTCGAATGCCTTTGCGTACATATAGAAACGGCTTCCTTAGGTTGTAGGCGATTTGGGAGGCGAAAGGTATGCCTGCGATGGGCACTCCAGCGATCCTGTCAAAGTTTTTCAGTCCCACTTCAGTGGTTATGTAGGCTCCGTAGAAATCGCAGATTTGCCTATAGGCATCTGGGAAGCTGGGCACTATCCGAAGGTCTATATAGTATGGGCTTATTTTGCCGCTGGAGAGTTTGAAGACTCCGAATTTTAAAGCGTCTATTTTATGCAGTGCCTTAGCTATCTCATTTTTCTTTTTTTGATTCTCTTGCGCTGTAAAGGTTCTCACTTCCTCTTTGAAACTTGATAAATCTTGTTAAGCTCAGGAATCAAGCATGCGGTTCTTGGCAACTCTTTTTTGAGCAAATCCGCGAATTTCTGCTGTTGCGCAACTGAGTTTGTATGGTAAGGCACAGCTACTTGAGGCTTTGTTAATCTTGCGATTTCAAAACCTGTTTCAGGCGATGTACTAGGCGCAATTCCTACGGTGCAGAAGACAACATCAAATTTTTCTCTCTCACCGATAGCGGCAAGTTCAGGATAAGGCAAACTGTCCGCGGTGTGGAAGACTTTGACGCCGTCTTCGCTTGTGATTATATATGTTACGGGCTTGACTGCGGGATGATTACATTTTTCCGCTTTAACCGAAACATCGCCTACTTTAATTTCTTCGCCAACACAAATCTCCCGTAGCTTATCTGAGGGAACAATATGCCGTAATCGATTCGCCGAGGAAGAATCAGCTATAATTGTGCAGTTTGCGACTTTTTGAATTTCCGCTATTAACCGCTGATCTAAGTGATCATAATGCTCGTGAGTAATTAAAATTGCATCCGTATTAAGAAAACTGCGAGCCTTTACATCCACAGGATCTATAACCAGAGTTTTCGAGGGAGTTTTAATGAGTACACCAGAATAATGGTTAAACCATACGAAAAGAATGGCGTTTTTTTCAGGAGTGCTTTCTACAGGCATGCTGATTCCTCCACACGAAATTATTACGCGCCATGTTTTAAAGAAGTTTCCGTTTCCTTCATCTCATATATAGTGCCAGCACTAGCAGCAGAATAGCCCCTCTATAGGTTTCTGCATTGAATTGCTAATATGCGCCAAATATGAAGGCGCTGTAGTTTTGAAGCCGCCTTTTTACTGCAGCAGAAATATCGATTAACGATTGCGAAAGGTTAGTTGCAGCGTTGATGTATTGAGGAAGCGAGAAAATTATGCCGTAATCTGTGATTGTTTACTTCCTTTCTGCTTGGTTTGATTTGGATCCTGTAATCTTTTGGTTGAAGTAGTGGTAGTATTTTTCAATTTTTAGCCGAAGCGGCACCGGCGTGCCGAAAGGTTGGCAGCGGCCGGCCGCGATTGCTTTCACAATGGCGTCAACGTCAAGTGGCGCTTCAATAAGTGTGTAGGCGTAGCCTATTGCTGGTGCATAGTGGGCATCGGTTCCAGCGACCTGTGGAAGCTTTAGCTGCGCTGCGATTTCTTCTGCCTTTCGCACGCTGCGCTTGAATGGGGTTGCAGAGGCGTTTATGGTTTCGACGGCGTCAAACTTGCCTGAAGCATGCTTGCCCAAGCTGCCTTTAAGAAGTGCAAAGGGGTGGCATGCAACTGCTACGCCGCCTGCTCTGTGGATTCGGTCAACGGTTTCTTCTACGCTTAAGCCCTTCGACACGGGTTCCTGCATGTTAAGGGCGACTATATGGCCGTTGCGGCTTGAAACCTCTATGCCTGGAATAATGAGCACGTCTGTTTCTGCTTCTTTTGCTATTTTTAATGCGCCTTCGATGGTGTTGTGGTCTGTTATAGCTACGGCGTTTAATCCTCTTTTCTTCGCGTAGAAAACAAGGTCCTTAGGCGTAATTAATGAGTCGCGTGAGTAAATGGTGTGTACGTGCAGGTCGGCTTTAACTTGCATTTTCTATGCATCACACTGTTCATTTTTGGCTAAAGCTTCACTGTGTTCTCTCTAATTTTCGCTAGCAACTCGTCGAGTTTCTTTTCGTCAGCGTCTATCTTGCGGAAAAGCGGTGAAGCCTTGGCTATTTTGTGGCCCGCAGCCAACGGCTTTAAGGCGTCTTCCCATGTGCTTTTGTGAACGCTTCCATGAAGATTTAGCGTTTGCCAGAGTTGCTCCGCTATTGTTGGCATAAACGGCGCCGCGGCTATGGCAGTGGCTTTCACGATTTGCGCGGCCACATACAGAATTGTTGCCGCTCTTTCCTTGTCCGTTTTAATTAGGTTCCATGGCTCTTTTTCATTTAGGTACTGATTTCCAACTCGGCCCATGCTTATCAGCGTGTTCGCCGCAGACTGCAGCTTAGCCGCTTCAAATTCTTCAACTATTTCGCGCACTTTTTCTCTAATATCCTGAAGCACCGCCTCGTCTTCTACGGTTAGTTTTTGCGGTTGCGGAATTTCGCTGTTGAAGCGGGCGTTTATGAAGCTTAGAGTTCTATGAATGAAGTTGCCGAATGTGTCATTCAAATCTGCATTTATTTTTTCAAGGAAGAAATCCCAAGAAAAGTTTGCGTCTTTAGTTTCTGGCCGCGTGGCCATCAGGAAGAAGCGCCAGTAATCAGCTGGAAACAGCTCTAACGCCTCGTCTATCCAGATGCCGATCCGCTGGCTTTTGGAGGCTTTCGCGCCTTTGAACTGGAGAAACTCGGTGGCTGAAACATTCCAGGGAAGATTGTAATCTTCTCCTGTAGCCAGCAGCAGAGCTGGAAGAATTATGGTGTGGAAGGGTATGTTGTCTTTTCCCACGAAATACAGGGTTTTAGCTGACTTGTCAAACCAGAATTCACGCCACTTCTCAGGAGCGCCTATACGCCGACAATACTCTATGGTCGCGGACACGTAGCCCAAGACGGCTTCAACCCACACGTAAATTGTTTTACCTTCTGCCCCTGGAAACGGCGCTGGAATCCCCCATTCCACATCCCGCGTGACCGCCCGCGGCTTCAATCCTTCCTTTATCCAGTTTAAGCTGAAGTTTTTGGCGTTAGCTGGAAGCTGCTGATTATTCTTAATGTACGTAGTAAGCGGCTCTGCAAATCTCGAGAGGTCAATGTACCAGTGCCGCGTGGTCTTAACTATCGGTGTGTTCCCGCAAATAACGCAGCGCGGTTCTACCAGGAAGGTGGTTTCTAAAAGCCTGCCGCACATGTCACATTGGTCACCGCGTGCCCGCTCGTAACCGCAGTAGGGACATTTCCCCTCCACAAACCTGTCAGGCAGAAACCGCTGGTCATGCTCACAGTACAGCATCTGCGTGTCTTGGCTGAATATGTAGCCGTTCCGGTAAATTTTCATCAACGTTTCCTGCACGAACTCTTTATGCACCGGGCTTTCGGTCCGCGTGTAATTATCAAATGAAATGCCCCATTTCTGGAATAACGCTGCTACACGCGCATGGTTCCTATCAGTCAGCTCTTTAGGCGTTATTCCCTGCCTGAGGGCTTCAACCTCAATGGGTGTACCATGCTCGTCCGAACCGCTTACTAAAAGCACATCATCTCCGCGTAGCCTGTAATATCGTGCGGCTACGTCTGCGGACAAAACGGAGCCGACGAGATTACCAAGATGTGGGATTACGTTAATGTATGGCCAAGCGGATGTAACTAGAACCTTTGCGAATTTAACGGCACCCTCCAAATGGTTCAGTTTAGACGTGCAATCAGATGTAAAAACTATTACTTAATTCTGACGCTACAAGATTGCTCAGAAAAAGCGAAGTTAACGCTAAGTTAATTTTATCACTATGGTCTGCGAAAGATAATTGAAGGCTCGTTGCCGACTTTTCGGGTAAAGTATCCAGCCGAGGATGCAGTCCAACGGAAGTAGGAAGGCTTTACCCAGGCTTTCCAGGGCAGCCATGCTTATTCCGATTTTACCGCCGTCTAAACGAACAACCTTTATCTGCATAATCATTTTCCCCAGTGATTGTCCATACATGCCTTCCATGAACATCCAGTACAAGAAGTACAGGACGCTGCCGGCATTAAAGAAAGGCACCCAATTAGGCCAACCTGGCCACGTCAAGCCAGCGAACAAATTGAATAGGTTCAATATGCCTACAATCACGCCTATGATGATGACGTCTATTAACCATGCGACAAAGCGTTCGCCCCAAAATGCCAACTTCAACCCAGACGAAATAGTTTGTGCCGTCGCTGCGGGCGGCGCAGCAGGCGATTCTGCTGCTACGGCAGTTCCGCAAACTGGACAATATTTCGCTTCTTCGGGAAGTGCATTCCCACATTTAGTGCAGTAAGTCATTGCAATTTTCCTCAACTCTACTAAAAGGGAATAAGGTATATTTCCCTTTTCACTCTTCCAAAGCTTAAAACAAAGCTGGCACTTCACCAACGCAGATTCACAATAGTCTAATTATCAAGTGCCAGACTGAAGTTTTTCACGCTTGCGCACTAATAATATAATGGTTGCGTCCGACGTCATTTACGCTCTCAATTCTAAAGCCCGCCGCCTTTATGAGGCTTGCAGCTTGTTCTTCGCTAAACCGTATATGCACTGGAGGCCCAAACAACGTGGGTTTCTTTTTCCAATCTATGTTTACAAGTTTGCCGCCGTGCTTGAGCATCTGCTTAGCGTTGCGTAAAACCTTAGCTGGATCCTTAAAATCATGAAGCACCGTGCTGTAGAAAACAATGTCGGCGCATCCCTCGCAGAAAACCGTGTCCTCAGCCGCGGCAGCCACCGCATAAATGTTTTTCACGCCTTCTTTTTCGGCTTTGCGTTTTAAGCGTTCAATGGCCGCGGCGTTCATATCCACAGCGTAGACTCTGCCTGCTTCCCCTACGCTTCTGGCAGCGGGAATAGTGAAGAAGCCGTCACCGCAGCCTACATCAATAAACACCATGCCCGCGCGTAAGCCTATGCTCTCCAAATTCACTCTTGGGCGATGCCACCTCCGCAGCGTCCCCTCGCCGCAGTGTATATGTTCGCTCATATAGTTTACCTTCTCAAGCTGTTATTCTTCTGCGTGGTGCTTCATAACTTTAGGCATCTTCCACTGCATCTTAGACATTGCTTCCTTCATCATATCCATCAGCGCCTCGTTAACTTCCATCTCTACCGTAACCTTCACACGTCCCTTTTTTTCTTCAGACATTAAATCACCTCCCTCCACTTAGTTTGTTAAGCAATAACGCATCAAGAGCACGCGCAGTTTGCTGGGATGTCAATTCCAAATTAATTTCCATTTTATAGTTAAATTTGCCGAGCCTGCGCGTTGTGGCATGAAAACTAGAAATCCACCCTTCTCTTTCCAATTCCTGAAGTCGCTGAACCAAATAGCGTGAGATAAAAAGCGGAGCCAGCGGCTCAAAAAAGAATGCCCCTTTTATCAATAAACTGAAAAATCTCTGACGCACCGAGGTTGACACATGCTTCTCCTTCTTCAAGCTTAACCTAAAATATGTTCGCAATTACGCCTTGCTTAATAGTAAGTAAATCGATTTTTTAAGTTTGCGTAAATGCGCATAAAAAACTGAAGTGTGAGCCACATTGAGTATAGCAGAGCTAAATGAGCAAATCAAGAACTGCAGAAAGTGCCCGCTGTGGCAAGGCGCAACACAAGCTGTTCCAGGCGAAGGTCCACTTGACGCTAAAGTGATGCTGGTAGGGCAGAATCCCGGCGCGGAGGAAGACAAGACAGGCAGACCCTTCGTTGGAAGGGCAGGAAAATTCCTAAACAAAACGTTAGCTGAGAACAGAATAAACCGAGAAGAATTATTCATAACCAACATTGTCAAGCACATGACGCCGGGGAACAGGAAGCCCTTGGCTGATGAAATAACCGCATGTTTGCCCCACTTACTTGAGCAAATCAGAATAATCAAACCAAAAATAATTGTGCTTTTAGGTGCAGCAGCAAAAGAGACCCCCCGCATAGAGGGCATCAAATACGTAGAAATAATTCATCCGTCGGCTGCAATGCGTTTCACAGGCATGCGAGAAAAATTCAGGAAACAAATTGCCGTGCTGGCAATGCATTTGCAGCAATTAGCTTAGAAATAGGCTCCTGTATTACATTCGCAAGCAATGCGCTGTAGCGCTTGCGTAACATAAAGCTTTAATCTTGATCGTGAATTCATAAGATACTTATTAATTAAATTCATATTAGCCGTAAGAATTCAGAGTTGAAATTAAGAAACGCTTAACTGTTAAAAGCGCTTAAATAGCAAAGACAGAGAGGAGAAATTTGCCATCAATTGGGCTGTTCCGTAAACCAAAGAAAGAAGGCGAAGAAAAAGCAGAAGCGCCTTCTCCAGAAAATAAAGAGCCCGCTAACAAAACATATCTGAAAGCTATGCCTCTTCGAGAATTATCCGACTTGGAAATCATCAAGAACGAAGTTAAAAATGGGAATGTCCTTATTCTCAGGATTACGCCTCTGGCAAGCAAAAGCATCGAAGACGTGAAACGCGCAGTAAACGAGCTATACGAGTTCGCCGAATCCATTGGCGGAGACATCGCCCGCCTAGGCGAAGAAAGAGTCGTCATCTGCCCGCAGAACATAAAAATCTGGAGAGAAAAACCACAGGTTTCAAAAGAAACCTTGCCTACAGCAGCCTGAAAGTTTCTAAAACCGCTGGGACAATGGTGGGTATGCCCACTTTATTGTTGAGATAATTAGCCAAATTGGAGATTTTCTGTTTTTCTCCGTGGCACACGAAAATTCTCTCAGGCTTTGGCTTGAGATGCGTCAGATAATTGACTAATTGCCGCCTATCAGAGTGCCCTGAAAAGCCTTCAATTGACTCAACCCGCATCTTAACCTGGACAACAGCCATTTTACCTTCATTATCCATCATGGTAACCTCGTTTACGCCTTTCTGCACGCGTCTGCCCAATGTGCCTTCGATCTGGTAACTCACAAAGATTATAGTATTCTTCTCGTCTGCAGCCCAGTTTTTGAAATACTCTATTACAGGTCCGCCTTCAAGCATGCCTGATGTTGCGAGAACAATGCATGGCTCGCCTTCGATTATGCTTTGTCTAACGCTTGGGTGCTCTACGATGGTGAAATAATCCGACTGGAACGGGTTAACCTCCTCATGAAGAATGCTGTGGCGAACTTCCCTACCCAAGTACTCGGGATAAGCAGTGTGAATCGCCGTGGCTTCCGAAATCATGCCCTCAATAAACACTGGCGCCTCTTTCATTAATCCCCGCTTCATGTAGCCGTCAATGATAAGCATTATCTCTTGTGCTCTGCCCACCGCAGGCACGGGAATGAGCACTTTGCCTTTACGCTCCAAGGTTTCATTTATAACACGTGTCAATCGTTCTTCAGCTTCAACTCTGGAGGGCATGAAGTCTTCGTGCCCGCCGTAAGTGCTTTCGGTTATCACGGTTTCGATGCGCGGAAATTCAGCTGACGCTGCTTCCAGCAACATCGTCCTCGCGAATTTGTAATCGCTTGTGTATACAATATTAT
Organism: Bathyarchaeia archaeon; assembly: GCA_037481775.1. Classification (GTDB taxonomy): domain Archaea; phylum Thermoproteota; class Bathyarchaeia; order Bathyarchaeales; family Bathycorpusculaceae; genus JAOAIV01. The sequence goes on from JBBFKZ010000002.1 coordinate 29,174, forward strand.
GTAAGCCTTCGCCAATATGCAAGTGCGCCATAGCGGCGCCAAGAATATGGCCCGAATTATGTAAAGTCAAACGGATATCAGGTGCTACATCAGTTACAACGCCGAATTTGAGCGGAATCGTGTGCAAAACGCATTCACGAACATCCTTTTGGTCATAGTGTGGTGTTATTCCCTGCTTGCTTGCTACATCCAAGTAGTCAAGCTGGAGCATCGTCATCAAATTGGATGTCGGAGCAGAACAGTAGATTGGACCGTCATAACCGTACTTGTAGAGAAATGGGGCTAAACCGCAGTGGTCAAGATGCGCATGTGTTATAACAACAGCATCCAACTGGTCGATTTGAAATTCTGGAGAATCAAAACGTGGAAACGCCTCAAACGGCCTCTGTGAACCTGGGTTGATGCCGCAGTCCAACAAGACACTGCTTTCTCTGGTTTTAATAAGGAAAGCTGAGCGACCCACTTCTTGAGCGCCTCCGAGGACTGTTAATCTGATATCGCCTACGTCGTAGGCTTTCGGACGGAAGATTCTTTCGCCTACATTGCGAAGTATTCTTTCGCGTTCTTTGCTTTCTGAGTGAAGATAGTGGCGCATGTGTGTGACAATCTTGGATTTTATCGGAGGGCTTCTCAATACATGAGGTCGCCACTTAGTTTTCTTTATGATTTCTTGGAGAACCGCGCCGTTTCTGCCTATAACTAAGCCTGGCTTTTTCGTTTCTATTATTATCTCACCGAGGCTTGGATCAAAATTTATATCTGTTATCTCCGCCTCAGGTGCTATCAGTTCCCGCGTTATCTTTTCTGCTTCTGCTTCGGGAAGTCTCACTGAAGGATCAGAGCGGACAACTATTCTTTTTCGAATTACACTGACGATTTCCGCCACTATATTGCTTTGGTCAACCAATACTTCCGGCTTTTTAGTGTAGACGGAAAGCGCTGGGCCCTCATACTCTATCCTAGTAACTTCAGCTTCTCTTGGGACGTGCTCAAGTATATAGTGGCTTATTTCTAGCTTGTCTTTATCAGAGTTTCTTGCCACGATTCTTTACTTCCTCAATTTGACAGAAGTTTGCGCTTCTCTTCGTCTGTCAACTCGCGATAACCATTCTTGTCTATTATCGTGACATTGTAGCTGTTGCCGCTTGCAACATCCCGTTTCATAGCAGCGTTAACAGCCTTCACAACCGTCGGCAGTAACTCATTGACCGACATGTCCTCTCGATAATTATCTTCTAGTACGCCATAGGCTATGGGCGAACCTGAACCAGTTGAAACCATTTTTTCCTCCATCAAGCTGCCAAATGGGTCCAAATTAAATATGTGCGGGCCAGTGTCATCTATGCCGCCAACCAAGACTTGTGTTGCCAGCGGTACGTATCTTGCGGAAAATAGCAGGTTTGCGGTAAGTCTTGCCGCGGCGCTCACGGGCATGGGTCGATTCATGTTGATTTTGTAAAGTTGCGCATTAGCGATAAGTATATCGACAACCCGTTGTGCGTCGGCAACTGTTCCTGCTATGGTCATGCCTAAGTGGTCGTCTATTTTGTAGACCTTCTTTCCGAATTTATGCGCTATATAGAAGCCCATGGTTACACGCGTGTCTGAGGCTAATATAACGCCGTCTTTGCAGACGACTCCCAGCGTGGTTGTTCCTTTCAGGACTAATTGACTAGCTGCGTTGTTCTGCGCCATTGCTCTTTTGCTCTCTCCTTAAAACCGGATTATCTATAATTTCTACTGTTAGGAAGTAAACACATGTAATCTTTCTGTGATGTTTATTAATGTTGCGCTTGCTGGATAAGTCTCTTCCATATGACTTTTTGCTTCTTTTATTCTCTGCGTGAGGAAGAGCCTAGTATAGCTTAGCCCACTCGTCCACTATTCGTGTCATTTCAGCGAACCCGTGTTTGCTAAGCCACTCGCGGAAGTCACTGTTATTCACGGCGTATCTGCAGATTTGCCTTGCGTTTTCGGCGTCATGAACAAGCATGAGTGTGCCCATCAAGTTGTGCCTACTTAGATAAGCTACCGTCTTCAGCAAAGCGTCTGCTTTTTCGTCATTCAGCATTTCTGCGCTGACTTCTACAACAACCGGCTTCTTCAGAATTTTGACGAAATCCCTTGCTAGCAAGTCTACCCAGTAATTTGTCAAGTAATCCCGAGACGATAATGGTACATGGAAGTAATCTACCAATTCCGCTATGCGCTCGAAGTCTATTCCAAACCTTTCTTTAGCAAGCACCGGGTCAGGGAACATTTCCACCGCGAAGGTGCCTTTAACCAAGCTTTTTGCCTTCTTAAGGAAACCAGTTATTTCCTGTGCTCGCCATTCTGTCCAGTTTAGTCCACTCTTTCGCCAAAGCTCAACGCATCGGGGGCAAACACAAAACTCTTCTTCTGGAAAATGATAAAGATTCAGCGTCACTCCTTCGATGTTTTCTCTGCCGAGCTCTTCGATGTAACGCAGAATTTTTGCGCGGTATTCAGGATTTGTGGGACAAACGAAATCAAAAGGCAAGTTGAGCTTCCTATTCTTCCTTAAAGCTGGTCCATTGCTTGAAACTGCCACTGTGCTTGGGTCTTCTCGTATGGCTTCAGCGTCACAGAAGCATGTAACGTCATTCTGCATCTCTTTTGCAGCTGGAAAAACTGAGCCGTCAGCACGTTTCGAATAGTAAACATGCATGTCAAAGCCTTCAACTTTTTCCGGAGTATACGTGACCAATCCTATTTTCATGCTTGTCAACTCTTAGCGCGCAACAGATATATTCAAGCGACTTATTTAATTGTTGACTCAATATGGGTAAACACAATCCAATAGTCGTTGACTACGCTAAATGTTCTCCATGCTCTGCGCTTATCTGCATTGGTGTTTGCCCATTAGGTGTTTTAGAAAAAGGCACAGACGGAAAACCAACAATAACCGATGAGGCATACTGCAACCGATGCGGCGTCTGTGCGAGTCTGTGTCCTACACAAGCAATTACAATAACTCAAAATAGCAAAAGCAAATGATGGGTGGATGATTTTACGCAGCAAATCGAGCTCTTAGGCAACTGTGGAAAACTTGTTTTAAAAGATAACGTATTAGCCATATTATCCAACGTGGAACTAAGCACAGTAAGCTCCGCCATATACAATGGCGGCTTCAAAAAAGCAAAAGCAATACTTAATGTGCAAGCAACTGAAGAATACAGCGATAGGCAACTGCACGCTGACCCGCAGAAATTTATCTTGGAATCCGCCAAAAAGCTTGGGCTCCACGACAACTTTGTGGGGATGGTTACCGCCGCAGCAGTTGACAAGTTTGCTTTAGCTTCAAAGAAAGACGGAGAACTTGCAGTAAGCGTGGTTGCTACCGCTGTAGATCCAAAAGGTGAAACTTGTTCCCATGCTGAAACTGCAGGCGAACCCATAGAAGTCGAGGAGATAATTGGAACAATAAACATCATGGTAATGATAGATGGCAATCCTACTGAAAGCTGCCTCGTAAGCACCATAATCACCGCAACCGAGGCAAAATCAGCAGCAATGTGGGAACTGGGCATCAGAAGCAGATACTCCGGCGATTTAGCCACTGGAACCATAACGGATGCCGTAATTGTCGCTAAGACAGGCCGTGGCGCGCCAATAGTTTATGGAGGGCCGGCGTCAAAACTTGGCCAGCTTGTCGGATACTGCACACGAAAAGCCGTAAAAGAGACCTTGATGAAAGCCAACAAATATTGCAATAAAAAATGTTAATAGTGCTTGTTGCGTGGAAAACTGAAAACCTTAAATAATTTGCAAGTTATTCCGTCTACAAAAATCATTAATGGTAATGGTGTGAGAATCAATTGAAGTTTGCAACCTTTCTTTATCAACCGGAACCTGCTGAAGGTTTCGACATGAACTTTTACCGCATAAAACCAGAATCAGGAACAGTGGGCAAGCCGAATCCTCAGATGTACACTAACATCGCAGTGTTCGGAGACAACGCAATGGCGGCGAAACATCCAGAATGGATTTCCTTAAGCGCCGATGGCCCCGCGTTCCGTTCAAATAAAAAGTTCAATCTGCGCTGGGATGTCCTATGCATGACGAATCCTGAAGTTCGCGAGTACAACCTAAAACTAATCGAGGAATGCGCAAGGCAAACGCCGGGCATAAGCATCAGCAGCCAGCACTTTGCGGAACACGCCTTCTGCACTTGCCCACGCTGTGTAGAGCTATGGCGAAAAAGCAAGCTGAATTGGATTGATTGGCGAGCTAAAACCGTGATCGAGTTTTTAGCTGAGGTTCGCGAACGCGTAGTTGGCAAGCCTCTGTTCGTGAATTGCCTACCAGACCCAGTTCTGGGCAAGGTGCGGTTTGGCTACGACTTTGACGCTATGGCTGAATACGCCGACTACTTTGTTGTTCCAATGTTCTCAAAGGCTTATCCAACACCCTGGTACTGGGAGACATTGGCTAGAGCGTTTAAGAGCATCTTGAAGAAACCCGTGTTCGTAAACTTCTACGTGCGTGGTCCCGGTGAAACATGGGAAACAGTGGCGCCGCATAGGCAGATAATGACTGTGGCGACTCGCGCAGCGAGAACAGGCATCGATGGTATAATCTTTCTAGCTGAAAAGGCACAGTGGATACGGGAGTTCCAGAAGAAAGTGGTTGAGGACAAGGAATGGCGGAAAGAGCTCGAGGGCTACGGCGGCGACGACGTGCTGGAACTCTTTAACCGCTGGGAAAAACTTTTCTAACCCTCTTCTATTCCCTTAGTCACGCTTTCTGTGAGCACTAGTCAAATCTGCATTCAAAATTTTCCAGCTTTGTCAAGCCGCCGATTTTAAGCGGGGTTAAACGCGGCTCAGCCGATGCCAAGTTTCAATTTCATGTATCCTACTAGATTCACTAATACCGTTATAGCCGTTGACGGTTTGAATCTTCTTTGCTTGTCTAGGAAGTAAGCAGGTCTCAGATAGAAGTGATGAAAGGCTTGTAAGCGTAAATTCCTAAGATCTTTCATGCTTAACCATGGTGTTTCAAAAATAGGTGTAGCCGTGTCATACTTGTCGAAGTCAGTAACTTTCAGCCAGCCTTTCTCTTTGACCAAATCATACAGGGGCGTCCCAGGGAAGGGTGTAGCTATATTGTAGAAGCCCATTGCGTCTGGACTTATTTTCTCCACGAATTTTATGGTTTCCCACGCTGTCTTTTTGGTTTCTCCTGGAAAGCCCAAGATTACGTTGGGCACAGGCTTTAATCCAAGTTCACGAACCCAGCCTAAAACTTTGATTGTCTGCTCTGTGGAGATTCCCTTTTTCATGGCGTCGAGAACATGTTGGGAGCCGGATTCCACGCCGAACCATACGGAGATGCAGCCTGCCTCCTTCATTTTTGCAAGTAACTCTTTCGTGATCATGTCAACACGGGTTCCGCAGTTCCATTGAATCTTCAGTTTGCGGTTTATTATCTCTCGGCATAATGCTTCGGTTCTGGCCTGATCCACGGTGAAGGCGTCATCGCAGAACGTGAACTTGCTTACACCGTAAGTTTTGTTAAGAAACTCTAGCTCGTCAACAATGTTTTTTGGGCTGCGCATTCTGAATTTGCGGCCGTGCATCCTTACAGTCGCGCAGAACTCGCACCAGAAAGTGCAGCCGCGGCTCGCCGCCAAATAAAGCACGTCTTCGTATTCGCGCAGCCGCTCCATTGGCCATAGATGCCGCGCTGGGAAAGGCAGCGAATCTAAATCTTCTATGTAGGGTCTGTCTGACGTTCGCACTATTTGCCCGTTTTTTCGATAAGTTATGCCCAGCACGCCATCGAAGCTTTTGCCTGCTTCTACACGCTGCGCCAGCTCCAGCAGGGTTATTTCGCCTTCTCTCCTTACAATAACGTCCAGCTCTGGGCATTCCTGCAGTGCCTTGTCATCCCAAAAGGTTACGTGTGGACCACCCATGATAGTTATGCAGTTTGGATGAACTTCCTTGGCTATCTTTGCCATCTGCAGCCCAGACTTGTACGTAAGCGTTGTCGACGTGATGCCTACGATACTGGGATTTCGCTTTGCTATCTCGCTTCTGAATCCATCCGCTGAAAGCTTAAGCACTTGGCAGTCAATCACATCTACTTCGTACTGGTTTTTTTCTAAAATGGCGGCCAAGTAGCCTAAGCCTAAAAGGGCGAAAGGTAAATGTCCAGTGGATCCGCTGGGTGCAGGCGGATTCACAAGGGTTACATGCATCTTCATCTTCTCTTCACTAACTGCGATTCTTTGCAGAATACAAGATGCTGAAAGCTTAAATGTTTCGCCTACATCCAGTGCACAAAGATTACCGGCAGAAAGCCATTGCCAAAAACTTGACAGAACGTAGCGAGCCAGATAACCCATTTCTTGATGCTTTAGCCGTTAAAGCCTCGCCTATCGCTTTTTATTGGCTGTTTTCTAAATAACAGAAGCTTTAATAATTGTCCTATTCTCTAACATTTTCTCGCATTGAGTGTGATTTAGTGAAGCTTGTTGTCAACTGGAGCGGGGGCAAAGAATGCTGCTTGGCGCTTCATAAAGTTATTAAGCAAGGTCATGAGGTTGCTTATCTTCTTTCTTACATTTACAAGGAGCCATATATTTTCCACAGTGTTCCATTAATGGAGTTGCAGTCTAAAACTTTAGGTATCCCACACTTGAAGGTTAAGATTAAACGGTCATATGAGGATATTCTCGCGACGCTTTCGCGGCTTAAAAAAGAGGAAGACGTGGAAGGCTTTGTTACAGGCGATATTGTAGGTGCTGGCTGCGCGCAAGTTCATCAAACTTACTATGACGCCATGTGCGAGCAGTTGGGCATGAAGTTGCTTATGCCCAATGAGAATCCAGCTAGAAACACTTACGAAGTGTTAACCGAAGAAATTGCTGCAGGAATAATGCCCCTAATGAACTGTATTAATCTGGATCATTTTGGCGAGGAGTGGTTGGGGCGCGTGCTTGATGAGTATGCTATTAAAGATTTGAAGACTCTCGCTGACAAGCAGGGAATAGACGTTTGCAGCGAAGATGGCAGAGGCTTCCACACTATGGTTCTCGATGCACCGCTTTTTAAAGAGCGCCTAGAAATTGGCAAATTCAAAAAGAAGAAGTATAAGGAAAAGTCGAAGAACTGGAAAAGAAATTGGCTTTACATGGATATTAAAGAGGCATTTTTGAAACCCAAATAGAACGCCTTCCCGCTAATTTTTCAAATTTAACACATAGAAAATCTTGCTTTTCACGAGGTTTGCTGGGGCTTTGGAACCCAAACTAAAGGAGAATAGAGAATTGCAATCTGCTGCAGTTGAATTTAAATCCAAAGCCCTTTCAGCCTCTCTCTTTGTATCTTCGCCTTTTCTGCCATCGCGGCTTGCCTGTGCTTATGTTTTAAGCTTATTATTTGGATAATCCATCCTACTATATAAACTTTAAGTTAATAAAATTAATACTGTGTTGAATAACCATATAGAAGACACTATTCTACATAATAAAAGTGTGCTTCTATCTCCAATGCTGTTTGAGGATATGAAGGTTTCTATAGAAAAGGTATCATTTAATTTTCGAGTAGACAATTTTGCCGCCTATAATAGTCATTTCCACGTTGATGTCTGCAATTTCAGTTGGCTGAATCTTCCTTGGATCATGCGAGAGAACTATAAGATCCGCTAATTTGCCCGTTTCAATTGAGCCCTTAAGATTTTCTTCGCATGCCGAGTATGCCGCGTCAATCGTGTACATGCGTAAAGCTTCATCAACCGTTACCTGCTCTTCGGGGAAAACCTCTCTTGCCACCGCGGCTTGAATGCCCATCAAAGGGTTCAATGGTTCCATGGGACAATCTGAGCCGCCGATAACGCGTACTCCATTTTTGAGAAGCGTCTTAAGCGGATACAGCCACTTTGCCCGCTCAATGCCCAAGTGTTTAATGGCGGACCATACTGAAAATTCGGAGGCAATGACGAGCGGCTGCACGGAAATGATGACTTCCTGATTTTTAATGCGGTTAACTAACTCTTCGTTAAGCAATGCTGCGTGCTCAATGCGGATTCGCCTGAGTTTTCGCGGCGTTTCCTTCGAAATTTGTTCAATTGCCGCTAAAGCCGCATCTACGGCCCTGTCGCCCATTGCATGTATAACCAGTTGAAGACCCATTTTGAGAATTTCAGATGCAGCTGCCTTCATTTCTTCCACTGTGCAGAGCAGCTTTCCGTTTGATCCGAAGCTATCATTATACGGTTTAAATAGCGCGGCTGTTTTTGCTGCCAAATAGCCGTCTGCAGCAATCATTACGCCACCGACTTTTAATGCCAAGTTATCCGTCGATTTAAAATGTGCCATGTAATCTAATAGATTTACAGGAATTATGACATAAACCCGTAGTGGCAGCCTTTTTTGCTCGAGAAGCCTCTGCATTACGGAAAGCTCTGCGGCGGATAAGACTATCCAATGTACGCTGGTAACTCCTGCTTTCACTATTTTCTTGCACGCTAGTTCTGCGGCTTCTACAAGCTCCTCCTCACTGGGCTCTGGAACTGCCTTCCACACGAGACTAGTGGCGCTTTCTCGCAAAATGCCTGTAAGCTCACCTGTTACTTCGTCCTTGTCAATAACGCCTCCAAATGGCGCGATTGTCCATTGTGTTATGGCTGCCGCTTCTAGTGCTTTGGTATTTACAACGCACATCTGCCCTAATTTGTGATAGAAAATTACGGGATTATCTGGAGAGACAACATCGAGATCAAAGCGTGTGGGCAAGCGTTGCTCCACGAAGCGTGTTTGATCCCAGCCTCTACCTATTACCCATTTCCCTTTGGGCGTGTTCTCTACACGTTTTTTTAGGATAGTTTGCATTTCCTTGATGGATTTTATATCACTCAGTTCTACCCAAGTCAGGATTTTGCCAAAGTCGGCTACATGAATGTGCGTATCTATGAAACCTGGAATAACCGTTTGTCCTTTCAAATAAATGACTTTTGTGTCTTTCCCAACAAGCTTGCTCATCTCCTCGTTTGAGCCTACCTTGAGGATTCTGCCGTCTTTGATGGCAACAGCTTCCGCGTAAGGTTGAGCCGCATTCATAGTCAGAATATTTCCATCAATAAGCGCCAAATCTGCGGACGTTAAAGTATCCTCCCATGTTATTGCTTATGTTTTCGCCGAAGCGTTAAAATTTTTGCATAAAACATGGCTGCAAAAAGTTTAAGCATAACTGGCTCATACGCCAAGAGATAGGAAACTCGCAGAGTCATCATTTTTTTAGCCCTTCGAGTATAAGCGTACCCGATTAATGCTGCTGCCACCAGCGCTATTGCGATGGCTGCAATGTAAATGACCTTCAAGGGCAGTGCGCCTTTAGCTGCCTCTTTCACTTCTGTGTAATCAGCTTCGCTGTAAGCAGAAGCCTCGCGTCCTTTATCTGACTGCCACTTCGTCGCTATAATCCGTGATCCAGCCGTGTCTGGGGCATAAGTGAAGTTATACATGTCTTTCTTAGATGTTACCACATTCAGCTCACTTACAACGCTGTCTGGCTCAACAATGTACACTTTTAAAGAGGCTTAAGATACGCAGGGGGAGAGGTACTTGCTGCACGCCACTGCTTCGTCCAATGTAGCTCGCTACTTGGATACCGTAATAGTTATAGCGCTGTTCAGTGGCGGCTGATCCGCGAGGCAATAAACGTTCCAATCGTTGCTTCCCACGTACAGTTTTCCCTCGTATATGGTCGGCGAGCACCAACTGTTAGACTCAGTGTTGAAAACACTGATTTTCTCGCCGTTCGTGGCGTTAAGCACATAGACTGAGCGCTGATCTGTTACCACGTATAGTTTTCCATCCGCGTAGCTCGGAGAAACATAAAGCTCCTCTCCCAAGTATGTGCTCCAGACTGAGCTCCCAGTTTTGGCGTCAATACAAACGATGGAAAAATGATCAACTATGAAGAGTTTTCCATCATTGTAAACGGGCGTGCAAATTATGAATTCGCCGGCAGTAGCAGATCGATATATCCAATCAACATTACCTGTTTCAGCGTTTATGCCATAATAATCCTTCACGTTGGAAGCGGCGAAGACCATGCCTGCAGCGACTGTCGGGGACGCATGCATATCCGTGCCTCCTGTAAGTATCGTCTCGTATGGAAGCTCCTTTTTCCAGATGAAACTGCCATCTGCAGCGTTCAGCTTGTAAAGAGCGCCCGCATTGGGCTCTTCTGCAACAATATAAACTGCGTTGCCAGCAACAGCTGGAGAAGACGTGATGTACCCTTTGGTTTCATACGTCCAAATCACCTTGCCGTTGTCTGCGTCTAGACAGTACACCTTCTTATCCAATGAACCCACATACAATTTTCCGTCAGCCACCGTGGGTGATGACCTCAGCGCCGGCGCCGCGCCAAAATTAACCTGAACTGGACCGCCAGCGTATGTTGACCATACAAGGCTTCCATCGTATGCGTTAAGGCAGTAGATGTATCCGTCGTCTGGGCCTATGTAGACTCGGCTGCCAGCCACTGCCGGCGAAGACTTAATGCGCTCTTTGGCGCTGAACTTCCAGATGAGACTGCCCGTCCGCGCGTTAAGGCAGTAGACGTTCTTGTCGTGTGAGCCCACGTAGACTCTGCCATCCGCGACGGTTGGCGAAGACACAACCGCGCCGCCCGTGGTGAATTTCCACCTCAAAGTTAGATTTGTAGGGCCAGATTGGCCGACGCCGCTATGAGCTGCGTCATGTCGATACATGGGCCAATTTCTAGCGCCTATGGCCCATATCTGATTAAATGTGGCGTATTCTTCTCCTGATTCCACATCCACAAGCGTCGTCACGTCACCGGGAATCAGATACAAGTTACCGTATGCAACGGCCACAGACTCTCTCGGAGCATGCGCTTCTATAGGTAACTTCCATATGAGCTGCCCCGTGAAGGCGTCAAGGCATGCGAATTCGGACTCGCTTTCCTGTCCTGTATACGATGCTCTCTGGCCGGTTGTAGCATAAATTTTGCCGTCAGCAACCACAGGGTTTCCAGGGAACATCAGGGGCCCCGGTCCCTTGTATTTCCACACTAACTCTCCTGTGTCCATGTTAAGTGCGTAAAGGTGGCCATCCTTGTTAAGCGAGTAGACCATGCCATACGCAACGGCGGGACCGATGCAGAAGTAGCCGTCTGGAGTCTGCGGATTGAATGTCCAGATGATTTCTCCGGTGGTGGCGTTGAAGCAGTACATTGTGTTGTCATGTGTGCCACCTCTGAAGAATCTGCCTTGGTAATATGAGCCGGAGAAAACCATGGGAGTTTTTGTTTCTGTGTCCCAGAGCACCGCGCCTGTTTTTGCGTCAAGCGCCATCTGATGCGGATCATAGGAGCCGGGAAACACTTTGCCGTCTCCGTAGGTTACTCCAGAACCAACCAGCCCGCCGCCGGGAACATAGGTTTCCCACTTCAGCTTAGGCGGCACATCTGGATCCGAGAAGTCCCAGCCTTGAACATATGAACCATTCTTAACGTAGAACATTTTCTCCTCTGGACTGTAGACATTTGCAACAAAAAACGGCGCTGAAGTTGCAGAAAACACCGGGCTTGTCCATAAGATGCGTCCTGTGTCTATGTCTAGGCAACTGCTGCCTACTACAAGGTGTGTTTCATCAATTTTATATACTGCTGGCCAGGCTCCAGGCGCAGGAACCGTTGTATTCCACAAGATCACGCCTGTGTTCCTGTCAAGCGCGTAAACCGCGGTTTTCGTGGTTACAAACACCTTGCCATTAAACGCGGTTACGTAACTCTGTATACCCGTTATGTTCGTTTTCCACAATATGTCCGGTGTTTCTGGAGCTGGACCCGGGGAGAAGCGCGTAAAAGAGGGGTCGCCTTGCAGCTGCGGCCACTCATACGTAAGCAAAAGATCGTTGCTGCCCGTTTCGGCGCCTGATTTTTCCGAGACATTTAAGTGCCATTCTCTGACATATATTGTCGCGATTAAAAGCATAATCAAAACTATTGCGACAATCAAAAGCCTCTTGTACCTCAACGGTTCTCCCCCATGATAAATGGTAAGCTTTAATTTAACTATAAAGCTTATGGAGCCGCGCCTCTTCCTATAGTTCACAACAGTTCAGCATGTCTTGTGTTGCTTAGTTGCATAAAGGGCAATGCTGGGATGAAGCACATAATCTTTTTTAGGATGACATTATCTTAAGGTGAATAATGAATTAACAAAACAGCATCGGGAGATGGGTTTTAATTTGGCAAACAAGGGTCCTTTACTTATGACTTCTTGGCGGGCAACAGGTGCCTGTAACGCGCATTGCAGATACTGTAATGTTGATGCAACGGCTGCGCATGCTCCAAGAGAATTAAGCACCAAAGAAGCGCTGCACTTGGTCGATGAAGTTTACAATTTCGGCGTCAAGTGGTTCGGCATCAAGGGCGGCGAGCCGCTGTTGCGGAAGGATATATTTGAAATTGTTGGTTACGCGAAAAGCCTTGGCCTCAATGTTTGCCTACTAACTAACGGGCATTTCGTTGACGGCAAGATTTATGATAATCTTGTTAGAAACGAGGTCTGGACGTCCGTAAGCATAGACGGCCCGGAAGAAATAAACGATCAGCTGCGAGGAAAAGGCTCGTACAAGAAGGTGCTGGCAGCTATTCAAAAATTGTCAAAAGGGAAAATTCTGAATGGGCTGGCTGCAGCTATAACCTCCATAAACTATCAGCATCTGGATCATGTGGCTGAGCTAGCTGAAACCTACCGCGCCAATTTCGTATGGTTTAACCATCTCGTGCCCAGCGGAAGAGCAAAGGAGACCATGGAGTTAACGCCTTCTCCCGAGCAGTATGAGTGGGCTCTTAATCACATATGGGACTTAACCTTGAAATACGAAGGAAAATTTGAAATCCACGTGCACTGCCCGCATTTTGCGCGTGTGGTCAAGCAACGTAATCCGCCGAACTTTCAGGAATGGTATGAGCATAAATTCCATGGAAAATGCACCTACTTCGCTTTTGGCGGATACATAAGCGTAACTGAAAACGGCGACTTAATCCCCTGCTTCTACACGGATCTGCAGCCCTCGGAACCGATGATGCTTGGAAACATAAGAGAAAAAAGCTTGAAGGACACTTGGGCTGAAATCCAAAAATCAGCCTATTACAACAGCTTCAGAGACAGAAGCATCCTGAAAGGCAAGTGCGGCGTCTGCGAGTACCGCGAAATATGCGGCGGCTGCAGAAACAGAGCTTACGCGTACACAGGCGACATATATGAGTCAGACCCAGCATGCGCATACATACCTGAAAGCCTAAGAAAGCAATAAGCATCCTGCTTTGTACATCATTTTTTAATTCTCCCGCAGCGATTTTCTGCGAATTAACTTGAAAATCCCGAAAAGCGCGTGGTCTAATCAAAGCTTATTAATAACGCCAATGTTTAAGTCAGTCAACAAATTGCTGCCTCAGCCAAGTTTACGTTTGGGAAAAAGGCTTCGACAACTCTGAATAGGTAATAAGCCCATGAAAGAAGTGAAAAAAGCGAAAATAGCTTTAGTTAATTCGCCTATTATCGAGGCAACTTATCAGCATCCGTTATTTCCCCCTCTCGGCTTGGCATACTTGGCCGCCGTGCTTGAACAAAACAATTTCGACGTAACCATAATTGACTGCCCCGCCTGCCGAATGGATCATAAAAAGCTGAAAGAAGAATTATCCTCCATGCAGCCTGCGTTGGTTGGCATAGCTTCTATGACGCCCACAGTGCCTTCAGCGCTTGAATCCGCGCGGGTGGCAAAAGAAGCATGCCCAGATACCAAGGTTGTTATGGGCGGTCCGCACGCCACTTTCGCAGATACCGAGATCCTCACTGAAGAGCCGGCGGTTGACGTAATAGTGCGCGGCGAGGGCGAAGAAACTCTTTTGGAACTTGCTCAAAACCTGCCTGAATTACGGAATCTCAGCAAGATAAGGGGTATAACCTTTAAGCATGATGGGGAAATCGTTAAGACGCCTAATCGGCCATTCATTCAGAACCTTGACGCGCTGCCGCATCCCTCGTACAAGAGCCTCCCGATAGAGCGTTATCGGATTTGCGGGAAAAAGTTCCTGCCCCTCATGTCAAGCAGAGGCTGCCCCTTCCAGTGTTCCTTCTGTGTGGCCTCGCAGATGTTTGGCGCCAAATTCCGCGCAAGAAGCCCTAAGAACGTGGTAGATGAGATGGAATGGTTGATAAGCACGTATGGCGCGGAGGGCATATCATTCCACGATGACGCGTTGACTCTTGATAAAAAAAGGATATTCGACATCTGCGATGAAATAATCAGCAGGAAGTTAAAGATTGCGTGGGGCTGCCAGACAAGAGTCGATCAGGTTTCCAAAGAAGTTTTGGCTAAAATGCGACGGGCAGGATGCAACGAAGTTTCCTTCGGTGTAGAATCAGGCTGCCAAAGAATTCTAGATGCGGTAAAAAAGAAAGTTTCAACAGAACAAAGCGCAAGGGCTGTTAGAATTGCAAAGGAAGAAGGATTGTTTGTTGCGGTATCCACGATAATAGGGTATCCTGGAGAAACACGAGAATCGCTGAAGCAAACATTGGATTTCATACATACCTTGGAGCCTGATGATGTGTGGCTATGTTTAGCCACGCCGTATCCCGGCACTGAACTTCGCGCTTTAATCGAGCGCATGGGATGGAAAATGGTTACCGACTGGACATTATATAATACGATGAATCCGATATTTGAGAATCCAGATCTGCCCTCTGAAGAAATCAGCAGGATGCGGAAGCAGTTTTACGACAAGTTCTATTCTCCGCGATATGTGCTTCGCCAAATGGTCAAAGGCTACGTGAAAGGCAACTTTTACAGTAAAATAATGGCGCGAACATCTGCAAACTATTTGCTGTGGCGAATTAAGTCCCATATGTAAGTCTAAACAGGCCATGCTTTTGCAAGCAATGAAGCCTAACTAAGGAAGGGTATGCGGCGCCGAATCTACTCGTTGAATTGTCTTGGAATCATGTAGCTGGCACAGTTCTTGAAAAAGTAGAGGTTTTAACGGAAACTTTATTACTACTTCAAACGGTTAAAAACAATGAAACATCGAGGAAAGACTTAAATGAAAAACGCCGTTCTTGAACCGAACAATTCGAATGCTTATGATTCAAGGGAAAATTGGCCGCCATACACTTACCGTGATTATCCTGATATAAAGCCTGAGACATACCGCGCGTTTCTTGATTTCCTGTCAACTGAGAACACTTCAGGAAAATTGATGGAACTGCAGCCTTGGATCTCTATATGCGACTCAAAATGTGCTTTCTGCTATTTCCCAACCACCGCCACGGCTAAGGTGAACATAGACGATTATTTGGCGGTGTTAAAGAAAGAGCTGGATATGTACGCTAAAACAAAGTATGTGCGAACCAGCGTGTTTGACGAGATAGTTTTGGGCGGTGGAACACCAAGCGTGCTTTCTGCCGAGCAGATGATTGACCTTATCGAGTTCTGCAAGCAGCGGTTCACCACCAACAAAGAATACTTCATAAAAGTTACTGGTTCATCGAAGACGCTGGCGCTGAGCAAAATCGACAAGCTTGCAGCCTACGGCGTGTATCAGATGGACATAGGCGCGCAAACATTCGATGATAACTTACGGAAGATGCTGTGCTTGCCTGATAGTGCAGCAAGCGTGGAAAAGGCCATCAGACACGCTAAAAAGCTCGGTTTATGCGTATGCGTTGACTTAATGTATAATCTTCCTGGGCAGACTATGGAAAGCTGGATAGATACGCTCAAAAAAGTCATAGAGCTTGACGTTGAAGTTGACACTTATTCCCTGCATGTTGACCCGGGTACACCACTTGAGACTATGATACAAAAGGGTGTGGTTCCTCCGCCAGGCGACGCTGAATATGAGAAGCAGCTGTATCTGGTAGCTTATAAAATGTTGACAGAAGCCGGTTACAAAGCCGTTGGGCATGACCGCTTCAGCAGAGTAGAATGGCATTTTAGAGAGAACTGCTTGAACGGCTGGCCTTGGGGCGGCATACTGACCACCGGCGCCGGATGCTTCATGGGCTATCTGCAAAGATTCTCCTACTCTAACACTGAAGACGTAGCAGAGTATATGACTGCCGTTACCGCGGGCAGATTACCTATTAACAGGCTTTCAGAATCCACCGACGAAGACATGATGCGCAGAACTATGACGCGGCTTTACCTGCGGCTTCCAGTTGACAAAATAGACTTCAAGCGTAGATTCGGAAAGCTTCCTGAAGACGTTTTTCCACAGCAACTTCAGCGGCTTAAAGAAAAGGGTCTTATCGAAATTAACGATAAAGAAATTCGAATAACAAAGCTCGGCGACATCTGGAAAGGAAACATCGCCTGGGAATTCGCTCCTAAAGCCGCTTAACAACCAACTCTAACTTTTTAAAAACAAAAAAATAAAAAGGGAAGATGTTTAGCTCGCGTAGTGTTTCATTGGTTGTATTCCGTACCAAGTCATCACTTTAGCGAGTATGGGCACTATTATGCCTAATGCAATGCTTGGAACGAAGTTAATTACAACTGCCATCACTGGATCTGTTGCCCAAGAGTTCTGCGCCATCATTCTGCCCGGTTCAAGAGCGACATTGTAGTTCATGAAAGCTTGGATTATCGCTGTTGTTATCGCCGCGGTTAAGCTTGCGCCCAGCATTCGTTTGAAATTTGTTGAACCTTTGCTTAATGAGCCGGCCATGTAACCGATTATAACGGCGTTGACGAGGTAGAAGAGCATGCTTATGTCGCCGAAGAAGTTGTAGGCAGTTACGCCCATACTGGCGTATAAGCCGTTGTACTGTCCTGCGCTTGCTACGTAGTACATGCCGCCCATAATGAAGCCTGCTGCGCCGCCAGCCCACTTGTTCCAAAGTAAACCCAAGATAAGAGGGACGCCGAGAACAATCATCTGAGCGAAGCCCTGTGTTAGAATCACTGCTATCACGTTTGTCTCGCCGAGCACATGATATTGTCCTGTGGGATTAACGTAAACTGCGAGAACGAAGATAAGAACCACCAGAATTATCGGTATGACGATGCCATCAATTAGATCAGCTAGTTTAAATTTTTCTGGCTCCATTCCCATCCCTTGAACTATTTACTTGCTGGTGAGCTTATAAGCTTAATGCTAAAAAGTTTTGTTGCGCACATCGAAAATTTGTTAACAAGCAAACAAATATAATGTCTTCAAAAGTTGTTTTTTAAAGTAAAAAATAAAAAGAGGATTATGACAGTTAAGGAATTACTGTTGACGTAACATTGCTTTTGCTCTGAGTACACTGTTTCTAATGTCAATTCTTGCAGGGCAGACAAAGGTGCAGTGGCCGCATCCGTCACAGAGATCCGCTTGTAGCTTAACCAATTTGTTTACGTCTTTTTTGTCAAACGCTTCTTTGATCAAGATTGGGCTCAGTTTGTGACAGCATACACGCATGCAGGCGCCGCATCTTATGCAGTCTGTTGTTTTCACGATCGCGAATTGTTTGGCTTTAGGCAACTTCGGCTCCTTCTTTTCTGCTGTGGGTTTTAGTTTCCCAACTTTATCCAAAAATGGCGAAGTCAGGTTCATTATAACTAACGCAAGAATTGAGCCGCCAAAGAAGCCCATGTATGTTTGAATCAGCATTGTTAATATGGCTAAGCCGACGCCGAATATTATCTGTCCCAAGTACGTTAACGGCGTAGTTGCCGGGTCAGTAGCCATGAAGAACGCTAGGAAAATTGAGCTGCCAATGAACAGGTGGAACATCACTCTCAAGAGTGGATCTGGATCACCGAAGGCAAATGCGAATGCAACTGCAGCCAAGGCTGTTGTCGCAAGGTACGCAACGGTTATTCTCCATTTAATGTATTTGCGGCAAATGGCGAATAGCGCAATGCCCACGATTATGACTGCAATGCTTGAGGCGCCTCCTGCCCAGCCGTGGAACTTCTGTAATAGCAGCGTGTTTACTATGTCCGTCTGAGTTGCTCCCATGATTGTTAAGCCCGGATTGCCAAAGCAACCATAAATGTAGAAGCCAAAAGGCGCCATTCCATTGCCGCTGACAATGTCATATCCAATTGGACCTGCTAATGAGGGCACACCAAGCATGCCCGTGCTCAAGTGATCTGACGGAATCAAAACAGTAAATATTCCCACAAACGCTAGCACCAGAAGCTTTGCGGCTGCCGCTGGGTTCACGTATTTTCTCCCCTTCAGTCCCTGAAGCTTTTTGAACAACACCATGCCGACAAGTGTTATAAGCGCCACGTACAGGAATGATTGAGGTGCAATCAACGGCAGAACTTCGACAGCACGCATTGAAGGCTCGCCATAACTGTAGCAAAGCGCAACAATCATGCCGAAAACAGCTGCAGACATTATGTTAAGAGGACTATCAGCGGCCACTTTGTGTAAGAGCACATCTACGCCTACTGCAACACCAACAGCGATAGCGCAGCTTATAATGAGCGTTACACCGTAGTCCATGCCTATAGGCGCCTGCGTCATTGGATCCTTTGCGATTGTACCGAACCACATGACAGCTGTTATGACTGCAATTACCACAAGGGCAGCAAACGTGTAGGTCATAAGTTTATCTTTAGTCATCGCTGAGTATTCTTTCACTTTAGACATTCTTTACGCACACTCTCCTCGATTAGAAACTGACCTCACTCTATAACGGAAGGCTTATAAGATTTTCTCAAAGCAAAATTGAAAGCGCCAATGCAAAGAAAGAGCCGCTGGGTTTGATCTTTTTCGAAACTGCTTCCAGATATTTTCGTCTGGCATCCGCTATCGACTGGGCTTTGTCCGCTTTGTCATCTATTGGCTCTGCGCTGCCGCAGCAAACGAATAACGCGACCTTCTTGTTCTTTAGTTCTTTCTGAAACTTTTTCAGGAACTTCTGAGGTTTGCTGTTTCCCTTGGTTATTTGGATGGCGCCGCCAGCAATACCCCGTTCACACTCAGACACGTGCTCTAATTGGGCCTTTTTTAGGTCAACTATGTTGTATATCCTTAATCTGTTACTCTATCTTGGTGAAAAGCGAATGATTATGTTCAGAGGCTGAATGTAATTTTGAATTTTGAGGAAAATGCTATATGTTAAAAATCACTCACTATAACATTTTGGGGTGTACCCCTAAATCCAATGGAGCCTGATGGAAGTGGCGCGTAAGCGTTTTTTGCGTTTTCGGCTTTGTGTGCTGTGGCGTTTGTGGCTGCGCCGGTTTTGGCGGATGGAGGAAAAGCGAGGTGGGGCGTTAAGGTTGTGGTGGTGCTGCTGTGCCTGGTAATATTGTTGGTTGCGTTCTCTCAATGTGTGCCTGTTTCTGCTTCGTCGTCGAGGGCTGCGGTGGTTTGGGGTTCGGAGAGCATAGGCGCGTATAATTCGAACTTGGGGTTTAGTTGGCGTAAGCATCCGAATGAGGTTACGTATCAGCGGTATATCAGCGGCAACGTTGTCAACTATTTTGGCTCCAACGGCTACTCTGCGTTTAATATGCAGGGGAATCCTGGTTCGGTGAAGAGCTATGTTCTTTCTACGCTTCAGAGTTTAACCAGCAATTATGATAGCGTGGCAGTAATAGTATTTGATCACGGAGTTGGCAGAGATGACTACTCACAAGCACCACTAGGTGAATTTCATTTTATGTTCGAAGATAACATAGGCATTGAGTTAGGCTCATATCCCGGTATAGATCAACCAAATAACGGAGTTTATGACATGGATATCTATCCAAGGACTACTTCACGAAAAATAATGTTTGCGTTCGTTAGCACATGCATGTCCGCAAGTCTCTGGCATCCAATTTCAGGAGAACTGTGGCAGGGACTCGTGAATGGCCGGGCGCGCGGGCTACCCTTTGCATTTACTCAGCGTACCGTGAGATCCCAAGGCACAGGTTTTAACGTGACACAGCATATAAGTGTCGACGGATATGCAGTGCCAGACAGTGGCTCTCAATGTTATATAGGCTTTACATACGGTTCTGCGTCTCTTATTCAACGCATACCCTATAACACAGGAATTGAGTATATGCATTGGGTTAACAGTTTCTTCTATTATGCCCTATTCTATCAGATGACAGTAAACCAAGCTCTAGACCACGCTTCATGGCAACATTGGGGCAACTATTTTGTGAATTCTCCCCTCAACACAGGATTCACAGCAGTATGGCCGTTTTATTATAATGGACAATGGAACAATCATTACGGGGCTGGCTCTAGAATGGCCGTTTACGGCAATGGAAATATATGTCTAAAAGCGTGAGGATCCAACATGATCACCTACAGCAAAATATTCCATCTGCTTCATCTTTTTCCTCATTTTTTTATTACATGCACATTAAAAATGTCGCTATCAAAAATTTACGGGGCGCGTGTAATTATTTTTGCTTTCGGCTCAGTTTTGCTTATCTTTTTTGCCTTTGCACAATCAAGTTTAGTTTATGCCGATGACGCGTATGGAAATCTTGGTCAAAAGCTAGGGATCAGCAACTGGGTTAAAGACGAGTACCACAGCTTGAGCGCTACCCAAGTTGTATCACAAACTGAGGGATTATGGCAGAACGGCAGTGCATGGGAGGTAATGGGTGAGATGTATACTCCCCGAGGAGGATTAGGTGCAGCAGCAGTAAATGGCAAAATTTACGCGTTAGGTGGCTCCGTCCATTCACACTGGCCGGGTTATACTTATCCTTCTGTTGTGGATGCTAATGAAGAGTATGATCCTATAGCGAACCGTTGGGTTTCTAGGAAACCTATGCCCACCGCTAGAGCTTATTTTGGAATAGCAGTTTACCATGGCATGATCTACTGCATAGGTGGGTTCTCAAGTGATGGGGCAACTGGTGTGGTTGAGGTTTACGACCCTACAATTGATACATGGGAACCTAGGTCACCTTTACCTACTGAGGCGTTGGTTGAAGTGAAAAGCATGTCTCACTTTGAGACATCTGCCGCTGTGTTAAAGGATAAGATTCATGTGGTGGTTAGTGGAGGCGGCCATTATGTCTATGACCCGGAAACTGATACTTGGACAAGGAAGACACCACTGCCCGTAAGCAAATTTAACAACGTTTTAGTGGAGTTGGAAGCGAAGTTGTACGCGATATCTGAAGATAGCATGTACGTCTACGATTCGGAGAACGATTCATGGAGAGCGATGACGCCCCCTCCAACACCCTTATATCATGCAACCGCAGTAGCCACGAGTGGATATTTAGCCGAGAAAATGATATGTGTTTTCTCCTCGGATCTCATAGTTCCGGTTTTTGGGTATTCGAAAGCGGGATACACATTCATCTATTTCCCGGAAAACGACTCTTGGATCCAGAGCGCAAGCATGCCTACTGGCCGCGTCTACCCTGGAGTCGCCGCATACAAAGATATTATCTACGTGATAGGCGGATTCACGCCAGTAGTCTCCGACATAGTGAAGCCCAGCAACAAAATTGAGCGTTTTCTGCCGCCGGGCTATGGTATGGTGCCGCCGCTTGTGCGTGTGCTTTCGCCTGAAAACACGACTTACGCGACGGGGAATGTTTCCTTGGTTTTCGCGGTGGATCGCCCGGTGGTCTGGATGGGCTATAGCTTGAATGGTCATGCGCGTAGGCCTGTGGATGGGAATGTTACGTTGGTTGGGCTGGCTGAGGGCGCTTATGCGTTGACAGTTTACGCCGTTGACGGCTTCGGCAACACTGCCGCGTCGGAAACTGTATGCTTTGCTGTGGTAAATCCCGTTAAGGCCATGTTGCTTCAAGCTTTAGCCGTGATCCTGCCTGCTGCAGTGGCCATTGTTGCTGTGGTGGTAATCAAGCGTTACAAACGCAGACGCCCTCAGCCTAAACAATCTGACATCACGTTTTCAGGTTCTGGATGAATTTCCAGAAAAAAGATGGACAATGCTGTTTTTAGTTTTACGCTTTTTTGCTTCTTTCACTTATGATGCTGAAATTAGGGGTTTTTATCGTAACTCTTATATCATAAAGGTTTTATCTAAATTTGCTTGTGAGCTTGATGGCTTCGAAAAAAGCGCCTTTGTACATGGTCACTTGGAGATGTACGCGGAGATGTGTAGGCAACTGCATGTATTGCAGTTACACGCCTGAATACGCTAAAGACGCTGAAGTAGATACTAAGACTGCATGCAAGATTGTAGATGAAATTTATAATTTCGGCTCTCCCTGGTTCGGCATTAGCGGCGGCGAACCCTTGGTTCGCGAAGACATCTTTGATGTAATAGCATATGCGAAAAAGATTGGTTTCGAAGTTAGCCTCATAACCAGCGGGTTTGCCTTTGATGAGAAGCGGCTTAATAACCTTGTTCGTCATGAAGTTCACACAGCCGTCAGCATCGACGGCGCTAGGGAGTCAAACGACATTATACGCGGCAAGGGTAGCTATGATAAGGCGCTTTACGCTATGAAACGTCTATCAGAAAATGGCATCCTCGACTGCATAGTTACAACTATGACTAAGTATAACCTCAAAGACGCTGAGCATGTGGTTAAGCTGGCAGCTGAACACAAAGCCCGAATGGTTGTTTTCCACAATTTGGTGCCCGTAGGCCGCGCTGATCCTAACATGCCTAATTTGGCGCCTTCTCCTGAGGAATATGAGTGGGCGTTTAACAACATTTACGATCTGCAAGTCAAGTATGCTGATCAAGTGCATGTAAATGTTTATGCACCCTTTTACGCTCGAATTGTGCGCCAACGAAACCCAGCTGACTTCTGGGACTGGTTCACCCAGCGTTTTCTGGGTAAGTGCACAATCGGCGGAAACTACATCAGCGTCACAGAAAACGGAGACTACCGATCATGCGGTTTCCACGAAGGCTACCGTGTTGGAAACGTTAAATCTAAAGGTTTGCGTGAAACATGGGATGAGCTGCAGCGTTCCGAACTTCACCTTAAACTAAGAGACAAAAGCAACATTAAGGGCAAGTGCGGCGTCTGCGAGTACCGCGAAATCTGCGGAGGCTGCCGCACACGCGCCGAATATTACACCGGCGACTTATTCCAAAGCGATCCTGCTTGTGCATATGTGCCTAAGGTACTTCGAGAAGCGCAATCAGGGCAATAATCCTCTTTCCTTGTCTACCTGCACTTTCAACTTGTAGTTAAGTAAATTCTCTTAGAAGTTACTCTTAATTTTGAAAATTACGTATCTGTCATTTGAATAGATTACTTCTAAACGTCTGCAGCCGATAATTTTTGTGTCAAGTTTGTTTCTGTCATAAACGATAAATTTGATGTTACGTTCTTTGATGAATTCATGGTAGTCTCGGCTTCGTACTTCAAAAGGCGTAGCGAGTTTAGCTGTAAATAGACTTTTCACCTCGCTTAGCCGCATCATTTCAGGCTGGCTGTTTTTCGAAAACGTAAGAATTTGATACGTGAAAGAGGCCGTTTGGTTAACGCTGATCCTGTCAAAGTTGTACTGAACGCGCACAGCGTCTATCTGGTTGCTTGCCAAAACACCCACGTTTCCCCAATCAGGTAGCTCGCTAAAGCTCAGTGCAAAGATTACCTCGTTTTTTGCATCATAGAAACCGATGTAGTTATCTGTCAAGGTTGAGCGGGTAAAGTTCACTACTGCCCAATCATTTCCGTGAATGTACGTGGGGCGGCTCCAGGGGTTTTCCCAGCTTAATACTCCTGGAACATACGCCTTCTCGAAGGAGAATTGTAAGTCAAAGAAAGTACTCAAATACAGTGAGACATTGCTGACGCTACTTTTTAGAGGCGATACTGCCCAAGTAACATTTATTGGGTATCTGTCGTTTTGAATTAAAATCGTTTGTTTAATGCTTATTTCATCATTGAAGTAGCGGATTAACAGCTTTTTAGTAGAAGCCGCGTCGTCAAAAATCGTTTCCCTGTTAAAATTAGACAACTGTGTTCTTTTTTCAACGCCGTCTACATTGTATGAGATGAAGTTCCCATCTGCTGCCGAGTATGAGACCATGTACCAAACATGGTTTATGGAAACGTAGCTTTCGTCAGAAACATCACCTTTGGTCATGTCATACACCCTGATCAAAGTTAGCGGGTGCTCAACTTCGTAAGTTAAGTCTAAAACCGCCTCAGCAATTACGTTTCTTTCGACTGTAGGACTCGTCTGCGCTATAACAGTCTTGCCTGAGAACAGTTGGAACCAAAAACCGGGAACTTCTGTAACAACCACGGTTGCTTCTTCTTGAAAATTGTTCCTAAGCCAAACGCCTGCATCGTACGCTTTCAAATCAGTTGTTGAATAGTACACGCTGGCTTCCATGATTTTCCCATAGACGACTCCTGAACGAAACAGAAAAATCAAAGATGCCAAAACAATAAGCACAAGAATTATCGCCTGCAACTGTATCTTCTTCCATCTTCTTTTGTACTTGAGATAGAAGGCTGCGACCTGATCAATTATAGCTGTACACGCAACGGCTGCTAGAATAGCCATGGGCGGCATCAAATAATAAACGAACCATTGAAAAGGTAGATATAACCCAAACATATGCGATTGCGACAAAACAAGGGGCACAAGGAAACTTAAGAGTAAAATCAGAAAGCACGTCAAGTGCTTTTCTGCTTTTAATGTAGAGAATGCAATAAAAATGCCGACTAGCGCAATTATGAGTATGAACCCAAAATTCATCATGAAAGCGTTAAGGCTGACGTATGGAATCTGATAGACGTAAGCCTTCTGCGTTAGGAATACATGCTCAATGAGCACGTCAACGTACGCTATTGTCGCCTTGAAATAGTAAAGGAAAAACGCTAACCCGCCGCCCAGAATCAATGCCACTAACGCTTTGAAGTATGTACCCCTAGATTTTATGAGTAAAACGAGGAGGATTGGTGGAAGGATTAAGGCGATTACAAACGTGGTCAACTGATGGGACAAAACTAACGAAAAGCCTGCTAAGAAGGTAATTACAACATGTGTGAAATCTTTTGCTGAAGGCAAATATAAGAGTAGCAGGAGCATGAAAGCTAATCCAAGTATGGTTGTGTAGCCGCCCCACAGGTTGATTTCATACATTGGAACACACATTAAAAGTAAAATTGCGGCGGCAACCCCTGTTTTTTTGCTGAAAAATTTGACGCCAATTAAATAAACAGATAACACCAGTAGCCAGTCGATAATTACGGCAGCCGCCTTAACCAAAAAGATCATCTGCTCAATGCTGCTTGCACCAGTAAAAGAAATGAACGCCGCAAGCATGATCGAGTAGAGTGGCGGCGCCCAACCCAGGTTTTCTAAGGGTATCTTGCCAGTTCGTAGAAATATCTGGGCCTTTTCTAAATGGACAGCAGGATCATTTCCTAGAACCACGCCGTTCATTGATATGAGCGCATAAAAAAGCACCAAAATAAATATTGAGAAAGCCATCCCGAAAATCGCTTCGAAAAATTTTTGGTTTTCAAGTTTCTGCGCCAAGACTGCAGTTGCCTCCTCTCTTGGGTTTAAGATCGTTTAACCCCAAATATTGCTACCTCATCGTTAATAAACGCGAGGTTAAACATGGGATCCTTTGCGAATTTTGGGATTAATTCCGTATCTCGACAGGCAACATAGGAAATAGCCCAGTCTTTTATTGCTTTCTTGTAATCAAATACAAAGATGCCGTACTCTTTCTCCTCTTGATGTGGTTTAAGCAGCTTGCCTTCTTGAAGCGATTCAAGATTACTCAAGACTATGTCCGTCATGCTCTTTTTTGTGTTTTCTGGGTTTTTATACGTGCTTGGGTTGTCTGTAACCGAAAAAGCGCTTGCTAGAAGCTGAATCTGCGCTTTAGATTTACCTTTCAAGTTGTATTCTAATTCGAGTATGCATGGATTTTCATTGTTGACCACTTTGAGGTTTAATTCTGATTCATCGAAAATCAATTGCGCCAAAGCTTTCACGCCCTCATCTAACAAACCGACTGTTTTATTTTGGAGTGTAACTATTACCTTGCCTTTACTGTGCACTGTGAACGTAAGCCAGTCCAAACAAACGTCATCAAGTGTACTCTCTAAAGTAACGGTCATGTTAACAAACTGTGCTCCTTTATAAACTGTTGTTAACTGCGTGTAATTGAAAAAGTCATTGCCCTTTTTCACGGTGATAGTGGCGTGCATTTGCTCGGCGTCGTTTTCCACCAGCATTTCTTTTACTGAAAGCTGAATTAAGCTTAAAGACTGCACTTCTTCGCCAATGCGGTATTTGATTTCTGTTGCGCTGTTATTGAAGTGCATGAAAGGATAGGGGAAATAGGTCCAGTTTAGCTTAGCCAGAAACATCGGGTTATGTCTTCCAATGTAGCCGCCGTCTTCTCGAACCTGAATTAGTCCATTATCGATTAGGTAATCTGTGTCAAGCAGGTTTTTCGCTATCTTTGCAGGTTCAAGCTCGCGGGCAAGCGTCAAATACTGCGGATCAACAGCGCTTAAGGTTGGGCGTTCTGCGAAACCTGAAAACCACCAACCATAGAGCGCATCGGAGACAAACACTGAACCTGCAGGGGTATTCTGCCTAGCCCATTCTATTGCTTCATAGCCTTTGTCATTCATTACTTGGTAGAAGCTTTGCACTGTTACCCCTTGAATGGGAGTTACGAAGAGTGGTACGCATAAAAACGAGAACAGCAACAAGCCGAGAACAAAGCCAGTGTAGAGGTTTTTACGCGACAAGCGCCGCATGAGTTTTGAGCTTGCCTTGCTTACGCTCTTCGTCGTTGGTGCGTTTTTGGTTAGGGATAAGTACGTGTCTATTATGCGAGCAAAGAAGGCTGCGCCATGATCAATTCCAAGGCCAATCAAGATTATAATTGGCAATATGATGAAGTATAAGAATCGATTATAGTCTGTATACATTCCCACCAAGTATCCCTGGGTAAAAGTCATGGGCACTAAGATCCATGAAACGAAGAGAAAGACGGGAACTGTGAAGAAATTGCCTTTGTATTTTTTAGAGAACAAGAAGAAAAAGATAACCGAGCCGAAAAGGGGAATCACCCACTCTAGAGGAAGTACTCTTGTCGAAAGCAGTGCTTGCCGGATGTCTGATATGCCGCCTGTAAATGCTTCTCTATTGTCACTTAAATAAGCCGGTGCAACTTCAACCAGAAAAGGCGAAACAAGCACTGCCCCGAGGATAACGGGTAAAAACCATGTGAGAACCTGCCTTTTTGACATGCCAGTTTTTCTGGAAAAAATTAAAGTAAAAATCGAAGCGACAAATGTTATGCCCAAGAACATACTTGCACTTAGGGAGTGCGATAGGAACAGCGTTCCAGATAAAAGGGAGGTTGCGGCGAGAAACGGCAGCAACGAAAATTTGTTTTTTTGCAAGAATAAGTAAAAAATTAAAGGTATGAGCATCAACGTTATGACATTAGGGTAGCCTCCCCACAGTAGCATTTCTATGTCAAACCGCGAAATTGCCACTAAAAACGCGATTATTAAGGCAGTTGATTCCATCCACACCGCTCGTGTGATTAGATACGCAACTAATACAATGAGTGCGGAAAAAAAGGAAACAACTAGCGAGTGGGTCAAATAATCAGGAATGCCTGTTAATAAAATTATGTAGGACACGAAGATGTGGTATCCTGGGAATGTTAGGGAAAGCCCGCCGCCCATTTGATAGTTGTTCCAGAGGAAATCTGTATTACCAGAAAGCACAATTGACTTGATGACGCTTTGGTGTAACCCGATGTCAGCGCCTGGCGGGTAAATTGCCCAGCTCATCAGCAGTATCCGATATAGAAAGGCAATTGTTAAAATAAGGAACAGCAGGCGCGTCTCACTTGCTATTTTGTGCATTTTCAGCCTTCCCAAGCATGTTTTTCTTATTTCTTGAATGGTTAATATAGATTCAGAGTTAAAGTTTAAATATGATATTCAAATATAAAAAGCGAGGGTAAAACCTGAAGGGAAGTAAGTTAAAATGTCATGGCTTAAATCTATGATGGAAAAAGAGCCACCTGAACCTGAAAACCCACTTGGAACCGTTGTTATCGGCAATCTTGAACCCGACATGCATGATACCGCCAAAGAAGCGGTTAGGAAGGCATTGAAGCGCGCTGGCTTCAAAACTGTCGATGCAGGCAAAAGTGTTGCACCGCAAGTTTTTGTAGACAAAGTCAAAGAGTCCAATGCTGATATACTGGCACTTTCAATTAACACGGTGCCTGCGAAAAACAACCTTGCAAAACTGGATGAATCGCTGAAAGCTGCTGGGCTTAAAGGAAAACTGATAATTATCATGGGCGGTGCCGCGGTGAAAAAGGAAGATGCTGATGCTTTCGGAGCTTTATTCGGTAAGAATAAGGAAGAAGGCGTTGAACTAGCAAAGAAAGCAATAGCTGAAAAGAAAAAGTAAATTTTAGGTTCAGATGAGGCAAGATGTTTAAGTTCAATACAGAACAAAAGGTATACCAAATAGGAAAAGTGCAAGTAGGCGGTCAACCAGGAGAGCTACCAACTTTCTTGATAGGCTCTATTTTCTGGCTTGGTCAGAAAATGGTGCAAGACGCGAACAGAGGAATATTTGACGCAAAAGAAGCGGAAGCGATAATCAACAAGATGGAGACATTGCGCGACTTGACTGGTGTGCCATTTGCTTTAGATGTCGTTGGAACCACCGAGGAAGCTTTTTCAAAGTATATTCCTTTCGTTGCTGACAAAACTGATGCGCCGATTATGTTGGACGCCATGAGCCCGAAGACGCGTATGGCGGGCGCGGAAATCATCAAGAATGCTGGTCTTCAAGACAGGTGCATATACAACTCATTCTACAAAGGTGTCTCCAAAGCTGAAGCGGCGAAGGTCAAGGAATGCGGGATCACTGCGTCAATCGTGCTGGCTGACAATCCAAAGGATAATAGCCTTGAAGGGAAAATGCAAGTCTTAGAAGAAGCTTTAGCCTTGGCCAAAGAGGGTGGAATCACAAAACCGTTGATTGACACTGCTATTCCCGCGTTTGAACCAGACATGGGCACTGCTGTTAGAGCGATACCAAAAATAAAGGAGAAATACGGTCATCCGACGGGATTGGGCACTGGAAACGTTGTTACCACTATGGGCTGGGTTAAGGCACATGTTCCTAAGGAATTCCGTCTTGGCACTAGAACTGCTACCAATGCTATAATGCAGACTCTGGGTGCTAACTGGCTGATGTTCGGGCCGGCTGAGCAGTCTGACTTCGTCTTCCCCGCAGTGGCTATAGTTGACACGTATATTGCATCTGCGATGGGCGACTTGGACATTAGACCGCTACATGAGCAGCATCCGATCTACAAGATCTTTCTCTAATTCTCTCTTTTTATTTTTTGAAGTTTGCTTTAAATTTGTTGAAGGATAAAAAGGTTGAAGGCTTCTAGTTGGCTTGGAATAGTCTTATTATATACAGCTTTGACTCTGCTTTGTGTTTACCTGGTTCCTAGTGCTTCGCCATTTTCAGTATTCACGTACGTGTTTGGTTTCATCTTTGTTGCTGTTGTTCCAGGCTATTGTCTTGTCAGCGTTTTGTTTCAGGAAGGGAAATTGGATTTAGTTGAAAAAGCTGTTTTGTCAGTGGCCCTAAGTTTCAGTATAGTTGGAGTTTCTGGGCTATTCTTAGGCTTATCACCAATAGGGATAACGGTGCCTTCGATTATAGTTTCCCTTACTAGCATCGTTGTGATTTTGGCTTTTCTAGCCTTTCTTAGGAAAAGAAAGCTCCGAGCACAAAGTGCCGAGCCAGTAAATGCCTAAAGTTTGTTTGCCATTAAAGGCATAGCTGAACATTTATGTGTGTTGCTTAGGATCTGGCTTCATCTTTTTCCTAACAGTGTCCTTAATGTTTTTCGTGGGTTTCTCATGGCTCTTATTATCTTGTCACGAGTAAAGATGGGATTAACAAGATTGGCTTGCATGCATAGGTCGCGCAGTTCATCGGCTGAAAATTCCGGCGTCTCAATAAGCGGTTCCGCGCCAGCTAAGGCCTCATCGCTGAAGCATTCTCTTAAGAAGCCTTCTCTTTTTGCTTGCTCATAAAGTCTAGTTCCATAGACGGGTGTGGCTATGCTGAAGACGAAGCTTTCTGCGCCGAGTTGCCGAAGCTTGTAGGCGTAGTTTATGGTTTCCTGTATGTCCTTTTTCGTTTCGCCTATGAAGCCTATTACAAAGAAGCAGCCTACCTTAATTCCAACTTTTTTGCATAGGGCAACAGCTTGCTCTACGCTCTTAAGGTCAAGACCTTTTTTGATAATTTGGTCTGCGACACGTTGTACACCAGACTCTGGCGCGACTCGGATTTTCTTGCATCCAGCCTTTTTCATTTTGGTTAAGAGTTTTTCGTCTAGAGTGTCTGCTCTGACGCCGTTTGGGGTGAACCATTCAAACTTCAAGCCTTTTTTTATGATGAGGTCGCAGATGTTTTCCATCCTTTTTCTGTCAAGAGTCATGTTATCGTCGAGAAAGTCGATCTGCTTAACATTGTAGGTTTTGATGACGTGTTCTATTTCGGCAATCACGTTTTCGGGGCTTCTGCCACGCCATTTTCTTCCCCAAACTATGTGGTGCGTGCAAAAGATGCATTCGTATGGGCAGCCGCGGCTGGTTATCAGCGCCGTCCAGGGCTTGTAGATTTCGCCTCTAAGCGGGTTTTCTTTAACGGCTTCATAATACGCTTTGATTGGGAGAAGATGTCTTGCTGGAAAAGGAAGCGCGTCCAGATTCTCCAGCAAAGGCCGCGGCGGCGTGATGACTGGTGCGCCATTTTTTTTGAACCCTATTCCTTTTATTTGTTCAAAATTTCCTGCTTCCATGTCCAGTGCGTTGATTAATTCGTATATGGTGTTTTCTGGTTCACCTATAACGATGAAATCAACATTGGGATTTGCGAGGCAGCCCTCAGGACGCGCGGAAGGATGCTGTCCCTCCAGCACCGTGCTGATGTTACTGTTAATGCTTTTTGCGATGGCTGCGACTTCAAACGCGGTTTTGGACCAGCCTGAAAATGGAATCTCCACTACAATCGCATCTGGCGCCCAGCGTTTGAGCCTATCTGCTATTTCTGCGTTGCTTAAGCCGACGCGGTATTTTGTTTCATCCATGTGCTGTAGGTTTCGCCAGCCTTCTGTGGGCGCATCTATTATGCACACTTCATGCTGCTTTTCCAGTATGGCTGCTATGTACGCTAAGCCTATGGGTTGAAAAACGCTTGGTTTACCCCATGCTTTCGGCTGAATGCGCGGCGGATTAATCAGGCAAACACGCATAATGTGTACCTGCGTTCTGCAGTTTATTTTTTGTTGAACGCTGATGGCTCATGAGAATTTGGCGTTGCGGAGAAAACGTGCTGGCCATGGTGCACTGCATCCCTTTTTTGATGGAATTATTTGAGAACGTGCGATTAATAGGTTTTGCAGCTACGCCAGCCTGGAGTTAGTAGGGAAAAAAGTACATTCTCGTGAGCAAAATTATGGGTAAGCTTAAGAGTAGGCATAACAGCAGCGCGCCGTTCCTGAGTTTCAGTGCTTTTAGTATCTTGTCCGGGGTAAGCGGTTCGATTTGATCGCCGAGAATGTATTGCCCTGGCTTTTCCAGTTGCACGCGTAAGGCTCCTGCCATGGCTGCCATTGGCCAGCCGTGGTTTCTGCTGGGCGTTTTGGCGTGGTCTCGGCGGGCGATTTTCCATGCGGTTTTGTAGTCTTCTCCGATTATGGCGGCGGCTATCACGATAAGTACTGCGGTTAAGCGTGCTGGAACATAGTTGACTACCGTGTCGAGGTTTGCGCTGAACCAGCCTGTGTGGATGTGTTCGCTGTCTTTGAAGCCGACCATGCCATCGAGGGTGTTGACTGCTTTGAAGGCGATTGCGCCTGAAACGCCAAAGAACGAGTATGCAAGTATCGGTGAGATTTTGAAGTCGATTAGGTTTTCCGCCATGGATTCAATAACTGCGGAGCTGATTTGCGAGCCTGTTAGGTTTGTGGAGTCTCGCCGTGAAAAGTGCGAGTATTTCTTGGCTTCATTTAAGTCGTTTGCCGCGATGGCTGCGGTTGCCGCTTTTGCCCAGTCGGTTTCAAGCTTTATGCAAATCGTTAGCTTCAAGAGTATAATGGCAAATGCTGCGTAGATTATTACGCCGAAAAAGACGTAGGCGGCCCATAATCCGAGGAAAATAGGGAGCGTTGAAGCTGCAATCACAGTTAACGCTAGCAGAGCACCCTTTAGTTTGGCTACTTTGGGTTTTGCATCCTTAAAATGCGGCTCCAGCTTCTTGATAAGTTTGCCCATAAGCACGGCTGGATGTAGTTTGAAAGTAGTTTTCTCCGGGTAATTTGGCGATGGATCACCGATCAACAAGTCTAATGTCATCGCCAATAGGAGGACGGAAACAGCTACTGCCACAGCGATCATGCAAACCACGAATGCCAGGATGGCTAAACTTCTGAGGAGTGAACAATTTATCTGTATCGATTGTCACGTGATTTCCCTTTTTAATGGGGAAGCTCAAGATGTTGCCGTGATAGACCCCTCTATAGGTTTCTGCAATGAATGGCTAATAGCCGCCAAATATTCGTTTCCCGTTTAAATTTATGCCATGCCTTCCGTATTTCACAGATTTATCTTATAATACCCGCAGCGGATATCTGAACTCTGATGCAATGCTTTTTCAAGTGCTGTTTTTGAGGAGTGTGATTACGTCTGGGAAGTCTATGCCGAGCGCTTTCGCCTTTTCTATTGTAGGCACTCCGTTGGGTGTCCAACCGCGACGCTTGTAAACTGCATCCTTCAACTTCTCATACTCCGCCTCGCGATGCCGCCTCAAAATGGCTATTTTCTCCTCTGTTGACTTGCCCGCGGGGTCGATGCCAAGCTTCTCCTTAAGCTGCTTATCATAGCGTTCTCTGCGGCTCTCATACTCTTCCTTTGTGACTGGGCCGACGGCGCGGTATGGTATGGCGTCGTGTTCGCGTGTGCCATAGCCCATGCGCAGGTTGAAGATGCGCTGGAAATTGTAAACCTTCTCGCTCATCAGTATCAAATCATCCACAGTAACTTTCTTGCCAGTAACCGCATAAAACAGCTTGGCATAATTCTCCACGTGCGCCATAACCTTTGCGGGCTCCTTCGTCTGCTTATTGTTTTCTGGCACAACATCGTTCCAGGGTAGCTTGCATAAGCCGTTAAGCCCGAACCATGTGCGCCACATGGGGAACCAATGCAAGCTCTCGGCTTTCTGCTCGAACGTAGGCATCAAGTTATGCACCATGTCTAGGAATATCAGCCACGCCTCGTCATGCTGCGGGCCCTTCAATGTCAGCCCATAGCCGCCCTGCTGCGCCAGCGACTCCTTAGTAACATACTCTGAAAACTCTAAGCCCTTCGCCTCCATCCCAATGTCGTTCATAATAGCCGGGTCTGCACCGTATTTCTCGGCGAAAATCTTTTTCATCCGCCTTATGCCCTGCCCCACAACGGCGCCGAAGCCTTCGCCCCGCGCCATCTGATGCACCAGCTCCAGCGCCGCATCCTTGTTGCCGAACCGCAAATCCAATCCGCCTGTAGCTTCCTTGCCGATTAAGCCCATTTCGTAGCATTCCATGGCGAAAGCCGTAGCAGTGCCAACGCTTATGGTGTCCAATCCGTAGATGTCACAGTAAAAGTTCATCTCAATAACATGATCAACATCGAAGATGCCGCAGTTACTGCCAACCGCCGCTGCAGTCTATACTCTGGGCCAGTAACGAACACCTTTTGCCCCTTGTACGGGCCAGTTTTAAGCTCAAAGTCCTTGACGACATGTGCGCATGACAGAGCGCAGCCCATCCAGCAGCCGTCAAAACCCTTATGGAACTTGTTGCGGTAAACTTCACGTCCAAGCTTTTCAGCTTCAGGATGTGAACCATAACGGAAATTGTTCACGGGCAGCAAGTCGAAATTGTTCATTGCTGACACAAGCTGCGGCGACCCGATAATGGACATTTCATTCTGTTTCGGATCAAGCATTCTTATCTCCCTGTTATGGGCAGTTCCGACCTCCTTCACCAATGCCGCGTCAGCGGGACCGTTACTTTCAACTGTTATCCGCCCAGAATACTTGACAACAATGGCTTTTATCCGCTTGTTCCGCAGCACCGTGCCTATGCCGCCTCTGCCCGCCTGCTTCAGCCGGTGCACACGCCTAGCCGCGTCATACCATGAAACATTTAAGCAGCCGATCAATGTGTGCTCCGCGCCTGGTCCAGAGGAAACCACAGATATGCTGATCGGATTTTCCTTACCATACTTCTCCGCCAATATGTCAGTAATCAAGTGCGCTTCCGAGGGCAACTCGTCAGCGGTTTCCACCTGAACCTTGCATTCATCCCCGTCAATGAATATGACCACTTCAGATTTTGGCTTGCCCTGCACTTCAAGCGCATCCCAACCGGCGAACTTCAAGTAAGGCCCAAAGTAGCCGCCGACGTTAGAGTCCACAACCATATTAGTTAACGGCGAAATGGAAACCGCAATGCTTTTGCCGCTGCCAGGATAAACCGGAATGCCGCCTAAGGGGCCTGAGGCAATGCAGATTTCGTTTTCCGGATCATCCCACCGCACAACGCGGTCTTTGGGCAAAGCGTTCCAGAGCAGCCACAAGTTGAAGCCGCGGCCACCCGTGAACGTTTCCTTCATCTTCTCAGAAACTGGTTTGCTGGCAATTTGCATGCTGGAGAGATTCACGTAAAGCGTCCTGTTATTGTAGCCTCTCTCCACCTTTCCCGGTTCATACTTAAACTCTGCAAGTATCAAAGCTTCAGCCCTTCAACAGCCTTTTAGAAATTAAAGCATGATGTAAAGGGTGGATAATAGCCTTTCGATTCAATTAGTCGACTCACAAAAAGAAAAGTCTGCGGTGAAAGCTATTTACCCTCGCTGTACTATTCTCTATTCGAGAGGCAGAAAAGTGAAGATCATTGAGAGGAACCTTCAGCAAGGCTTCGTGAAAGTCATTCCAACCTCAGAGGATGATCTCTGGCACTTGTACAATGTCATCTACAAGGGCGACGAGGTTTACGCTTACTCCTCAAGAGCCATAAAATCCGAGCAGGAGTATTCTCGGCCAAAAAGTGGCGAGCGCATCTCAGCCTTCATGGGCGTGAAGGTGGAATCTGTCAGCTGGGACAAATTCATGGGCAAGCTGCGGGTTCATGGCGTTATCTGCCATGCGCCGGACATAATTCCGCAAGGCGCGCATCACACGCTTAGCATAGCCCTAAACCAGCCTTTGACAATCGTTAAAAAGGAGTGGCCCAAGCACCTTCTTGACAGGCTAACGCTGGCAAGCAGAACCGAAAAGCCCCTGTTGATAGTGGCTATTGACGACGAGGGCTACGCCATAGCAGAAACAAGGCAGTACGGCGTGGACATTAAAGTGGAAGAGCGCGTAAAGCTGCCCGGCAAGCTGGAAGCTGAAAACCGCTCGGCCGCCGCAAAAGCATACTTCCGCCGCGTGCTGAATAGTTTAGCGCAGCTTTGGACGCCATCGCATAATCCCATTGTGATTATCGGCGTGGGCTTCGTGAAAAATGACTTCGCAAAATTCCTCGCTGAAGAAGCAGCGGACATAGCAAGGTTGGTTGTAGACGTTAAAAGCATAAACAACGGCGGAGCCGCAGGCATTTACGAAGCAGTTCGCTCCGGCGTGCTCTCGAAAGCCGCAAGGCAGCTGCGCATAGTGGACGAGGCTGAGGTCATGGAGGAGGTAATGAAGCGCCTTGGAAAGGGCGACGCCACCGTTGCTTATGGGTTTGAAGCGGTTGAGCACGCGGTGAAAATGGGCGCGGTTGAAAAACTGGCCATAGTCGACACGATGCTGCGTAACGCCAACAACGAACAGCGCTTGCACCTTGAAGCACTTATGCAGGCTGTCGAGCAGCACGGCGGAGACAACACAGTAATCAGTTCGGAGCATGAAGCAGGCGACAAACTTCGCGCCATAGGCGGAGTAGCCGCGTTGCTCAGGTTTCCTATTGCCAGCGCCACCTCAAGATTGAATAATATGATCTAGCAAGACTACGCTTTAGCGACATGGCGGATGCAGGTTAAACCGTGCTTCACATGCATGATTAATTTGTTTTATTTGCAACGAGTTCAATTTAGAATCGAATTTTTAAACAAATTTTAATATAACTTTGCACTTTAATTACTGAGTGGAAGTAGTGCGTTAATTATATAAGGTGCGAATGAAAATGAGAAAACCTTGTATAGCTACCTGCGCACTGTTGCTTTTGCTTGCTGCTGCGGCATCAACGCTGGATGTAAAATCGGCAGCGGCGATCAAGGTTGCTGTACAGTGGGGTCATCTTGCGCCGTCCGGGTATCCCGCTGGCGAGGGTGATGCTCAGTCTTGGATTTGCAACGAGATTTACTGGAATTTCTATAATACTGGCACATGGGCGTCTTCAAATGCTTATGGAACCTATACGCAGCTTGGGTATGTGGCTCAAGTGCTTCAGTACTGCCAGTCGCCCAACAACGGTGTTACTTGGGCGACGACTTGGTGGGTTGGAGACTTTAAGCCTACGGGAGGAAACCCGCAGCCCTTTGGTTATCTCGGTTTTTACGGGCATAACGGTCAAGATATTTTTGATTATGATGTCTATAAGTATGCTAACTATTATCTTTGGCCTCCGCCAAACAGCTGGTGGCAGCCCATACCGAGCAAGCAGTACTTTGCGTTCATATGGACTTGCGCGAATGGTGGGCTTTACTGGTACACTTCGAATGGGGACTGGTACAATGTGCCTGGAATCACTTCTCCAGCGCCTAGCCCGACTTATCCGCCGCCTGCTAATCCCAACACCAAATATGGGTTTGTTGTCAACCCCTATTCCACACCGCCTACTGTTGTGGGTATGCCGTTGGCGTGGACTGGTTCGTCAAGTTTAAGCATTGACGGTTATAATTCTCCTGATTACGGGAGCTACTGCTATGTAGGCTGGGAAACCATTTCACCTTGGATGGTGAACCCTACAGGCTATGATAGCACGCAGTTTAAATGGTTCCCATACTACTTCTACCGATGTGCGTTGGGATATTATAATAGTGGAACACATCAAACAATACAATACTCCCTTAACTTTGCCTCACAAATGACACTCGGCACGCCGTTTTATACCTCAAAACTCTATAATGGAGAGTGGAGGAATTCTACTGGGAGTGGCCCTGGGGGCTGGTGGTATAGTCGCATGCGAGTATTCGGCAACAGTAACTTGATTTTGCCCTATTAAGGAGGGGAAACCGAATGAAACACTTCAAAGAAAAACTGAGTGTTGTAGCAGTTATTTTGCTGCTGGTATCGGTTCTACTTATTCACGCTTCAGGAGCAGAGGTAACAAATAAAACTAATCCGTTTGGGAAAGATAAACTGTTAGTGTTCTTAAGCAACGTTATCGGGCTCGACCTTGCCAAGTACAACGTAACCGTCAGTTCTGGAGTAACTTATCCTTACAATTTTGGCGGTCTCGTAAAGCAGGAAGTAATTAGCTGTCAACTTGATTATAATGGTAGGAAAATAGGCATAATGGGAATCTTTTACAACGAGTATATATTTGCTATCGATATCCTTCCCAATCAAGGACCATTAATTTACGCGCAACCTCCATCAGCTAACCCCGTTGATGAAGCAAAAAGCATATTACGAAAATACCAAATCTTCGCCAACGACTATGGTATAACTACATCTCATCTAACCACAGCGCTCAACATGCTCAACAACGTCAATGAACTAACATCTTCAAGCACAATTTTGGGCAACACAAAACTAGAAGTATCCCGCATCACATATAATGAAGCAAATTTCAATAGGACCCTTATCAGCTTTAAATGGATTTATACTGCCAATGGAGTTGACGCATACAACAAACGCTTGGAAATCACTTTTGAAGACAACGCAACTTATTTCAAAGATACATGGGGCTTTTTCACCATTGGTTGCTTTAGCGTTATTTCTGAGGCGGAAGCGGTAGAGATAGCTTTTGCCGCGGCGAAAAGTTACAATTTGACTTTGGTTGGCGAAGATGGCGTTTTGATCCCTGCGCAACCTGACTGGTCAGGCATGACTTACACTATTGCTCTCAACATGATACCTGGACAGATATACAACCGAGACCCAAATGACCATTTCGTGAATCCCGGCAGCGCGGTTAGGGATCCTTTGGCGCTTTATCCGTTATGGGAGTCAGTGTTTTATTTCGGCAAGAATATTGGGCAAACCGTTGGCATAGCCGTGGGCGTTTGGGGCGACACGAAGGAAATTGCCTACATCACCCCATACGGTTACCTCGGAGACATGGGGGGAAACCAAACGGCGCCGGTTGCAACGTCGCCGTCGGCTGAGCCTTCAGTTGCGCCTTCTGAGACTCCAGTGGAACCCGAAAACAATTCGTTATCAAGCGCTTATCTGCTGCTCGGCTTATGTATAACGGTAGCGGTGGTTACCGCAGCTGCAATAGCGCTCAGAAAGCGAAGCAGATAGCACGCTTTTCCTTCCCTTCTCTTTTCTTTTCGATTTTTCAATCAACATACTACAAACGTACTCATGCGATAAAAGACGTAAACTGCGCCCATAGACACTTTATAAAGAGATTATGTTATATACTTGTGCATATTTAAATAGAGAAGAAACGGGAATCTAAATGAGCAAAAGAAAACCAATAATCTCAATCCAAAACATTGTAGCCTCAGTTTCGCTAAACCAGAAAATCGACCTGCAAGAAATAGTGGACAAATTCCCTCAGACCGAGTATAACCCAAACGTGTTCCCCGGCTTGGTTTTCCGCCTTAAAGAGCCTAAGACGGCCACACTGATTTTTGGAACAGGAAAGATGGTGTGCACCGGCGCCAAATCCGAGAAGGAATCGCGGGCGGCTGTGGAAAAAGTGGTTAATGAACTGCGAAGCAAAGGCGTCCAAATAACAGAGAAACCCGTAGTGAACATCCAGAACATTGTTGCCTCCGCGGAGTTAGGCGGCGAAATAGACCTTGAAAGCCTCGTGTTCAAACTCAGCAGAGTCATGTATGAACCAGAGCAGTTCCCCGGCGCAGTCTACCGAATGGACGAGCCTCCAGTGGTCTTCCTAATCTTTTCAGCCGGCAAGCTTGTTTGCGTAGGCGCCAAGAAGGAAGAGCAAGTTTACGAAGCCGTCGACAAAATCCAGAGGATACTTGAAGAGAAAAACCTAATCTATTACAGCGACTAAGCTTCGCTCTTCAGCTTTCGCCGCACTGCCGGGTTTTCGTCTGCTAGCTTCCGCAGTGCCATCTCAAAAGTTTCCTCTGGCGTTATTTCCCTTTTTATGAATACGCCTGTTCTGCCCACTTCATCCCTCTTTAGCAGGGCACGAACTCGGTCACGCACAGTTTCGACTGACACGTCGAGAATTTTGGCTGTGTAATCCTCGCGGCCGATTATGCTACTTTCCAAATGCCCCTGTGCTGTAGGTTCAATAAGCATTAGCCTCTTGTCCACGCCTGCCACACGCACGTTTGCTTCTAACTGCGGGAGGGTTATTTCGCCGCCAAACCTGTAGAATTCCCGTTCAACTTTACGCATTCGCATTAGTGGGAAGGAAACGCTTGTCTGCTCATCTATCACTATATGCGCTTTCATTGTGTAGACTGGCGTGGCCTGAACCAGCAAACGCGCGTTAATGGGTATTCCCGCCCTCGCCAAGGCAGTTTCCACCTGGAAAGACGAGGAAGGCTCAGCTATGAAGACGTCTATGTCGCTTCTCTCATTTACGTCGCCTCTGGCTATACTGCCATGCACTAGTGCTTGCAAGTGGCATTGCACCAACGCGGACATTATGCGCTTGGCTTTTTCACGGTACTCCCTGAGCAGCTGCCAATGCTTACTGCTGTATGTGACTTCACGGTGCTCCCATTGTTTTTTCGGCTTTACAGCCATTTTCATCGTCTCTTTACGGAATATGTGCAAATGTGTTTATTTAGTAATTGTTAATCAAGACATTACCAGCGTGAAAGAGTCCATGTGCCCGTATGCTGCTGCCGCTGTTTGCTCCGTCTGCAAACGCAGAGACGCGTTCTTTTTTAGGCGTTACTCTGGTGAAAGACTTTGCTGCAAATGCTTTGTAGAGTCCATTGAAGCCAAGGTGCGGGTGACCATTGCTAAGTATAAGATGTTCAGTTTTGATGATCGGATAGCGGTGGCAGTTTCCGGCGGCAAAGATAGTATAAGCTTACTGCATATTTTGGCGAAGATAGAGCGGCGGCATCCGAAGGCTTCGCTGGTCGCTGTTACTGTGGATGAGGGCATAAAGGGCTACCGAGACGAAGCCTTGGCTATCGCAGTGAAGAACTGCAAGGTGCTGGGCGTAGAGCATCATGTAGTCGCTTTTAAGGAGCTTTACGGCCTTACGTTGGACGAAATAATTGCGAAGGCACGCGAGAAGTGCGAGTTGGAGTTGACGCCGTGCGCTTACTGCGGTGTTCTACGGAGGCGAGCGTTGAACGTGGCTGCCAGAGAGGTTGGCGCTGACAAGCTTGCAACGGCGCATACTCTGGATGACGAGGCGCAAACGATTCTATTGAACATTTTTCGCGGTGACATCCTGCGGTTGGCCAAAGAAAAGCCAGTTACGGATGAGGTGCATCCGCGATTTGTGCAGAAGGTTCGACCGTTCTGCGAGATTCCCGAGAAAGAAAGCGCCTTGTACGCGTATGTTAAGAAAATCAAGTTCCAGGATGTGCCATGTCCATACGCCTCAGAGGCGTTACGGAATGAAATGCGCCTTATGCTTAACCGCATGGAAGAGCGACATCCGGGAACAAAATTCGCTGTCTTCAAGTCCATAGAACGCTTAAGACCTGCACTGGATGAAATCGGCCGAAAGGCTGGCTTCAAAGAGTGCGTTGCTTGCGGTGAACCCGCGGCTGCAGAGTTATGCCGAGTCTGCGAGTTTCTACGGCGAATAAGTTGAGGTCAGCTACGGCTGAAGCCCTTTTTTGCTTTCAAGTTCCGCAGTATTTCAGAAGCTTCAAAAGCGGTTTCGGCCCTGGCAACACGCTTCGCTTTTCGTGTTTCCACATGTGTGCCGCAGTATGGGCAGGTTTTCGTTTTCTGTCCCTCTGGAGTGAGGAATAAGCCTCCGCATTTGCTGCAGGCGATGATTAGAGTTGGCTTAATGTGGATGCGCCTCCGAAAGACTTTTCCGCAGTCAGTTAAATAACGTTTAGGTTGAGGGAGACGTGTCATGGGCAGTGATGAGGGCCAGGTGAAAACGCAGCTGCGTTTAGTTGATCTTGCATTGCGCTATTTCAAGAAGGAAGGCTACAAGATTAATCAAGAGAACGCTGTCATCGAAGGCTACAGTGGCATACCTCGCAAGTTCGACCTTATTGTTCAGAAGGGCAAGTTGGAGCAGGGTGTTTGGATCCGCGGCTGGAACAGGACGATAGGCGTTAATCTTGTCATCAGCCTGGACACAGCCTCTGAAGATGTGGGTTTATCGAATCCCATATTGATAGGTGAAAAATTTAGCGATCACGCAAAGTCTTATTCGAACAGGCGTAAGATTACGCTTTTGACGCGGCAAAAAATAGCTATGAGCCTTAGATGAAGGCTATATTCTCAAGTACTCGTCTATGAGATTCTGCTTCTCCAGCAGGCTCAACCAGTCCACGCTGCCCACCACACATTTTGCGCGGTTATCCAAAACGGCGAGTATCTGATTTGCAACTTCCTCCACAGTCTTGCCTGTTACATCTAATTCGCATACCTTTCCATTTTCATGCGTCTGCAGCGTTTCCACAAGGCAGACGTCTAGGATTTCGGCGGCGAGGTTCTCCCAAAGCTTGTCACCTGCGAAGCCGCGTTGCTCCATGAGTCTGCGGAGTTCTACAGGGTTTCGGCGGAGAACGAATATGCGCGTGACATAGCGTTTCGGAACAACGGCGTATGCATAGTGCCCGTCAATAATGACGGTTGCCTTCTCCGCTGTGTTTATTGCTTCGGCGATTTTCGCGCGCATTTTTTCCTCGGCAATTACGCGGGTTTTCCGCTTCTCATCCTCGCCAGCGATTAAGTGATGTTTTTCAGCGAATTCGGTGAGGTTAATGTAAAGTGCATCCAGCTTCTCGGCAAGCCGCTGGGCTACTGTGGTTTTTCCAACGCATGGTGTGCCAGTTATGAGTATAACCTGCTTCATAGGCTTATTTGAGTGGATAGGTGTAGTTATCGGTTGTGCTTAGCCGCGGATATGTTTATTGGCTGCCGCCGCGTTTATCTATATTGGGCTGGCGAGTTGGCGTGTGGCTTTCGTTCCCTCTTCGGGAATGAGGAAACTCCGCCCACATGTAGAATTGCAGCCCCTTCAGTGGGGCAAGGCGAGAGCCTTGGCTACAGAGCAGAAACGAAACGTCCACGTGGCAAGTGAATATGAGGCATGCTAAGTTGCCGAGTGATGCCTTGTGGAAGCGGTGAAACGGCTGTC
Source organism: Bathyarchaeia archaeon (assembly GCA_037481775.1). Classification (GTDB taxonomy): domain Archaea; phylum Thermoproteota; class Bathyarchaeia; order Bathyarchaeales; family Bathycorpusculaceae; genus JAOAIV01. The sequence continues at coordinate 71,678 of JBBFKZ010000002.1, forward strand.
CTGCAAGTGGAAAGGGCAAACAGTCGCCGATGAGGCTTCTACCCGAGGGCGCGGGTAGCCCGATTAGCCGAATGCCACAATTAGACAACAGAAGGCGGGTTATGTCCAACACGCCAGTCCTCTAAATAGCGCACAAAAGCGTAGCTTCACAAAGAAAACACGTTTAAAAACAAGAATAAATGAAATTGGCTAAGGAAGGGCTTTCTTTAAGGCTATTGCTTTTATCTATAGCCTATTATGACTTGCGTTCGGAAAGCTTAATTATGCCTTGTGCTATGGAGCTTCATTTAAGCTGAACTTAATGGAGGTTAATGTCTGGATTCGGCTAATAAATCGCGGGTCAAAGTGTTTTTAGGAATAGCCGCCGCGATTATTGTGGTTTTGCCTGTTGCTTACTCAGCGCTTACCTACAGCCGAGTTTTAGTTGATTTTCCAGTCTCATTTACCATCGGAGCAGACGCTAGAAACGTGGAGTTCGAAGTTCCATTTCTTCATGAATATGTGAAAGTTGAGGTTTACATTCGCAATGGCAACTCGCTGTGGACAGCTAAAATCCTAAGCGGCGAAGATGTCTTGTGGAGTCACACCACTACACAGCGAGGACAGACAACCTACAGCAGCGAGTGGCTAAAGCTACCCAGCGGCCGCTACAACTTTACGTTTGCAACCGCCGGCATAGGCTCTCTAGAAGCAGAGATCAAGCTAACATCGAAAGGCGGCTTCTGGTGAAAATACAGCGCCAAACAAACTGTAGTAGCTCTCAGAAAGCGCTCTGCTCTCTTGGTCAGCATCAACACAACCCTAAGACGCTATAAGAGTAAAAACAAGAGTAGATTCGTGTGGGTTTTCGCTGCGTTGTCGGGTTCAAAGCGGCGCAGCTAATTTATTAAAAGCCTAAAAATTTCCTTAAGCATCGCTTTTTACTGATTCAGCTAAATAGGCACATTGTAAGTTATCTAAAAAATTTATAACCCGTGAATTTTACACTTAAAGTAACTGATCATTATGAGGAACGCAGCATTTTTTGCGTGGGGCATCTTAAACCCCGGATCGATGAGCCTAATTTCAGCCGTTTTACTTGTTGCCATATCTTCAGCCCTTGTTCAAGGTTTCGAGGTAACTGACACCATAATTTTGGAGCGCTTCGGCGGCTATTACGGCTTAGCCTATAATCCTGACAAGGGCGAAATCTTCCTGACAAACGGCGACTTCCACCTTGTATACGTAATCTCTGACCAGACGCATTCCGTAGGCGCAACCATACCCGTAGGGCATATACCCTCCGCAATAACCTATAACCAAGAGAAGGGAGAGCTACTTGTAACCAATTTTGGCTCAGACTCGGTGTCCGTAATCTCCGCCAGCAATTACATGGTGACTGCAACGATACCAGTTGGGCACAAGCCCATGGGCGTAGCCTCCGCGCCGGATAAAGGGAAAATTTTCGTAGCTAACTACGGCGCTGGCACGGTCTCCGTAATATCCGATAGCGACTTCTCGCTAATTGCAACAGTGCCGGTGGGGGAAATGCCGTGCGCCTTAACCTACGACCATGCCCGGGGAGAAGTATATGTGGGCCATGCTGGCTGCAATCAAGTCATAGCGCTCTCAGCTGACACGCATCGCATTGTTGCAAACATAACCGTAGACGGGTTGCCCACAAGCTTGGAGTATGCGGCGGATAGAGGCGAAATTTATGTAGTCAACCACAATTTCAGCTCAGTTTCGGCCATATCAACGGGTAATTACGCTGTAGTCGCAACCATACCTGTAGGAAACCAGCCTTCCGCCATAGCATATGACCGCGGAAGCGGGCTGGTATTCGTGGCAAACTTCAAGTCGAAATCCATATCCGTCATAGCCGCAGAAAACAAAACTGTGGTTGCAACCATACCTTTGGAGGGCGAACCACAAGGCATATGCTACGATTCTGGCAAAAAAGAGCTTTATGTGGCCTTCTCTGAAAGCCACAAGGTCACAGTGATCTCTGTCTTATCGCCGAACGCAACCCATACCATCCAAAATGAGTATATCGCGTATACCCTACTTATTGCGGTCTCTGTCTCAATAGCGCTCTTGATCCTTACTGTTTCAATCTACAAAAGCCTCAGATTGAGGCGTATACCCAATAAGTAAACAAAAAATTTTTGCCAAACCCCTATGTCTACCGCATTTTTCGTGAGGCGTTGCTTCATACAATTGCGTCCATAGCAAATTAGAAAAAAAGGTTAGCGTGGGTGTTTCGTGTTCTCAGCTTGGCGGTGGAGGCGGCAGAGGTGGAGGCGGCGGAGGCTGTGTGGCAGCGGCAAATGGTTGCTTCACTTGGACAACAGTGGTTCCTGCCATTCGATCAGTATATTTCTGGCGTCTGTCAGGTCCTGGCGTAGCAATGCCGATTACCCAGTCCAGCAACAATAAAAGCCAATAGATCTTGCTTACGTTGCGGAGGAATGCTTGCCCAAATTGTACTTTGCTGCCATTTGTCATCTGCACCTTTAAACCCATTATTCTTTTGCCTATGGTAGCGCCCCATGCCACATCGAGTATGACAAAGTAGAATAGTTGTATTATGCCAAAAATGAATGGAAATATTAGCCAAGACCCATATCCTACCATCCACCATGCACCGCTCCAGAATATTGACCAAAACAGGAAGTTCCATATGATATACACTGGAATGCCGACGATTATGCTGTCAATGATTAGCGCGATTAAGCGGTAAATCCAATGATTAAAGTCGATCCCTGAACTGCTTTCCATTGTCATTCATTCTCCTTTCTAAATAGCGCTGATTGAGGGTTTTTGACGCAAGTTATTATTATGGTTTTCTGTTCCCGCGATTTCAGCTGTTATTCACGAAATTAAGGCGAATTTTTGTCAACACACTTTAAACATATTAAAGCTTATTAAAACCCTGAGGCGAAATATTAATAGGTGTGATGGTTGGAAAAAGCTCAAAAGGGCATACCTAAAGACAAGCTGCTAGGCATGCAAGTTATTGACGCGGAAGGCAACCTCGTCGGCACAGTTAAAGACGTAAGCTTCGTCATTGGACAACCAAGCATCTCGCTCAGCGTTGAAGACAAAAACGGAAAACTCGTTGACATCTCTTGGGAAAAAGTGCAAGGAGCAGCCGACTTCATTGTTCTTAAACCTGTTCAACAATCACCAGTCGCCTCAGTAGCAGAGCCACCGACTGCGCAGCAAGCGCAGCCAACATGCCCAACATGTGGTGGCCCGCTGACATACATTCAGCAGTATAAGCGATGGTACTGCTATAAAGATCAGAAATACGTTTAAAAGAAGCTGCTTGTGCCTACCTGCCCCATTTATTTTGAAGCGCTTGTCTACGTGAGTAGCTTTAACTGCCTAAGTTCATCCACCGAGATCGCTCCGGAATGTAAAGCTGTGGCAACCAAAACTCCTGCTATACCCATTTTCTTTAGCTCAAGCAAGTCGCTGATGCCACGTACGCCGCCGCCCACGAATACGGCGCCATGGAACTTACTACGCGCCTCACTTACGAAGTGCATGTCTACGCCTTCTCCGCTGCCTACCCTTGCCAAGTCCAAAACGATAACTTGGGTAACACCGGCATTCTGAAGCTCCTGCAGAAAAGCCATTGGCTGCACCGGCGAAGCGGTGCCCAAGCGGCTGAGTAATTGGTTATTCATCAAGTCTATGCTAATGATCACTTTCTCATTTCCGAATAGGCTGATGGCTTCGGAAATGAAGCTGACGGCGGGTAAGGTTTCTGTTCCAATGATAATCTTCGAAACATGACGCTCTAGCAGTAGCTTCGCCTTTTCAAGGTTATCCACTCCTGCATCAACCATAAGCCCAAGTCCCGTTTTATCTGCGATGCTACTTAAAATTGGTAGGTTTATGTTTCCACCTAATATTGCGTCCAAATCCGCCACGTAAAGCTCGCTGAAGCCCATCTTCCTAAATGCCGCAGCAACATCCAGTGGGTCTGTGGAGGCGCATAGGCGACTTTTAAGCGGTTGGTACTCTTTTCTTCTGCCTCTTACGGCATGAACCACTCTGCCGTCGAGAAGGTCTATGACAGGTATTACCTTCAAAGGATTCTCCTCTACAATGCAATTGCGCTTGACTATTTAGAAAAGTTTCCTAATTATTAGCCGCTTCTGACCACAGCAGCATCTTCAGACTAAGCACTTGTGACAAAAACTTTAAAGGCATAAGAATTCCGCTTCAATATGATTAAATTGAAGCTGCTAATAAGCCCAATGAACGAAGCAGAAGCGGCGGAAGCCATAGTCGGAGGCGCCGACATAATAGACGTTAAAAACCCTGTGGAAGGCGCGTTAGGCGCCAATTTTCCATGGGTGATAAAACGCGTCCGCGAACTTGCGCCAGCAAACGTTGAAGTAAGCTGCACCATAGGCGAGTTGCCTAACCTTCCCGGTGCGGCGTCGCTGGCTGCTCTTGGTGCGGCAACAACAGGTGTAAACTACATCAAAGCTGGGCTCTGCGGGTTGAAGACGCTTGAAGAAGCCGTTTACCTTATGCAGCATATTGTCCGCGCAGTCAAAGAATTTGATTCATCAATCAAGGTGGTTGCCGCCGGGTACGCTGACGCTGAAAGAGCCGGCGCGCTGGACCCCTTGCTTGTGCCTGAAGTAGCCTTCAGGGCGAAGGCGGACGTGGCTATGCTTGATACGGCGGTTAAAGATGGCAAACGCCTCTTTGCCTTCCTCACCACAAACCAGCTTAAGGGCTTCGTTGAGAAAACACACAATTACGGTTTGAAAGCCGCTTTGGCCGGCTCATTGCAAAAGGAGGACTTGCCTGTTGTTTACGCTTTAGGCGCTGATGTAGCTGGCCTGCGGTGTGCCGCATGCACACAAAATGACCGTGTACACGGTCGAATTACCAGAGAAAAAGTCCAGGAGCTTGTTGAAGTCGTCAGACGCGCAGAAGCACAAGCCGCGCTCAAGCCCAAGGGGTTCTGATTATGCGCGATAAGGGGATGAGCCGAAAAGCGGTGCTTGCTAAGCTGAAAAAGTTTCAGGCGCAAGACATGCGTTATGAGGATGGCAAAATCCTATGCTCAATGTGCACCGCGCCGCATAGTATAGCGCGAACGGCGCATAACTGGTTTTTAAGCGCGAATCTCGGAGACGCAGGCTTATTTCCCGGCAGCCTGAAACTAGAAAAGGAAGTTATTCGGCGGCTTGCGGCGCTTCTTAACGGCGAAAACAGCGTTGGCTTCATTGTTTCAGGCGGCACAGAAGCGAATCTGCTGGCGTTGTTAGCGGCGAGAAGCATAGCTGACACCTGCAATCCAGAGGTTGTTCTGCCCGCGTCTGCGCATTTTTCCTTCAAGAAAATCTGTCGTTTACTTGGGCTGAAACCGGTCTATGCAAGTTTAGACGGCGCATACTGTGTTGAGCCTTCATCAGTTGAGAAGTGTATCAGCCGGAACACCGTTGCCATCGTCGGCACAGCGGGAACAACCGAGTTAGGCGCGATTGACCCAATTGATAAGCTCTCCGCTATTGCCGTGGCTCACAGCGTCTATTTACATGTGGACGCGGCTTTCGGCGGCCTCATAATTCCCTTCTTAAGGGAACTTGGACATGAAGGCGCAGAGTTTGATTTCCGCTTGGAAGGTGTGAAATCCATCACCGTTGATCCACACAAGATGGGCTTGACACCGATTCCCGCAGGCGGCATCCTATTCCGCGACAGCACATTTCTAGATCACATCAGAACGGAAACGCCTTATCTTACTGAAGAGTGGCAGTATACACTTGTCGGCACAAGACCCGGTGCCTCAGCAGCGGCGGCGTGGGCAGTTTTTGAGCATCTAGGCCGCGAAGGCTTCCAAAAGATAGTGCACCGCTGTATTCGGCTCACAAAGTTTCTGTCTTCAAGGCTTGAGTCCTTAGGCTTCAGTCTTGTCGCTCAGCCGCAGTTGAACATAGTCGCCTTTAAGGCTGCCCACTCGAAGCAGTTAGTGGAAAAACTGCGGGAGCAAGGATGGTTTACTTCATACATTCCCAGTCTTGACTGCGTCAGAATCGTAGTTATGCCGCATCTGAGAAAACAACATTTGGTCGCGTTTTTAAGAGATTTAAGTCAAATCGCCCAGCCCGGCGTCGCGGCTTCAAAGCCATAAACTCCGCGAGGCGAAAACTTGAAAGCTCTAATTTATGAGCATGTTTCGGGCGGAGGATTCGCCGGCACACCGCTTCCGCCTAGTGTGTTAAGCGAAGGCTTTGGCATGCTGCGGAGCTTAATCGCCGACTTCAAAGCCGCCGGGCATCATGTGGTTACTCTACTTGATTCGCGAATTGCAAAGTTTAACCCGCCCCTTGAAGCTGACTGCCTCATGCCTGTTTTCGCTGCGCATGAAGTTCACGAATTGATCCGCAGAAATGCCGCTTCGGCTGATGTTGCCTATGTGGTTGCGCCTGAATCTGGGGGTGTGCTGCAGTCGCTTTTGGAAATTGTTGAGCAAACAGGCGCCGCCTCGCTGAACTGCGCAGCTAGCACAATCGGCAAAGTTGCGGATAAGGCGGTTCTCCACGAGTTTCTGAACACACTGGGTGTGCCCCAGCCTAAGACCTTGGTTTTCGATGCGGATGCCACTGCGGAAGAAATTAAACAAGCTGTTAAAGGCGAGTTGCGTTTTCCCTTGATTTTCAAGCCTTCAAGCGATGTAAGCTGCGGCGGCTTAAGCATCGTCAGAAGCGAGCAGCAAATCGTAGCCGCGATAGATAAAATTAAGCGAGAGTGTTTAAGCGAGCTTTTTCTGGTTCAGGAGATCATCCGCGGTGCCGCCGCCAGCGTTAGCGTAATTTCCACTGGCGAAGAAGCCATGCCAATAAGCTTGAACCGCCAAGACATTGCACTTAAAACGCCTGATGCTGCTTCAAGTTACCGCGGCGGTTTAGTGCCTTTTGAGCATCCGCTACGGTCTAAGGCTTTTGCGGTGGCGGAAAAAATTGTTAAATCTTTCCTTGGCCTCAGAGGTTATGTTGGGGTAGATTTGGTTCTCACCGATGATGAAGCGTTTGCGATTGAGGTTAACCCAAGATTAACAACATCCTACATTGGGTTGCGGCGTGTTGTCAACTTTAACCCCGCCGACGCCATCGTAAACGCTGTTTTAAAACGCCAGTTGCCAGCCAGCCTGCAAACTTACGGGTACGCACTATTCTCAAAAGTGGCGCTTCCACCGCCGACGCCTGCAGCTCTTCAAGAAATCTATGGGATAAACGAGGTTGTTGCTCCGCCTTTCCCGCTTTCGGGCAACAGCACCGCGTATGCGCTTATTTCAGCCCATGGCGCTACGGTGAAGACAGCGGCATCAAAGTTTCGTGAAGCTAAAAACCGCGTTTTCAACACTGTACAAGGAGGCCAATAGCGCTGGTCAACGTTATGGGCTTGGACATCGGAGGCGCCAACACTAAAGCTGCTTTCTTACGCGCTGAGAACGGCGTGGTTCTGGAGTTTAAAACTGCAAGCGAATATTTCCCAGTGTGGAAAGACAGGAATAGGCTTTCCAGCGTGCTTCTGGCGCTGAAGGAGCAGTTAAGCGGCGCCGCGCAGCTTGATGGTGTCGGCTTGACCATGACTGCTGAGCTATCGGATGCTTACCAAACAAAACAGGAAGGCGTAAACCACATCCTAACCTGCGTGTCTGAGGCATTCGCAGATGCACCCATCTTCGTCTTAGATGTGGATGCCACTCTCATATCGATGGAATCAGCAAAAATGGCGCCGCTTCGCGTGGCCGCAGCAAATTGGTCGGCAACAGGCTGGCTGGTTTCTCAGCTGATAAAAACCTGCGTTATAGTTGACATCGGAAGCACGAGCACCAGCATAATCCCCATAGTTGATGGATGCATTGCCGCGGCTGGCAAAACTGATTTGGAGAAGCTGATTAACGGTGAACTCGTGTACACGGGCAGTTTGCGGACAAACGTTGCTGCAATCGTAAGCGCTGTTCCGCTTAGAGGTGGCATAGCTCGGGTTTCATCAGAATTGTTTGCGCAGTCAGGCGATGTTCACTTAATCTTGGGCAACATCACGGAGAAGGAGTACACAGTTGAGACTGCTGATGGCCGAGGGAAAACATTGCAGGAAGCTATGGCACGGCTTGCACGGGTTGTCTGCGCAGACATTGAAATGCTAACTGATCAGGAACTACTCCAGATGGCCCGCTACATCTACCACAGGCAAGTTGAGCAGGTCGCTGATGGATTAAGCGAAGTTTACTCTCGCACAAAAGCGCGTGCAAACGGCGAGGTTCCAGTTGTAGTCACAGGCATAGGCAAGAACTTCCTTGCAAGGGCTGCGGCGGAAAAAATCGGCGCTGACAAAATCATCGACCTCGGCGAGTTATTAAATGGGGACGTAACAGTGGCTTCGCCTGCTGTAGCCGTCGCTTTGATGGCGGCAAGCAAACTTGAAGGGCGGCTTGTCAAATGGATGCGGTGATAAAAGTAGGCGGCAGCCTAGCCGGAAATCCCGCGCAGCTGAAAGCACTATGCTTCACGCTAGGCGAGTTAGCTAAGAAATACGCCATCACTGTTGTGCCAGGCGGCGGGCCATTCGCGGATGCCGTGAGAGATTTTGACAAACGCTACGCTTTATTCAGTATGCTCGCGCACAGAATGGCAATCTTGGGCATGGATCAGTATGGGCTGGCGCTGACGCAGTTCATTCCAAACTCCGCTGCAACCTACCTACTCACTGATGTGAGGCAACTGGCGGAGACAGGCGTCGCGTCCATCTTTTTGCCATCGCAGCACATGTTCAAAGAGGATCCATTAGAGAATTCGTGGGATGTCACTTCAGACTCGATTGCCGCTTACGTTGCCAGCCGCTTGCACGCCGCCAAGTTGCTGCTTGTTACTGACGTGGATGGAATTTTCACTGAAGACCCCAAGAAGCACTCGGATGCAGCGCTGATAGAGCGTTTAACCGCCGCGGAGCTGCTAAGGCTGAATAGGCGAACCAGCGTGGACCGTAACCTGCCTAAACTGCTTTTAGAATCTCCCGTAGATTGCTACGTGGTTAACGGGAAACATCCTGAAAGAGTAAGCGCCATCTTAGCTGGGCAACGCGCAATTTGCACACATATTACTTGAGGATTAAAATAGGTAGAGTTTTTTATAAGCCACATTGTGCTGGTAAATGTTCATGCAAGGTCTCCCTGTTGTGGCTGTGGTTAAAGGCGAACGCGGTCACGAGCCAGTTTTCAAAGCCTTAGACCTCGTCGACTACAAGAGCGCGCTTGCCGGCTATGATAAAGTGCTTATCAAAGTTAACTTCATAACCAACAAAACATGGGATACAGGAGCAACCACCGATCCCATCGTGGTGGAAGCCATAATCAAGAAGGTTGCCGCGTTGCCGGTGAAAATCTACGTGGTAGAGTCAGATGCCACAATAACCAACGCGGATAAGGCGTTTGAAGCAACAGGCATGAAGGACATGTGCCAACGGAACGGTGTTGAATGGCTTAACCTGAGCCATGTTAAAGACAGGGTTACTCTTGCCATCCCTGACGGTGAAGCGCTTAAGAGCATCACTGTGCCGCGCATCGTTACCGAATCCGCCGTCATCAGTGCAGCGAAACTCAAAACACATGTGGATACAAGCGTTACTTTAGGCATGAAAAACATGTTCGGCTTGCTTCCTGAGAAATTTAAAGGCAAATACCATCTGAAAGGCATAAGCAAAGTGGTAGTTGACATTAACACGGTGCTTAAGCCCGCATTAACCGTTATCGACGGCTTTGTGGGCATGGAAGGAAAAGGCCCAATAGATGGGACACCAGTACAAATGAACTTGGTCATCGCAGGAAAAGACCCTGTAGCCACCGACGCCACGGCTTGCCGAGTCATGGGCATTGATCCTTACGAAGTAAGCCACATAAGACGCGCCAGCGAAAAAGGCTTAGGAAGCATCGAAGCACAAATCTTAGGCGAAAAACTCGAGGCAGTAACTAGACCATTCAAAAGAAACTAAATAAGCCTACGCCGCCCGCCTGTGCGTTGGAACTATCCTTGAAGCGCCTTCATATTTGGCGCATATTAGCGATTCATTGCAGAAACCTATAGAGGGGCTATCACGGCAGTAGCAGAAAGCCAGATGGATCTTCTGCGGTGTTGTTGGTGATGACCGCAATTATGATGATCGATGAAGAAAGGTTTTGTTGCTAAAGTACGTGGTAAGATGTGGTTGTAACCAGTTATTCCCGTATAATTACGGGAAAGGTTTATGAAATAAATAATCAGTCAAACAACAGAACGTAAAATGGGTTGCGGAGCATGGCTGAAGTTAAGCTCAAAGCGAAAGGCATCTTTTTCGATTTAGACGGTACCATCGTTGATTCACGGGATGCTTACTTGGAAGCTGCAAAAGCTGCTTTCCAAGTCATGGGTCTTGAACCGCCCACGTTAGCAACGGCGCTGGAGATCCCCCGAAGACTTGAACAGAAGCAGTCTATCAGCGACCTCATAAAGCAGGTAGACCCAAGCAGGTTCCTGCCCATATACCTAAGCACTTATTATTCTGTCAGCGCGGAGAAAACGAGGCTTATACCAGGCGTAGCCGCCACGCTGGAAGCGCTTTCCAGGAAGGTTAAGCTTGCGCTTATAACCATGCGTAATGTTCCCAGAAGCGCCGTGGTGGCGGAGCTTGAAAACTTTGGCGTAGCCAAATACTTCACTTACATTCTTACGGCACAGGGCACCCACAAGCCGAAGCCTTCGCCTGAGGCGTTGATTAAAACTGTGAAGGCGTTGGATGTTCAGATGTGTGATTGCGTCATCGTCGGCGACTCCGTGAACGACATAAAAGCCGGAAAAGCCGCGGGCATAAAAACCGTCGCCGTTTTATCCGGACTCTTCACATGTCAAGAGCTTGCTAAAGAAAAGCCTGATCTAATCCTCGAAAACGCCGCTGAACTTCCAAATTACATTGTGTGAACATTTTAGGGAACTATTTCTGTAAACGTAATATTGCAAAAAACCGCCTAAACCAGTTATATACCCTCACGAAAATAAAGTTTAATATAAACCTCCTATCTAAATCAGTGTGGAGAGGGCTTCAGAGCGGGAGACTAAATGAACTTCCTAGAAATAATGTTGGCTGAAAAGCTGAAAGACGCAAACCCTGCGCTGGACATAACTGGCTCCGACCGCAAAGTTCTACAGGTAGCAACACAAGACTTCACAAACTATCTTAAATTTCACTGGCAACTAATCGGGCGAGAAGCAGGCCAATGCGAGCTTGTTGAAAAAATTGAAAGACTATACAAGGAAACGCCGGCTGAATTGGAAGAATTCTTGACCGTATGGAGTAGTATTTGGCTTAAAAAATGGAAAGAACGCGTCAAGCTTCTCATCGGCGAGCAAAACGCAAACAAATGGAGTCAAGCCTCAAAAAGCATCGCCAAAGCTGAACCCTTCTGGAACCAGATTGAAAACAAACAAGAACTTCAAGAAGTGGTAGCTGCGACGTTAATAAAGAACGGCGAAATCTGCGGCACCGAAATACTTTCCGAGAACCTCCTGAAAATGGAACTTGGCGAAAAACGTATTCAAAACCTCAAGGACAACGAGCGAATTCTCACAATCGTAAACAACGCCATAAGAAAAGCACGAGGAATGGCTCAAAGCAAAGGACCGCTAATTTTCGTCAAAATTGACAAAGGCTACTACGGCTCCACAAACCAGTAACTCAACAGCAATGCCGCTTTTTATTTAGCTACTTCGCTACGACCTAAAGAATTTTAAATTAAGCTGACGAACCCGACGAAAGACGCTTTAGACTACTCTTTGGCGCTGAAGCGTCTTCGTCTGCCATGCGTATTCTCTTATAGCAGCTGTTTCCCCATAGCCACAGGCTGCACACCGCTTCTTGCGTACATGATAAGCGCGTCTGCCGCAGCGTCTACAGCGTATGTGCACAACCTTGCCTGTGCGCTTCCCCATTGATGGCGTGCCTTTACCCACGATATGTCACCTAGGTGGCGGAGAGATTAGGACAACGTTATCGCCGCGGACAATTATGAGTCCGAGTTTTCGCGTGTTTTCAACGTTTGTGGTGTCATCGGTTTCTTCTAAAACGAGATTTAGGTGCTGATCGAACCCTTTTAGTCTCCCACGCAGGCTTTTTCCGCCCTTTAAGCGTACAAGTACAATTTTACCCAAGTTCTGCTCAAGGATCTCAGTTGTCATTTCGCTCATTTTTGCATCTCCATGCGTTTACGCATCTACTACTTGAACTTTTAACATTTAAACCTATCTAAGCACGCAACGAAATTGCTGGAAGCAAGAATGCTAAAGCCCCAGAATGAAATGAGCATTAGGCTCTACAGGTGGGTTGTTACGAAACTGCTGATTCGGAGACTAACTATTTAAGGTCGAAGAAACTCTATTTCATATGAGGGCCTCTTTGGAATCAAAAAATCACACCCTTATAGCTTATAATGTTCTTGAGAAAAAAATTATAAACAATGGTTTTTGCACGTTATGCGGCGCCTGCGAAGCAGCATGCCCAACTAGCGCTTTGCATATAATGAATGAAAAAGTTAATCGCTTGTATGACTGCTCAAAGGACATAGACTTGTGTCCAATATGCTACGAAATCTGCCCTCACTCCGAAGCCCTCTTGCTTAGAAGCTTGAAATTCGTCTCAGACGCGCCAATCAAAAACGAAGCTTTGGGCTATTACAGAAAAATTGTGCTTGCTCAAGCGGTTGATCCGAAATTGCGTCAACAAAGCCATGGTGGCGCTGTTGTCACCGCGCTACTAAACTACGGTATTGAAACTAAAATCTTCGACAGCGCTATAGTCTCGCAGAGTGAACCTGAAACTCCATCCAAACCGAAGCCGTCAGTGGCTTTAGTGCCGGATGACATACTTTCAGCTGTGGGCAGCAAGTTTTTCCCTTCCTCCGTTGCCAAGGCATACGGAAGCGCAGTGTACAGCCATGGGAAAACAGCCATAGCGTTCGTTGGAGTTCCCTGTCATGTGCTGGCGCTTCGAAAAATGGAGGCGTGGCAACATAAAATTATCGACAATTTAAAAATTACGATTGGCCTTTTCTGCTTCGGAACCTTTTCATTTAGCTCCATGCTGGACTATATCGAGAAAACTTACGGAATCCACGCTTCAGACATAAAGCAGATGCGATTATCTTCAAAATTTGTCATCCAAACTGAAAAAGGTGAAATAAGAATTCCCCTATCTGAAATTGAGAACCAAATTCTGCCCAGCTGTCGCACCTGCATGGATTTCACCTCTGAACTTGCAGATATATCCGTTGGCGGCGCCTATCCTCTGAAGGATTGGTCCACCGTCATAATCAGAACTAAAGCAGGTGAAGACTTCTTTTATAATGCTGTTGAAAACGGAATCATCAGCACATGGATTATAGAGCAAGAGCCCAAAGTTTTTGAGCGCATAATGATGGCGGCAATGCAAAAGCGGGCAGAGGCCCTCAAAAAGGCTATGGAAATGGAAGAGGTTTACGGTTATCTTCCCACATTGCTGCTGAGAGAAACATCTGATTTAGCCCAGTTCAAGGTTGAAGAAATAATGAGCAAAAACATCCAGATCCTGCCAGAGTCTATGTCGGTCAACCAATTCTTGGATTACGTGGCTAAACATCACCACATCGGCTATCCAGTGACAAATACTACGGGTGAACTCATAGGCTGGGTTACCATCGAAGAAGCAGCGAACGTCGCGAAAAAGAAGCGGGCTGAAACCTCTCTTGGTCAAATAGCACGGAAGACGGTAGTTGCTGCTTACCCTGATGAAACCGCATTAGACGTCTTCAAAAGAATGAGCGAGCATGAAACAGGCCGCGTTGTTGTGCTTGACCGGGCAGACTCGAGAAAGTTGCTTGGAATAGTAACTAAAGCAGACTTAATGCACGCTTTGGCAAAGCATGCTGAAAAAGGCGCATAGCAAAAACAATGGTGCATTATTTAGAAACAAATGTTATTGTACTTCCGCAGGCAGTGTAGCGTGAAACAATAAAATTATTAAGTTAATCAGCTCGATATATTTACTGAGTCAGCAGGTTGTTTTGCACATGGCTGAGTGCAGTGTTGAAACGAAGAAAGAGGGCTTCAGTGCACTAACTGCCCTCATATTGACCCTAGTTGTGGCTTTAGCCGTCATAGCTGCTGTTTTAACTCCAATAAGCGAAGAGTTTCTGCCCGGTATAGAAGCCATAGTTGACACGTTACTCAACATAACAACCAACATGATCTACTTGATCGGCGGCGGCGTCATTATTTTCGGCGCGGTGCTTGTGACAATACGGTTTGTACAGTGCAAGCTAAAGGATCCTTACAAGCCAACTTGCGTAACTCGTTTCCTTTCAGGCTACTTGACACTTAGCTTAGAATTCTTTATTGGCGCTGAAATTATAAGGACAGTCGTTGCAAGAACATACGAAGAATTCTCGCTGCTTATTCTCGTCATCTTCAGCAGAGGTCTCTTCAGTCTAATCCTGTACTTAGAACGCAGATGGCATGGAACTGTAGAAACGGAATAAATCTCCTTTCTCAATGTTCACCTATTTTACAACAATTTTACCTTTCCAACCTTCGGTTATGCTGAATTTGTTGTTAAACTTTAAATCCTTGTGCTTTCATTCTAAAAGACTAGCGCGGAGGCCTATGGCTACAGTAAATGTGGACAAAGTTTGTTGCGTTAATGGTTATGATGCGCTTTTTCTTTTAGGCAAATTTCTGACAATCTCAGGATATTATGGACATATGCTTCAATTATTAAGCTTTATATATGCGAATGATAATGAAAACTTATTTATACACAACATATGTCCAATTAAAACAAGCCTGGCGAGTAAGATGCTTGAGGCAAAAATCATAACTGAATACGCAACCGTTGAAGGAGACAGATTACATGCTTGTTGAATCTTTCATCGCGTTCCTCCTCATTTTGGCAGTCAGCTCGCTTATCTATCTTCTCGGTCGCCGCGCCTCACCTAAATCCAAAAAAACCGAGAACGAGCAATCAGAATATGCATGCGGAGAAAAAGCACCTATCCAGAAACTCAGAATAAACGTAACGCTGTACAAGTTTCTCATATACTTCGCAATTTTCGACTCCTCCATTTTACTTCTATCTTTCGCCGCACTTCTACATCAGGAACTGAATGCGCCGCTCTTGATCCTTTATCTATTCATAGCGTTTGCGGCTAGTCTAATTCTTCTAGAAGGAGCCAAAGACTAATGAGTAAACTAGCAACGTGGGCACGGCTGAAATCTCCTTGGGTTCTACACTTCAACTCAGGCGCATGCAACGGCTGCGACATCGAAGTTGTTGCCCTTTTAACGCCACGGTATGATGTTGAGCGTTTCGGCATCAAACTCGAGCCATCACCACGGCACGCTGATGTTTTATTGACTACTGGCGCCGTTACCACCCAGTGCGCAGAAAGGCTAAAGCGAATTTACGAGCAGATGCCTGAACCGAAATTCGTGGTGGCCATCGGCGCTTGTGCATGCTCAGGCGGCGTTTTTAAGGGAAATTATTCTGTAATCGGTGGCGTTGACAAGGTTATTCCTGTAAACGCTTATATCCCTGGTTGCCCGCCGAAACCAGAAGCAATAATCGACGGGGTAGTAAAGCTACTCAACTCGTTAAAAGAGGCGAAGCCAAACGACAAAAAATAAGCAAGATCCCATCGCAGTTATCAAAGGCAGAATAGGCGACCGCCTTCAAATCCAGCAAGGATACTTAGGCAAAGCGTTAATCCAAGTTAAAGCCGATTCCATCCGAGAGATTATTGGCGCCCTGCTGGATACTGAGGATGGCATCTGCATTTCTGCTCTTACTGGCGTAGATGCAGGCGAGAAAATAGGTTTAATGTATCATCTTCGCATTAACGATGGCATTGTTACTATCCGAACTGAAGTTTCCAAGGCGCAGCCGAAACTTTGCACAATAACTGATCTTATTCCAGGAGCAAGTTTCCATGAAAGAGAAGTAGCTGATCTCTTCGGCGTAACCTTTGAGGGTCATCCGAACCCTGCTAGGCTTGTTCTTCCTGAAGACTGGCCTGAGGGGCTTTATCCGCTTAGAAAGGACGTTAAAATTGATGAGTATTTAGCGAAAAAACAGCCTCTTCAGAATCAGCCTGACTTTGCAAATGCCCAAGATGGCGGCGAACTTGTTAACATAATCGTTGGTCCTCAGCATCCAGCGTTGCTGGAGCCGGAAAAGTTTTCTCTGCGGGTAGACGGGGAAATCGTTAAGCAAGTGGAGCCGCGCATTGGCTATGTCCATAGGGGCGTGGAAAAAGCCTCTGAGCAGCGAACTTATCTGCAAGATGTTTACTTGGTGGAAAGAATTTGCGGTATATGCAACTCTTGTCATGCTGCCTGCTTTGTTGAGGCAGTAGAAAAGATACTTCGTATTGAGGTGCCCCTTAGAGCAAAGTATCTGCGAACAATAATTTTGGAGCTTAACAGGCTTCACAGTCACCTGCTTGTGCTGGGTCACGCGGGGCTCGAAATTGGGTATGAAACGCTTTTCCAGTATATGTGGCGAGATCGCGAACCAATTATGGATTTAACGGAGCTGCTCACTGGCAACCGTGTTATCTCTTCAGCGATGACCATAGGTGGTGTACGCCGAGACTTAAAGGAAACTGACATCCCACGGATCAAAGCAGAGATGGCTGCGTTAAAGAAGAGAATGGATTTTTACAAGCAAATTTTTGAAAATGAGCCGTCGCTGAAGATGCGCACCCAAAAAGTCGGTGTCCTCTCCAGAGAGGATGCATTGAAACTTTGTGTTGTGGGGCCTGTAGCCAGGGCTTCAGGAGTTGCCACAGATGTGCGGAAAGATGAGCCTTACGAGGCTTACGGAGAAATACCTTTTAATTTAATCACCCGCACAGAAGGAGATTCATGGGCGCGTCTTATGGTTCGCTTAGACGAAATAACCGAGAGCGTTAACATAATCGAGTACGCGCTGGAGCATTTGCCTTCCGGCCCCTTCCGTATTAAAGTGCCGAGAGTTGTGCCTGCAGGCGAAGCAGTCAACCGCGTTGAAGCACCCAGAGGTGAACTGTTCTATTATGTCAAAAGTAACGGTTCCGCCTATCCGGAAAGAGTTAAAGTGCGAACTCCAACTTTCGCTAATATCCCATCCTTCATCAAGATTGCGGAAGGTGGCAACATAGCCGATGTACCTGCGAGCTTCGTGAGTTTAGACCCATGCTTCTCATGCACTGACAGGTAGGATGAAGAATGCTTTTGGACTGGTGGTTTGTTTTCCGCGTGCTTGTTTTCCCCGGCTTCACGTTCATAATGCTGTTTACTCTTTTCTGCGATTGGGTGGAAAGAAAAATCGAGGCCAGAATGCAGAACCGAGTTGGCCCAGCATTTACGGGACCAGCGGGTATCCTCCAGCCCCTAGCTGACGTTATCAAACTGCTCACAAAAGAGGACATAGTTCCCACTGGCGCGAAAAAAACTGTTTTCCGGCTTGCGCCTATTCTCTCGTTTTCCATCGTAGTTTTTGCGTTGTCTTTTCTACCCGTTGACGGCGCTGCTGCAATACCCAATTCAAGTTTCGCTGGAGACTTGATCTTTGTGATGGCGTTAATTACAGTCGCCAACTTTTTCCTGTTCCTCTCAGGCTGGGCGTCCAAAAATCCTTACGGAGACATAGGAGCAACACGCGTTCTAACCCAGTTTATCGGTTATGATATTCCTCTGCTTCTTCTTGCGTTGGCGCCCGCGTTTCTTGCAGGCAGCCTAAGCATCGCCACAATAGCGGCAAATCAGAGCTTGCCATTCGCGCTTTTGGCGCCCTGGGCTTTCGTGCTATTTATAATAACTCTTCAAGCAGAGCTAGAGAAAGACCCGTTCGATATTCCCCATGCGGAGAGTGAAGTGGTAGGTGGATTAGAAACAGAATTCTGCGGTGGCAAACTGGCTTTTCTACATCTTACTCGTGATGTGCAAATTGTTTTTGGAGCAGCGCTTGTGGTCGAACTGTTTCTAGGCGGATCTTACGGTCCGGTCTTTTTCGGCCCAGCTGAGTTGTGGTATACTTTATGGTTCATTCTAAAACTATTGGCGGTTGTAGTCATCACGGAATATATTACATGCCTCTTCGCAAGGCTGCGCATTGATCAAGTGTTAACAGCTAACTGGCGAGTGCTGGTGCCCTTGTCGGTGCTTTCGCTTATCCTAACCATCGCTTTAGCTACTTGGGTTTATCCACTGGTGATGTGAGCTATGGTGAAGAAATCAGCTGTAACACCTATGATGAAGGAACTGTGGGCGCATCTCTTTAAGAACCCTGCCACCAGCAAGTATCCGCTTGTAAAAGCTGAAGTTCCAGACGGGTTCAGAGGTAGGCAAGTGTACGACATTAATCTCTGCATTAGCTGCGGATTATGCGCCAGAGACTGCCCAGCCAATGCCATTGAAATGGTTGAAGTTGACGGAAAAAGGCGGCCTCTATTCCATCTTGACCTTTGCATATTCTGCTATCAGTGCGCTGACAGTTGCCCAAGAAACGCGATAAAAAGCTCAACATTTTTCGAGTTAGCCACAACCAATAAGTCTGATTTAGTAGTAAAACCTGAAGCGACCAGTCAAAAGAGCGAAGGTGAAAAGCTATGATTCTGGAGTTTCTCGCGGTTGGAATTGTAATATCTGCTTGCTTGGCGATTTTTCTCGATGAAGCAGTTTACTCTGTTGTCGCCTTGACAGGAACGTTTATGTTAACAGCACTGCTTTATGCCTTAAGCGGCGCGCTCTTCGCGGCAGTTTTTCAATTTGCAATGGGCGTTGGCACATTAGCGATTCTCTTCTTATCCGGCGAGATGCTGAGCAAAAAGCCTCCGAAAATTCCGAAAGAACGCATACTCTCACTGATCGCGGTGGGTGTGCTCTTATCGTTGCCGATTCTTTTCCTCTCAATATCAAGTCAGAAAAGCGCCATAGAGATATCCTTTGAAGATGCGCTATGGCATTTGAGAGCTGGAGATGTTATTCTGCAAGGCTTAGTTGTGCTGATTGTGTCTGTAGGAATAACCATTTTTCTGTATGAAAGGAAAGAAAAAGGTGAGAAATGAATGGACTTCGTTGTCTTATCCCTAATAATGCTTGCAATCGGCATTTACGGCTTACTTACTAAACGTGACCTGCTAAAAGTGTTCGTTTCAGTAGAGCTAATTGCCACGGCGGCAACACTCAATTTTGTGATGCTAACGCCCTCAAGTAACGGCTTGGGTCAAGCATTTCTGGTTTTAGCTTTCGCCACCGACACAGCCGTTGGCGCCTTAGTTTTAGCATTACTGCTGATTGCACACAAGAAATACGGCACAAGCGATGTTGCCGAAATAATAAAAAATAGAACAAGAAAGAAAAGAAGGAGAGAGTGAAGCGTAATTGCTACCAGAGATCTCTTCTTGGCTTGTTTGGTTGCTTCCTTTGATTTCAAGCATA
Organism: Bathyarchaeia archaeon; assembly: GCA_037481775.1. GTDB lineage: Archaea > Thermoproteota > Bathyarchaeia > Bathyarchaeales > Bathycorpusculaceae > JAOAIV01. The sequence goes on from JBBFKZ010000002.1 coordinate 91,174, forward strand.
TTTGTGCCGTTAACCGCGCGGCTCAGCGAAAAAGCAAGAAACTACTTCGTGGTTGTAATAACCTTGGTTACTGCTGCCCTCGCCTTTTCGCTAGTTCCCGCCGTTTATTTTGGCGATGCCGAAACTTTCAGCTTATCCACCGCCTGGATTCCCTCGGGAATAAACGCTGGTGTATTCATCGACCCGCTGAGTGTATTGTTCGCGGTTCTCGTCGCCTTCTTCGGCGTAATAATAGCCGTTTACTCACTGGGCTACATGAAAGGCGAAGAAGGCTTAACACGATACTACTTCTTCCTACTTCTCTTCATAGGCTCAATGATTGGGCTTGTCGTATCCGACAATTTCCTTCAGTTGTTCATCTTCTGGGAGATGGTGGGCCTCTGCTCTTACTCACTAATTTCCTTCTGGTATAAACGCCCCGAATCTGTCCGCGCAGGCGCCAAAGTCTTCCTGATGACACGCATAGGCGACGTAAGCCTGCTAGGCGCCATCGGGCTTCTTTACGCAAGTTTAGGCTCATTTTCCTTCAGATATGCCATCGCCAACATAACAGCCATCCCAGCGTCTACCCTAACCGCAATAGCGTTTCTAACGCTTGGCGGAGCCATCGCCAAATCCGCGCAACTGCCGTTGCACACGTGGCTGTACAGCGCCATGGAAGCGCCTACCTCCGTAAGCGCGTTGCTGCATGCTGCGACCATGGTTAAGGCAGGTGTCTATTTGATTGCGAGGTTAATCCTAATTTTAGGCCCGCTGGCCTTTTCCATCTCTATGTGGCTGCCTACGGTCGCTTGGGTCGGCGTCTTAACTGCCTTCATCGGCGCAACATTGGCTTTGTACACTCCAGACATCAAAGGCGTGTTAGCATACTCTACCATTAGTCAATTAGGCTTTATGATGGCCGCGCTGGGCTCGGTTTCTACGCAGTCAGACTTGGGCTTGTTCGCAAGCTTGTTCCACATGATAAGCCACGCTTTCTTTGAAGGCTTGGGCTTCCTCTTGGCAGGCGGCATCATCCACGCGCTTGGAACACGCGACATGAGGCTTATGGGCGGCCTGCGAAAAGCTATGCCGATAACTTTTGCGCTTAGCCTGATAATGGTTTTAACAACCAGCGGGTTGCCGCCATTCGCCGCTTTCTTCAGTAAAGGTCTCGTTATAACAAGCTTAACGGAAGCCGGAAACATCTGGCAGGTCATTTTAATCTACGCCACGACTGCCCTCACGTTTACTTACAGCCTCAGGTTCTTAACGCTTGTTTTCATGGGTAAAGAATCCGACCACTTGAGGAGTCTTCACTTGCATGAGACTCCGAAAATAATGTTGTTCCCCGCCGCGGTGCTCGCTGTTCTGTGCGTTGCATGGGGTTTTGTTGAGCCGTGGTTGAAAGGCTTTATGCATGTTGAGGCTGAGGCGAGTTTGCTAGGCGCGTTCTTTAGCTTGGAAACTCCTGTTTTCTTCGCTATCCTTGTTCCCGCTGGCTTAATTATATATCTAACTTACTACAAAAATTCTGAAACTATGAGCAAATTCCGAAGCAGCCCCAATCTCCTTAAGACTATCTTGAGCCATGGCTATTTCTTCGACGACATCTACGAGAAGGTGGCCGCGAAAGCCATAATAAGCTTCTCCCGCGGCATCCATTACGTTGAAAACTTCGTCTTCAATAAATTACCGCAGATAGTTGCGTGGTCAGTTATTGTTTTGGCTAACGCGGTTCATAGATACCTTGACATCTTGGCGGATAACCTGCTTAATGTCATAGCGCATCGTACACTGCGAGGTGCCACGCATATGCGGAAGTTGCCTTCCTCGTCTTTGCAGCACTATATCGCTGCTGCGCTGCTTGGTTTCATATTGATTTTAATATTGATAATAATCACCATAGGAGTATAATGCCCATGTCATACACTTTGTTATCCGTTTTCCTGCTGCCAACACTGGCTGTTCCCTTCGTCTATTTGAGCGGAAAAAAATCTCCACGTTTAGCCGCAGCAATTGTTGCTTTAATTGCGCTTGCAAACATCGCCTTAATTCTGAGCACTGTTCCTACGGTGCTTGACAGCCCAAGGCACGAGTACATTGAATCCTACTATTGGATTCCAGTTTTAGGCTCTGAATTCACCCTTTTCGCCGACGGCATCAGTGTATCCCTGGCAATTATCACGTTGGTTCTCATAATAGCGGCTGCATTCTTCTCCATAAACTACATGGAAGGCAAAAAGAACCTGCCAGCCTATTACGCGCTTTTGACGCTGCTCTCTGTTGGTCTCGTAGGAGTCTTCCTAACCTCTAACCTACTGCTTTTCTATTTCTGCTGGGAACTCATGCTAGTCCCCGCGTATTTCATAATTGGCGGCTGGGGCTACAGAGAACCCTATCAAGCTGCATTCAAATTCTTCGTGTTCACACACGCAGGCGCCGTCTTCGTTGTGCTGGGCATAGGCGCCATCTACATGGTCACAGGCGCCACAGACATGTTCCAAGCACAGGCCGCATTGATGGCGGCTAGCCCGGATCTCGTAAGGTGGATCCTGCTTGCTTTGACTGCGGGTTTCGCCGTTAAAATGGCTGTGGTTCCAGTTCACATGTGGCTTCCTGATGCACACTCTGAAGCGCCTTCGCCGATGTCCGCGCTCTTAAGCGGCGTCATAATCAGCGCTGGCGCTTATGCTATTCTACGCCTATCTCTGGCAACAGTGTTTCCAGCGGTTATGGGCACCACCTTTGGAAGCGACTTTCTGCACGGGTTGGCAATTTTCGGCGTGATCTCCGCCTTTTTCGGCTCGCTTATCGCGTTGGTCGAAACCGACATAAAACGAATAATCGCTTACTCAAGCATTGCACACATGGGCTACGTGCTGTTCGGGCTTTCCCTCTTCCCTTCATCTTCAACGGCTGGTGCAGTAGTGGTTACCACGGCCATAACGGGAACAGTGCTTCACCTTGTAAATCACGCAGTAAGCAAGGGGCTTCTCTTCCTCTCAGCAGGCGCCGTCATGCATCAAACAGAAACCCGTGACATTCGAGAAATGGGTGGCCTTGCCGGCAAAATGCCCTTCACCGCCACCGCTTCAACCACAGCGGCATTAAGCATCGCTGGGACGCCGCCTTTCGCATGTTTCATAAGCGAATTTCTAATGTTTGTAGGCGCCTTCGAAGTGATAAACATTGACGGCTTCTATCTTTTGCCCACTGCCTTCATGCTTATAGCCACGGTTGTTTCGCTTGCTTACTCACTAAGGTATCTGTCCCATGTCTTTCTGGGGCAAGCTAAAAACGGCGCCAAAAAGATTCTGGACGTGCCCGGCTGCATGAAGCTTGCAATGGCTATCCTGGTGGTTTTAGTAATCGTCTTAGGCGTTTGGCCTACGTTCTTCATAAACTTGATTAATACTGTGCGATTCGTTTGAGGCAGACTTTATGGTTGAAATATTGGACGCTGTTTTACCAATAATAAGCTTGGTTACTTTCGCGTTACTAACGATACCCGTCTTCAGGATTATCCGTAAACGCGCACATAAAAGTGCTTTGATTATTGCTTGGTTCTCAACGGCCTTTGCCTTATCCGGCGCTGCAGTGGCCAATTTAACCGCAAAATATTACAGTTTGCCTTCGCCGCAGCCGTTTCTTAATATTACTTTAACGGAGACGCCGTTTGCTGCTCTTTCAAGCGCCTTTATGATAGATGGCATCTCAGTTTATATGTCGATAATGTTCATAGCAGCCAGCGCGGTTATCATGCTCTACAGCGTTTTCTACTTTGAATCAAAAGAAAGACCTGCTGAAAGGTACTTCGCCGTTATGCTGATGCTAACTGCCGCTTTGATAGGCGCTGTATTTTCTGGAGATCTACTGACGCTTTTCATCTTTTGGGAAGCCGCCGCTGCAGGTTCAGGTTTCCTGATGATTTACAGGAAAACTCCCGAATCCTTGAATTCCACACTTAAATATCTGGTGATGATAATTATTGCTTCAGCATTCATAGTATTTGGGCTGTCACTTGTTTACAGTTTAACCGGCTCTTTGAATTTCTGGGCTGTCCGTGAAGCGTTAGTCACCTTAGCTGATAAGCATCTGCTGGTTTTGGCTTTCATTTTCATCGTAACAGGTTATGCCATTGAATCCGCGATAGTGCCATTCCACTTTTGGCTGCCTGACGCTTACGCCGCTGCGCCGTCTTCCTCTGCAGCTTTCCTTTCAGCTTTAATTGATCAAGGAAGCTACTACGTTCTGATACGTGTTCTCGTATTCATCTTAACACCGCCCGAAGTGTTAAACTGGACGTTTATGCTCGCAGTGATGGCAGCGTTAACCATGATTGTAGGTAACTTGTTTGCGCTAATTCAAGACGACGTAAAACGCTTGATAGCGAACATCTGCGTGGCCGACGTTGGCTACAACTTGATAGGTATAACCAGTGTAACAGCGCTGGGACTGACTGGGAACCTCTACTTCTTCCTAATCGGTGGGATCACCACGGCGCTGGCTTTCATGGCAGTAGGCATTGCCACACGGTACGGCTTCAAAACAATAGAAGACTTTTCTGGACTAAGCAAGAAGATGCCCCTTGTTAGTTTAGCCTTAGTAATAGCTTGCCTCTCTTTCGCCGGCGTTCCGCCTTTCGGAGGTTTCATGGCAAAGTATCTTGTGTTTACTGCCGCGATAAAAGCAAACTTGAGTTGGCTAGCGATCATCGGCGTTCTAACAAGTGTGCTTCAAACTGCTTACCTGTTAAGGTTAGTGAATTACATGTATGCCAAAAAACCGAAAGATGACGCCAAAATAAACGAGCCTAAAAAGCTGCTGGTTCCCGTCTTCATTCTTGTGGCAGCCGTACTCCTTCTAGGATTGTACCCACAGATAGTCTTAAACCTGATTGAGCCAGTATTACAGCAGTTCCCATTCATCTTATAGACCATTCGAGTTTAGCGCAGAACTTTCTGCCTCATTATCACGCTTTAGCCTCTCAATTCAACCTGCCTCAGAGAGCATGGGTGTGCTTAAATTTTTGGTTTTAGAACAGCGTGCTTGACGTCGACGTAGCGGTTTTTTCCCTTTTTCTTCAAATCAAATTTAACCACTTCGATTTTCTGTTTGAAAAGCGGCGCGTCAATAACCATTGTGTGATACCATGCTGTCGGCGTCTCCCCGCATGGATCCAGCTTATTCTTGGCACAAACTGCTAATAGCTCCTTTTGACATTCGTTGTCGCATAAGTGACCCAGCCACTTCTTGGCAAAATTCTCGAGGTCCCGTGCATAAGTTGTGTCGATGCAACCAAAGATGAATTTTATACCTGCCGACAGCTCTTCGTTGAGAAGATTTGCGTGGTTGCCTGTTGGATCCCAAAGGGGCGTGAATAATTCCAGTCCTATTTGTTTGCAGGCGCTCTCGTAGAATGGCTTGTGATTAACATTGGCTATGTCACCAGTAACTATTCCTTCAATTCCTTCTTGTTTCAGCGTTGCCAGCGCGTTGTACACGTCTCTCATTGGGTCTTTAATTTTGACTTTTTGCTGTGGAATGCCGAGCGCTTGTGACTGGAGCTCCATGAGCTTGAAACTGTGGAAAATGTATGGCTCCTGATAAGCATAAGTTAAAAGGTGGTTAACTTCAAAACCGCGTTCAACAGCTTTGTGCAGCGCAAAGCAGCTATCTTTGCCTCCGCCCCAGTGCACAGCCACCTTCATACGGGCCGCCTCTTTAGCCGAGAAAAAACAAGCCGGCAAGTAATAAAATTTTGCATCCCCCAAAAGAGCAGAGGCTGCCGAATCAAGAGCGGATCGCGGGGATTTGCACACTAAAAAGTGGCGCCGGGAATGGGATTCGAACCCATGCGGACCCGAAGGGTCCACGGGCTCTCAAGGCCCGCGCGTTATCCACTCTGCCATCCCGGCTCTGCTTGTTTAATCTAGGGTTCTTGTTTATTTCTGTTTTCCGTCAATAACGGGCATAGGCAAGAAAAAGTAATTAGGCGCTAGGCAGTAAGAGGCGGTTTATGGTGGAAACTGTAGCTGTAGCGATGCGCTTGGAGTTGTTGGAGGCGATTTTTGAAGGCGCCCGGCGGCTTTATCCGCGGGAAACGATTTTACTCCTTCGCGGCAAAAAACGCAAAGACGTGATCTTCATCGAGGAGCTTGTTGTTCCGCCTCTAGCGACTTATGGCGACGGCTTCGCTAACATTCCATTGCACATGTTGCCAATAGACTTCTCCATCGTGGGCACAGTTCATTCGCATCCCTCCGGTAATTTAGAGCCTTCAGATGTAGATTTCAACCATTTTTTCGGCCGGATACTAATGATTGTTGGTTTTCCTTTTTCAAATCAAAAAGACGTTGCAGTGTATAATTCTCGTGGCGAAAAGTTGCTTTTGCAAATAACCAACTGTTAAGAGCTGCTTCATGAATGCTTTGCGTTGCTGTTTTATGCCCGTTGGCCGCATGTGTCAAAGGCTTGTTTAATGGGCCATGTGCTAAATCGGTATTTGAGTACATGAAGAGAAGGGTTGCTTTGGCAGAATACATAACTTAAATAGGCTTAGGCATTAAAGGTTTTTGCGGCAAGTTTTAGTTAACTTTGCGTTTTGTGTCTTCGTATTCCCGTAGAAACTCTAAGGCGAATTTGTTGGCGTTTTTCTCTGTTCCTCTATGTTGTTTATCTACTGCGTGAGTGCGAAGGTGGTGGTAGAACTCGTGCAAAACAACGAAGGGGTTCTTTATAACATCGCTGTTGAGTAGTGAGATGGTTTCGTTTTTAGGCGTGTAACAACCGGAAACATTTCTTTTGCGCCCTTTTGGCAAGCCTATTTTCAGCTTTGGTGTGGCTACTCCGTAGTTCTCTGCAAGCCGCTCAAGGGCTTCTTCTGTTTTTCCATCCAAAATTAGCTGGACAACGAGTGATTTGAAGTTATTTTGCAATGTGTGCACTCCAGAAGCAGATAGTGCTTGGTTTAATTAAAAGTGCTTGTGGTTTCAAGGCATTTTAGATTGCGTTGACGACCACTATTAGATTGTTTAGGACCGCCGTTAGTAGAAGCAGTGTGGTTGCCGTGTATGCGCCTTTGAGTATGATGCGTATGTATCGAAAGTGGCTGTTGCTTTCTGCTGGCGCGCTTAGCAGTGTTTTCTCTGCTTTATAGAATAGTAAGGCTGATAGTATGGTCGCTGAGAGTTTTATGGCTGTAAATGCTGGTAAACTTGTTCTAGTTGTTTCAGCGAGGAAGGGATTGCTTTCTACGGCGCCGAAGTAGGCTATGCCTATGAATGTTGTTAGCCAATCCATCGAACCCATTAGAATAAGTGATAAGCAAGGAATGGCCTTCACTTTGAGCATGTTTGCCTTCTCCTTTCTCAACTACCCTATATGGCGCTGCACTGATTTAAGTATTGAATTACAATTTACGATATATGTCTCAAATCAAACTAGTTACGACGTCGCCCCATCAGTCGCCACGTAACAACCACCCTGCCGGATAACCTTCTACAACTTGATTTAATTTAACTGGCTTTAAAATGGCAATTTGGAATAGCTTTTATATAGTTCCACTGCTATTTAATGAGGCTCGTGCATTAATTGCATATAAAAGGAGAGAATCGGGAGAATGAAGTTGATCAAATGCAAGACCTATACTGCAATTGCTATTCTAACATTCGCCATGGCAATATCGCTTGTCGCTTTACCCGCAACTGCACAGCCAGGCGTAACCCGCGCATCTTTCCCCATACTCGACGTCGTTCCTAACCCCGTCGGCGTGGGTGAAAACGCGCTCATCCGCTTCGGTGTAATGCAGCAACTGCCCAGCGTATACGATGGCTACGAGGGTTTAACTCTCACAATCACCAAGCCAGACGGCACAACCGAAAACTTCGGTCCATTCAAGACTGACTCAACAGGCGCAACGTTCATGAACTATGTTCCCGCGACTACAGGCACATATAAGGTGAAGATGGTCTTCCCTGAGCAAATCTGGAAATGGGGCAACTTCTACAGTGCTGAAAGTGGCAGCTTCATATACAACGGAACCACCATAAAAGGTAGCACAATCGAAATGGAGTTCGAAGTTGTAGCGGAAAAGCGAGAGACTTACCCTGGACACCCATTACCATCAGAATACTGGACGCGCCCAATTGATCCGCAGCTACGTGAGTGGGCCACGGTCTCTGGCAACTGGATGGCACGACCTGACAACTCGCTGGCGCTTTATAACGCTGATGCACCTGAAACAGCTCACGTATTGTGGGTTAGGCAGCTGACTACTGGCGGCTTAAACGGCGGATACTGGGGAGATGCACAGCTACCTGTAGGCGCTGAAACAGGCGACCCCTACGAAGGCAAATGGGCTAACTCAGTTGTAATGAATGGAATTCTCTATTACAATAGAGACTCCGCAACAGTAGCGAACAACACAGGAATTGTCGCGGTGGATCTACATACTGGAGAATTGCTCTGGGAGAAACTCGGCGTTTCTCTGTCCTTCGGGCAAATTCTTTACTTCAACGGTTGGAACATGGACGGCTCATACAATTACCTATGGTCAGTAAGTGGAACCACGTATAACGCATATGACCCATTCAATGGCGCATGGATCTACACAATGACAAATGTGCCTTCAGGTACACGAGTTTTCGGTCCTAGCGGCGAAATTCTCATCTACCAATTTAACTTCGCAAACGGTTGGATGGCCATGTGGAACTCAACTGCAGCCGGCCAAGCCAACGGAAACTTTAGAGACCCAGGAAACTTCGGCAGCTGGGCTTCTTACATGCGGCCGCTTGTCCACGGCGTAACATTCGCTGCTAACACCACTGGCGCTTACTCATGGAACGTATCAATACCCGCTGGCTTACAAGCATCAGCATCCTTCGGCGCAACCACAGTGAAAATATACCCTGACCGCGTAGTAGGCGTATACTACAACCAATCACTTGTCCGCGTCTGGGCTCTAAGCACTAAAGGCTTAACAAAGACATCCACATCCACCTCGCTGCTATTCGACAAAACATGGACTGCACCATCCATCTGGAGCGAAGGCTCTGTCACAATACACTATACTGGCGCCTCAAACAACCTTGAAGGCGGCGTCATCGCTGTCTGGTGCAAAGAACTCCGCAAGCACTACGGCTTCAGCGTAGAAACCGGAAACTATCTATGGGAAACAGAATCTGAGCACTTCCTAGACGCTTATGGCTGGGGCAACGCTGAGCACACATGGTACTTCGCTTATGGCAAACTATACTCAGTCGGCGTCGGCGGCATCTTGTACGCCTATGACTTGAAGACCGGCAAAACAGCGTGGACCTACGAGCTCAACGACCCCTACAGCGAATCTGTCACAGGACAAAACTGGTGGGGCTGGATAGCCTTAATTGCAGACGGCAAAGTCTACCTCGCTCACTGCGAGCACAGTGCTGAGCAGCCTCTGCCTCGCGGCGCGCCATTCGTGTGCTTGAATGCTGAAACAGGCGAAGTGATTTGGCGTGTTAACGGCATGTTCCGCGGCACCCGGTGGGGTGGCAACGCCGTTATCGGCGACAGCATCATCGCCACCATGGACACGTATGACCAGCGCATCTACGCCATCGGGAAAGGCCCAAGCGCTACCACTGTTACAGCATCTCCAAAAGTTTCAGTACATGGCAGCAAAGTACTTGTGGAAGGAAGAGTCACCGACATTTCACCTGGCCTAGATGACACTGTCATTCGCAAGAGATTCCCGAACGGTGTGCCCGCAGTAGCTGACGAGTGCATGAGCGAATGGATGCTCTATGTCTACAAGCAATTCGAATGCCCCGCAAACATTAAAGGCGTTGAAGTAGTCGTTGAGGTACTTGATCCCAACGGCAACTATTACGAAGTTGCCAGGACCACAAGTGATGGCAGCGGCTTCTACAGCGCCACTTTTGATCCACCAGTGCCTGGCAAGTATACAATCGTTGCCCGCTTTGGCGGCTCTAAGGCTTACTACGGCTCTTATGCTGAAACATCTATATTCGTAGAAGAAGCACCACCAGCTGCACCCACAGCAACACCAGCAACTGAATCAATCGCAGATATCTACTTCGTGCCCGCAGTCATTGGCATCATCGTAGCAATAGTGGTTGTAGGTCTTGTAATAGTACTGATGCTTAGAAAACGATAAGCATCAAACAAAACACAAAACTTCCCTCTTTTCTTTTTGACCACCCTTCTAAGTCTAAATCCAATAGACAACATTTAGCTTGCATTCACAAGCCAAACCTGACAAGACAGAACCGTGCACGACAAAAAGCGGCCAAATCCAAAATTTTAACATGGAAAGAGTAAAACAAATTAACCGAAACAGACTTTGTGTATAACCCGCAAATAAAAAGGCGAAGTAGCTATATACAAGAAAGAAAGTAGAATGACTCAGCGGGCCGGTAGTCTAGCTCGGTTAGGACATCTGCTTGACGTTGACGTTCCTTTGATTAATTGGAGCGATTTTAGGGATTGGATTTTGAAAAAGTATGCCAAATCTAATGCTTCTACAATTTACTGTTATGCTAGGAGGTATGCGTTTATGCTTAATGGAGACTTCAAGGAGCTAGAAACTTTCAGCGGTAGCAAAAAGAACGCAGTTTTGAAGGCCCTTATTGCCTTATCCAAGTTTCTGGGAATTTATGAACAGTTTAGGGCCACTCTTTCGAGGCATGGCGTTAAGTTTGCGAGAACAGACTCTCTTAATGCATTTCTAAGAATAATGAGCAATAATAGCGAGGATTTGCTTGAGTGGTATTCTAAAGCTGTTAGTGTGCTTAGAGAAAACGGAAAGCTGTTTTTACGGTTTGCTTTAATTTCTGGGTTAAGAAAAGCTGAGGCCATTAAAAGCTTCAATTTAATTATTTCCTTAGCTAAAGAAAACAATTTGAAAAACTACTTTAATGAAGATTTGTCATGTCTAGAACACTTCAAATTTAAACAGCTATTCTTAAGAGGCAAAAAGAACGTTTACATAACCTTTATTCCTAAAAGCATGGTTAATGAAATAGCGAATAGTGAACCAATAACCTATGAGGCAATTAGGAAAAGACTTCTCAGAAATGGTTTGAATCTTAGAATTAACGAGTTGAGGGATTATTTCGCTACTTTCATGGTTCAGCATGGTTTAATCCGCGAAGAAGTGGATTTGCTTCAAGGCCGAATTCCGCCAAGCTTGTTTGTGCGTAGCTATTGGACTCCCAGCTTAAAAGAGCTAAGAGATAGAACATTAAAAAACATAACAAGGCTTTCAAATTTATGATGTAGCGAATTTGAGGGTGTTAAAATGGTAGCGGGTGCTAAGTGTAGCGATGTTTCGCCCAAGATTGAAAGCAGAATTTTGGAGCAAGTTGAAAAGCTTTGCTTGTTTGAGTTGCTATTTATAGAGGAGTTTAGGGAAAATGTTGAAGGCTTAAGTGCAAAACAACTTTTAGAGTTGATAAACGATTTTCTAAGTGGTGAGCATGGAGAAGTAGAAGCTTATCTTTTCCTAAAACTTTTAGCTTATTATCCTAAATCCATGGCGAATTATCAACTTACTCCTTTAATGCAAACTTTAATCACAAGCGCATATTACATTGGACAAAGCGGCTTCTACACTTCAAAGTTGAGCATGGAAGATTTAGCTAAAATTTTCCATAGAAGCAAAAAAACAATCTACGACTGCATTAAAAAGCATCAAAAAGCTATTGAAGAAAACTTCAAACCCGTTATGGAAGAGGAAAAACTAAGAATGAAAGCTCGAGAAATAGCTCTGAGGGAGCTTGTGGAAGAGGAAAAGCTGCGGCTTAAGCAAGAGGAAAAGGGAAACAAGTAAACAAGCGCTTTGCGAGGACTGAGAGGTAATATTATAAAGAAAAATTTTCTTGAAAAGTTTACTTTTCCCATAGTTTCCTGTTTCAATCAACATTAGAGGTATAAAGTTGCATAGGGCAAGTTGAACGAGCTTGCTAAGTATTTCTTAATAATGCTTTTCTGAACATTCTCCAATCCGTTTTAACGTAGTCGCTTAAAACTTCAATGCTTGTTAAACCCACAAACTCTTTCAATATGAATGGGTTAGAGAATGTTTTTCCATACCAAGATTCTCCTTGACTTCTAAACCAATGAGGCCATTGGCCCGTAACGTAACGCACAATCTTAAAGGCCCTGTTCCTTCCAAACTTAAACAGTCTATCCTCAGGTTTCTCTATACGCTTAAGGTAGTCTAAAACCAATTTTGTGAAGGGTGCTAATGGGCCTTCTTTCGGCAATGGCACTTCATCACGTATAGCCCTTGACTTCTTTTTCGCCTTCTTTTTCCGTTTAACGACAATCATGTTGTGGATTATAACAAAGTCTGGTTCGCTTTCTAAATCGAATTGTTTATGCTTTAAGCTGAGAACCTCGCTAACCCTTCCACAAGTCAAATAGAGAAGGGCCATAAGTGCCTTGTCTCTTAACTCATAGAATTCCTTGTTTATTTTGTAAGGCCACGCTTTACTAGTTATAAGCCCATAGATTTCTGAAGGCCTCAGAAAGTAAATGTCGTTTAGGGTTCTGCGTTTAACTCCTATTAACCATGGCCTTGGCATTAACATTTAACCTCGCTCAGTTTTTCAACAACAAGCGTTTTTCTTCCTTTACGGTTCAACTTGTAAGATTCCAGAACCTTCTCAATGGGACGGTCTGAGAAAACATCTATGATGGCCTTTAACAGCATCGCTTTACCCTGAAACCCCTCACTTATCGGATAAACAGAATCCTCGCTCTCAAAAATAACCTTTAACAAGCGTAAAATATCCTCGAAGGTGAACACTTCACCATAAGCCCAAACCCTAACAACCTTATCATTTGGCCCTTTCCGGCCATTAACAATTTCAAACTTAACCATTAATGGCCACCTTCCAAAACGCAAAAATCAGAACGCGAACGCATTCCCAACCCTTTAGGACACAAAACTGAATAGGGATTCGCTGCGTTTACCCTTCCGCAATCCAAACATCGCTTAGGAATAGGTTTAGCTGACAAGATTCTTTCAGCTTCCTCTATTACGTTCACTTTAACTGAACTCTGATTTGTGTGTGTGCTGTCTATAACTTCTTCTTTTATTCTCTCTTTAGCCTCTATGCTTGGTGGCGAGACAACCTCCGAAACGGTTTTCTCGCGCTCTTTCCCTTGGAGAAACTGTTGTATTTTTTTATTCTCTTCCTCATATAAGCTACACACACGCAAAACTTCTTTGGAAACCTCACAGCTTTCATTAAATTCTTGTTGAAGATTAACGCCTTCCTGAGTTTCATAAGGTTCTTGTTGAGGGTTAGCGGTTTCTTGAAGTTCATAAGTTTCTTGTAAAACAGTTTGTTCTGTGTAGTAGGGCATAAGTTCATGGTGGATAATGTAGTGGGTTTCTTTGCCTTCTTTATCTTTTGAAATATAGCCTAAAATTTCTAAAAGGCCTTTCTTTGCTGAAAGCCTACGTTCATTCATATATTCAAATTGGGCCACTTTTCCGCTCACTCGGTTCATTCTTACAATTTTGCTTAGGCCCATGTGTCTTTCAGTTTTCTCTGGCCTTCCTATGTAGCGTTCTATTGTGCGTTTGTCGTTTGAACCGAAAAATTGGATAAATTCCCACTCGAGGGTTTCATAGCTACATTTTTTGAGGCCTACTTCCCATAAGTGCGTCATAAATTCTGAGGCTCTATTTAAGCTTATGAAGGCGCCACGTTTCAGAAAACGGAGGAATTTTGGTTTTGTCGTAAAATTTTTAAGTGTAAACTTGCCTATTTCTGAATTGTCCATAGTTTTCCTCCTTTTTTGTTTAAACTCTAAAATTCACGCTCCTTTTTGCTTAGTGCGAATTTTTGAGCCTCTGGTGTGTTCGCATTTTGGACATTTTAGCGGGTTTTCTACTCGTGGAATCCAATTGTGGCCGCATTTTTCGCATTTCAATTTTGGCAGTTGCATGAGTTTCTACCCCATATTCTATATGATGCGAAAGTATTATATAAGTCAAGATATAACATAATTAATCGAGAGTGGATACATGTCAAAAGCAAAAAGCGATTATCATATGCCAAGGAAAACTGAGAGTTTGCCACTATTACAGAAAAAGATAATCATTCATTTAGCTGAAAATGGCCCTCAAACCGTAAATGAAACCGTAAACAAAATAGAGCATCATTATAAACCTACATGGATAGCTTTTCAAAGTTTAGAGAGAAAAGGGTTAATTAAAAAAGTGAATGTCAAACTATATAGAGGAAGAGAGTATCCTCAATTTTGGTTGAGCGAGGATTGTATAATTTTGGCTTTCATCGAAGGAGCTTCTAAAAACGCTTTATTCAAAAAAACTAAAGAGGTTTATCCAGCTAACAAGAACCTTCATGCTTTCCTAGATTTCGCTTCAATATTCAATCCAGAGGTTTGGGAAATAGCGTATTACGCAATTAGAAGGAAGGGCACACTTGAACCCATAGATTTAGCCACTATAATGTTTACTCAAATGGATTCAGATGTAAGCATTGAAAAAATCAAGGAAGGGTTAATTCATCTCAAGAAATACCCTGAAATGCTTGAATTCTTTAAGAAGTATATGGAAAGTTTAGTTAAAGTGATAGAGTGTGTTTTAGAGGTGTTAGAACATGAGTAAAAAAACAGGTTTGAACCTAACTTCCTCGAGGAGTTTAGACAATTTTCCTCGAGGAAAATCTCACAGAGAAACCGACACTAAAACAACTGTGGGCCTATACCTTCCCAAAATCTTAGTGGAAAAAGCTCGAAAACAAGGTTTAAATCTTTCAAAAATTCTCGAAGAAGCTTTATCTTCAATATTAAACTATATGGAAGCTCAAAACACCGAAAACGAAAGCTCTATATTTCTTAATCGACTTTCTTTTCAGAAAGAAAGTCGGGCCGGTAGTCTAGCTCGGTTAGGACATCTGCTTGACGTGCAGAAGGTCGCCGGTTCGAGTCCGGTCCGGCCCACCTAATTTTTTAATTACTATGAAAACCAAAAGCAAATAAGAAAAGCTACAATAAAAAGTAAAGTTTCTGTTAGTAATGTCTAAGAAAAAACTTCATTTTTGTATCAAATTGATTTTTAGAAATGGGTCAGCTTTTGTCTGTATTGAGCGGGGCATATTAGTAATTATGATTTAGCCGCGACCCGCTAGTTTAACGGATCATTTGCTTACTGACTAAAACAAAATTTTAAAAGGATTCTGGTGGTGAACAATATTCAGCGCGGTAGTGCGCAAAATTAAGGAGAAAATGACAAATGAGCTCTGAAAAGAAAGAAGCCTTGGTTGCTTTGACTCTGATGTTTGCTATGGCTTTTTCGCTTGTCACTTTGCCAATCGCTAATGCCGCCGATATCCCCACTTACGCCTTTCTTAGCGTAGCACCAAACCCCGTAGGCGTTGGACAAGGTGTCTCTGTCGTTTACTGGCTAGATAAAGTACCTCCAACAGCAAGCGGGCCGCTAGGCGACAGATGGCAAGGCTGGAAACTTGAAATCACAAAACCTGATGGAAAAATTGAAACGGTGAATCTCGGGCCCTCCGATGCCGCCGCATCAGGATACCTAAAATATACACCCGATCAAATCGGAACGTACTACTTTAAACTCACTTTTCCAGGTCAAAACATAACTGTAGGCAACACGGTGAACTACTACAAGCCGTCTGAAAGCTCAAAAGTTGCGTTAACAGTACAGGAAGAACAAGTAACACCAATACCCTACAATCCTCTACCGACGGAGTATTGGAGTAGGCCCATATATGCTGAAAATCATGGCTGGAACCAGTTAGTAAGCAACTGGTTAGCAGGCGGCTCCGCTGGCCCTCACGGACCACGAAGCTACGATTTGAACGGAAACTTTAACCCGTACGGCACAGCACCAAATGCACCACACATTATGTGGACCAGAGAAATAGCTTTTGGAGGAATAGTCGGCGAAAAAACAGAAGACATCAACTATTTCCCAGGCGAAACCTACGATCGCAAATTCCAACCACCAATAATAATGCACGGAAGGCTTTATTTCAACCAACGTTTAGGAGTCGCAAGTTGGCAGGGGCTCTACTGTATTGACTTACAGACAGGCGAAGAAATATGGTTCAAGAATGGCACAACAGTAACTTTCGGACAGCTGCTTAACTGGCAAACACCCAACGTGCACGGCATCATCCCATTTCTCTGGAGTGTTTCTGGAACAACCTACAAAATGTATGATGCCTTTACTGGCGACTGGTTGCTTGACATCGCAAATGTCAGCTCGGGAACGATGCTTTATGGGCCGAGCGGTGAATTTCTTATATACAGGCTCGACGGCGCCACCAATACCTTAACGCTGTGGAACTCGTCCAAAGTTCTAGAGTCTTCTATGAGCGCTGTTTGGTACTTCAGACCTGTGGGTCCTGTTATTGATGGCAATAAGGGCTACGAGTGGAACATAACAGTTCCAGATATGCCAGGCGCCCAAAGTATACTAAGAATCAAGGATGGCGTACTCTATGCAAGAGCAACGTACACTGACGGTCCACCAGGAGGAACAAAAGTGGGCGATGTGGCGTATGACATCAGCTTTGACAGTATCAAGAAGGGCTCCACAGGGAAATATCCTACTTCAATCAATAACCTGTGGGGACCTGTAAACCGCACATTCGAGGGTAGCTTGCTTAACGGCTTCATAGATCGCGACATACTGCCAGTGTTTGTGAAAGAAACTATGGTCTGGTATGGCTTCAACGTTAGAACAGGCATGCAAGTTTGGGGACCTACAAAACCATACGAGAACGCTTGGGGTGTTTATCAGCCATACGCCGACTGGCAATCCGCGTATGGCATCCTTTATGCAGCTGGTTACGATGGTACAATACATGCATATAACATCACAACTGGCGAAAATATTTGGAATTTGTATACTGGCTCAAGTAGGCTAGAAACCGTCTATGGCCATTATGTGTTCAAAGATAGCGCCATGTCGATTTGTGATGGCAAACTCTATGCTGTAAATAACGAGCACTCGCCTTCTTCGCCTCTATACCGTGGTTCAAAGATGTACTGTATCGATGCTATTACGGGTCAGACGTTGTGGAACATTTCTTTCTGGGGCTTATTCCCGGTGATTGCTGATGGATATGCTGTTGCGTTTAACTACTATGATGGGCGCATCTATTGTTTCGGTAAAGGTGCGAGTAAGATGACAGTTGAGGCGCCATTAGTGGCCGTTACTCAGGGCCAAAATGTAGTTATCAGAGGAACAGTTACGGATGTTGCTTCAGGTGCAACTCAAAAAGAGCAGGCAGCACGGTTCCCCAATGGTTTACCCTGTGTCTCTGACGAAAGCATGAGTGACTGGATGGAATACGTTTACATGCAGCAACCTAAGCCGGCGGACGTGAAAGGCGTTGAAGTCGTTGTCGAGGTGCTGGATCCAAACGGCAACTGTTACGAGGTTTCGAGAACGACGAGTGATGCAAGCGGCTTTTTCAAGGCGACGTTTGAGCCGCCTGTGCCCGGAGAGTACACTGTGATTGCCCGGTTTGCTGGTTCAGGGTCTTATTGGCCTTCGCATGCTGAAACCGCCATAGTAGTCGAGGATGCTCCGCCTGCTTCGCCTCAGCCTACGCCTGTGCCTCAGGCGCCGGTTGAAACCTACTTTGCTGTTTCCACGGTTGCTATCATCGTTGCGGTTGCTGTTGCTGTCGTGTTGCTTAGGAAGCGATAGTGGGCTTGGAGAGAGCGTGTCAGGCTTCATTTCCTCTTTTCTTTTTTTGTTGTTGTCAATAAATGGTGGGCTGGTGGGTTTTGGGTTTAAGGAGGCAGTTGCAGTTTGTCATCTTCTCTTCTCCTTTAAGCGAACGCCCAAAATCCCAGCAAACCAATGTTTATCAAATACCTAAGCGTATTTCTGATGGTTAAACTTCCAACTTTTGTTAACTGTGGAAGGCTTGTGCGCTTTGATCTGATTTTGATGTTAAGGTTTAGGCAAAAACCGAGAGAAGCTACCGCCCTTAAGCCTACACTACTGTTTCGCTATGGCGAGTTGCTAAAATGTGCTTTACTTGAGTATCGTCAGTCAACCAAAGTTCGGTTGCCCTGAATAACAGAATCCCCTGAACCATTTTCATCCCGCTTGAGCGTTGCCAGCGATACTGGGGTTTTGGGCTGTGGCTTATTGTTTTCGGATTTTTTCTGCGGGCATTGGGATCATGTTTTGATTTTATTTATATCCTTCTACAGCTCTTCAATTAGGCGGTCGTGCTCAACTCTTCGCTTTATTGCCATCGTGCTTTCTGTCCGTCTTGGTATCTCTTGTTGCTATTTCAGCTTTTTTTAGAGGCTCTGCCCTGATTTGGTATTGGGCTGGCGTGTCAGGATTTTTGCTTAGGTAGTCCTTCTGACTCAACAGCCTTTTGAATTTGAACGCAGAAACAGCAAGCCATAGATTCCCCACTTATTTGCACTAACCCGTTCATGGGCTGTTATGTTTACCGTAGACAAGTTTGGCTGCCCCCTTTTTCGGAACGCTATTTGGTGGACCGAGTGGCGGTTGTAGCCCAGACTCTGCATGTGCCTTCGCTACTGACCATGCAGGCGCCTACAGGCTTAGCGGGCGTGCACGCTTTCATGAACATGGGGCACTCGTCAGGCTTAATCTTGCCGATAATCACTAAGTGGCACTCGCAGCCAAGCAGAATATCTTTACCCTCTGCCACGTGAACATCAAACTTTTCTCGGGCATCATACGCCCTAAACTCGTCACGTAACATCAGCGCAGAGTTGGGCAGTCGCCCTATGCCGCGCCAGTTACCACCCGTAACTGTAAACGCCTGCGTCATCATCTGCAGCGCCCGCGGGTTACCTTCCCACTTTACCACGCGCGTGTACTCGTTCTCCAGCCGCGCTGCGCCTTCTACCCGTTGCTTCAGAAGCATGTAGATGCCCATCAAAACGTCAATAGGCTCAAAACCCGCTACTACCGTGGGCATGCGGTACACACGTGTAAAAAGCTCGTACGGCTTTAATCCGATTATGGCGCTGACATGGCCCGGCGCGATGAAACCGCTGATGTTTAGGTCGCCGACGCCCAGCAGCAGCTCCATGGCAGGCGGAATCAAACGGTGCGACACCAAAAAACTAACGTTTTCAGGCGGCTTACTGAGCACTTCGACTGCCGTGGCCGGCGCCGTGGTTTCAAAGCCCACCGCAAAAAACGTGAATTCCTTACTCTTCTCTCGCTTAGCCATCTCCACGGCGTCAGAGACGCTGTATACCACGCGGACGTCAGCGCCCGCTGCTTTTGCTTCCAGCAGGCTCATGTGACTGCCAGGTACACGCAAAACATCTCCGAAGCACGTTATGACCACGCCTTTCTGAGCCAGCTGCACTGCCTCATCTATCTCGGCTGCGGGTACTATGCAGACTGGACAGCCTGGTCCAGCGATGACCTCAACGTTCCATGGCAGAAGACTGCGCAGACCATAATGCGTTATGGTCCACTCGTGGGTGCCGCAGACATGGCAGAACTTCACTTGCTCATCTTTCGGCGCTATCTCGCGAATTTTCTGTGCAATTTCTTTTGCCAATGCTGGATCGCGGAAACGGAGTTGTTCGCCCATTTTTCTGTCAGCTGTCCCTTATTCTTTTTCAGCCGCGAGAATCTCTTTCCATAGCGCCAGGGTTTCCAGCGCGTCCTTTTCCTCTAATGTTTGGATGGCGTAGCCCGCGTGCACCAGGACATAGTCGCCTACTTTGGCGTCAACAAGAGTCACATTAACCTCTCGCAAAACGCCTTCGCCGAAGTCCACCTGTGCCTTGTCTCCGTCTACACGTATGACGCGTGCTGGAATCGCCAAACACATGGCTTATCAGTATAACCCAAACGTAAAGGGCGATAAAAACTGTGTGGTCTAAAACCTGAAAAAGCCGCCTACAACTGCCTGGCCAAAAGAGACGCCGCCGTCGCCCGTGGGAATCGCCTCGTGAACAAGAAACTGCAGCCCTGCGGCTTCTACTGTCTGCCGCATGATCTCCGCAAGAATCTGGTTGTTTGCGGCGCCGCCTGAAAAACCAATCGCCTTAATCCCAGCTTCCTGCGCGTGTTCCACCGACATGGAAGCCAATCCACGCGCTAAATAGGCATGCGCCGAGTATGCTAGATCAGCCGTTGCCGCTTTTCCCACGTTTTCAAAAATGGCGTAAAGCATCTGCGTCGTGTCTAACACGTTACCCCTTATTATCGGCTTCAGCTGTAATGTGTCCCTTCCTTTGATGGCGGAGGATTCCAGCTTCATGGCTGGTTCTCCCTCATAAGTCCGCTCATAGCATATGCCTAAAACCGCAGCCACAGCATCTAGCACCCTACCGCAGCTGGTTGTCTCAGTCACGCCTACGCCATGCCGTAGCTGCTGCAAAATAATTTTTGCCTCAGTTTCACCATGAGGCAAGCTTCCGCTATGCTCAAGCAGCCAGCGCTCTACATCCAACTTTTTACTTAGCATTGCCGCTGCCATGCGCATTGGATAATGTGTTGCCATGTCGCCGCCGACCAGCGGCTGGGGCTCCAGATGTGCAAGCCGCTTAAAATCTGCGGAGTCTCTAGTGCATAGTAGAATTTCTCCGCCCCATGCTCCGCCGTCAGCGCCATAGCCGTAGCCGTCGCAGACTACGCCGACAAGCGCGTCAACGGCGTGCTCCATCATTAGGGCTGCGACATGCGCGTGGTGATGCTGCACTTGGATTAAGCTCCAGCCCCTCTCTTCTGCAAGCTCCTGCGCTAAACGTGTGGTTATGAATTTCGGATGCAAATCGCATGCTACCGCTTCCACTCGGCTGTTCGTGAGGCGGATAAGGTGGCCAGCGGCTTCTTGAAGAAAAGCTCGCGTTTCAACGTTTTCCACGTCGCCGATGTGCTGGCTGATGAACGCCTTGTTTTCAAGCAGAATGCATGCTGTGTTGTTTAATTCTCCGCCCAAGCCTAAGACGCAGCGACGCGCTTTTTCCTTCAGCAATATCGGCGCCGGCGCGTATCCTCTGCTTCTCCTAATAAACGATGGGCGTGTGCCGTGTACTCGTAGAACCGAGTCGTCGCAGCGATAGGCAATTTCACGGTTATGAAGCAGGAAATAGTCCACTGTGCCACCCAAGATGCGCAAGGCTTCTTCGTTGTCTTTCACGATGGGCTGGTTAGGCGGGTTAGCGCTTGTCATCACAAATGCCACGTCGTCCACGCGGTCAAACAGCATATAATGTAGCGCGGTGTATGGCAGCATGACGCCGATGTTGTGCAGGCCCGGTGCAACCAAAGGTGAGAGCGCATAGCTGTTTTTCTTGTTTAGCAGCACTATCGGCCGCGTATGGGAAGTAAGCAGTTCCTCCTCTTTCGAAGTTACTTCGGCAAAAGACTTCACCGCCTCCAAGCTCCGCGCCATAATCGCAAAGGGCTTAGCTCTTCGATGCTTCGCTTTTCGAAGCCGCTGCAGCGGTTCATCCATGATTACGGATGCGGCAACGTGGAAGCCGCCGTAACCTTTTATTGCGAGTATTGATCCCTCGCTGAGCAGTCGTCCTGCTTCACGCACAGGGTCCTTGTGCTTAATGTGCTCGCCGCTGCTTGTTGTCAAGTACGCTTGTGGGCCACACTTGGGGCATGCAATGGTTTGCGCGTGAAAGCGCCTATTCAGCGGATCCATGTACTCTCCTTGGCAGTAGCTGCACATATGGAACTCGTGCATGGTGGTGTTTTCCCTGTCATACGGCAACTGCTCAATGATTGTGAATCTTGGCCCGCAATTAGTGCACGTAATGAAGAAGTAGTCATGACGTGGATTCTTCGGGTCTCTGAGTTCAGCGAGGCATTCGCTGCATATGGCGATGTCTGGCGGAATAACTGAGCCTGCCTGCTCTTTTTCATCTGAGCTGCTGTAAATTGTGAATTTCGTATATTCATTATTGCCATGTAGCTCTGTTGTCGTGATGTTGTGGATTTGGGCTAGTGGAGGCTTTTTCTCTTTTAAGTCGCGTAGAAAATTCTGGATGCTTTGCGTGTTGCCTTCAAGAAGGATTTCTACTCCTGCGTCGCCGCGGTTGCGCACGTAACCTGCCAAGCCGTTTTGCACCGCTATTCGATAGATGAAGGGGCGGAAACCGACGCCCTGAACAATGCCCGTAATGCTGATTTTAACGCGCAATTGCAAGCCTTCTCTGATTCAGAAGGAATAAATTCTCTTATACATTTCTGCGTTCTAAACGATTTAATTTCATGCTCTAAACCATGTGGCCGCTACCTTTACCCGCTGTATGCCCATTAAAGTAACAAGGTGATTGCTGCCTTCAGCTGCTTTTTGCCTTCTGCCTCTCTTCTTCCTGAAGCACTCTTCTAAGAACTTTTCCTGCTGGGCTGATTGGTAACTCTTTTCTGAATTCCACTTCGCGAATAATTTTGTAGGTCGCAACTTTCGCTTTGACAAACTCCATGATTTCTGCCTCGGAAGCTGTGGCGCCGTCTTTCAGCACTATGAACGCTTTCGGAATCTCACCTACCGTTGGGCTTGGCTTGCCGATGACGGCGCAGAGCTTCACGGCTGGATGCTCGTAAAGCACATCTTCCAGTTCGCGTGGGTACACGCTGTAATCCTTGTATTTGATGAGGTCTTTTTTGCGGTCAGTGATGTAGAAGTAGCCGTCTTCGTCCATCCGTGCAATGTCGCCTGTTAGGAGCCAGCCGCCGCGGAGAACAAGCGTCGTTTCTTCTGGCCTTTTCCAGTAGCCCTTCATTACCTGTGGTCCTTTTACGGCGAGTTCTCCTGTTTCGCCGGGTGCAAGCGTTTTTTCTCCTGTTTCTACATCAACTATTCGGGCATCTGTATCTGGCAATGGCAAGCCGATTGAGCCTACACGCACCGTACGCATAGTCATATCCACGGGGTTGCAGTGCGTGACGGGCGAAGCTTCGGTTAAGCCGTAGCCTTCCGCGAGGAAACCGCTTGTTACTTCCATAAACCGTTTTTGAATTTGCGGCGGCAGCGGCGAGGCACCTGAAATGCAAACGCGAATGCTGGTTAAATTGTAGCTGCCAAGCATGGGATTAGTGAGCAGTAGCGAGTACATGGTGGGGACACCGCAGAAAACCGTGACCCTGTGTTGCTTAATGGCTTCCAAAGCTGCGGCGGGCTCAAATCGGGGCAGCAACACCGTTTTAGCGGCTAAGCTTATTGGCACGTTCATGCTTGTGGTCATGCCGTAAATGTGGAACAGCGGTAGCGCTGCAAGAAACGTGTCTTCTGCTGTGCCTTTTATCCATGTTGCAAAAGCAATAGCGTTTGAAACTAGGTTTAGATGGGTTAACATGGCGCCTTTAGCGGTGCCTGTGGTGCCGCCTGTGTACTGCAGCGCAGCCAAATCTTCCTCAGGGTTAATGTGCACTCTCGGTGGCTCAGCTGAGGTTTCTTCAAGCAAAATCTGGAAAGAGTGAACGTTTAGTGTCTCACAATTTGTGCGGTGTGTATTTGCGGTTTTGTATGCGTATTCTTCCATGCTTGTGAGTATAACGTGTTTGAGCATGGTTTCTTTTCGGATATTGGTTAAGATTGGATAAAGCGTGTCAAAAGCAACTATAGTCTCTGCTTCTGCATCGTTCAGCTGATAAGCCACTTCGCGTTCTTTATGCAGAGGGCTGATGGCTGTTAAGACTGCACCAGCTTTAAGAATACCGTAATAGGCTATTACAAACTGGGGAATGTTAGGAAGAAAAAGTGCAACTCGCTCGCCTTTTTCAATACCCAACTTTGATAATGCCGCAGCGAACCGGCTTGAAAGCGAGTTTAACTCTGCATAGGTAATTTCTCTTTCGCAGTATGCAATGGCTGTTTTTGCAGGATAAGCCTTCGCTGCCCTTTCAAGAAGTTCATGCAGCGGCGTTTTCGGATACTCAATTTTTCTAGGAACATCCGACGGCCATGAGCCAAACCACAGTTTATTCTCACTCTGCATGGCAAACACAAACTTTCATAATTAAACTACAAAATTACGTAATAACGTTTATCCTAAGTCCCTACGCGCTAGAAGAAAAATAGTTTTATCAAAAACAAAACTGCCAGATGTGCTGGATAAAACGCGTAGAACACGTATTTTCTAATCAGGTATGTGCGCGAGCTTTCAGGAATAATTGTTTCCTTCTTCAACACGCCTTTTGCATGAAGAATGATTATGGGCACCGCAAAAAGCGAGAACACTTGCGGGTCTGAGGTAAGTAGAAACGGGCTGTTCAAGGCGAGAAGCGCGAGAAAGCCAAGCGGCGGATTACCATTCAAGAGTTTCATGCATGCCACAGTGAGCACGGCGTAAATATTTCCTTCAGTGTTAAGTAATATAGATAACAAGGCGGGAACAATGGTTAACAGGCTTCGTTTGTTAAAGAAGTAGATGGTTAACGCGCCTAGCAGTAGCGAGAAGAGAATGTTGAAGCGTTCAAATGGCTGAATTCCAAAAGCAAGAAAATAAGGAACCTGAGAGATCAACGCAAAAATAAAAAGAGTTGCCAAGTATTTTTTCGGGCTTCTTGTGCTTTCCACCCCTAACGCTACAAGATACGCAAATAATGGAAAAGCAAGCCTTCCGATTAGGCGAAGCGCCAGCCAGTCTGGATATAGGATGTCCCCCGCATGATCCATCGCCATCGTTGTGATTGCTATCAACTTAAGCACATCTCTTCCGTAGTCAAACTTTCTGGTAGGCAAAGACACGATTGAACCACACTGAGCTACTTTACTGTGGGCTGTAGCATAATTCTGTTGTGTCACATAAAGTTACATGCTTTAAAAGCATGCCACTTACGCTTGAATAAAAAAAAGCAGTGTTAAAACAAAGCTAAAAATATAATAAAAAGGGGCTTGGATAGCCTTAGCAGCTACTCTGTTACACGCCTATTTCTTGTTCATCAAGTATTCGTGTATGGCTTTTGCCGCTTTCTTGCCCATGCCCATCGCGCTGATAACCGTTGCTGCGCCAGTCGCTACGTCGCCGCCGGCATACACGCCGTCTAAGCTGGTCTTGCAGTTTTCATCAACTTTTATCGTGCCATGCCTGGGGTCTGTTACTAAGCCTTCGGTTGTCCGCTGAATGATCGGGTTTGGCGTCTGCCCGATAGCGATAATCACCGTGTCAGTTTCCATGACAAATTCTGAGCCTGGGATTGGTTTGACGCTGCGTCTGCCGCTTTTGTCGGGTTCTCCGAGTTCCATGCGGATGCACTTCATGGCTTTGACCCAGCCTCTTTCATCACCGTAGAATTCCACTGGTGCGGTGAGGAACTGGAATATTACACCTTCTTCCTCGGCGTTTTCGATTTCCTCTGCACGCGCAGGCAATTCATCTTTTGAGCGCCTGTAAACTAAGTGCACTTCAGCACCCAGTCGAAGTGCGCAGCGTGCGCAGTCCATGGCAACGTTGCCGCCGCCAATGACAACCACGTGCTTTCCAATGCGGATTGGCGTGTCGTAGTCTGGGAAAGCATAAGCCTTCATTAGGTTAACGCGTATCAGGAACTCGTTTGCAGAGTAGATTCCGCCTAAGTTCTCGCCTGGGCAGCCTGTGAATTGAGGCAAACCTGCACCGCTACCAATGAATACTGCGTCAGTACCTGTTTTCATCAATTCTGGGATAGTTGCTGTTCTGCCGACAAGATGGCCTAATCTTAAGTCAACGCCTAACTTTTTGATGTACTCGATTTCGTTGCGCACTATGACTTTGGGCAAGCGGAATTCGGGGATGCCGTAAATTAGCACTCCGCCACCCACATGTAGTGCTTCATAGATTGTTACTTCATGACCAAGTTTCACCAGGTCAGCTGCAGCTGTTAGTCCAGCTGGTCCCGCACCGATTATGGCTACTTTTTTGCCTGTTGGAGGCGCTTTCTCAGGGAGTTGATAACCGTTTTCGCGTTCCCAATCAGCAAGGAACCGCTCAAGACGCCCGATGCTTACTGGCTCGCCAACTTTGCCGACAACGCATTTGGCTTGGCACTGTTCTTCTTGTGGGCAAACGCGTCCACAAACTGCTGGCAAAGCATTTTTCGTCTTTATGACGGCTATGCCTTCCGCGTACTTCTTTTCCCGGATGCACTTAATGAACTGTGGAATCGGCACCTCTACGGGGCAGCCTGTTACGCATTGCGGCTTCGGGCATTGAAGGCAGCGGCTTGCTTCTTCAAGCGCCATCTCCTCAGTGTAACCTAATGCTACTTCATTAAAGTTCTTCACTCTATCCTTCGGTTCCTGCTTAGGCATCTCCACGGCTTCTTTCTTTAGTTTAGGTTTAGGCTTTGTTTCTGCCACATTTACACTCTCCATGCATTTCCCATAACATTGAACTTAACCTTTCTTCAGGAAGCATCATACGTTGACGCTGAATTAACCCGTCAAAATCAACTTTGTGTCCATCAAACTCTGGCCCGTCAACACAGCCGAACAGCATTTTTCCGCCGACTGTAACGCGGCAAACTCCGCACATGCCCATGCCGTCAATCATTATAGGCGTCAAGGTTACAATTGTCGGTATTCCATAAGGCTTTGTAATCTCGCTGACTTCACGCATCATGACAACTGGTCCTAATGCGACGCAGCGGTCAAACTTTTCAGTTTTTAGCACATCCTTCAGGAAGTCCAATCCCTTATACCCGATTGAGCCGTCATCAGAAGCTATGTACAGCTTATCGCTTAAGGCTCTGGCTTCGTTCTCCATGAACAGAAACTCCTTTGACCGGCAACCTAAGACTGTAGTCACGTGGTTTCCCGCCTCTTTCATGGCTTTAACCTGAAGCAGCATTGGTGCAATCATGATGCTGCCGCCAACGCAGAGGACTTTTCCGAACTTTTTGATTTCCGAAGGATTGCCCAATGGTCCAGTGACGTTTAATAAGCAGTCGCCCTCTTTCATTAAGCCCATTTCTTTTGTGGTTTTGCCGACTTCGTGAAATGCGAATGAAACTGTGCCTTTCTGTGCGTCGTAACCGCAGATGGTTAGTGGGATGCGCTCGCCTTTCTCGTGGGGGATCACAATCAAGAATTGTCCTGGCTGAGATTTAGCGGCAATTTGCGGAGCATAGATTTCAAATAGTGTTTCTTTGTGTGCAAGCTGTTTCTTGCAAACTATTTCATACATCTTGTACATTTCAATGCGCCTCCATTTTTGCTACTGCTTGTTCAGGCAAGGCTGAGATTTTCTGGTAGAAACTTTCGAACTTTGTTTTGAATTCTCCTTCACATCTAGGTGATAACTCGAATAGCTCGAAGCGATTAAGCAATCCCTTCTTTTTCAGTGCGTCCTTCAGCACGATCATGTTGCGTTCAGCTGTGTCTCTGCCCTCGCTGAGCTTGCAGTCTTCCGCAGCACACACGACACCCATCACGCCGTCAAAACCGCATTGCAACGCGTTCACAACATGCACAGGATCCATTCCTTTAAAGCATGGAACCTCTAAAATCAGCGCGTTTTTGCCTTCAAGCACATTGTTTGGGTTATCTAAAGCAGAGAACTCGGACCATTGGCAGCTGAATACAAGCACTGCTGGTTGGCCGTTTCGTGTCTTCATCGCTTTTGCGGCTTGACAATAGCGCTGCAGAACATTGTCAAACTCGAAGCCTTTAACTTCGATGGCTTTGTGCGGGCAGACAAGCGCGCATGCACCGCAGCCTACGCAGTCCTCGTAAACTATTCTTGGTGTGGAGAACGGTTCTGCCTTTATGGCGTTGTAGGGGCATATGAAGACACATTTGTCGCAGCCTACGCACTCTTCAGTTTTGTAAACTGCCTTCCTCGAGTACTTCACAACTTTCAAAACGTTTTCGTCGAATCCTAATTGTTTCAGAACGTTTTTGCTTAATTGAAGGCGGCGTGTATTAATTTTTGTTCCTTCTTTGTAGCGGCAGAATTTATCTTCACATTGAATTGAAACAATGTTCTTTACGCCTGAACTCAAGGTTTTAAAAATGAAGTCTGTGGGAACTCTGCCTGCACAAGGCAACCTCAGCGGAACATAGTTTTTAATGTTTAAGCCCTGATCTGCAAGGATGTCTTCAACTTCACAAGTGGAAGGCGAATTTCCGCGGCACATCAAAATTAGTGTGTCGCTGCCCGCTTTCTTTCTTGCGCAGTCAACGTAACTAACAAGTTGCTCGTAATCATAATAGGCGATCTTTATCGCGGCGACGGGGCAAGCACTGGCACAGATTCCGCATACTTGGCACTTTTGTATGTCAATTTCCACTTTGTCTTTTTCACGATCATAGTTTATAGCTTCAAAGGGGCAAATTGAATGGCAGACACAACATCTACTACATAAATCTTGGTTGATTTCTACGGTAGCGAAACATTTTTCGCTCATTCTGGAAACCTCTCATGCCAAAGCGCACTTAAGCCGTAAAGCTTCTGCGCTTAGGCTTATGGAAGCATGAAAAGCGTTTTTGGATGATATAATGTTTTCCCTTCATTTTCTATAATATGGTCGTCTAATATATCCATACGCCGCAAGCGCTGCAGTGATGCCTTGACCGACTGCTGTGCCCACTTGCTTGACAGGATGGTTCGTCACGTCGCCGGCTGCGTAAACTCCCATGAGGTTCGTTCGCTGAGAAATGTTAATTTTAATATAGCCCTCGTCGTCAACTTCGACTCCGGCATCTTTTGCGATTTGACTGTTTGGCTCCTCTCCGACTTGAACAAAAACCGCGTCAACCATCAACTCCTTTGTTTCGCCCTTTTTTTTATCAAAAAGCACTACGCTATTAACGACTTTTTCACCTTTGATTTCTTTGAGCTCGGTATTCAAGTGAAGCTGGGCGTTCTTTTTTGAGATTAGATCCTTTACAAGTATTTCTTCGGCGCGGAAAGTGTCTCTCCTATGAACCAAAAAGATCTCCGCAGCTATCCCTGAAAGGTAAAGCGCCGTGGCGACTGCAGAATTTCCGCCTCCAACAACAAGTACTTTTTTGCCTTTAAACAATGGCCCATCGCAGACGCCGCAGTAGCTTACGCCTCTTCCGCGGAATTCTTTTTCGCCCTTGACGCCGAGTTCACGGTAATGCGCGCCTGTAGCAACTATGACGGCGCTGGCTTCATAGCTGGTTCGGGTTGTTTTCACTTTTTTACGTTCACCTTTAAGCTCTAGCGCCGTTACAGGCTCCAGTTCACGGATGGTTACGCCTGCTTTTCTGCATTGAAGTGCCATCTTCTCTGCGAGTTCACTACCGCTTATTTGCAGGAAACCCGGATAATTCTCCAAAATAGGCGCGTCTGAGGCTGTGCCACCTGCCATTTTCTCCTCTATAATCAGCGTTTTCAGTCCGCTTCTGGCGCCGTAGATCCCGGCTGATAAGCCCGCGGGACCAGCACCAATTATTATTAGCTCCCAGTTTTCCATGCTTCCCCCTCAACATGGTTAAGTTAACATGTGGCAATTTATGAACGATTCGGAAAATTCTGCATCGACTTATCTATTCTTCAGGCAGATTGCTGTGCGTTTATAATTGAGCAGTTACGCTTCATAAAAAAAGGGAGTGGGAGATTCGCTTTTCTCATTTGCGATAATTCTTTATTGGAACGATAGGTATGGTGAAAGTTTCGAGTACCCCATCTATTAAGCGGATTTTGTCAGATACGAAACGCAAGGCTTTCTCGTTTGTGTCTGCTTGAAATAGGATTGCAAAATCCCATTGACCGAATACTTGATAAGCTTCCTCAAGTTTAACGCCTTCAACTGGGTTTTCCTCGAACTCCATCAGCGGCTCATAAAGTTTCGCAGCCATGTTGGGGCTCAGTTTAATCATAACCAAATACTTCTGCACTGTTCTTCCACCTCTAAGTACCCAACAAATTGTTAGCGCTTTCAATTAAAAAGATTTGCCAGTTGATCTTTCTCCTAGAAAAGCAGATAAGAACGAGCGAAGATTATGTTGAATAAAGACCTTTTGAGGTTTTCACCCATGGCAAAATTCCGGTGTACCGTGTGCAATTATGTTTATGATGAAGCTAAGGAGAAGGTGGCGTTCAGGGACTTGCCAAAGGAGTGGGTATGCCCTGTCTGTGGTGCCCCTAAAAGTGTTTTTGTTCTTTTGTCGGAGGAAGCGGCGGCGGAAAAGAGAGAGCGCACTGTCTCGGATGTTCTGATAGAGCAAATTGCTGAGTGGGGTGTTCAATATGTTTTTGGGATTCCTGGAACTTCTACTTTAGGCCTTGTTGACGCTATAAGAAAGAGTGGTAGGATCCAGTATATTCAAGTTCGGCATGAGCAGACTGCTGCTTTTATGGCTTCAGCTTATGGGAAACTTACCGGGCATGTCGCCGCTTGCTTAGGCGTTTCCGGGCCAGGCGCAACTAATCTCGCTACAGGCTTGTATGACGCGAGCTTGGATCATTCGCCTGTTTTAGCGCTTACTGGACTGGTTGCGCGGCAACTTATTGGGCCTGGCTCGGTACAGGAGATTGATCAGTACTCGTTTTTTGAGCCTATATGCGTTTTCAACAAGATTTTGATGTCTGAGGATCAAACCACTATGCTGGCTACGTTGGCCATTAGGCATGCGCTGCTTGATCGTGGAGTTGCCCATATTGGCGTCCCAAGTGATGTGCAGAAACTTCCGTGTGATGCGCCGATTTTGCCGTTGGAGGGACGTATGCCAAACTTGGCTTTTGGACAAGAGGAGACGCTTATTGAAAAAGCTGCACATATAATTGATAAAGCAGAGCGACCTGTGATAATCGCGGGATTCGGCGCTCGAGGACAGGGAACTAAACTTCTGAGGTTAGCGTCAAAGATTTCTGCGCCTATAGTGACTACTTTTAGGGCTAAGGGCGTAATCGATGAAGATAATGAGTTATGTGCGGGCTGTCACGGTGGCATTGCGTCAACGGCTGCGGCGGCGCTTGTTCGCAAGGCAGACTTGCTGATCGTTATTGGCTGTTCCTTCTCGGATTTAACGCGGATTCCCGAGAAGAAGATGGTTCAGATAGACATTAACATGAAGATGATTGCGAAGAATTATCCCGTTGAGGTTGGCTTAATCGGCAACAGTGCCGTGCTAATTCCGAAATTGGCTGAGAAGGTGCGGGAGAAGCAGAATGCGGCGTATTTAGCTGAAATTGCGCAGCTAAAGCGGGAATGGCTGGAGCAGTTGCAGCGCGAGGCAGATTCATCCCTCAAGCACATCCGTCCACCATACATCATGAAGGTTTTAAACGAGAAAATTGCTGATAACGCGGTGATCTCGCTTGATGTGGGCGAAAACTGCTGGTGGTTCGGCAGAAACTTTCAGATGAAGCGAACTCAGAAGATGGTGATGAGCGGCTATCTGGCTTCGATGGGCTTCGGATTGCCCGGCGCCATGGCAGCGGCTCTTGCCTATCCAGATAGACAGATTGTCTGCATAACAGGTGATGGCGGCTTCTCGATGGTTATGGAAGACTTTCTAACCGTGCTAAAGTATCGCATGCCCGTGAAAGTCTTTGTTTTGAACAACCAGAGCTTGGGCATGATACAACAGGAACAAAAGGTTGAGGGTTATGAAAAATGGCAAACTGAGCTTTACGGTTTTAACTTCGCAGAGTTCGCTGAAAACGCAGGCGGAGCTGGAATAAAGGTAACTGACCCCGCTGAACTTGAGGATGCAGTGGAGCGTGCGCTTGTCCTAAGCAAGGCGGTGATAGTGGATATTGATACTGACCCGCGTAGGTTCCTTTAGGCGGGTTTCTTCAAGTTTTTCTGATATTCTCGAAGTTTCTGCATATCAAGATCCA
The DNA here is from genome assembly GCA_037481775.1 of Bathyarchaeia archaeon. Classification (GTDB taxonomy): domain Archaea; phylum Thermoproteota; class Bathyarchaeia; order Bathyarchaeales; family Bathycorpusculaceae; genus JAOAIV01. The sequence goes on from JBBFKZ010000002.1 coordinate 122,950, forward strand.
TGGTCATCACCGAGTCTTTGACTTCGTCTGTGGCTTCCTGTGCTATGCCCCAGGGAGTAATGAAGGCGCTTCTTCCGCCTCTAGCGTTGGAGCTGACATTGCCTACTTTGACGACGTAAATGCCGTTTTCTGTGGCAAGCTTCTCCGTGAGCGGGTGTCCCTTCACGTGTGGGTGTGTGCCCATTGCTGCGACTGGCAGGAACACAAGTTCTGCGCCCAAATCAACAACAGCTCTCACCGTGGCGGAATCAAACATGTCGGCGCAGATGAGCATACCTACCTTGCAGTGCATGGTTTCGTAGACAGCTGGCTTGTCACCTCGGCTTACACCTGCGTCTAATTCGATTTTAATTGGGTTTATTTTGCGGTACTTGCCGATGAGTTTGCCATTTAGCCAAAGCGTGCTTGTATTATAGAATTTGCCTTCTGCCTCTTCAAGCACGGTGCCGCCAAGCAAGTAAATTTCCTCGAGTTCCCTGCTGGTTTTTTCGAGGAAGCAGAGCGTTTCAGCGTAAGTTTCTCTGCTGATTTTTTCTGCGGAAGTGAATTGTTCCATGTTGTTTGGGACAGAGAAGTATTCTGGAAGCGCGATAAATGCGGGTTTCTGTTTGGCTGCTTTGTGAATTGCTGTGGCGGCTGCTGCGAGATTGTTGTTTAGTGTGTTGCGTACTTTCATGTGGATTAAGCTTACTTTCAAGTCTTGTGCCTCTTGTTAGCGGGAGCAATAGCACGTGGTGAACTTTGATAAGAACGAAGCTTGAAAACTTTTAAACTTAACTGCTTGACACAGAAATCGGTGCCAATTTTATGTTTAACACAAATGTGTATTATTATGTGGGTTATCAGCACATGTGTTCATGTTTTTATAGCTTTTATATGCATGCGGATAAGTTTAAATATGGCTGTATGACAAACAATTGTAGTCGCGAGTTGAAAATATGACTTTAAACCCGCAAGAATACGAGGCTATTCTCCCGAAAGCCCGCGCTTTAGTGAATAAGGTTGTCCAGAGAAACATGGCTGATGCCATGCTATTTTCCGCAGGAACCGACACGCAGATCATAGCTTACGAAGCCGTGAAGTATAAGCCTGCTATTCCATGTTTAACTATGCATTTTAAGCATGGAAACCCCGCTGACACTGAATATGTAAAGAAGATGGTGGCTTTCCTAAAGCTTAATCATGAAACGCACATTTTCGGCCGCGAAGAAGTTCTCGGCAATGCACCAAAAGTTGTGGAAGCCTTGAAGAAGTTTGATCCGATGGAGATACGAAACAGCATGCCTGTTTACATTGGCTTGACGATTCTCAAGGAAAAAGGTTTGAAGAGCGTTTTCACAGGCGACGCCCTGGATGAGCTTTTCGGTTATCCATGGCAATTCCACCTGTCTGAAGCAGAGTTCGCCAAGAGGCAACAGGACATGTGGGCTGAAATGAGCTTCTCCTCGATACCCATGGCTGCGTCGCTTGGAATGACCATTAAAGCGCCTTACTTGGATCCTGAATTCATGGATTGGGCGAAGAACCTTCCAATCAAGCTAAAGATTAACATGTATAATGGCGTGAAGTATAGCAAGTGGATACTCCGTAAGGCTTACGAGGACGTAATTCCCAAAGAGCTTATCTGGCGACCTAAAGCGCCCCTAGAGCAGGGAACAGGCACCGAAGTCCTGCGAACGTTCTTCGACGAGGAAATTTCAGACGAGGAGTTCAAAGAGAAGAAGCGGCGCATTTTGGAGGAGGATGAAGTTCGAATTCAGGATAAGGAGCAGCTGCTCTATTACGAGTTCTTCCGAAAACGCTTCGGCAAGCCTAAGGATGTATACCCAGACAACGGCGGAAAACAGTGCCCCAACTGCAAAAGCTACGTAAAAACCAAAATTCAATTCTGCAAAGTATGCGGAGCCTACCCAATTTAACCCTTCTTCACTGCCGTTTTTTCTGGTATGCATGCTGGATTCTGGGAAAGCCTTAATTCTTACTCTGTTTTTCACATGAAGATTGAAGTGAGTGTGTTATGGCTTCGCTGACACAGCTAAAGTTTGCGATGGCAACAAGCATCTTCATAGCTTCCTTCATATTCGGCCTATTCATGGTCGGCGTAGTTTTTCTTCTGCAATACTATGTTTTCGGCTTTGACCTATTGACCGGCCTTCTGCTTACCTTAGGCGGCATAGGCCTATTCATACTATTCCAGTATTTCATCGGGCCAGCGGTTGTGGCTGCAACTGCTCGGTTACGTTATCTCAAGCCCGGCGAGAACCCATGGCTCGAATCAACCGTGAAGGAGCTGGCTGAAAAAAGCGGTGTGCCAATGCCGCGGCTGGCGCTGGCACCTGACAACACGCCGAACGCTTTCGTTTTCGGCACTTCAGCCAAGAACGCTACGCTTGCGGTGCATGAAGGCCTGCTGCGAACCTTAAACAAGGACGAGATACGCGCCGTGATTGCGCATGAGCTTGGGCACATAAGGCACAAGGATTTTGTGGTTATGACTGTGCTTTCCGCTTTGCCGCTGATCGCCTACTTAATCGCGCAGTTTGCGATGCGGGCGGGAATGTATAGCTCATACTCGCGGCGGAGAGACCGCGAAGGAAACGCAGGTGCAGTTCTACTGATTATCGGCGTTGTCTCATTTATTGTGTATTTGATAACTTTTCTTAGCGTAAGATGGCTTAGCCGGTTACGTGAGCATTACGCTGATGCTTACTCGGCTTATCTCACCGGCTCGCCTCGGAGTTTGGCAAGCGGTCTTGCTAAGATTACTTATGGCTTGTAGATTTCTCCTAAAGCTCCTGAAGGTGCACGTGCTTTCTACATAGGTGATCCGGTGCAAGCGAAGCAGGAGATACATGAAGTTATGAAAAGCAAATCTGAATATGACTTGGACCGTGACGGAGTTCTCGATGAGCGCGAACTGGAGTTGGCGATGGAGCGGGAAGCCAAGTCAGTGTGGGTGACGATGAACAGCTGGTTTGCAACGCATCCGCCGACTTTTAAGCGCATCCTACTTCTGCGCGAGATAGAGCAGGAGATGGCGACGGGAAAATATACTGTTGACCGCGTGTATGCCCGCGTTTAGCCATGCTTCTTTTTAGAAGTTATTACACGAGCATTGCCGTAGCGTAAGCTTCTCTGATTGCGTGCCTTTTTTTGGGTTGGTTTTATTGTTCTGTTACTTCTTGTTGTGTGTGTTTAGCCATTAACGCTGCTACTGTGCCGATAGCCGCTGCTGCTATGGCGACGCCTATTAAGGCGGTTAAGAAGAGCGGTATTACAATTACCGTTTCTTCGGCGCTTATGGCGCCTGCGTATGCGTCGTTGCCTTGCCATGAAGCGCGGATGAAGTGTAATCCTGCGTCTTTAGCTGTCCAGGCGTATTGGAAATGGCCGTTTGGCTGTGTTACTGTTGTTCCTATTATCTTCCATGGTGAACCGTTAAGGCTTGCGTAAAGTGTTATGTTCTCGCTTGGCACAGTCGGCGTAAGTTGCCCGTTAATGGTGATTACGCCGTTTTGGATGGCGATAGCTGCGGTTTCTAGCGTCAAGTAGCTGGGTGTTACAGTGGTGAAGGTGGCGGAAACCTGGCCCGGCGCCACTTGCTCAGCATCTTCAAGTGTAATTACTTTTGCGGCGACCTTCTTCAAATCCTCTGGGCATTCGCCGATGCGCCAGCCATTTTCCCAGTTTCCCCCTGTACATTCTGCAATGTAATATTTGCGACCGCTGTGTGTTATGTAGTACGCGTTTTCTCTGGCATCTTCTGGCGGCATAGCGAGATGTGCTGCGATGTTCATGTGTGTTTGCTCCTCATAATATAGTAGCACGACGTCTAAGCCGCCGGCTATCATTATCGAAGCGGCGATGTAGGAGAAGAGGTCGCAGTCGCCTTGGCCGTCCACCATGGTTTCAACGGGGTATTTCGCGGGTTTGGTTTCTACGTAGGTTATCTGGTGGACTATCATGAGGACGCCGTTGGCGAAGTCTTCTTCGTTATGGTAGATTTCCCAGAGTCTATCTGCTATGGGCTTTAGCGCGTAGGGAGTTACGAACTTTGGGAAGTCGCTGGGTGTGGCTGAGCGGTGATTTTTCTCTGCGTAATATTCTCGGAGGGTTTCAGGGATTGCTATGTTAAGTTTGTAAGTTATTTTGCCGTCTGGCTTGTTTAGAAGTTGATATGTTATGGTGTAGTCTTGCGCGTGTACGATGGCGATATTGGCGAATATGATTATTGCAATTGTTAGCGTTATCGCCGTTTTTGCGGGTGTCCTACTCATCTCTTTATCGAGTAGCAATATTTGAGACTGCCTTATTAGCTCTTATGCCCACCCAATAACTACTAATAATCATTAATTAACTTCCCAGACAACTCTGCCGCCTATTTTCGCTATCTCGCTGGAAAGCTGGCTTATCGCCCGCTGCAGCCTCTCATCCAAGTTTCCCGCGTCGTCTGCTGAAATAGAGAAGTGCAGTTCAATATGCGGCATGCTTTCCCGACCTTTCGGATGCGACTTCACATAAATGCCCGCGTTATCCCGCATGACCTTATCTATAAGCGGCGCCAAATTCGACTCCATCACGCCTTCAACGTAGATGCTTTTTTCGCGGAAAACACTCTTGCCCGCTGCCTCCTTGAGCAGTGGTTCTACAGTCTGGTGGAAGATGGCCTCCATCTCCGAGGGGACACCGGGCAGCGCCAGCAAAGTTGTCTCTTTCAGGCTTATTAGGGCTGCAGGCGCGGTTCCCACAGGGTTAGGAATAGGCTTCGCTTTTCTGGGCAACGTTGCCATTTTGATCCGCGGCGGCGTAAGCTCAACTTTTTCTACACCTTGCTCCTTCGCATACGCTTCATATCTTTCCCTAACCATCTGTAGCGCTTCTTTGTTCACTTTCAGACTGCGCCTCAACGCTTTTGCTATGCCCTCCAGCGTTTTGTCGTCGAAAGTTGGCCCAAGACCGCCGGTGGTTATAATGAAGTGCGGTTTACGCTTGAACGCTTCGCGGACAGCGCTTGCTATTTCGTTTACGTCGTCGGCGACCACTGTTATACGTTTGACCGCTGCGCCATGCGACGTGGCTTGTTTGGCTATCCACTGCGCGTTTGTGTTCAAGGTTTTGCCTATTAGCAACTCGTTGCCTACGCAGATTATCTCCAGCCAAATCGTCATTTTCCACACTTTCCTATAGAGAAAGAAGCATCATACAATTTTTTATAGTGTTCGCTAACTTAACGCTTAAAATTTTTGAAAGCTAAGCGGCTACTTTTTCTTACTTAACCACCATTTCAAGTATTCTTTCCGCTCTCTCTGCTTTTCTTCTTCCATGGACTCCTCTTTGGGCCTCATTTTCTCTCTCATTTCCCAAAGCTCTTGCTGAGTCACCGACAAACCACAGCTTCTACAGATATAATGCTTGGTGGCTACCGTATACTGCATTTCTCCACCGCATTCTGGACAATACGGCATTCCCATTTCAACTCAACAAAAGTAACGGGACCCGAGAGATATTAGTCTTCGCTTAACATCAACCCTTTCCCATTGAAGCACCGGCACGATCAGATGTACTGCACATCTATCCATGCGCCGTGCGTCTGCCGCTGATAGCCCCTCTATAGGTTTCTGCAATGAATCGCTAATAGCCGCCAAATATGAAGGGCGCTTCGTTGGCTGGTTTCGGCAGGCATCTTTAACAATTGAAGATTATCAAGATAAGCTTAAATAAGCAAAATTTGCATTATCCATTTCGCGCCTTATGCGCTTGTCAGCGAGCCCAGGTAGTATAGTCCGGTCTAGTATAAGCGGCTGTCGCCCGCTAGACCCGGGTTCAAATCCCGGCCTGGGCGCCTAACTTTCGGCGTGGCACCTTTTTTGATCTACAGTTTTTCTCTGTTTTAATTATACTATAGGAAAGCTTTTGTTAAAGCGCTATAAAATAATGTGGAGTCATCTATGTGTTGTATAAGTAGGGTATGTGTGCTGTGAAAATGACCTCTGATAGCCGCAGTGAAAGTGGCGATGGCTCTCGCCGTAATATCTTTGCTTTAGGTTTTGCTAGCTTCTTCACTGACGTATCTAGCGAGATGGTTTTCAGTCTACTACCCACGTTCTTCCTTAGCTTGCCAGGCGCCAGCGTAGCCATATTAGGTTTTGTCGAGGGCATCGCCGAAGCTTTGAGCTACGCCTTACGCTCGGTTTCCGGCATCTTTTCAGACAAGGTAAGAAAAAGGAAACTGCTTGTGTTGGTTGGCTATGGCTTATCAAACATTCTTAAGCCCTTTTTCGCCGTGGCACGCGCGCCAATAGATGTTTTGGTAATACGGGTTTCTGATAGAGTTGGCAAGGCGGTTCGCACATCGCCTCGTGACGCGCTTCTCAGCGAGTCAGTTTCCGAGAAGCACCGCGGCGCAGCTTTCGGTCTCCATAGAACTATGGATCAAGCCGGCGCCATCTTGGGACCAGTGCTTGCTTCTGCTGTCCTTCTTGTTTTTGGGCTTACTGTGCGAGATATTTTCTGGCTTTCGTTAATACCTGGCTTGATTGCGCTTTTGATTCTTCTCTTCTTCGTCAAGGAACGCGCCGGCAAATCCACTGGGGACTTCAAAGTGCTCGCCGGCGTCAAGTCTGTTTTGAAACGCGATTTTTCTCTGCTGCTCGTGGTTGTAGGCGTTTTCTCTTTAGGCGCCTTCAACTTTTCCTTTGTTCTCCTCAACGCGCAGGAAGCAGGAATCGCCGAGTCGCTTATACCGCTGGTTTATGCAGTGGTTAACGTGGCGCATGTGGCCATAGCCATCCCCGCCGGCGTCTTATCCGACAGAATAGGACGAGAAAATGTCCTGCTCATGGGTTACGGAATTTTCCTCACAAGTGTTCTGCTTATGATGCTGCTTCCTGTTAACGGATTCGACGCCTTCATCATCGCCTTATTCTTCGGCGCCTACGTTGGAGTGGTTGAAACCGTCCAGCGCGCCATGGTTCCCGCATACGTGGACAAGTGCCTATTAGGCACGGCGTATGGCCTCTACTACCTCATTGTCGGCTCCGCCTTCTTCGTGTCAAATGCGGTGGTTGGAAGCCTATGGGAACACTTCGGTTCATCAATAGCTGTTACTTATAGCGCAGCAACATCCGTGCTGTCTATAATCTTTATGCTGCTGTTTCTTGCTCGAAGAAAAAATCAATAATTATTTTTCCTCTTAAACTGGCACGCGCGGTTAAGCTTCACGGTTCCATTTCTCGACAAAACGTTTGCTCCACCCAGCGAAGAATTTCATCCCTTACCGCTCTGACCTTCTGCATAATCTCTTCCTCGCTGCCTGCAAACGCCGATGGATCAGGAAAGCTTTTGTGAATTACTTTTCTCCCGGGAAAATATGGGCACTCTTCACGCGCTGAATCACAGACGGTAACCACGTAATCAAAGGTTCTCCCTTGAAACTCTTGCAAGCTTTTAGACCGATGCGATGTGAGGTCGACGCCGACTTCCGCCATAGCTTTAACAACATAAGGATTAAGTCCTCTTGGCGCTACACCCGCACTTTTCGCCTCGTAACGGTCTCCGCAAAGCTTATTCAAAAATGCCTCCGCCATCTGTGAACGAGCCGAATTATGCGTGCACATAAACAAAACCGACTTCATCGCACACCAACACTTCATGCGCCAAGCAAACCTTTAGCTTTTTCCTATAAAAGCTATTTATTTTATCATTTTAGTGTATAGTTTCCCAATATTTCCAGTTTTCAAAACCTTCGATTTTTGCCGTCTTCAGCTACAGAAAACATATGAATCTGCTACATCCATCTTAAAGATGAGTATGCCATCGTCATCTACACTTCATAATGCAGCCGGTAACTGGCTAATGGACATAATCAAGCGAAGCGGCAATTCCGCCGTTGAAGAAAACATAGTCGCCCGCGCCTCAAAAAGCAGCCTATGTGTACTCTGCAAGGGCTCACGCTTTCTCTGCGGAAAAACACGCTGCCCAATAATGGTCAAAGTCAACTATTACCTGAAAAGCGTGCCGCTAATGGCAAGCGAAGACATAAATGGCGCTTCACCGCCAAGCGTTTTTATCGGACGAATTGGCTATCCATACGTTTACGTGGGACCTCTTGTGCCGCCTATCCACGAGGACACAAGCCTCTACGATTTGCCCGAGCAATGGTTTGGCCGGTCAATTGATGAAATTGTGGGCTTCCGCTCAATGCTTATACGTGGCAAACACCGTGTTCACGTACAAAAATTTGAGCAGGCAGGCAAAATAGCTGAGCAGACACGTGAGCTAGCGCTTGCAGAAAACAGCGTTGACGTCGAATTGAACCTTACAAAAAAGCCCAGGGGCTTCATTTTCATGGATGACGACGTCCAGCCTTTCGGGCCGTCCGCGCCCATAAGGAACTTGCATGTGGGCAACGCCCGTTTTGACAGCAGAATCGAGAAAGCCTACTATGACACTGACCTGCGCGCCACCGACGCCGTGTTGGAGCTTTACCGCCGCGGCGTTATGGTCACTAAAATCCAGCGTGCTTTTAGCTTCGGCGCCTTCGGGGTAGAGAAAAACAGGCGTTTGGTGCCGACACGCTGGAGCATAACCGCCGTGGACGACATCATCTCTAAGGCATTAGTTGAGCAAGTAAAGACTTTCCCGGAAATCAGCGAATACCGCGTTTATGAATCGGTTTACTTGGACAATGTTTTTGAGATTTTGATGATTCCCGACGCTTGGAGTTACGAGTCCATGGAAGCCTGGTACCCTGGCACAGTGTGGAATCCCCACGGCAGCAGCACGCTGATATTTTCAGACTGGGAAGGCGGCAATGGACGAACGACGTATGCACAGATTGGCGGCTGCTACTATGCTGCGCGGTTAGCAGTCTGCGAGCAGTTGGTCAAAGAGCGACGACAAGCCACCGTTATCGTGCTACGTGAAGCCCGCCCAGGTTACATAATGCCTGTTGGCGTCTGGCAAGTGCGTGAGAACGTGCGGAATGCTATGCGTCAAGCACCGCGTCTTTTCAAGAGCCTTAATGAGGCGTTGCAGTTTATCAGCGGTAGATTCGAGATTCCACTGCGACGGTGGATAATGCAAAGCGAGCTGTTGAAGAAGGCGCTTTTCCAAAAGAAACTTTCGGATTTTTTCTCTTAGTAGAACATGCGCTTTCTGACAAATTTTTAAATGGCGCGCACTCAATTACTATTAAGGGAACGTTTATGTCAGTAACGGGTTCGGCACTCAAGGAGTTCATTTTGCCTTTTGCTGTTCTTTCGGAAAACCGTAAGGAACCCTTCACCGCTGACGCAGAGGCGGCTGCCATTTTCGCGCTTGCAGAAGAGGAACGAGCAAAAGGCGGCGGCATCATCGCGTCGCGTCCTGAAGAGAAAACTGTTTTTGTCGCGAAAATTGGCTATCCTCTCTGGCTTTTTCCATGGCAGGAAACCACGCTGATTTTTGATGGCTTGAATAGGGCTAAATGCACTTTGCCGTATGCCGTGATTCCCGCTGTTGACGTTTTTATGGAGAACCTTAAAAGAGGCGCAAAAGCGCGTGAAACTTATCTGGCTTTCATTTCCGATCACATAAACTATTTTCAGGCGTCAGCGACGGAAAAGAGCCTGCAAATAAACGGTTTAATCAGTGATCCCGCGTTTCTGAAGGAGTTTGATGTTTACCGCCGTGAAGCGGTCGAAATAACCGAGCGGCACAGTAACGTGGCGTTGCTTTCTCCGCTTCTGGATGAATCTTCAATTGCGGCTGCGTTGGATGAACTTAAAGCCTTATACTCTTCTTTCAAGGCAAGTCGTGACAAGCTTTATTGGTGCATGAAGTTTCTGGACAAGGCAACTCGCCATTACGTTAAGCTGCTGCATGATAAAGCCAAAGCCATCCGAGACGAATTTGGCGTGAAAATTAGGGCGCAGGAGGAGCTTATTGAGCCGAAGATTGCTCGTCTTAAAGAAGATTATGATCATAAAATTATCGAGTCGACTAAGAATTTTGAGAAGCAGGAGCATTCTCTGCAGAAGGAGAAAGTGAAGCTTGAAAAGTCTAGGGAGAATGCGCTTGCAAAGATTGAGCATTACAGGTTGGAAGCTAAGACTCGCGCGGAAAAGGACGATTATGTAGGCGAGCAAAAGTGGAAGGAAAAAGCTAACGAAATGAAGCAGGAGCTTTCTGAAATTGAAGAGCAGCTGAAGCAAGCGGAAAAAGCGCTTAAGGATTTAGAAGAACGCAAGTCTCTTGACATCTTTAGTTTACGCCATGAATCAGATGCCAAAATTAAAGAGGCACGGCAACCGCTGCTGGAACTTGAGTCTTCACGCGAAGCGCAGCTTCTCCTTTTGAAGCAGGAGATGGAGACGCTGGAGCAGCAGACCAAGCTGATAACTGATCAAGTCGGCAGAACCGCTAAGCTAATTGAAACATTTATGGATAATTTTTCAAAGCTTGGATTGAAACAGGAGTTGCCGTTGAAAGATGCTGCCTTATTCTATGTTCCTTTCTACGTGGCTTGCTACCAAGTTGAATCCGCGAAACGTTACTCGTTCTTTCCTCCTTCAGAGGTAAACGCCTTTGGTTTCTCCACTAAAATTAAAGGCGCCTTGGGTAAAATGAAAATTAAACAGTTGCTTGTTCCACGCTTTGAAGTAGTAACTTCGCTGATGGATACGCTTCAAGTGCTTGCTTATCAAAACGCGGTTTTTGAAACAGAAATGCGGGAACTATGCGAAACCGTGAACATGCTAAAACTGGATGATGCACGCGAGGGCTTAAAAAGGGGCTTGGAGTGCTTGCAAAGGGAGGGTTGGTTATCCGAGAAAGAACAGCAAGCCCTAACCCAAAAAATCACCTGAACGCTTAAGACGCCCTGCTGCAGCGTGCTATTTCTTCTGTAGTTTTTTGTAATTCTGCATGGCTTGTTCAACAATTTTCATGGCTTCCGCGGCTTTTTTCCATTCTTTCGCCTTTGCCCACTTGTGCGGCTCTAGGCGCTTGTAAGTTTCAAAGAACTCCTGTATCTCCACAAGCTCATGCCTATGTATGTCCGATATGTCCCTGTAGCCTTCAAAGCGCCTATCGTTTTCCAGCACCGAAAGAATTTTGGGGTCTACGCCATTCTCATCTTCAATTATTAATGCGCCTATCACGCGGACTTTAGCTATGGCGCCGACTTCCAGCGGCTCAAAGCTTAATGCCATAATATCCAAGGGATCTTCATCGTCCATCCATGTTTGCGGAACAAAACCATACTCCACTGGGAAAATTACTGCGGAGGGAATTATCCTGTCCAAAACAAAGGCTTCCCACTCTGGCCTGTACTCGTACTTGTCGCGGGAAGAACTTGTCACTTCTATAACCATGTTCAAATGTTCTGGCGGCTTGTCTCCTGCTGGAATTTTCTTCCAAAGATTCATTTTCGCCTTTCCACCTCAAAAGGCAAGAAGCCGCTTGAATGATTTAACGTTATTGCCTAAAGAAGTCTTCCAGTTTTGTGCCCTCGGTTTTCTTCAAAACTTCCGCGCATTTTTTCGGATCCAACGCTTTAAACTCCAACCCAAGCGTCGCCAGTAGCCTCCGCGCATCCTTGCCTACGGCTGGCGCTGCAAGCACACCTCGGAGTTCCCTGTTCGCCTTGCTTCTTATAGCGTCTATGTATTTGGCAAGCTGCAGAACTGCTTCTTTCCCAGCAGTTTTCCTCTTGACTTCCACCACCACGAGCCTGCCGTTCTTGTCCACACCGTAAACGTCCACGAATCCAGGCTCAACCTTCTTTTCGTAGCTTATAGGCGTGAAGCCTTCTTCCAAAAGCGAAGGCTGCAGCAGAATCGCGCGGTGCATGTCCTCTTCGCTGGCGTAAAGCGCAAACTCGCCTGAATCCGCAAGACTAAGCGCGGAAACCATGAAAACCTCGTTAAAGGTTACGATGACGCTTTCGCGTGGCTTCTGCCTGACTGCGTGCACCTCTACCGCGTCGGCTTTGGCGTGTACGTGGAAAATGCTGCCCGAGGGTTGCCAGTTTACGGGTTCATAGCCGACGGGGCGGTGAACAAGAAGCGAGCCGTCCTCTTTGACGATTAGTATTCGCTCGCCCGGTTTCAGCGTCGAGCTTGCTCTGCCCGTGTAGCGAACGCGACAGTTGCCTGCGACAATAAGCGTTTTTCTCTGCGCGAAAGCCTTCTCAATAGCAGATGCCGCCTCTGCCGGCTTCGGGTTTGCAAGCACCATTAGTTTCTCTTTATGCACTTTGCGTCAGCCAAGTATTTTAGTGAGCTACTACGTACATAAAATTTCTGAAGGACCAGCCATGAACATGTGGAGCCAAAAACGCGGTATGATGCGCCGTTACGATTTGACAGCACAGCTCTATGATATGCGCTACGCCGAGGAGCAAGCGCTAAAGTACCGCGCCGCGCTGGAGCAGCTGAGCATAAACGGCGACAGCCGCGTTCTTGATGTAGGCTGCGGCACTGGTCTATTGCTTAGCCATCTGGCTGAAGCTGAAACCGTCGTGGGCGTGGATATTTCCAGTAAGCTGCTGCTTCAAGCCAAAGAACGCGCGCGAAAACTCCGTGATGTGCATCTGGTGCAGGCGGACGCTGACCATCTGCCGTTCAGAGACGACTGCTTCAGTGTAGTTTTTGCCTTCAGTGTGCTTCAGAACATGCCCGCGCCGCTGGAGACACTGAAGGAAATCAGACGTGTTGCTAAGCAATGCGCGCCAATTGTGGTTTCTGGCTTGAAAAAAGTTTTCTCCCTGCGCGCTTTCAGCGTGCTACTGCAAAATGCTGGTTTGAAGACTGTTTCTTTGAAAGATGATGAAGCGCTGAAGTGCTATGTCGCTGTTAGCGTTCAAATATAGTTCCTATTTTTTAAGACGGTTTCTTACGCCATAGTAAATTGCGCCAGCGATTAAGCATATGACGCCGATTATCCATGCTTGCGTTGCAGCTAAGAGAATAAACACTAAAAGCGCCAAGCAAGTGCCTATGCCCAGCGCTGGCACCAGCCTGCTGTAGCGTCGCTGCTCCGTTTTCAACTTGAAAGCAGCTATGTTTGCTAGGGCATAGTAGAAGAGGGTTGCGAAGGTGCTTAGGGCAACGACTCTTGTGAGATCCACGAGCAAGACAAGCGCCGTCATCAACGCGCCTACGATGGCTATTGCGTAGTAGGGCGTGCAGAATTTGCCGTGGAGTCTGGCTAAGGTTTGCGGCATGTCGCCGCGTCGAGCCATGGAATAAGCCATGCGTGAAACACCTAAAATCGATGTGAGCAGCACGCTTGCCGTGGCTACTAGGCCTCCCAAAGAAACTACCTGCACGCCGATTGCGCTGCCTGTGGCGCTTATGGCCTCTGCCAACGGCGAGTTCGAAGCGGCAAGCTTCGCTGCGCCTACCAGCCCAACAGCCACTAACCCCACTAAAACATAGATTACAGTGGATATGCCCAGAGACAGTAGCATTGCGTGTGGCACATTACGTTTTGCGTCCTTAATCTCCTCAGCTACCACTGCTGCTCTTGCGAAACCAGCATAAGCGAAGAAAATGAAGCATGCGCCGTAAAGCACGCCCGCATTGGCAGGTTCAAAAGGCGAGAAATTTGCCGGCGTCGTGTAGCATGCGCCGAGGATTATGAAGAATAACAGTATCAGCACTTTAGCTACCACGAGGATATTATTCAGAAGTGATGATTGCCGAGCGCCTATGAAATTTAATGCTGTAAATGAAATGCATACTACCGCTGCAACCATGTTGCTTGGCAAAACTGGGAGCACCGCTGTGAAGTAGTATGCAAAGCCAAGCGCGACGGCGGCGCCCGTGAAAGTGTTGGAGAGCAACCACATCCAACCTGCCAGAAAACCAGAGAAGGGCGAGATAAGCTGTCGTGCATACTCGTAAATGCTTCCTTCAACCGGCTGCCATGATGCCAGCTCTGCAAAGCTTAACGCAGTAAATGCTGCGATCACAGCGGCGATAATCATTGAAACCACCATGGCTGAGCCGGCTAAGCCTGCTGTTATGCCCGTTACGACGAATATGCCGCCGCCGATTATGGCGCCTACGTTTATAGATGTGGCGTCAAACAATCCTAAGGAACGCTTTAACTCTGCTTTTGCCTCTTTCTGCGTCATCTCTTCCACATTCAACCCATGCTTTCGGGTCAAGGCTTTGAGGCTGCTGCAAGGAGAAGCGGCACGATGCCTCCCTGCATTACCACGCCGAAGCCGCCCTTTTTCGCCGAGTCTTCATCAAATCTCTGCACTCCATCAGGCTCTAAGCCGGGCGCTTTAATTGCAAAGGGCACCGGCTCTCTCGTATGCGTTCTAATTTTAATTGGTGTTGGATGGTCAGGCAGCACCGCAATTGCGTAAGGCTCCTTCAAGCCGCTGATTATCCTCCCAAGTAATCTTCTGTCCAAGTCCTCGATTGTTTTCACCTTTAGCCTGTAGTCGCCAACGTGTCCCGCTTCGTCTGGCGCTTCCACATGAACAAAAACCAAGTCGTGCTCCTCAAGCGCTTTTAATGCTGCGTCTGCTTTTCCCTCATAATTTGTGTCTTCCCTACCTGTGGCTCCTGGCACATCGATGACTTTCATGCCTGCGTAGATTCCTATGCCCTTAACCAAGTCCACAGCTGAGATTACCGCGGCTTTTAAGCCGTATTTCTCCCTGAAAGAGGGCAAGCTTGGCTTTTTCCCGCCGCCCCAAGGCCAAATCATGTTTCCCGGATTTTTCCCTTTCTTCTGCCGAGCTACGTTAACTGGATGCGCTTCCAGTATATCCTTCGATTTGAGTATTGCCTCTCGCAGTAGGGCCGCAGTCTTCTCCGCTGCTGGTAGTTTTGCTTTAGGTAAAACCTTCGTGACTTCGGTGCCTACAAAATCGTGTGGCGGTGCGCACTCCACTTGCAGAGCGTAAGGCGCGTTCCGCAGAATCAGAAAGTGCCTGTAATCTAATCCTGAATAAAACTCGATCACGCCTGGTTTTTCACACGCCCTTTTCACGGCTTCCAAAAGCGGCGCTGAGTCGTTGCTTGTTATGTGACCCGCCGAGTAGTCCGCCAGCACGCCGTCCTTTTCAGTTATTAAGTTGCACCTGAATGCTATGTCCTCGTCTTCCAGCTTGATGCCGCGTGTAGCAGCCTCAAGGGCGCCTCTGCCAGTGTAAAACTGTTCAGGGTTGAAACCCAGCACTGAAAGAATCGCCACATCTGATCCTGAACTTAAGCCATCGGGCACTGTTTTAAGCAAGCCGCTTCTGCCTTTCGCCGCTATCGAGTCCATGTTAGGCTTACTTGCCACCTGAAGAGGCGTCCTGTTTCCCAATTCAGGGACAGGGCAATCTGCCATTCCATCCCCAACAACGACTATGTACTTCATGCTTTCTTCACCATTCTTTTCGTTTTTACATGAGTGAATACTCTACGCCACTTTTGGCGTTAATTAATCAAGCTTTAATCTCAGATGGTATTCCATGTGCACATTTATCTACCTTTTCTAAGGCTTCTGTCTGCCTCTTAAAAAGGCAAATAAGCTTGAATGAAGAACTTGAACCTTGGACGATGAGGAAATCGAGGTACGAAGACGCATTTGCGGATGAACGCTTTTTCCGCTTCTGAGTCCCTGGGAAAAGCTGATGCAGAACACACTGTTTAATGCCTTAAGTTTTTGTCAAATTGACAAATGGGAAATTAGCTACTAAGCGCGTTGGAGCGCCTCTGCTTCTTGGACAAAAGAAAGAGGCTGGAAATATTTTTTATCTTTCTTTTCTTGTCATGTACGCCCATGCTGTTATTAGCACGAGTGTTAGACAAGCGCCGGCGAATCCTGAGACCACCCATTTGATGTTGATGAGCGCTGGTAGTACGGTCAGAAGCCATGGGATTACGTAGTCTGCTGTCAACTGTGCTATTACTCCCGCCATGAATCCTAAGAGCGCTATTACTGCGAATACCTTTAACCTTTCACCCATTCATTTCACCCTTTTTGTTTTAGCATTGGATTAAGCCTCTTTTTAGTCTAACTTACATTTTTTTGTCTATTATCTCAACAGTGGCTACATTGCCTTTTAATTTTCCAATTAAAGCCAAAAGCGAGTTTTAACGTCATGTATATCTCTACATATATACATGCATATTTTCATCATATTAACAATGTATAAGATTTTCATCACATCCTTTTGGTGCTTGGAGGTATCAATTTGTCAGAGAGATTCGCAAAAAAATGGGAGACTAAACGCGATGCCCAGCCATTCACGGAACGCATTAAAGACGCTGTTTCGCCGCCAGGACCCTTGAAGCCGAGGCTTGACTTTGCCGTCAGACGCATTGAACTTCAAGTGCAGAAACTTGATCAGGCTGCAGACCGGTTCTCACAGAGAGACAAGGCAATCTTTGCAAGAATAGTTGACGCTTACACAAAGCATGATACTGCACGCGCTAATGTTTTCGCCAACGAGTTAGCCGAAGTCCGTAAAATGGAGAAACTAATCATAAACGCCAGACTTGCCCTTGAACAAATAGTATTAAGGTTACGAACAGTATCCGAACTTGGTGATGTAGTATCCACGTTAGGACCAGCTGTGGGCGTTCTACGTAGCGTCCGCGCAGGGCTAGTAAGCGTTTTCCCTGAAGCAGAAACCGAACTAGGCGAAATCGGCAACTTGCTAAGCGGAATCATGATCGAGGCAGGCCAAAGCTCAGGCATGACATTAAACTTTGACACCGTAAACGAGGACGCGCAAAAGATTCTTGCAGAAGCAGCAACAGTTGCTGAACAGAAAGTTAAAGACAAGTTTCCAGAGCTGCCGCCAGGAATGCCCTCAATCGCCACGTCGCAGACAGAGAAAACTTCGGAAAGTTTCTAAACTAAAGGGGGAAAATTATGATCGACAACTCCAATCTTTTTCTTTCTATCGGTAAACCAATAAAAGACGAATATGGTCGTTCAGTAGGCAGAGTTGCCTCGTTCGCGCTGACGCCAAACGGCAAATTCGACAGCGTATTCATAGAGTACAATGATGGGAAGTTCTCAAAAGTACCAATGGAGTACCTGCAATTTAATGGTGCCGAAGTCACATTCCTCTCAACAATAAAGTCGCAAGCAAGCATCCTTTGCGATCAGATTCCGTTAATATGGCGCAAAGATCAGGCTCTTAACGACTTAGCTGAGAAAAGAAAGATTTCTCCTGACCTTTACCAGGAGCTTCACAACAATTTTGACGGCGTCCTCAGCCAACTGAAGAAAGATGCACAGGCGCTTATAGACAACATTGTGAAGGAAATTGCACGTTGCGATCAGGAGATCAAAACGCTGGGCTATGCGGTTGTCAACTTGGAACTGGAACATGAAATAGGCCAAATCGATGATGAGGCTTACAAATCGGCTTTCAACATGCTTCAAGAAAACTTGAAGCGCGTCCATAAGGAAAAGAGCGATCTTGAACTTACCAAAAGCAAGCTGTCAAACATACTCTTAGGCGATTCTAAGCAGCTGGAGCCAAAGCCCACGGTAATTCCCACTGAACCGCCTGCTAAAAAACCAGCAGTCAGCGAAGCTATCGTGTCGACTGAGCTCCCAGAGCCGCCAGTTGTTGTCTACGTGAAAGAAGTCGGAAAGGCAGGTATATAGCCTAAAGGATGAAGAAGCGGGCGGAGGGAAAGAGTCATTAAAGGTCTAATGAATTCAACCCCTCCACCTATACGGGAAGTTGCCACTAAATCAATACTTACTCTACGCGTTCAGCAAAACAAGCTGGAGCAAGCAAGCTACCGCTTAAAGGAAAGAGACCGCATACTTTTTGAAACTTGCATGAATGCTTTAAAGAGGAATAATAACGAAAAAGCAGCTATTTGTGCTAATGAAATTGCTGAAATAAGGAAACTAATAAAATTTCTTTATAATGTACAGCTGGCAATCGAACGCGTAATTCTTCGGCTTGAAACGATAAAAGAACTAAGCGACATTGTTGTTGATTTAAAGCCAGCTTTGAAGCTTCTTCAGAACGTTTCATCCGAATTATTCCAGGTTCTGCCTGATGTTTCAAAAGAGCTAAATAATGTTAATGAAGCGATACATGAAACACTTTATGCGACCAAGATCACGGCAGACGAGTCATTGATACCCGTAGGTAAAAAGACTGAGGCTGGCGAAGAAATACTAAATGAGGTATCCAGTTTCCTCGAGCGAAAATTGTCTGAGACTCTTCCAGAGCCGCCCGCTACTTTGCTTCAGTCCGAAGAAAAAGCAGCACCGATAAAAGAGATGGTTGCGCTTTCTGCTACATCATCGCAGATAATTGGACGTAAGAGTGCTGACGAAATCGGCTTGGATTCTTCGCAAACCCTAATTTCTTACAAGAAATCTGAGATTAAAGAAATCTCATTGAAAGTTGAGAAGCCTTCTCTTGAAGATGTGCTTCTTGAATATGTGCGAAAGAGCAATGGCGAGATAGATTTAGCCCGTTGTTCAGTTGATTTGAAAACTTCCTATGAAGAAATTGAAAAAGCTCTTGAAAACTTGGGAAACCAAGGTAAAATAAAAATCGAGTTAAAATCTCCTGAGTGAGAAGGTGAAAATGTCGTGAGCGCTTCCAATGAACTGGAAAAGGCCGCAACCGCTTACGCGTTAGACGCGGTCCGCTTGGACAAGCAGGGCGCAAAAGGCAGAGCCATAACCATGTACCAGAAAGCCATCGAAAGCCTCCTGCAGCTCGTGCAGCTTTACCCTGATTACAGCCTAAACAAAGTTTACGTTCAGAGAGCCATCGCGTATCAGGAGAGAATCAAAATCCTGCAAGGCTCGGTATCGCCCAGCGAACTGCGGGCGGAATCCAACAATGGCGGAGAAGGCGGCGAAACAGCCACCGAGGGCGGCGGAGGCGGAGGAAAGCAAGACGAAGAGCTTGTTGTCACCGAAAAGCCCAAAGTAAACTGGAGTGAAGTTGTAGGTTTGGACATGGCGAAAAAAGCCGTCAAAGAAGCCATTGTCTACCCCGTGCAGAGACCCGATCTGTTCCCGCTCGGCTGGCCCAGAGGAATCTTGCTTTTCGGTCCGCCTGGCTGCGGTAAGACACTGCTTGCCGCTGCAGTTGCCACGGAGATAGATGCCAACTTCTATTCCATAGATGCCGCCTCAATTATGTCAAAGTGGCTTGGCGAAGCTGAGCAAAACGTTGCCAAACTTTTCAATTCAGCACGCAAGTCTTCAAATGAAGGTAAACCTGCAATAGTCTTCGTCGATGAACTGGACTCGTTGATGGGACAGCACCAAAACGAGGTCGGCGGAGAAATCCGCGTGCGAAACCAATTCCTGAAGGAGATGGACGGCATAGTTGACAAAGGCAAGAACCTGCATGTCTACGTTATCGGCGCCACCAACAAGCCATGGGATCTGGACTGGGCGTTCATACGGCGATTCCAAAAAAGAATTCTTGTGCCGCTGCCCGATCACCACACACGATTGATGATGCTTAAGCTCTACACCGCCAATCTTCAAATAGCCCCCGACGTTGACTTGCACGAGCTGGCGCGGCTTTCCGAGGGCTTTTCAGGCAGCGACATACGCGACGTGTGCCAATCAGCTCAGCTGAAAATTATAGGCGAATTCTTCGAGTCAGGAAAAGCCATGGATAAGGCAGCCAAACCAAGATCTCTGACAATGAACGATTTCAAGCAGATACTGGAGGAGCGGAAACCAAGCGTCTCATTGGATATGCTGGCGATGTATAACCGCTGGTTTGAGGCCTTCAAAGCCTTATAAAAAAGGAGGGGAAAACACAAAACTGAAAAACGGGTTGGGTGGAAAGGTTTGGAGACAACCTAATTTTTGCACGCTCTCCCTTCTCCCCCTCAAACTATTCTCCAAACCCCACAACCCAACAAACCACACCAATTTTTAACCAAAAACAACCACGCTACACCATCATATTTGGCGGCTATTAGCGATTCATTGCAGAAACCTATAGAGGGGCTATTCGGGCTCTGCCGCGTGGGAGCTCAATGTTTTAGCTGCCTCTTGATGATTTCTTTTGCGGCTTCCACTGCTTCCTTCAGCTTTTCAGGTTTGGTTCCGCCGCCTTGGGCAAAATTGGGTTTTCCCCCGCCGCCGCCACCAATAATAGCTGCCGCTGCCTTAGCTGCCTCGCCGGCGTTGACGCCTTTTTCCACAGCAGCCTTCCCAGCCATCACGAGGACTCGAGCGTTTTTCTCGTCTGCCGCGTAAAACAGCGCAACCGCTGCTTCGTTCCGCTTCACTATCTCATTCGCAGTCTCCACCATACGGTTAACATCCACTTCCTGGAAGCAGCGTTCAACAATTGTCACTCCCTCGACTTCCTCGGCTTGTTCCGCCGCTTTTGGCTGCTCCAGCGCTGCGCTGTCTCTGGCCGCTAACTCCCTAATTAGCCTCCGATTCTCCGCGTTGGCTTCCTTCAGCTCTCTCACCAGTTTCTCAGCGGTTTTATCCAGTTTCTCCAACGGCGCGCCCAAAATCTCGGAAACCCTCCACAGCAGCTGCTCCTGCTGCTGCACTGCCTTTAACGCGTGAAGCCCAACTGCGTACACAAGCCGTTCCACGCCGTCTTGGATACGTTCCGTGTAGAGAATCTTGATGAAGCCTATCTCGCCTGTTCGCTTCAGATGCGTTCCCGCGCAGGCTTCTACATCCCAGTCTCCTGTTTTCACCACGCGAATGTCCTTGCCGGGCACCGCGCCGCCCTGATAAAGCCTAAAACCATACTGCGCCTCCGCTTGGCTCCGCGGCATCCACGCAGTAGTCACCGGCATGTCCGCCAAAACCGCTTGGTTCGCTAGAGTTTCAATCTTGTGTATCTCCTCCGGGGTCAGGCGGCGATAATGCGAAATGTCCAGCCGCGTGCTCTCTAGGCCCTTTTGGGTGCCGTGCTGCCAAACATGCTCGCCTAACACGCGCCTTGCAGCGCCATTAACAAGATGGGTAGCCGTATGCGCCTTCATAAGCGCATAACGCTTGTCCCAGTCAATCATGCCCTTGACAACAGCGCCCTCTTTAAGCGCAGAGGCGTCCTTAACCCTGTGCAAGATGACTCTGCCAACTTTCTGCACATCCAAAACCTCTACTTTTGCGTCGCCAAGCAACAGGAAGCCCTGATCTGCAGGTTGCCCTCCGCCTTCGGGATAAAAATATGTGCGATCCAAAACAACATGCTGATTGTCAATTATCTTTAGAATTTTAGCGTCGAACTCTTTCACATAGGCATCTGCATAATACATCTGCTCAGTCGGCGGCAAATCTGTCGTGGCTGCCTCTAATCGGGCTTCTACTTTCCCCTCTTCCTCTTCAGCCGGCTTCTCCGCTTGCATGTGCCTATTCGCGATTAAAGTATAGAAGTCTTCAGGGACCTCCACCGCTATGCCTTCTGCTTCGGCTACTTCTTTAACGATTTCAGGTGGAAGCCCATGCGAATCATATAATTCCGAGAGCGTCGCTTCAGGCAGGCGGTTGACGCTTTTAGCCTTGAGCTCTGCGGCGATACGCTTCACCATGCCCTCGCCCCTCTTCAGCGTGTCAGTGAACTTTTCCTCCTCCGCCTTCAGCAGCTCCATAATCTCGTTACGCATGGCTCTGATATGCGGGTAATCCCTGGACCAGTAATCAACCTGCAAATCCACTATGTCATAAAGCCTATCTTGGATGCTCAGCATCTTCAGCAAGCGGTAAACTCGGCGGAACAGCAGCCTCGCCAAATATCCCTCATGAATGTTTGAGGGCACAATGCCTTCAGAAAGCATAAAGCTTAAGCACTTAGTGTGGTCTGCCACGGCAAAGGCGTTTTCAATGGGCACCAGCACCCTATCCAGCTCAGCAACATCTAAGCCCACGAGCTTGGCCACTTGCCTTCGCGCGTTCATCCTGTTCGCGTTTTTGTCAATGCTCACCAAACCAGAATACTTCGCTACAGAAAATAGCAATTCATTATCTGGCTTTAGCCCGGCCATGGCGAAAATCTTGTCAAGCAGCTTTCCATAAACAGCGTGGAAGCAACTTGGTGCACCCTGCGAGAGCCACGCGAAACGATCAAGACCATAGCCGGTGTCCACGGTGCGTATGGGCAGCTTGATGAACTCGCCATCCACGACTTTATACTGCATGAAAACAAGCGTTGCAACCTCTAAACCGCCGATGATGCACTCCACATCAGGGCCGGCGTTTCCACCGCCAACCCAAACATCCTCCTTGTAAGTGACATCCTCAGATTTCACGCCCAAAACATCCGTGACAAACTCGTGATGATAGCGCACAGTGGCGTCTTTCCAGTAAACCTCCAAATCAGGATAATTAAACGCATGCGCGCCGCCCATCTCAAAAATAGTCAAGTGCCTGCCAAACGTTGGCCCAGTGTTCGCTATATCCACCAGCCTAATGCATGGCTGCGCTATAACCAGCGGGTTAGCAGGAGGCGGAGCAATGCCCTCAGTAACGTATGGCTGGAAGTCAATTATGCTGGCGTGTGTCAAGTAAATGTCGTTTCGCCATCTCGCCACAACAGGGTAAGGCTTAATGCGCGCGTGATTGTGCTTCTCGAAGAAGGAGAGAAATGCCTCCCGCATCTCGGGAAGACCGTAGCTTTTCCGTGTCGGCGGATTCTTCAGAAACGTGTAACAAGCGCATCCATCGGAAGATGATTCTCCACAAGTCTCCTGCTCGGCGTTCTGTGTCCAAAAATATTCGCCACACCCGGGACAAAGCTTCCTGGCGAATCCTTCTTCCTTGAAGAACTTGAGCGCGTATTCTTCTGCTGGAAACCTCTTCAAACTCATGAGACACTCCGCTTACAGTTGAGGTAACCCCTATTTTAAAGGGGTTACGAAGTTCACCGATTTAAACCATTTCGCTTTAAACCTAAACTGAACTTAAAAAGAGATGGTGCACGCCCATAACCAAGGCAATGCCGTGTGGCTTTTTTTAAGCATTGCTTCTTAGGTATTTTTCTATTTCTTTTTCTGCATTGTCTGCTTTGATGAAGATTGGCACGTTCTCGATGCCTGTGGCGATGTAGCTGCTGAGAAGCCACTCTCCAGGAGCAAACTCCAAGGTTTTCTCCAAGATGCTCTTGTCAATCATGAAGGTGTCGCTTACCAGTGTCCTATCGTATGGGCGTGGCAGCGTGCCTACAAAGTAGGTGTGCAACTGCTGCAGCGCGTTTGTGTTTAGGTA
The DNA here is from genome assembly GCA_037481775.1 of Bathyarchaeia archaeon. Classification (GTDB taxonomy): domain Archaea; phylum Thermoproteota; class Bathyarchaeia; order Bathyarchaeales; family Bathycorpusculaceae; genus JAOAIV01. Next base: position 146,134 of record JBBFKZ010000002.1, read on the forward strand.
TGCGATGCGTTGGGTAGCTATGCAGACGCCTAAGCCGTATTTGCGGCCTTGCCGAAGCAGCGTTTCCACATGCTGAGAGCACTTGCCTTCTATGCCGCTTTCCTTACTGCTGACAAACTCCTGCGCCTCGTCAAACACGACAAGTATGTAGGGTTTAACAGTGAACCGCCTTTTACGCCGCACCAGCAGATCCTGCGTTAAGCTTATCGCGAGCTCCTTAATGGTGAATGGGTCGCTTATCGAAATCACAACAAGCCGCGTTGACTTATCCTCTAACAGTTCACGTATGCCCTCCACCGTTAAGCCTGCTGCAGCTTTGTCTTCCTTCTCGCTGCGCTTCTTGAACAAATCCAAGATGGTGTTTCGTGTAGTAGCCCACGCGTACAAGCCACTCTTATCGTGAACGCGGAATCTTTCTACAACCTCACGTGCAACCTCGTCAATGTAGCCCACAAACTCCTCGCTGACTTCTTGGTTCTCGCTTAACCCCTGTTTCTCCACGTACTCTCGCACTGCATCGCTGATGGCGTCTATGGCGTTGATGTAATGTGGCTTGCCTATGGCTTCCTTCCGTTGATCGTCAAGCTCCTCAAAAATCTGAGTGTACGTGGGAATCTTCTGCTTCGGCTTAGTGTAATACGAAAGCTTGCCCTGATCCATTATCGCCTGCAGTCCCCTCTTTGTCCGCTGATCCATCTCGTACTCACGAGGCTTAACCACTGAGTTGAAAAACTGCTCCAGCGAGTCAATGCGATGCTCAAGGATAACCTTCGATTGTATATTCGAATCCGCCAGCACATCTAACAGCAGAAACGTGTATTCACAGCTTATGTCAAAAATAACCATCTTTGTGTTCTCTTTGGTTGTGTGAAGTAATATCCGTCTGAGAATGTTGGACATTAAATTGCTTTTCCCGCCACCGGTGAAAGCGAAAACGCCGAAATGATACCGTATAAGCTTCTCGAAGTCCACGTAGATTGGTATTGGCACGTTACTAGCTTCGAACATCTTAATCACGCCAAGCCTTGGATCAAGCCGCGCGTTCTCCACGGTTTTTGTTGGATCAACACCAAGGGCGGCGGCGATTTTCTGGTTGTACATGCGGTTGATCATTTCGCCGTTCAAGACGTAAACAGGGCTACCTACTATAGGATACGAAAAGCCCTTAACAAACTCGAACTCGCATTCCCGGTTAACAATCAAATCATAGTTTATGGGGATGGCGTCTATCTGAATCATCATGGTTGAAGTATCATCAGTCTGCCAGTCCTCTTCGCTCTGTTCGATGATTTCAAACTGCATCGGGTAATAGCCATGATCGCCTAAACCGCGCAAGCCGAAATGCTCTGGCCAAACGCGGCTAATCTCCATCAAAGTGTACCGCACTGACCCCTCGCTTGCCCGCTTAAAGTTCCGCACTGCCAACAGCATACCCTCCTCAAGCAAGCCCATCAAGTCCTTCTGATACTCAATCTTAACACGGCACTGGTAGCGGGCGGCCGTGCCCGTAACCTTTGCCTCTTCTCCACCGCCGAAATATCTAGGGATAACCGCAGCTAAGCGGCCGCGGAATTTGCCGTCAAAATCCGTGAAGCAAAGGCTGTTAATGGCTTTCTCTTCTTGCCTGTTCAATGCTTGCTCGCCTCTCTCTGAAAGTGCTCATGTAAAATATGAACTTGCGCAATTTATGATTATTCAAAATCCAAGCCGCCGTCGTATCCACAATGCACTTAAATTGGCTGTAATTCCACTTGGCCACCTTATCCGCGATAAACAGCGCCTTATTATGCCCAAACGCTTCCGGAATATTAGCAGGCGCCATAGCCACCAGAATGCTCATGGCCAAGTTCTGAAGCCTGTTAGGCACATCCTTATCCCTGAACAGTAACGCCTCCACCACATCCACTGTGCCATCGCTCAGCTCATTGCAGAACCGCACGAGGCTTTCAGGTTTGTAATCATACTCTGGATACGCTAAGCGATCCACCAGCAGCACATTGCTCCGCAGCATCGGGTCCGTCTTTGCCTGGCTTAGTTGCACATAGGTTTTCAAGAAAGCCTTTTCAAGGCCGATTTTGTTTTTGATGGCGCCTGAAACGTAACCCTTACGCTTTTGCCTATCAAGCAGCATTGTCCGAAACGCGGAATCATACTCGATGAGGCTCCACGGCGGCTGAATCTGCTCCGCGTTAAAGATGCTGGCTGACTGAAGTATCATGCGATCCGTGTTGGGCAAATCCTGCAGTGCTTCCAGCCTAAGCTGTGTTTTCAATAAGCCTTCCTGATGCATTATGGGAACTAGTTGCCGTTTGAAGTCGCGTGCCGCCGTATCCTTCGTCACGCCTATAAGCAGTATGCGCCTCTTCCAGCATTCCTCCATAAGCATGTGCAACGTAAAAAGCGTGAGAAAAGCAATGTCAAGCGTAGTCAGCCACTGCTCCTTCCCGTCTTTCATAATTCTCAAGGTGCTTGCTGATTCTTCCTCAAGATGCTTGGAAAATACGCTGTCTCCTATGATGGTGGTGAGCTTTTTTATTCGCTCCCAGCTTGAAGCATATTTTCCATTTAGCTTGTAAACGCCTTCTTCCTCGATTAAGATTCCTTTTTTAGCGAGGTTTTTGAGTGCCCGCTCGATTCTGCGGACTCTTTTCTCGTCTACTGCGGCAAACTCTGCTTTAATCTGCTCTAAAGTTACTGCGCCTCGTTTTTTAGCGAGGTTCACTATTGCGTAGCGGAGGTAATCTGCCCTGGGCGGCGGCAAACCTAACTCGTCATTGCAGACAAGATGCCTCGCCAAGGCTAAATCGTTAATGTCCACGGCAACATCGTCCACTTTGCAGCCGAGAATGCTGCTTTTTGCAGCCCAGAACTCCATTTTAGACGTGTCATAAAGCAGGCTTGCCCGCTCCACCGACAAACTTCGGTCAAGCAATATTATGCGCGTTTCTTTGTTTGGGTCTGCTGCAAGCTTGAAGGCGAGATAATACTCAGAAAAAGTCATTATCGCATTAGCGATTGTAGCATTGCTTATTATGCCCTCATCCGTTAACACCTTGCTTGGACTTACCTCGCCAGGCTGCTCCTGAGCAAAAAAGGCCTGATCCACTTCGGGAATTTCGTTGATGTAAATGGGCACAACGCTGGATATGCCCATGCTCTGCTGCAGCGTCTTCGCATCATACCTAACCTGCGGCGTAGCACCTTCACAAAAAGTTATAGTTCCCGTTGCCGCGTATGCACCGCCGAAGAAAATCACCATGTCAAACATGGGCCGCGAGTACATCGTGCCATCTACACCCGCAAAGCGGACGCTTGTTCGACCGAAAAATTCCTTCGCGGTGCGCCAAGCCTCTCTTGGACTGAAGCCTGTTCGAATCAAGTTTGCAAGCAACTTGCCATACAGATTTTTCAGCGAGGCGAAACGCTGTTCATAATCAGCGATCTGCTTGGTTGCGCTTTGCCTCAGCGCGTTGCAAGTTCGCTTTACGGCATCACTCAACGGCGGCCCCGACATCCCTAATCTTCACCTGCCAATTCACTTCTTTCATTTAAACATAAAAAAGATTGTTAACACATAAAACGCTAAAATCAACTCCGGCACATCACTAATACGTTTGTGCATGTTAAGACTTTGAACAAGCACAATTTTTTATACAGACAATTTTGCCAATTAAATGTTACATTTTTGTTACTGGGCAAGTTCAGCAAAGGCTTTTCATCTAACACGCTCAACCTTATTCGCGCGCAAATAGCGGATTGCGGATATAATTAAATCTATGAATGTTCTACATTTTAGTACAAGTGTACTAAAGCGTAGAAATAAGTGTTCGTATCTATTAAGATAGAGCCGCAAGACAAATAGTCTTGATGGAGACGAGAAGCATTGCTATGGTATTAAAGGCGCGAATAACAAATGAGAAAACTTGTAACAAAAGTTCGCGGGCTTTTGATTCTTGCCGCAATTCTGGCGCTACTACTTTCACAGACGTCTACGGTGCAATCAGCTTCTTCTATTGCCCAAGACAGAGCGTTAACTTTCATAACAGACGTATTTGAACTTGACATGACAAAGTACAATGCTAAGATGGCGACCTATTCTGTGGACTATCCTTCGGAGCTAGGCGGCATTCAACAAGAGCACGTAAAGTACGACCTTCAAGCCAGCGAAAGCACCGCGACAGCATTCTTCTCATTCAACAATGGCACATTGACTGCATGCACTATAAGCGTAATTACAGGTTCACTTCTTTATGCTCAACCATCTGCTAACACACTTGACAGGGCAAGGGGTATCCTCGATAAATATCAAACTTACACGG
>JBBFKZ010000003.1:0-145825 GCA_037481775.1 Bathyarchaeia archaeon
CCTCAGCCTACGCCTGCGCCTCAGGCGCCTGTTGAAACCTACTTCGCCATCTCCACCGCAGCCATAATCGTTGCAATAGCCGTAATCGGTGTGCTGATACTCAGGAAGCGGCCGTAAAGGTGCAGTCAGCAAAAACTTCGCTTTCCCCTTTTTTAGTCGTTCAAAGTCAGCTAAGCGCGACGGAGAGGTGAACTGGGGGCTGAGTGGGTTTTGGGCTTACGCTGTAATTGCAGCAGAAGATTGCCATTCTTCGATTCTCTCCTTTAGTTTTAGCGCCCAAGACCCCAGCAAACCCAAAGTTGGCAATGTCTAAAAGAAAATCAAAGAAAATGTTTTCTCAGACTTCGTGCGCTTGCCAGAATAAATAAACCTTCGTCTGCAGCAGGAAGCCGCAGACTTTAATCAGCTGCGCAAGCCTTTCAGCGCCTGAAGCCCTAAACCGCCCCAACAAACTTCCGCTTACGGCCGAAAAGTCCTATGCGAACACGTAGACTACGCCTAACCCAACCAGAAATCGAAGAAAAAATCCGCCAAAAACGCAAAGAAGGCTGGAAACTTCCTGAAGTGTGACACGAGGGCCGAAAAAAGTCACATAAAAAATAACACTAACCAAGCCAGAGGATAAAACCAATCAATGACAACACAACAAAAACACAAAAAAGACGGCGTAACTGAACGTAAAGGCCTATGCCACGCTCTTTTTGTGTTTAATAGTGAAGCTGGATTTATAGAGCAAGATGCAATATTATGGTGGTCTGAGGTAGATGCGGATTTGGCCTTTTGAGACTTGGAGAGTTACGTGGTCTTTATCAACGGCTTTTGATGCGGGACCAACTGCTGAAACTGCTAAAAGGTTTTTGAATGAAGATTTTACGCCGAGCACTTCTTGGGCTGCTTCCTTTCTTAATTCAACTTCAAAATGTGTTACTTTCCACTCTTCCCGTCTATGATGATGTCTTTTATTTTGCCCACGCGCATGCCGTCGCACACGATTTCTTTACCAATCAGATCAGTGTACTTCACAATCATTCTACCTCGTAAATCATTTTTATTTCATTCATTGAATTTATAAAATTTGTTCCAATAATTCACTGCGGCAGTAAAAAGACAGGTAGACATTGAGTACCGTCGATTGTGCATTGCGCTGTTAAAGCCAGTTTTCCATGTTGCTTTCGATGATTTTCAATGGTGAGGCTTGCTTCGTACCTCATTTTCGAGCCGTAAAGTTTAAGGGTTAATGGTTTGTAAGTTTTTGCGTACTAACTTACGTGAAGGTTTGCAGTGTGAGCGTCAAACAGAAAACTGTTGAAGAACGCAAGGCGGAAGTTCTAATCAAACTTAGGAACTATAAGCTGGTTAAAAAGGAAACTTACGAAGGCGCCTTAGCATACATTGTTAAAGTTCCTGAAACGCAGGAGAAAGCCATAATCTGGTGTATTCTTGACGCAGCAACGGTGGGCATTAACGCTATGAATACGCTTTATAAGGTTATGGATGAGAAAAATTTGGATCACGCCATTGTAATTACCGAAGGCCGCTTCACACACGCGGTTAAGCAGGGTCAGAAAAAGAAGAAGATTGAGCTTTTGCCCAAGTCTTTCCCTGTATTTGACATTTTCGAGCATGATTTGGTGCCTAGGCATGAGATTTTAAGCGAGAAAGAGCGGGAGCAGCTTCTGGCGCAATATAAGGTTCAGCCGTATCAGATACCGCAAATAAAAGCCACCGACCCCGCGGTTAAAGTCATCGGCGCTAAACCAGGCGAGATTTTGAGGATTATTCGTAAGAGTCAGACGGCGGGCGAGTACATTTCGTATAGGTACGTGGTAGAATAGAAGCTATTTTGCGGTCATAACGCCGGTTGCTTCTATTGCAATTTCGACTTCATCGCCGACTTTGAGGGCTAATCCTTCCGCTGTCTCTCGCGACATCAGGACAGTTACGGTTGCTGGTGTTGCAAGTTCAACTTTGACTTTTGCGGTTTCGCCGGTTTTTTCTATAGCGGTGACTTTTCCTTTTAAGCTATTTTTTACGTTGTTTTTCATGTATGGGCGTTCCCAGCGTTCCATGTCGGATACGACTTTGTTCAAGTAGTTTTCCAGCTGCTTGTATTCGAGCAGCAAACTTTGGCCTAGCGGCGTTAGTTGTGCGCCTCCGCCTCCGTGTTTGCCGCCTTTGCGTGTTTCTACGATGGGTTCGCCTATGGCTTTTTGTATTTTTTGCAGGTAATTCCAAACGTAGCGGTAGGACATTCGGAGTTTTACGGCGGCTTTTGAGAGTGAGTTTTCTGTGGAGATGGCTTCAAGTATTTCTGCGCCGCCTTTTCCGAGGACTGGTTTTCCTTTGTATTCTATCCACATTTTGCATGAGGGTTTGTGTTTTTCTTGAGTGGTCATTTCTGTTATAGCTTATGGTACGTAATGCTTATAAGATTAAGCGTTATGAATAACCATACATAACGGTGTTGCAGGATGCACCTTTGGCAAAAACTACTAATAACAGCAGCTTTAGCCACAATCCTCATAACCACAAGCACTATCATCTACCTCCGGCACTTCGCCAAAAGACGACTAATAATCTCCACAACCACAAGCCTCTACGACACAGGCGTACTTGACATAATCGAAAAAGACTACGAAGCGACTCACTTTGTTGACATCCAAATAATCTCCGCAGGCACAGGAATAGCCATCCAACACGCCCAAAACGGCGACGCCGACGTCATCATAGTTCATTCGCCATCAATGGAGAAGACGTTTCTTGAACAAGGCTACGGCGTAAACAGAAAAATAATCGCCTACAACTTCTTCACCATCGTAGGACCAGCGTCGGATCCAGCGGGAATCAAAGGCAAAAACGCCACCGAAGCCCTAAAACGCATCGTCGCCTACGGCGAAAACCTGCCTGACCAGACAGGGCAAACTAAAGTGTGGATTTCTCGAGGCGACAACTCTGGCACGCACGCTAAGGAGCAGCAGCTCTGGAAAACAGCAGGCTACAACTATACGCTTATATCGGCTGAGCCGTGGTATGCAAGCGTAGGTTCAGGCATGGGCGACACGTTAAATGTGGCTAACCAGAAAGCCGCATACACGCTCGCGGACATAGGTACTTGCCTGAAATTCTACACTGGCGGCGTAATATCGCTAAGCGCGCTAATAACTGAAGACCAATCTCTACTTAACGTTTACAGCGTCATAGCCGTTAAACCCGCTGTTCCAGCTGACCAATCACTTCATGAGCAGATAAACTTTAACGATGCCATGGACTTTATACAGTACTTGGTTTCCGAGAGAACCCAGCAGCTTATAACTGATTATGGCAAGACTGATTATGGGCAAAGCCTCTTCTATGGTGCGGTGCAACCGTTAAGGGCTGATTCGCCACAGCCCATCGTCGGCTGGATAAAGAGCGCTGCCTTCTTTGATGGTTACGAGTGCCCACCGCAATATAGAAATGGCTACGCAGAACTTTACGATTAGAGGGCGTAATGTATTGGTTGACATAATCGGCGGCATAGTAAAGGCATTTCAACTAATAGTTACAGGCGACTCAACACTTTACGGCATAGTCTTCCGCACATTCACTTTTTCAGGCGCAGCCGTTATCTTGGCCGCACTCTGGGGCACACCTATGGCATTGCTGGTAAGCCTCAGAAACTTCAGCGGCAAAACTATAATCAAAGGCTTCTTCAACTCGCTGATAGGCGTACCAACTGTAGTATTAGGCTTGGCGCTATTCCTAATTTTTTCAAAAGGCGGTCCACTAGGCTTCTTGGGTTTGCTTTATACGCCAGCTGCCATAATTCTCGGCGAAGCCATCCTTGTGACGCCCGTGTTAATCAGCATAATGGTGAACGCCATAGAAGCAGTTGACCCTGATATATTGAATTTAGCCAAGACGCTTGGTGCTTCAGAATCACAGGCTTCAATAGCAGTTTTAAAAGAAGCCTTGAACGGTGTCCTGCTAAGCAACATAGCAAGTTTCAACCGTGCCATAGCCGAGCTAGGCGTGGCGCTGCTTGTCGGCGGTAACATAGCAGGCTATACAGACGTCTTAACCACGGCGATCTCCCGTTACACAGCAAGAGGCGAACTTGATTTAGCTATAGCGTTAGGGATAATGTTAATGTTGATGGTGTTTTTGATAAACATGGCAGTAATCATGGCGCGGAAAGCAAAATGGCTACCGGCATTGTGGAGGTCGCCGCCGGCGTAATTCACCAAGGAAACGCGAGGACTAAAAAATGGCGATACTTGCTGAATTGAAGGATGTAACCAAAATTTACGGAGAAAAAACAGCGCTTAAAAATGTGCACCTTCAGATTCAAGAAGGCGAAATACTGGCTCTTCTTGGACCCAACGGCTCCGGAAAAACCACACTACTGAAGTTGCTCGCGTTTCTCGAAGCGCCAACAAACGGTGAAATAAAGTTTCAAGGCGAAATAATTAACGCGAAAAATATTGAAAAAATGCGCTTGCAAAGCACGCTGGTCTTCCAGAAAACTGTCCTTTTTGATACCTCAGTCTATAACAACGTTGCCTACGGCTTAAAAATAAGAAGAACGCCGCGTGAAGCAGTGGACACGGAAGTGAGGAGAGCGCTGCGGCTTGTGCGCTTGGAGGGATTTGAAAGGCAACTTGCAAAGAAGCTTTCCGGCGGCGAGCAGCAGCGTGTGGCAATTGCCCGTGCTTTGGCGCTTAGAACGAAGCTTTTGCTTTTGGATGAGCCAACAGCGAATTTGGATCCAAAAAACGCCTCGATAATTGAGGATGTCATCGCCACTGTGAACCGTGAATATAAAACTACTGTTGTGATGGCGACACATAACATGTTCCAGGCGAAGGCGCTTCCGCATAGAGTAGCGCTGATGGAAGAAGGCCAGATAACTGAGGTGGGAGAACCAGTTGAAATCTTCGGGAAACTCTCCAAGAATCTGGTGCGGTTCGCTGCGGTGGAGAATACTTTTGCGGGAGTAGCTAAAGTAGCGGGAAGCGGCATTACAATTGTGGATGTAGGCAATGGCGTGCAGGTTGAGGTGACAGCCCAGAAGCAGGGTGAGGTGTCTATTTTCGTCAATCCGCAGGACATCATCCTTTCCAAGCATGTAGTCGAATCTAGCGCCCGAAACGTGTTTAAGGGCAAAATAATCGAAATCAAAGATTTAGGCGCAGTTGTGAAGCTCAAAGTAGATGCGGGTAAACCCTTTACGGTTCAAGTGACGAAGCGCTCCTTCAACGAGATGGGCTTAAACTTGAACTCAGAAGTGTATATCGCCTTCAAAGCTTCAAGCGTGCAAATGCTTTAGCTCTTGCCCTTCTCTTCCGCTCTTAGCTCATATAAGATTACAAGCGCTTCGCCGAGCGGCATGTTTAGCCTTGCTGCAAGCTCCGCCGGTGATATGTCGGGTTTTTCGCGCAATATCTGTTCTCGCGTGTATGCCTTGCGTCTAGGATACATAACAGACGCGTGGACCGTTTCAACAAGTATGGGCCAGAGCTTTTCCCGCGTGTACTCTTCGAAGCTCATGTTTCATCAAAATTCTCATTGGGTCGAGTAATTATTTTTGGCTATCGCTACACTTATGCGAAAACGGCGAAATAACGTTTTAGGAGGCTATTTTTCACGCAAGGCCTTGGGGATATAAGCACATCTCGGGTCAGAACCGAACACGTCACCAGTGTAATATTCCGCGGCTGTGCGGCAGCCTCCGCAGATTTCGCGGTACTCGCAGACGCCGCACTTGCCCTTCAGACTGCTTTTGTCTCTGATTTTCGCGAAGAACTCGGAATTTTGCATTTCCTCCCAGATGGCTTTCAGCGACTTTTCTTTGACGTTGCCCAGTCTGTAGATGTCGTTGAAGCTGCAGGGTATGGCGTCTCCATTTTCTGCAATGCTCATGAATTTTCCGAAGAAGCATCTGCCAAGGAAGAAGTGGTTAAACCAGTTGTCAAAATCAGGCAGTCCGCGTTGCTTGGCTATGCGCGCGAAGAAAGGGCAGTAAACGTTGATTTCAGGTTTCCCCTTATACTTTGAGCGTAAGTCAAAAAGCTGGTTGAAAGCCCACTCATACTGCTGCGGCGTGGGATCCGCTCGTAAGCTGTCTTTGCTTCTGCTGTAAGGTATAAACCCGTGATAGATGACCCAGCGCGCATTATATTTCGCTGCTAAGTCAAGAACATGCGTGAAGTCTTCGGTGTTAACGTTTGTGCCGCCGCCTTTAATGTTCGCAAAAGTGTATACGAGGCAGTTCAGCAAGCCGGCGCTTGAAAGCCGTTCAATGGCGGAAACAGCTTTAGCGTAAGCGCCTTTTCCGCGGATAAGGTCATTTGTTGCTTCGCCTCCGTCAATACTTACGGACACGCGAACCTCGTTAGCCACAATGTTCGAGAAGGCTTTATCGTCCATGAGATGGCCATCGGTTATGATGCTTGCGTTTAAACCGATTTTCCTTGCATAACCGATTACGTCGAATAGGTCTTTGCGGAGAAGTGGTTCGCCGCCGCTTATTCCAAGCCAGCTTGCGCCAAAATCGTATATTTTGTCCACAAGCTGCAGAGCAACGGAAGTGCCCAGTTCATCAGGGAAAGGCGGTTTACCTGCGGATGCGCAGTGGACGCAGTTGCTGTCGCATGCGAAGGTGCATCGCCAAGGCAGAATGTACAGTGGTCCTTTACGCTGCATTATCTCAGGCTCCGATAAACTTCTGGGAGAATGTTATTTAACCCTTTCATAACGCGCCCAGCCTATAGAGGTTTCCAACACTGTTCCACACGAACGCCTCGGGCAGCGCTTCAGCTATGGCGCACATGGCCTTCCAGCCCGTGCAATGCGAAGGCACAATAAGCTCAGGCCTTATTTGCTTCAGCGCTTCGATGGTCGGTTGGATTCTGCCCTCAAAGTCTTTTCCAGCAAGGTGAAAACCGCCCATGACAGCGTAAACGTGCTTCACGCCTGTGAGCTGCCGCGCATAAGCCACCGTGTTGATTATGCCCGCGTGGGCGCAGCCTGAAAGAACCACGAGACCTTTCCCTTTAATGTTGATTACCACGGCGCGTTCATCCATAATCCACGGGTCAGGTTTCCAAGCGCCATCTGTGAAGACCCTGTGCTGTGCATAGCCCTTTTCGAAGCTTGTGTTCCGCGGAATCTCGCCGGTCACGCAAACCATGCCCTCTGCAGTTAAGAATGGCTGCTTCGTGTAGATTAGCCGCGCCTGCTGTAGCTGTGCTGCAGCGGGAAACGTCGGATACTTTCTAACCACGCCATCAGCGCTAGCGGCGCCTCGCACTGTGAACATGTCTTCATGAACGATGACGGGTAGCTCTGCTTTGCCGATTGCTTGGACTGCCGCTGGCAAGCCGCCGAAGTGGTCGTAGTGTCCATGCGAGAGCACGATGCATTCGACTTCGTTTAGGTTTACGCCCATGCGCCGCGCGTTTTCCACTACGCCGTCAGCGCTTACTCCCGTGTCAAACAAGATGCAACTTGTCCTGTGTCGGCTGAAAACGCGGATGAGCATTGCAAAACCGTGCTCGCCGAAAGGCAGCGAAGCGTGTGCTTCAACCCATTGCGGTCCATACTTCGCCTTTGTCCATTGTCTGAAGGGCTTAACTTGCGGCTTGTCTACGTATGAGAGAAAATCCACCGAGTTATCCACTAGGCTTAATATCTCTGCGCCATCAGCTTGCTGAAGCGTGAAATTCTGGTTGACTGCCGGCTCGTTTAATGTAGCCATCGTTTTCCCTCTTATAAAGGTCCTTTATAGTAGCTTGTTGTTGGGCACCCAACGCATTTTTGATTTGTGTATCGATTACACGGGGCGCAGTCCACGCTGCATGGAGTTACTTTGTTCTCTTTATGCGCAAGGTTTTCTCTTATGGGGAGAAAAGGGGAAAAGTAAAGGTCACTTATTGGGTAGAATTCTGATCTTCGGATGCCGCCGCTGCATCTTAGCGAGCATTTTTCCATGGATATGCTTTCAAGTGTTTCTTCGGTTTCAGCTACGACAAGGGCGATTAAGTTGTAGCCGCCTATTGTCTTGAAAATATGAACGACCCGCGGGCAATCTTTGAATCTGTCAAGCAAGTTTTGCATTGCTTCGGCGCTTTCCATCTCGAGCATAACAATTGCGGGGTGCAGTTTAAGCGCTTTAGGGTTAATTAGTGCAGAAACATGGATTTTGTTTGTTTTTACTAGTTTTTCCAGCCTTTTTTTAACGCCCATGCTGGTGAATCCAACTGCTTTGGCTATTTCCTGTAATGTTGCTCTTCCATCTTCTTGTAGGTGCGCAATTATTTTTTTGTCGATGTGGTCCAAAAGATTCGCCTGTTTATTTTATAAACGCAAAGTATTAATAAGGTTTATTCATTAAACTACTTAAACTTTAAACGGTGATAAATGTGAAAAACACGGCAGAACAAGCAAGCACCACAGAGACGCACACCGATAAACGCGACACATGCCCTGCTTCTGATGAAAGCAGCAAACAAATCAACCCGCAGGATCAATTGAAACTAAAAATGTGCAAAATTAAGCATAAAATAGCGGTTATAAGCGGAAAAGGCGGCGTGGGTAAGAGCACCGTAGCTGTGAACCTAGCCGTAGCATTAGCATTACATGGGCATCACGGCAAAGTGGGAATTCTTGATGCGGACATTCATGGTCCATGCGTGCCGAAAATGCTGGGATTAAAGGGACAGAGACTCATCGGCGGGCCTGCAGGGTTACTTTTCCCAGTCACCAGCCGATTAGGGATAAAGGTTGTATCGATGGATTTCTTGCTTCCAAACGATGAAGCGCCAGTAATTTGGCGTGGCCCCTTGAAAATGCGGCTTATTCAGCAGTTCCTCTCGGATATTGCATGGGGCGAACTGGACTTTTTATTAATTGATCTTCCACCTGGAACAGGAGATGAACCGTTAAGCATCGTGCAATTGATCCCAGACATGGATGGCGTCATAATAGTTACTATGCCCTCGGAGGTTTCAGAAGCTGTTGTTAAAAAATCTGTTGCGTTTGCTCGGCAAGTTGGCGTTCCAGTAATTGGCATAATCGAAAACATGAGCGGGTTTATTTGTCCTGAATGCGGCGCTAAGGTAGACATTTTCAAAACAGGCGGAGGCAAACGAATCGCTGAAAGTATGGGTATTCCCTATCTAGGTTCAATACCGATAGACCCGCAGATTTGTAATGAATCTGACTCTGGAATAGCATTCGTAACCGAAAGCAGCACTTCGCCCGCAGCAAAGGCTTTCACAGAAATTGTCAAGAAAATTGAAGAATTCATAGAAAACGCGGGCGCTACTGGTAGCGAAAAAAAGAATTAACATAATAATAGAGAGTGTGATTGAATGAAAATATGTGTAAGTGCAGCAGGAACTAATTTAGACGCCCCATTAGAACCGCGGTTTGGCAGGTGCCCATATTTTGTAATTGTTGATTCTGAAACGATGCAGTTTGAAGCTATCCCAAATGGCGCCTCGAATGCAGTAGGTGGTGCAGGAATACAGGCCGCACAAACAATAGTAAGCAAAGGTGTTCGAGTGGTAATAACAGGTAACGTTGGACCCAACGCTTTTCAAGCCTTATCAGCCGCTGGAGTAAAGATTTACGTGGGTGCCAGCGGAACAGTGGAAGAAGCTGTTGAAAAATACAAGAGAGGCGGATTAAAAGAAGTAAACTCCTCAACTGTTAAGGGGCATCACTTCGGAATGGGCGCCGGCAGAGGACGCGGCGGTAGGCAATGGTAATGAAAGGCACAGAAGATGCTCGCGTCAAAGTTCTTGAAGAGTTGAGGCAAAAAAAGGAAACAGTCATTCTAGAACATAAAATGAGCGGAGGTGAAAGATTGAGGAAAGTTGTTATTCCCACTGAAGATGGAAACGGACTTAACGCTACGCTTTCGGAGCATTTTGGTAGAGCACCATATTTCGTTGTTATAGAACTAAGCGAAGACGGTGATGTCGCGGCTGTTCAAACAGTGGCAAATGAAAGCGAACATTTCGGTGGAACCGGAAGCCCACCCGACCGGATACTGCAGTTTAAACCAGATGCTGTAATAACCTATGGGATGGGGCCACGAGCGCTAAACATTTTTCAAGGAGCTGGCGTAGCTGTGCTAAGAACTGACGCTGTCACGGTGAAGGAAGCAATTGACGCGTACAAACGAGGCTTCCTAGTTGAACTCACAGAAGGCTGCCAACATGCCCATCACCATTAACCCCTTTTCAGAGTGATGGCTATGCTGAAGTCAAACATGGAGGAGCTTTTATCAAAAGCTGGATATTCAGCTAAAGCCATAAAACTCTACCTGACCAAGACTAACGTTGGTTCCATTGAAAATCCCGATGTTGCCGTAAGCTACACGGGGCTACCGTGTGGCGACAACATTACCCTTTATTTAAAACTTAAAAACGATGTAATATGCGATGCAAAATTTGAGTACGTTGGCTGCGTGGGAACAGCTGCTTCAGGCTCCGCTTTAACAACAATACTCGTAGGTAAAACATTGGCAGAGGCATGGAACATCACTAAAGACGATGTTTTGCGAGAGTTAGATGGTTTACCAGAGCCTCATTGTGCGGAACTTGCAGTAACCGCTTTGCGTAAAGCGCTTGAGGCTTTAAAAGAAAGCCAGCAGCAAAAGTGATTTGCTCATGATCATAGCGGTTGCAAGCGGAAAAGGGGGAACCGGCAAAACCTCCGTTGCAGTTAATATGGCCGTTTCAGTGGGCAACGTGAAACTTTTAGACTGTGATGTTGAAGAGCCAAATGCCCATCTACTTTTGCATCCTGAAATCAAAAGAAAAGAACCAGTCTACACGTTTATTCCAAAAATCAATAAAGACTTATGTAATATTTGCGGAGAATGCGCCAAATTCTGTCAGTTCAACGCTATACTCGCTATTGCAGAGGAAATTCTTGTTTTCCCAGAACTCTGCCACAACTGCGGCGGATGCTCGATAGTTTGTCCAAAAAAGGCAATCACATGGGCAAAACATAGAATTGGCACGCTACATTTTGGCGTGGCTGGCAGTGTATCGCTTGTTTATGGAGAACTGAAAGTAAGCAAGCCTTTGGCTGTTCCAGTGATAAAGGCGGTTAAAAAGCATATAAAAGAAGCTAAAGACGTAATTATCGATTCTCCGCCTGGGACGTCCTGCCCGTTCGTGGAGACTGTAAATGACAGCAACTTTTGTCTGTTAGTAACAGAACCTACTCCTTTCGGTTTACATGATTTAAAAATAGCAGTTGAAGTTTTGCGGAAGCTTACAGTGCCTTTCGGCGTGGTTGTTAACCGTGCGGATATAGGTGAAAAGAAACTTTACAATTACTGCCGAAGCGAGAACATAAGAATCATGCTGGAAATTCCATATCAACGGCGGATAACTGAGCTCTACTCTAAGGGCATCCCCTTCAGCTTGGAAATGACTGAGTGGAAAGAAAAGTTTCAGACACTTTACAGCGAAATAAGGAGCCTTGCTACAAAATGAGACAGTTAACAATTTTAAGCGGTAAAGGCGGTACAGGAAAGACAACTATAACTGCTTCATTTGCTGTTTTGGCAAAAAAAGCTGTTATTGCAGATTGCGATGTTGACGCACCAGATCTTCATATGCTTTTACATCCCGAAGTGATTGAGACACAAGAGTTCAAGGGCGCAAAAATCGCTGTAATTGACAAATCAAGATGTATCAAATGCGGTTTATGCAGAGAAAAATGCAGATTCGACGCTATAACCGAAGAGATCAAAATTGCTCCTTTTGCTTGTGAAGGCTGCGGTGTCTGCGCGGTTATTTGCCCTGCGAATGCAATAACATTAGCTGAGCGGATTTCAGGTTACGCATACATCTCCAAGACGAAATACGGGTTCATGTCGCATGCTCTGCTTAATCCCGGTGAAGCAAACTCGGGAAAACTTGTTACGTTAGTTAGGCAAAATGCTAAGGTTATATCTGAAAAAGAAGGCGCCAGCCTGATTATAATAGATGGCCCACCTGGAATTGGCTGTCCAGTTATGGCTTCAGTAACAGGTGCGGATGCGGGCCTCATAATTACTGAGCCAACATTATCAGGAATTCACGATCTTAAGCGTGTATTGCAATTGCTTCAGCATTTCAACGTTAAGCCACTTGTCTGCGTAAACATGTATGACATCAATATGAGTAACACTGAGCGAATTCTGAGGTTTTGCTGTGAAAACAATGTGAAAGTTGTTGGCAAAATACCGTTCAGCCCTGTCGTAACAGAGGCCATGGTTAATGGAGCAACAGTTTTTGAATACTCTCGACAGAGCCCTGTTTCTAACGAAATAGAGAATGTGTGGAAAAAAATAGCAACATTAATCCATGATAATATTCATGACAGTCGCATTGTAAAAACTTGATTTAAAACAAAGGGAGGTGAGATGTTTGCTGTCAGAAATTCCGATTGATCTTGCCAAAATAAAGAAGGAAGATTTAGACAAGGAGATACTACGCGCAGGGATTATTGCTGAGTTAGATGCGATTAATCTTTATGAGCAAATGGCTGCTTTGGCGGTTGATGAGAACATAAAGCGCATTCTCTTAGACATAGCGAAAGAGGAGAAAACGCATGTCGGCGAGTTTCAAGCGCTGCTGTTGATCCATGATAAGGAGCAAGAAAAAGAGCTTGAAAAAGGCAAAAAAGAAGTTGAAGAATTAAGCGACTAAGCGCGACGCACACGGAAAATTGCGAAATATTTTTTCCAACTGATATATAGCCTCTTTCATTTCTTTAATTAGCCCTTCTTTTGGTACAGAATGTTCAAACAATTTATGGAAACTGAATGCTATAGCTTTTCTATACTAAATTACGGCTGTTTTTCCTGAAGTGTTTCTGCGACTTTGCTTGTCCCTTTTTTGGGCTGCTTATGCAATTGTGCCAGAATTTTTCCTACTGCATCTGAGACTTTAATGTTGGGATCCACTAGAATAGGGGTTATCTTGTTATGAAACAACAGCTCTGATGCGCCTAGCCCCAGTTGGGATGTAATAACCGAGTTTGCGTTTAGTTCTGCTAATGTTTTTGCAGCTATAGGTCCGGAACCATGATTATAATCTGCTGCTGGGTTTTCGATTATCTGAATGTTTTGTATTTTGCCGTTTTCAATGTCGATAAGGGTGAAAGTTTTTGTTTTTCCAAAAGTGTTTGATACTGTGTCGTCTATGCCGTTGTATCCGTTTGTGGCAATGGCAATTCTAATTTTATCCATCTGATCACCTTTAATTATAAGCCCAATTGGGGGTAAGAAAAAAGTGAGGGTTGGTTATTTGTTGAGTTGGTTTAGTCTTTCCTCAATTTTCTTGAGGGTTTCTTGCATGGCTTTCAGTTGTGCTTCTATCATGGCTTTTTGTTCGGATAGTAATGCTGCTTCGTCTTCAGCTTTCATTGGGGGCATTGCACTGTATGGTCCGTATAGGTACAAGCATGCGCCTCTGCCGTAGAGCCAGCCTGGTCGTTGCCATGGCGGCAAATTGCTGAATGGGCCTCTACCTGGCCATGGGCCTGTCCATCCTCTTCCTCTCCATCCCATTTTTGTTTCACCTCGCGCAAATGTTTTTTGTGCTTATGCACATAATCAATTATGTGATAGTGCACAGAAATATATAAAAGTTACTGAACTCATAAAAAAAGCGAGGAAAAATGTGCTGGCGACACCGATGCAGACGCGGCAGAAAAGGCCGCTTCCCAAAACCAATCACAATAGCAAAAGCACCAGCCGCCACAGTTTTCACCCCAGAACCCCGCATAAACCAGGCACCCATCCTCATAGAACCCGCTGAAATCGAAGCCCTCAGACTCGTCGATCTAGACGGCCTCTCCCAAGAAGAAGCAGGAGAAAAAATGGGCGTATCAAGAGGGACTATATGGCGGCTAGTACAAAGCGCCAGGAAAAAAACCGCACAAGCCCTAACCGAAGGAAGACCCCTAAAGATCGCTGCAGAAAACGGCAAAGATAATACCGAAGGAACTCTTTCGACAAATTAAAGGCGGAAAGTATGAAAACAGCATTAATAGTTTATTGGTCGAAAACAGGAAACACCGAAAAAGTAGCTAATGCCATAAAAGAAGGCCTAGAAGCCCTACAGGTTCACGTAACCATTAAAAAACCAGAAGAAGCAGAAGACGAAGATTATTTCGCATACGACCTCGTCTGCGTAGGCGCCCCTTCATACTCGTGGCATCCACCAGAGCCCATGACCAATTTTCTAAAGAACAAGTTTGCCGCTTACCGCAAAGCCGGCATGATCAAACCATGCGCCCCAAAAGTTCCTGGAAAAAACGCGTTAATTTTCGTAACTTATTCGGGACCACACACAGGCATTGATGAAGCAATACCTGCTGGAAAGTATATACGGCAATTCTTTGAACACTTGGGCTTTACTGTCCTAGACGAATGGTATGTCTTAAGCGAGTTCCACGGTTCACTAGAGAACAGCACACAAGGACGAATGGGCGACATAAGAGGAAAACCCACCCGAGAAGAACTACTGAAGATAACTGAAGATACGAAGCATCTAGCCAAGAAACACTTACTTTAAAGCAATAACAGCCCCTTTCAGCGTTTCAGGCACAAAGTTAATAGTTCACCGCGCCCGCTAAATAAACGGGTGAAATTTTTTGAAAGCTGCTGTTTATCGAGGCCCCTATAACATTAAAGTTGAAGATGCCCCTGAGCCGCATGTTTCAGGGCGCCAGGTTCTTGTGAAACTCAAGGCTGGAAGCATCTGCGGAACAGACATGCACTTTTACCGAGGCGAGTGGCGCTGGATGAAGCGCGGCCGCATAATTGGGCATGACGCGTGCGGCGTGAGGGCGGACAGCGGCGAGCGGGTGGTTATGGTGCCGCTGGTTTACTGCGGCCGATGCTACTACTGCCTCAGAGGGCTACCCACCTACTGTGTGCGCGGCAAGTTCAAGGGGTTAACAAGCGACGGTTTCTTCGCTGAATCCATAGCAATACGCCGGGAAAACTTGGTTCCTGTGCCCGACGGAGTCAGCGATGAGGAAGCCGCTGTTGTGGAGCCCGTTGCGCTGGCGCTTCACGTGTTTGATGTGCTTAAGCCTAACGTTGGCGACTGGGCAACCATAATCGGGCAAGGTGCCATCGGCTTGTTGATGACGCAGATAGCCCGGATGAAAGGCTGCCGAGTCATAGCCGTTGACTTGCAGGAGTATCGGCTGCGGCTTGCCGAGAAATACGGCGCAGAGTTCTGCATTAACGCGGCGCAGGAAGACGCCGTTAAGCGGGTCCGGAAAATCACAAAGCGCGGCTCGGATGTGGTGATTGAGGCTGCTGGAACAGTGCAGACGGTACAGCAGACGCCGTTTCTGGTGCGCAAGGCAGGCAAGGTGGCGTTGGTAGGCGAATCTAAGGGATACCTAAACCTGGAAGACGCTGACGAAGCCATATTCTTTACTACGTACATCTCGCCTGTCGAGTATCCGCTGGCTGTGCAGCTTATCGCCGAGAAGCACGTTGACGTGAAGAGCTTGGTGACGCACCGCTTCAGCTTAGCGGATTTCGAGAAGGCACTGCAGACAGCGAATAACCCTGCGGAGAAGCCGCTGAAGGTAGTAGTGACCGCGTAGGCTGCTTTACACCGTAAAGTATATTATCTATTTGGGGAAGTGATTACGCCGCTTTGCTTTAGCGATAAATGAGCGTGAACCAGCAGAATGAGCATTAAAGCGGTAGTATTCGATTTAGACGGCACATTAGTAGGCTTCAACCTGGATTACCGTTCGCTGAGAGCCGAGGTCAGAGGCTACTTAGCGAAGCAAGGCGTCCCAGCGTCAGTGCTGTCGCTGCAGGAAAACATTTTTGAAATGCTCAAAAAGGCAGAGCTTTTCCTAAGAAACACGCGCAAGCCCACTACCACAATAGAGAAGCTCCGCGGCGAAGTCTTGAGCATAGCTGAAAAATACGAGTTAGACGCGGCCATGAGCACTGGGCTGCTGTCAGGCGCTCTGGAAACGCTGAAGACGCTGAAACGCATGGGCTTGAAACTCGGGATATGCACAACTGACAGCGAAAAGGCGGCTACGTACATCCTGCAGCGCTTCAGGATTGCCGATTTCTTTGACGCGGTTGTAACGCGGGACAAAGTGAAACAGGTAAAACCTCATCCGGAGCATCTCCAGGCAGTGCTTGATGCTTTAGGCGTGAAGCCAGAGGAAAGCATGGTTGTCGGCGACAGCGTCATGGATATGCAGTGCGCGCAGGAGCTGAAGGCCATCGCGGTGGGTTTGCCCACTGGAATATCCACTAAGCAGCAGTTGACGCAGCAAGGCGCAAACTACATTGTAACGTCGATAACTGATGTGCCTGTTCTGATTGAGCGGATAAATAAGGCGCAAATGCAACAGTAGAAGTTTTTAAGCTTGTTTAAAGCAGTATCTGGGCCATTGCGGCCACGGCTGCGCTGCAGTGCACGCGGCGTAGTCTATTATGAGTGGCATGCCAATACGTAGCTGATCGTGCGGTACGCCGGTTATCATGCCGGGAAGTTTTAAGCCGTTCTCAAGTTGCACTATACCTATGGCGTAGGGCGCTAGGGCTTGGAACTGCTGCGGCGCTATGTGGATGACTGTGAAGGTTGCCAGCGTGCCTTTCCCGCTGATTTCTGTCCATGTGAACTCCTGCGAGTGGCAGTTGTCGCAGAGCGGTCGGGGCGGCAGGTGGATTTTGCCGCAGCGCATGCATTCTCCCGCCATTAGTTTGCCCTGTGATAGGAACTTGTAGAACTGCTCGATTGTGAATGGCGCGTCACTACTCATTGCTGATCACTCCTGTAAATGTACACGGTGGCAGTGGCGCCTGAACCGCCTACGTTATGCGTCAACCCAACGCCTGCATCTTTGACTTGGCGCCGTTCCGCTTGCCCCGTGAGCTGCAGGTAAACCTCGTAAGCCTGCGCTGTACCCGTGGCGCCGACTGGGTGACCCTTCGCCTTCAAGCCACCACTTGTGTTAACAGGCAAGCGCCCGCCGAGGCGAGTTTCGCCGTTTTCCGCAAGTTTACCGCCTTCACCAGCCCTGCAGAAGCCAAGGTCTTCGTAAGCTATTATTTCGGCTATGGTGAAACAGTCATGCACCTCGGCAACGTCCACGTCGTCGGGTTTGACCTGCGCCATCTGGTAAGCTTTCTGCGCTGCCAGCCTTGTTGCCCGCAGCGAGGTGAGGCTTTGCCGCTCATAGAGGCCTATGGAGTCACTGGCTTGCCCGGCACCGATGATGTGCACAGGCTGATCAGTGAATCGCCTTGCCAGTTCGGGTTTTGTGAGGATTAGGCAGCTTGCGCCATCCGTGATGAGCGAGCAGTCATAAAGCTTCAGAGGCGACGCAACGACACGCGAGGTCAGGGCGGCTTCCAACGTTATTTCCTTCTGCATCTGCGCCTTCGGGTTAAGGCTTCCGTGATAATGGTTCTTGACAGCTACATGCGCCAGCTGCGCCTCTGTGGTGCCATACGCATGCATGTGCGCCGTTGCCATCAACGCGTACAAGCCGGGAAACGTGATGCCGTGCCACTGCTCAAACGGGTAATCCGAAGCCATCGCCAAATACTCCGTGACCTCGGCGGTGCTCCGATGCGTCATCTTCTCCACGCCGCCAACCAAGACAGCGTCCGCTAAGCCTGAAAGCACCGCGTAAACACCCGAGAGCAATGCTGCACCAGAGCTTGCGCAAGCCGCCTCAGTCCGCGTGGCCGGGATACCCAGCAGACCCGCCCAGTCCGCGGCGGCGGCGCCCGTGTGCCCCTGGTGCTCGTACGCCTCGCCCATGTGCCCCACAAACATGGCTTTTATATCACGCTTGGGCTCCAGCCTCGGACAGCGGTCAAATGCTTCTTTAACGGCTTCGGCGAAAAGCTCCCGCGCGTATAAGCCCTCACGCTTGCCAAACCTTGACAAGCCCGCGCTGACTATGCTAACAAGCGGCTTACCACCCACCAAACAACCAACACCTCTAGCTTATGCCCCTCTGCTATGTGCAAACACACTCTTAAAAACTATGCAACTCACACTTTTTGACAGTCACTGATATAATCATTTCACTTCAACTGGAAGCTTCCACTTAGGCAACTCCTGAGAACCTAATAAACTCTTGAATTGGAAAATTAGTTAGGATTCTCATAGCGGCTTCTTACCTTCCCATACCTATCGAGAACGTCATGTTGAACAAAACGTTCCAACAAATTTCAAAGGAGGCGAACCGTGCAGAGTTAAGCCATTCAACCTCAGTTATTCAGTCGGCACTCCATCGCAAGCACCGGCCTATTTGGCGGCAGAAAGAAGTTCGAGGCGGCATTAGCCAATAAAAATGTAAGGACAAGAACAGTCACTAATCCGCATTACACCAACCAGAAGTTCACTATCTATAATGCGAAGGACTTGGGAAGTACTCATGACCCTAACGAGCGATTAACGCTCACCCTACCCCCGGAATGCTAACGCAAAGATAAAGAGGGGGAATTTATTCTGGTCCGACTGCAGTATACACGAATGTGTTGCCTTTCGAGGATATCAGTTTAACCTGATAGTTATTGCCTTCAACCCACTCTTCAGTGATGGTAATTGTTAGACCTGAATTTGCAGCCGCTGTCCCTGATACTGGCTTGAAATCTAGGTCATCGCTATTGACTTCTTTGTTGTTGAGGTATACTGCGCTTATGGTGACAGGAGTTGTGCCGGTGTTATTTGCAATAATGCGAATATATCTGTCGCCTGCTCCCTCCTGTAAGAATTGCATTCTTGTTATTTTTAGTTCTTCTGTTGGCATAAAATCTATGGACGAATATTCTGGTTTCATTGTAACTTCTTTAAAGTACGCGTTTTTCTGTGTAAATACCACAACGGTAGCGTTTCCTTCCGGAAGTTCCTGGGCGTCTATACTTATAGAATTTTTTACATATACAACAAGTGCCTTGAAGCCTTCAAAGAGTATTTCGCCTGTTGCTTGCTTTAAGGTTAATGTCACGTCATCTATAGATATTTCCGACGTTGTTCCTGTTAATTCATTTGCTATTGGACTGATTTTGGAAACCAAACCAATTTCTGTTTTGCAATAGTATACATTTGCCCAATTAACTGCTAATCCTTTGATAGTTATTTTCTGTATCTGTGCTGTAGTGTTCTTTTCGTTAATTAACAGTATAGCCGAATAAGAGGAATTGATAAAAGGATTATACCATATTCCTGCGGAAATAATCTGCAGCGATTCTTCCTCGCTATTTAAAGTAGGCACAGTAACCTCTGAGCTTTTGCCTGGCTGATTAAGAAGCAAAACTAATAATGCGCTGGCGCCCACAATAATTACTACGATTAACGCAAGGAGTTTACTATTCAATTTTGAACAACCTCATATAGCTCTAAATTTGTTAATATTACACACTTAAAGAGAATTACGTGCCTAAAATCTGAATCAAAAATCAACATCAGCGACTGCAAAACTTACACTTCATCAAAATAATCCACATCTATTTTCTTAATAGCATAGCTTTTTACTTCTGAAACACCTACATTATGTTCAATCAACAATTCAGCTAACATAAATCCATCAATTAAGACAATCTTAGGCGAATCAATTTGATCCGCATATCCAAGGGCATCATTTGAAAAATTAGATGTCGATATGAAAATTCCTTTATTTGCACCTTGACCTTTTAGTGCTCCAACAAATTTTTGAATTTCAGGGCGTCCAACCGTACTCTCCCATCTTTTAGCTTGTATATATATTCTATCTAAGCCAAGTCGGTCTTCCTTGATTATGCCGTCAATTCCTTGATCACCACTTTGGCCAATTGCTTGTCCAGCATCTTTTCGAGAGCCGCCATGTCCCATTTTTACTAATAACTCGACAACGACTTTTTCAAAAAATTGCGGTGAGGCTTCCTTAATTTTTTTTCAACAAGTCCTCGATTAACTCAGATTTAATTCTTTTATAGGCTTCCTCTAATAATTCCTCTGGATTCAAAGATTCAGGTATCTCTTTCTGAGCAGAGCGTTCTTTTTTTTCTTCTTCTTGTCTCGTTTTAAACTTAATGAACTCTGGAAATCGCCTTAGATATTTTACATCTATTTTTGCAGGTTTTCCGCTTAAAACCTTCAAACCCTTTTCAGTTATTTGATAGTGGCCTTTTTTGTTGATTCTAAAAGTCCTGCTTTTTCGAGATATAATCTTGCCCATCTAACGCGGTTATTGACAATCGGTTCAGTTCCACTTGGAAGGAGTTCTCTTTTCTCTTTTTTCAGTTAAGTTAAAAGTCTCGTAAATGTGCTCAATCAACTCATTCAATTTATGTTCTTTTTTGTCGCTAAGATATTCCAGAAGCGGTTTCATCATTGTTTCGTAGCTTGGAATTGGCATACAAAGAAATATACTCGATTTGTTTAAAAAAATTTTTTACAAAACAGGCTATTCAAATTTATAAATTTACTTCCTTTTCTTTCATCGGTTTAGGTAATTCTAACTTTTATTTTGACCAGATTATGATGATACTCGTGAAAGACTATTCGCTTTCTTAATCCTCTTTTCGTGAATTAAGCCTTGTTTCAAAATAATAGGCTAGCATATCCGTTGCATCTTCACTGTTTGCTGTAAAGAGAACGTTAAGAAAATGCTGGAGCAATGTAAATAATTTTTTTAGCATATATCTGTTGAAGAACTCGGATGAATTTTTCAAAGTTTACGCTTTAAGATGGTAAGGTTGTTGTATTTCAAATCTGTAATATAAAGTAACAAATTTTTATATAGACATTTTGTGAAAAATAAAAAATTGGAAATACTCAATGAATCACTTTCAATGCAAAATCTGTGGTAAGCAAGATGCTCTTATCTTCCAATGTAACTATTGCCGTAACTATTTCTGTGTAGAACATCATCTACCCGAAAACCATGACTGCACGAACAAGCCAAGAGCAGCACCATTCTATGTGAGACCGTTTGGAGGAGAATTCTCTGAACCATCACCAACAATAAACTATCCTCTTCCAAAACAGCATTCTAAAACTAAGCTATTGAAGAAAATTGCTGCGGTTTTTGCTCTTGCGATAATAGCTGTTCTTTTACTTTATTCTACATATCCTATTCTTCACCAATTAACCCAAAATCCTTCAGGACTAAGCGCACCAACATTAACAACAACTTACGTTGAAGTTAACTATCGGACAGTAGGGTGGTTTTACAGTGAGAGTTGGGGTTCATCATACAACTACACTTATCTTGTGCTTAATGTAGCTATCACTAACCATGGTTACTCACAAGTCAATGTGTTTGGAGACAATGGTTTTTCTGTATTAATTGATAATTCTGAATATTTGCCATCCACTCTTGTCCACTCATTACATAATAGTTCAGGTACGTATTATGTTAATTATCCTTATGTTGGTACAACAACGGAACGTTTTAACTTAGGTTCAAGTTTACCAAGCTCCGCAAAATTACTCGATACAGGGAGCAGTGCAGGAATAATAGTCTTTAAATTAGGCGACCCTGACGTATATCCGCCACAACCACAAATTCTCAATAAACCCTTTACTTTAAAATACTCAGTTACTTATGGGGAACATGGGTTTATTTTAACTGGTCCTTATGCGAAAGTTGTAATAAATCAAATTGGTTAAAATAAAATGACTACCATTACAAACATGCCAACAATTCAGCTATTCTATTTAAAAAATTTTAATTTATATCTTAACCTTAGGCGGTTATTAGCGATTCATTGCAGAAACCTATAGAGGGGCTATCCGCCGCGGCAGCATACGCACGAGCCGCCTCATAGAATGAGGTCTAACTACCTTAAAGGTTGCTTTATAGAAACAGCGGCAAGCGTAAATGCTGAAGCTACTTTTTGAAGCATACAGCGGCATACCCAACTACGCTTGAGTAATCGCCTGTTATGTCTCCGCTGCTCTTGTAGCAGAGCAGTTTCGCTTCCTTGGCACCCAATGCCCTTGCAGCGGTTATCACAGCAGTAATTGGGCCATAACCGCAAGCAGACACGCCGCGTGCCTCAATAATTGAGTAAAACTGTTTTGCATCCATGGCTTCCACAGCTTTAAGTGCCGCCAAATCCTTTGCTGCAGCGCTATTTTGCGGCTCGTAATGCGTCATGTCCGACGAAGCGATAACCACAGCGTTCCTGCCTGCTAAAACCTCAGCAAGCGCCTGCCCTACCTCCACCGCGGAGAACAAATCCTGCATTTGGAAGCATATCGGCACAAACCGGAATGTGGAGCCGTAAATGTACTGCAGAAAAGGCAGCTGAACCTCAATTGAATGCTCAAAACGATGTGCCAGCTCATCCACGTCCACCAAACGCGCCTTCTGCACTATGTGATGGGCTGTTTCGCTGTCGATTTCCACATCACCCAAAGGTGTACGCCAAACGCCCTCCTTCATCAAAGCCAAAGCGCTGCCATAACCCGTATGGTTCGGACCCAAGATTACCACGGTGTCCGGCTTGCCGTCTGATGCCAACGCGTAATAGGCATGAGCTGCAACAGGGCCAGAATACATGTAGCCGGCATGTGGACAAACAAGACCGACTATTTTCCCAGGTCCTTTCTCGTTGACAACTGGAAGGCTTCTAGGACCTAACTCGTGAAGAAAGCAACTTTTAATCTGAGCTTTCAGCTCTTCGGCGTTCCCCTCGTAGAACATGCCTGCGACACGCGGACGCCGAATTGCTGTCATCGGCTCAGCTTTCTTCCTCCTCTTCCTTTGAAAGTTTAGCTTCGAAATCTTCAATCGTCGCCGCTGGATCCTTATCTGCTGCCAACTCGCCTCTTTCACGCAGAACCTGTCGAGCGAGAAGCCAGAAGATAACCGCCAAGGCTCTTCTGCCCTTATTGTTTGTCGGGATAACGACGTCTACACCGGCGAATTCGTTGTCAGTGCTGCACAAAGCTACTATTGGTATGCCCATCTTCGACGCTTCTTTGACGGCTTGGGCGTCTGCTCTCGGATCCGAGACAACTATGACTTCAGGGTCTATTTTGTTTGTGTACAATGGGTTTGATAAAAGGCCTGGAATAAAGCGGCCCACAATTGGTGTAGCGCCGGTTAATTTGCAGAATTTCGTCACAGGTTCATGTGCGTAAAGTCTAGCGGCTGCTACAGCCACCTTTGCTGGTTCAATTCGTGCTAGGAATTTGGCAGCTATTCTTATGCGCTCATCTGTTTTTTTGACGTCCAAGACAAATAATCCATCGGGTCTGACACGGTATATGAATTGTTCCATGTCTCGGGTTTTCATTCGTGTTCCAATGTGTATGCCTGCTGACAGAAGGGTGTCACGGGGTAGCAAAAGCCCCTCCATCATCGGCTCTTCTTGTTCTTTTTCAAGTTTAAATTCCGGCGAATTTCCACCTAAATCTTCTTCAGACATTTTCCATTTTTCTCCTTAGAGTATTTTCAAATTAGCCATTTTGGCTTTATCACCTAAGAAATGCTCGATCCTTATTAACTCATTTATTTTCGCGACACGTGCGCCTTCAATGACGCCTGTTTTTATTATTGGGCATCGAAACGCCACAGCCAAGTGCGCAATATGCCAATCGCATGTGTCGCCAGAGCGGTGAGACATCACTGTTGTGTAGCCATGTTTTTGAGCCATCTCGATTGTTTCCAGCGCGTCTGTTAGCGTCCCAATCTGGTTAACCTTAATTATAATTGCATTTGCCGCATTAATCTTTATTCCACGGTTTAATCGTTCGCTGTTTGTCGTGAACAAGTCGTCGCCGCAAATCAAGCAGTCATTAACTTTCTTGGTAAGTTCGGCGAAACTCTCAAAGTCCTCTTCGTGAAACGGATCTTCAACGTAAACAAGGTGATACTTCTCTATCAAGTCTAAAATAAATTCAAGCTGCTCAGCGCTGTCTCGTTTTTTCCCTTCATTCTCATAAACGTATTTGCCTTCTTTTTCGTTCCACAGCGAGGATGCGGCAGCATCAACGCCGAAGCCGCATTCAAAGTCTAACTCGTTGCTAACTTCTTCACATGCTTTGGAGATTACTTCTAATGCGTCCACGTTTCCGATGTTGGCAATCCATGCGCCTTCAGAGCTTATTCCGCCGTTGAAAAGTTTATCTTTCTTTTTTAAGGCGTCGCCTATTTTTTTGTGAATTAGCGCATTTGCGGTTGCAGCTTCGAGGAATGATTCAGCACCATAGGGTAGCGCCAAGTATTCTTGGATGTCTGGCGATTTACCACGCGTATGTGCGCCGCCACTTATGCAGTTTCCAAGTGGGTATGGAAGGGTATTAGCGAGGTTTCCGCCTAAAAATTGGAACAAAAGAAGACTATGCGAGTTTGCTGCGGCTTCCGCACTGGCTAAAGAGATGGCAAAAGCAGTGTTTCCGCCAATGTTGCTGAAGTTTTCTGTGCCATCAATCTCATGAAGCATGTTGTCAATTTCTTCCTGAGAATCAGCGTTTAAACCAGCTATTTCAGGCGCTATCAACTCATCGATCTTTTTAAGCGCCTGGTCCACTCCACCTTGCGGATAGTAAACCACTTCAGCGTTGCCGCGGCTTTTTCCGGAGGGAGCTGAGGCTCTTCCGAAACCTGAAGCAGTTATAACGTCAACTTCGATGGTTTCTTCTCCTCTGCTATTGAAGATTTTTCGGGCAATTATATCTTCAATCGTTGACGACACAGTTTTTAGCCTCGCGCTATACCCTTTTATTTAGCTATTATTTACTCTTTCGGAAAATTGACATTTAACTTGATGTTTAAAAAAGGACATGCGCACATCCATGGGCGAGGCCCGTAGAGAAAGCGGCAAACAGCGCGAGACTATGCTGCGGCTTCTTTGCTTTCTGAAAATTAAGCATAGCTAAAAATAAATCTAATCGCTTACTTCTTGGGTACTATGCGACTAATGCTTAGCTGTTCTGAGCTCGGTTTAGGGCATGTTTCCCGACTCCTACCGCTGGGGAAAAAACTAGAAGAAAGAGGACACGACTTATTCTTTTTCTCTGGAGGCAAAGCCTACGAACTGCTACGTAAAGAATTCAAGCATGTTTATCCATGCACGCCTGTAGCATGGTACGAAAACTCGGCTGGAATAGTCACTTCCGCATCGCTCATAAACATACTATTTCCTCTTCCCTACTTCAATCATGAAAAAGGCAAATTTGAGATTAAAAATTCAAGCGGCATGGAAACCATCCACCGCTACTACGACTTGCGACGGCACATCAGGAAAATTAAGCCTGACTTGATAGTCGCTGATGGCGACATACATGCGCTACGACTCGCAAGCAGATGGAATGTTCGCTCAGTCTACATAACAAACGTCATCAGACCAAGTTATAGCTTTGCCACGGTGCTTAGCCCAGGCGAGAGGCTCGTTGAACGTTACGTGAAGCAATGCACAAAAATAATCATTCCTGACAACCCGTCGCCCTATACCATCAGCGAATATAACCTAGGCGACTTGGAAAGCGTGGGCATAAGCGAAAAAGTCGAGTTTGTAGGCAGCTTCCTCGACACAACCTACACGCCTGGCGTAGAGGAGCATATTTTCGTTCCAATAAGCGGACCTTACGGAACACGAGCTAAACTGATGCAGACGGTGCTTCCATTATTCGAGCAGAGTGAAACGAAAAGCGTAATAAGCTTGGGGATACCAGGCGAAAAAGTCACTATGAAGAGAGGCAACTGCGAGATACATACATGGCTATCTACACAGGAACGGCAAGAGTACATGAAAAACGCGTTGTTGGTCATCTTTAGTGGTGGGCACATGAGCTGCTTTGAGACCATAAAATATGCGAAGCCAAGCATTTGCATTCCAACGCAACCTGAGCAGATGGGGAACGCGGCGAAGCTTCAAAAGCTGAAATGCTCAGTAACCGTGAAAAACAAGCGAGAAATGAAGGCGGCTCTCCAGAAAATCGAGAGGGAAAGGCAAGTTTTTAAAAGAAGCGTTATGGCGCTTAACGCGTTTTCCAGCAGGTTTAAGGGCTTGAAGCAGGCAGTTGAGATTATCGAAAGCGTAATAAAATGAGCAGGTGATGCTTACTTTCCGCTTAGGTGCAAGCGTTTAACCTTGCCTTCAGGTGTCTCCTCTTCAAAAATTATGGCGTTGAACTTGTAAATTTTGGTGCCCTTCGTCAGCCAACTATCCGGCGCAAGCCCAGCTTTAATGCAGCATTGGCAGAGAAACTCCTCTTCGCACCAGCCCCATTCAACAGGCACCTGCGGCAGAAGCAACCCTTTAAAGAAGCCTTTTTCCACGATTAAGCCGTCTTCACCAACCTTAATTTTGGAAACATACTCTTCTGGCTTATTCACTTCCACCAGCTCAGGTGGCGTAAGCACACTTACTTCAAAAACCACATTGCAATACTCTTTTAGAGAAAGCGGGCGGAAACGTGGATCTCGTGTTGCCGCGCTTATGGCGGAATCTATAACTGCTTCCACAAGCGGAGCAGTTGGGTAAGGGTAGCCTATGCAACCTCTAAGCGTTTTTTCACCGTTTCGCAAACTGTTTATGGTGACAAAAACGCCGCAGTGCGTAAACAGTTTTTTAGGAGTATCCGGAGGAGCTTTAATGGTTTCTTCTGTTTGCAAGTACTCTTTTACCGCCTTTCGTGCAAGTTTGACAAGGAAAGTGCCTTCTTCCAAGCTTAATTCGAAGGGCAAAGCGGTTTTTCTCCATACAATGGGAATTACGTACTTTCAGCGAATTAAATGCTATAGGCTCTTGTTAAGCTACTGGCTTAAAATTTTATTGACTCTTCAGTCATGCCGTCTTTTGTTATTATTAGGAAGTCTATGCCGTCGCCGCTCATGGAGTCTCGGCTTATGGCGGATTTTATGGCTCTGGTCACCAGAGCTTTTGCCTCTTCTATGCTTAGCCCCTCTTTGTAGCCTTCTTCTAGAACGCCCATGGCTATTTCTGTTCCAGAACCGACTGCGGCATATTTGTCGGGTATTAGTGATCCCAGAACGTCCAGCACGTAAAGTGATGGTCCTTCTTCGTCTAAACCGCCTACAATTGTCTGCGTGATCAGTGGCGCGTACCGGCGGTTGAAGAGGATAACGGACATGAGTTTAGCGGCGGCTTTCACAGAGATTTTTCTACCAGTATCCATGCTGAACAGGTTGGCTTGTGCCTCTACTTCTCGCGCGAGGATTTGCATGTCGCTGACAAGCCCAGCACATGCTGCGCCTATTTGATCGGTTATTTTGAAAACTTTTTTGACGCCTTTGCTTACTACAAGGTAGCCGTATGTGGCGCGTTTTTCAGAAGCTAAAATAACGCCATCTTTACAGACAACTCCTATTGTTGTCGCGCCAGGAATCCAAACATATCCCTGCTGTTGAGCTTGCGCGCCGTATCCTTCCATAAATTTTTCACCTTTGCCGTTGATATACACATGCAAACCTATTAAGGTTACTTATAAACTACGTTAAACAAGTTCGTTCAACATGATGATTAAGAGCTATGGCTGCAAGTTAGCTTATTAATGTGCAGCGTGAACTGTTTCTGTTGATGTAGAATGAGTGCTTCTGAACCTGTGAGATGCCAGAGATGCAGGAAGCCCCTGGATTATGTAACTATTTTCGCAAAAGGTTTGTTACGTTTCCAGCAACCTCTTCGGAATGTTACCGTAGTTGCTATCTGCGTGGAGTGCTTCGAGAGAAAACAGTAGCTGAAGACCCACAGGTAAAAAGCTTTTACAACATAGTCGCCTTCAGTATAGCATGGGTTTAAGAAATTGATAGGTGTTTATGCCAAAAACTTTGGCGAAGTCTGGTTCGGCGTTGCATGCAATGAGCAGCGCGTTTTCAGCACTTCTTTTGCCGGCAGCGAGCAAGACGTTTTGAGATGCTTACTGGCGGGTGTACCGTTTAATGTTCCCTTCCAAGTTTTTCAAGCGCCTTCAGCTTTAGCTGAAAAAGTGCTTGCAGTAGTGAAAAACGTTTACGACGGAAAGGGGACTTCGCACGCTCTATGCTTAGCCATGGAGCATCTGCCTAAATACACTAGAAAAGTGCTGGAGGCAACAAGCCTGATACCCATAGGCTACGTGGCTTCTTACGGCGCCCTCGCCAAAGCTGTTGGAGGCAGCCCAAGAGCAGTCGGCAACGTAATGGCCATGAACCCCTTCGCGCCTGTCATACCCTGCCACCGAGTTGTCAGCGCAGACTTCACATTGGGCGGTTACGGCTGGGGTTTAGCTGTGAAGGCTGCGTTATTACGGCGTGAAAAGCAGGGTTACACCTCTTCAAAGATGATTTCGGTTGATTGCGGGGAATTGCAGGTTTTTCCTGTTGAGTATGTGCTGAAAAAATTGGAAAAAGCCTACTGATGGGGATGATGGCTTTTGTTTATTCTCTGATGCTCTGTGTAGCCTATAGCCACTTATTTAAAGGCGGAAGCGTTGAGCGAGCAGCGTTTTAGAAGAAGCTTTGTACGGGTGAATCTTCGGCGGCTACTGCTACTCCGATTTCTTCGATTTTTGTTTTGGTTAAAGCCTTTATCTTGTTGAAGTCGGCCAGTTCGCCGTAGCTTACTAGCGTTATGGCAGTGCCTTCTTCTCCTTTGCGTGCAGTCCTGCCGATGCGGTGGAAGTAAACAGGAGCATCCAGCGGCACATCGTAATTTATTATGTGTGTTATGCCCTCTATGTCTAATCCTCTAGCTGCGACATCGGTAGCTACGAGAAGGCGCAGTCGATCCCGTCGGAAATCATTGATTACGAGGTCTCTTTGCGGTTGAGTGAAACCAGCATGCAACGCCTGAGCTCTATGCCCCTTTCGGCTTAGCTGCTCTGAAAGTTTGCTTGCGCCTCGGCGTGTGCGACAGAAAATTATGGCTTTTCCCATGGGATTCTCGTAGAGTATTTTGCAGAGAACCTCAAACTTGGCGTGCTGATTGACAATAGTATAGTACTGTTTCATCTGTGTTAATGCAATTTCATCTTTGCTTACAAGGATCTTCTCCGGTTTTCGCAAGTACCTGTTGCAGACACTCATCACCGCTTCATCTATTGTTGCTGAGAAGAGACAAGTCTGCCTGCTCGACGGCGTTTTGGCAAGAATGTACTTTATGTCTTCGATGAAGCCCATGTCCAGCATTCTGTCCGCCTCGTCAAGAACCACCATTTTAACCGACGATAAGTCCAGTACCCGTCTCTCAAGCAAATCAATTACGCGGCCTGGCGTACCTACGACGATATGGACGCCGCTTGAGAGCTCCCGTATCTGCTTTCCAATTGAGGTGCCGCCGTAAACCGGCAAGATCTTCAGTCCAGTGTACTTCGCGAAGAATTTGATGTTATCCGCAACTTGCACAGCCAGTTCGCGTGTTGGCACTAAAACTAAACCTTGAACTTTTCTTATTTCGGGATTTAACTTTTCAACCATGGGCACGCCGAACGCGGCGGTTTTCCCCGTGCCCGTTTGTGCTTGCCCGATGACATCTTTGCCTTCGAGCAACGGCACTATCGCTTGAGCTTGAATTGGAAAAAGACTTTTAAACCCAAGTTCTTCAACGCCTTTCAAGACCTCCATGCTTATGGGTAAGTCTTGGAATGATTGTATATTCATTATGTTCATTTTCTCCTGCCACAGAATCTTCATGACTTTTCAAAAGCTTACAAAAGCTTCGTTAATGACATGATTAATGTGACGTAACAAAGCTCTTAACGCGCCTATAAAAAGCTTTAGCAAGCTTTCAACCGAAAGAAACACGACTTAAGCCTATTTCGCCATAGACGACAAGCAAATAATTAATCCAGTTGCGCGCTGGGTTACCCCGAGGATGCATGCATCAGCAATCAGCAAAGACAGGACTAAGGCAATAGACTGTATTGTAAAAAGTATGTGCCAGCAAGACAAACATGCAGGAAAGCAGTGCTGAAAGCGAGTTGCTGTCAGGCGGTTTCTACTGGAATAACTTCCATATCCACAGTTGTTTCTTTTTCAGATGAACCGTAAGCTGAAGGCGACTTCGATTTTTGGACATCAGCTGGTCTAACAAGCTCGTGGGTGACAAAGAAATCGAAAAGCTTCTTCACATCCGTCAAAGTAGCCTTTTCCTCTGAACATGGCAGCCGCTCGGTAACCAGCCGCTTAGGATAATAGTATAACGCAAAATAGCGCTCACTGCCTGCTTTTTCTTCTTTTACTTCCATCCAAGTCATATTTTCCCGCTCGAAAATCAGCTTCAGCTTGCCTGCAAGTGCTAAATCAGAATCCAAAAACACTTTTGAACCATTGGAATCAACAGCGTAGGCTATCGGCGTGCAGAAAAACGCGTCGCCTTTAACAGGTTGAACAAAAATCACATCTCGTATCTGCCGTTTATTCTTTCCAAACATAGTCCACCACGATAATAAGCTACGTTCAGACCTCTTTTATGAATTATTAACTCTGGCAATGAATTTCAAATAAACAAAAAGCAAAGGCGAGAAAAGGCGAATTTATAAAATTGCTTAAAAATCCATGCCTTCCCACATAAACACGGTCAGTGCACTACAGAGTTCACCTCCATGGAAGGTTGTTTACGAAGTAGATTGATTTTACTCATGAGGTGAGCTAATTGCCTTCGTTTGGAAAAATTTAAATACAAATCAAAAACAAACACTCTTTGTGCACACTAACGTGTGTACTAAAGTTTAAGGAAGAATAGGAGAATAGATCATATGCCAAATTGTAAAATAAGGCTAGCTGTTGCTGTCTCATTCCTTATGCTGATCGCTCTTCTTGCTGCACCAGCATTTGCTCAAATTGCACCTAGTAGGCTAAAAACAGTCGCCGTTATCGATGTGGTTCCTAACCCCGTTGGAGTCGGTGAAGACGTTCTGATCCGATTTGGTATTTTGCTGCAAACGCCTAACGTGGCCTTTGGATATAAAGGCTTAACATTGACCATCACGAAGCCAGACGGCACTACCGAGACACTTGGGCCATACCAGACAGACTCAACAGGCGGAACTGGAACAGTCTATAAGCCAACTCAAGCTGGGACATACAAGATAAAAGTTAACTTTCCAGAGCAGGTCTGGACTTTCGGCGACTTCGTTAACCGTGAAGGACTCTACACTATTCTTAACGGCACAATATTGTCGGCTAGCAGCGCTGAAATTGAGCTCACAGTTCGCCAAGAGCCCTCACAGCTATATCCTAGTCATCCGTTGCCCGCAGAGTACTGGGGCAGGCCAATTGATCCTCAGCTGCGTGAGTGGGCTACAATCTCCGGCAACTGGATGGCGCGGCCCTTTAACTCGTTGGCAGAGTATAATGATGATGCACCTGAAACTGCTCACGTGCTATGGGCGAAGCCTTTGACTACGGGCGGCTTAACAGGCGGCTATTGGGGAGACGGACAAGTGCCTGCATCGTCTGAAACGGGCGATGCATATGAAGGCAAATTCCCGAATGCGGTGGTATTGAACGGAATCGTCTATTACACGAGAACAGACACGAGAATGGAGCAGGCGCCAGCAATCATTGGAATAGATCTGCATACTGGAGAGGAAGTATTTTTCAAGAACAACACTGCGTTAGCGTTCGGACAAATTCTCTACTTCAACAGCTATAACTATGACGGGGTATTCACATATCTAGTCCAGACAGTTGGAACAACATATAACTTCTATGATCCTTTCACGGGCAATTGGCAATTTAGCTTCACGAATGTGCCTTCTGGCACCCGCGTTTTCGGTCCAAGCGGTGAAATCCTAATCTACCAAATAGACTACGCTAATGGCTGGATGGCTCTCTGGAACTCAACTGCTGCTGGGCACTCGCACTTGGGCGCTATGGGACCTGACTATGGCAGTTGGGGCAACTCGGTCCATGGAAGAACAATAGTTGCAAATGTGTCGAGAGCTTACTCATGGAACGTCTCAATACCAAAAGGCTTAACTGTCACAGTTAGCCCAATCAGTGGGCCCTCAATAAAGATCTACAATGATGACCGAATTGTAGGCTTATTCTTCAACTGGACTACAGTGCGATGCTGGGCAATAAACCTGAAGCCTGGACTTAGAGGCCAAGTAATATTCGACAAGACATGGACGCCGCCATCCGATTGGAATGATGGTTCTCACACGCTGCACTTCGTAGGAGCAACCAACAATGTTGCGAAAGGTGTCATAGCAATTTGGGACAAAGAATTAAGGCGGCACTACGGCTTCAGCGTGGAAACTGGCAACTTCATGTGGCAGACAGAAAGCGAAATCTGGCTTGACGCTTATGGCTGGGGCAATGCTGAGCACACGTGGTACTTCGCTTACGGCAAACTATACTCAGTCGGCGTCGGCGGCATCCTATACGCCTATGATGACCAAACAGGAAAGACAGTATGGACTTACCCGTTAGACGATAAATACGGTGAGCCTGTCACAGGCAATAACTGGTGGGGCTGGATAACGCTTATAGCAGACGGCAAACTCTACGTAGGCCACCTCGAGCACTCTGCTGAGCAGCCTCTGCCTCGTGGCGCGCCGTTCGTGTGCTTGGATGCTGATACTGGCGATGTGATTTGGCGCGTAAACGGCATGTTCCGCGCTACCAGGTGGGGTGGCAACGCTGTTATCGGCGACAGCATCATCGCCACCATGGACACATATGACCAGCGAGTATACGCCATCGGCAAGGGTCCCACAGCCGTTTCAGTTTCAGCTTCCCCCGACATTGCAGTGCACGGCAGCAAGATCCTCGTAAAGGGCTCAGTCATCGATATTTCACCTGGCACAAAAGACCCAATTTTGGCTATGCGTTTCCCGAATGGCGTGCCCGCTGTTGCTGATGAGTCGATGAGCGACTGGATGCTGTACGTGTATAAGCAGTTTGAGTGCCCCGCGAACGTTAAGGGCGTTGAGGTTGTTGTTGAGGTGCTTGATCCTAACAACAACTACTATGAAGTAGGCAGAACCACAACAGACGGCTCAGGCTTCTACAAACTAACCTTCGAACCACCAGTCCCTGGCGAATACACTGTCATCGCACGGTTCACTGGCTCTAAGGCGTATTATGGCTCTTACGCCAAAACCGCAGTGTTCGTGGAAGAAGCACCGCCAGCGTCACCTGCATCTACGCCACCGCCTCAAGCGCCTGTCGAAACCTACTTCGCCATCTCCACAATCGCCATAATCGTTGCTATTGCCGTTGTCGGCGTCTTGCTGTTGAAGAGAAAGTAATAGCCAAAACCTCGCAGTCTAATTTCCCCCATTTTTCCTTTTTGGAGAATGCAATGCTTATTCAAATTGAAGCAGGGGTCAATTAGGCCTGTTTTTTAATTTCTGCGTCATTAGCTAGAACGCGTGGGCAGAAGCTCTTTATTGTTGAATGTGTTAATTAATTGTGATGCTGAAATGAGGAAGATAGTGTTAGTAAGCATCATCTTTATTTTGTTGCTTTCCGTTTCAGCACCGATCGAGCGGGCCGTTTTTCATACGGTTGACGCCAATTTTGTTCCCGGCATACCCTTCATCCGTATTATTTCGCCAGCAAACAAAACCTACAACACGGATTTGATCCCGCTGAATATATCGATCAGCACGTTCTTTGACTTTTACGGCAATCTCAGAATAGTTGAATATAGTCTTGACGGAAAAGAAAACGTTACCATAAGCACGGAGTATCAAGGCTTGGGCGAAGACTACTATTCAACAGTGACAGGCTTCGCGCAGTTGCCTGCGCTGTCTGAGGGAACGCATACAATAGCAGTTTATGCGACTTACCGGTTTCCAGATTACGGCGAATATACCACGTCAGATAGCAAAACCGTTACTTTCACGATCGATTTTGCTTCGCCCTACATTACAATTCTTTCGCCTAGAAACTCTGCAAGATACAACACGACCGATGTACCGCTGATTTTCACGGTTGATAGATCCTTTTCAACTCTGAGTTACTGCTTGGATAGTAACGCAAACATCTTCATGGAAGGAAACACTACACTAACCGGTTTGCCAGTGGGACTGCATAAACTTGTCGTTTACGCTACTAATGCAGAAG
The DNA here is from genome assembly GCA_037481775.1 of Bathyarchaeia archaeon. Lineage (GTDB taxonomy): Archaea > Thermoproteota > Bathyarchaeia > Bathyarchaeales > Bathycorpusculaceae > JAOAIV01. The sequence continues at coordinate 34,015 of JBBFKZ010000003.1, forward strand.
GCGCTACTGGGATTTCAGAAACTGTTTCCTTCGAGATAGGCGAGGAATTCGCGCCGCCTTCACCGTCACCCTCGCTTACTCCATCATTCTCACCTGAAGTTAAGCCCACGGCTGCTCCCGCTGTGACTCCAACATCAACTGCCCCTTCAGAGCCGCTCCCATTAAATCTACTCGCCGCTTCTGTATTTACCCTGATTATAGTTGTTTTAGGTCTTAGTTTCAAGAAAATTCGAAAAAAGAATAGAGCTGCTTCCCCCTCATTCACTTCTAAAAACTAGCATTTGCGGATCATTTTAAAGACGGCAAAATCAGACAATTTAAGCAATAATGTGCAATTTTATATTGGTTCAATTTAGGCGGGCGGGTTGAGATTTGCATCCTCTGGCGTGGAGAAATTACCCGCAAATTCTCTTTTTCTATTTTTTAGATTATTTGTTAATTTTTTGGCGTTTTATAAGCAGGATCGCAACAAGTGTAACGAACATTAATGATGGAAGGATAAACCACGCTGCCGGAAACTCTGAGACGTAAGTAATCGCATAGAGGGCTTGCCAATAACTCCAGATTGCTTTTTCAGTACCATTTTTGTATTTTAATCCGACAAAATCATTGGGCACAGCTTTGGAATCTGTCTCTTCCTCTACCGTGCGAATGTCATGTAAGCATAACCAGTTGACAATTTCCAGAGGCATATTTCTTGTGTTTTCCAGAAACCAGAGCAGAAACTCAACTTGTTCTTGTTCAGATCCACCTCTTAACAGCGCAGAACTAGTCCATCCTATCTCACTGAAAGCAATTGGCTTATCTCCTGTGTAGTTCATTATGCACGTGTAATAGTCAGACGGCATGTCGCCTGGTTTTTCGTACCGTGCGGGTCCTGGATAACCAAGCATATACGGGTATGACGTGAAGCCAAAAAGGTCGATTTTGTCTTTGTTGAACTTTTCTATTAAGAACCACCCGTTATAGGAATCGATTGTATCAAGTCTAAAAACTATGAAGACTTTGGTTTCTGGAGACACCGCCTTTATTCCATCGTAGGTTTCGTTTACCAAGCTGACGTAATTATCGAAGTCTTCTTGGCTGCAGTTCCAGTAGTATGTGTCTACTTCATTCCCTATACAGAAGTATCTTGGATGATAATCTCGAGAAATGTTGACGGCTTGCTCGATCCACAGCTGGCGAAGTTCAGGGGTTCCAAGGTTTGTCGTGATAGAGTTCATGTAAGAGGGGACTTGCAAAATTACTTTCCCGTTTTCTATGGTCCAGAAATTCAGTTCAAATATGGGCGTCAGACCGCTTGAGTTTATTAGCCATAAAAGCCCTTGTGTCTGAGGCTTTTTCAAATGTTCAGTTGTATTGTACCATGGTACATTTGCAAACCAAAGATTCATAACATCTGCAACCGAACCAGCTATGTTATATACTTCAAAAGTTTCATTCAAATTGATTGTGGGCGTGGGGGTTACACCGATTAAAAAGTTTCTGGAAGTTATGGGAAGAGAAGCCCCTTCACATTTCGCCTTTTTAACAGTAGTTGTATTAACCAAGCTTGCGACAGAAAACAAGAAAATTAGGATGAAAGACATAACCTTGTATTTCATGTGACTCTTTCCAACAAGTTGTATAGAGTTTTGTGCATTTAAAAGGTAGACACCGAAGCCTAACACTGAACCATCATCCAAACTTCGATACTTCACTGGTGTGAAGTTCAACGTAGGCGGGCGGGGTGGGATTTGCACTCGCTGCAGCGTGGAGAAAACACCCGCAAAAACCCCTCTTTTTTTATTCTAGAAATGGGAATACGATTTGTGAAACAGATAAAATCAAACTTTTTAGAGAACGCAAGTAAAAGCGATGGTATTTCACGCCATTTATGGTGCATTCGCCGGGATTTGAACCCGAAACAGCAACGGATGGAGATATCCCGCAAAATCCTCCTTTATCTTTTGCCGTTTCTTTTAGCAGCGACTAACAGAAGGTGATACCTAAATTTTCATGATTACTTTACATGGCGTTAACAGAAGAGGAATCGCCGTAAACGTTATTGTCCATCAAATTGTTCCTCGCCACACTGCCCAAGCAAGCCCAATCACCCTTTATTCGATGAAATGACGCTTCCAGCAGCCCCGGCGCCGAGAAAACCTGATATGCATACAGCCACGGTTGCATGTTACGTAAAAAGATTCTACATAGGCACCTGCAAACTTGAACAGCGTGGAAGGCATCTTTCACAAGCGCAAATCCATTTAATTTCCAGCTTAACGCTGACCCAGCATTCGCCATTTAGTTTCGAAGTAATCTCTCATCAAAGCCACAAACTCCGGCGCATCAGACCATAAAACAGGGCTATCCAGAGAAGCACCTATCCTGCAGAACACCTCCTTTCCATCAACCAGCAGCACACACGCCTGCTGACCCGACCGCGCAAACCTAACCGCAAAACATCTGCTACTGCACAACTCGGGATGAAGACGAAGCTCCATGTCTTCTACGCCATTAATTATAAATTTGAACTGGACCCCGCGCTTCACAGCATCTCGCCAGACGCCCTCATCTAAATCCCTTATCTGGCAGAAAAGACGCGCAGTAGTAAGGCACATAACACTCTTCTTTGAATCCGCAACCGCCCTGCCCAGCTTATACACCGATTTTGACGGGTCAGTTTCGTTTTTAGCAAGCAGCCTGAAACCCGCTGAGCTGGGCGCCGCGCCGCCTGCGGCTTGGCAGTCAACTTCAAAGTTTCTAAACTGCGCTGCTGCCTCCTTCTCCAGCTGCGCCATTTCGCTCTCTTTCCTTTTGAGCAGAAGCTGCAGGGTTGACTGTACGGGGATCGCGTGGAAGGTTGCTGGTTTGGCAAGTGTTTTCTCGACCAGGCCGTCTTCTTGAAGCTCGGAAAGCGCTTGGTAGACGGGCTGCCGCGGCTTCTTCAGCTGTTTGCAGAGGCTTTTTTCGTCTGAGTCTTGATGGATCAGCAAGGCTAGGTACACCTTGGCTTTTATGCTGGATAGGCCGAGCTTTGTTAAAATTTTCACGGGCTCCTCGGGGATCAAGGGTGGCTCTTCCTTTATTATGGAGTGCTCATTAAGCAGCTTATTTTTGTCTGTCATCATTCAGCGTTGATGACACAGTTTTATTAGAGTCATATCTCATAATTATGTTTTGCGTAAAATAATGAAAGGAGAAAAGGAAGATGAACAAAAACAAACAAACTGTAATTGTTTTGATTCTGATGTCAATAATGGCTGTTATGCTTGTTGCTTTGCCTCTGGCTAACGCGCACACGCCGCCATTGCAAATTCCTACATATGCCTACATCAATGTCGCACCTAACCCCGTCGGCGTAGGTCAACAAGTTGCTGTCACAGGCTGGATTGATAAGGTGCCGCCGGGCGCGTCAGGACCATGGGGCACCCGATGGTACAACATGAAAGTGACAGTCACGAAGCCTGACGGAAGCACCGAAGAACTCGGGCCTTTCACCTCAGACTCGGTGGGTGGCATTTGGACATGGTATACGCCTACTCAGGTCGGTACATACAAATTTGTGCTTACCTTCCCTGGTCAAGTGGCAAAGGTAGAGAATCCAATACCTCCAGGCTATAATCCTATAGTACCTTTGGGAACCCAATTTATCAACGACACATATTTGCCGAGTACTAGTGAACCTTTCTATCTTACGGTGCAGCAGGAGCCTATAGAGTCGAAGTATCCGCCTAATCCGTTGCCAACTGAATACTGGTCAAGACCGATAAATTCGATGAACAGAGAATGGTACTTGATTGGCGGCAACTGGCTCGGGCTCGGCGCAACATCATTCGGCACAACTGGCATGTACTCCAGTAAGGACAACTTCGCGCCCTACACTACAGCGCCTAATAGTGCTCATGTTCTATGGACGGAGCCAATTGCTTTCGGAGGCCAAATAGGAGGCGAGCATGGTCCAGACGAGACAAGCCTTTACGCCACTGGCACGGCTTACGAAGCCAAATTCAATGCGGTAATACTTTACGGGATACTTTATTACACGGAGTATCCTGGCGCTGGCAACAATCCTGCGGGTTTGAAGGCTGTTGATTTGCGTACTGGTGAGACGGTTTGGGAGAAGCCTGTTACTACGCCTTTGCGGGTTGGCATGATCTATAACTTCATTACTGGCGATCAGTATGGTGCGCATGCGTACTTGTTCTGTGCTCCTGCGACGGTAGGTTTTGTGCCTTATCCGCCGGGCAACACCTGGGAGATGTATGATGCAATGACTGGCGATTGGATATTGAACATTGCTAATGCGAGTGCTGGCACGCTTGTGCGTGGCCCGATGGGGGAAATTTTAAGCTATACTCTTGCTGGTGGTATGTTGCGTATGTGGAACATGAGCAAATGCATTGCTGAAGGACAACGAAAATACGTTTACAGTTTGATATACACGCCTGAGGAGATTTGGCGGCCGCCAAAAGGAGCGACAATCGACTGGAACGGCGGCTATCAATGGAGTGTTCCTGTCGCAACTACTCTTGACGGCAAGCCAATTTCTCCGCCTCTAGCAATTACTGCGATTTCTGACGATGTAGTGCTTATGACTGGTATAGAAGGTTTGTATACTGGAGGAGCCCCTGGAGGTGCCTCTTCAGGTTATATGGTACAAGCAGGTTACAGTGCAATCGACGGACGACTACTGTGGGGACCAGTAAACAGAACATTCGAAGCGTGGACCACTAAAAATATTAATCGATTTCCTGGAGCTTTGGGTGATGGCGTTTATGCCGTATACACTCTGCAGACGTTTTCATGGGAAGCATATGACATAAAGACTGGCAATAAACTTTGGGGTCCAAAAAGGGTCTTCAACAGTAGCTGGGCATACTACGATTACACAGGTCCAGGAGTTATTGGCTATGGCAATCTTTACACGTGGGGATTAAGTGGTGAAGTATACTGCCTTGACGCTAAGACAGGTGAAATTAAGTGGAACTTTAATACCGGAAGCTCAGGCGTCGACAGCCCATTCGGCTCTTGGCCTCTTGGTACATGGTGGAGTCATTATGTTCTCGCTGATGGCAAACTGTATGTGCGGGCTGGACACGACTATACGCCGCCAGTGTTCAAAGGTGCGAAGATTTACTGTTTAAATGCGTCTACGGGAAAGTTGATTTGGAGTTCGTTAAGCTTTGATATTGTGGGTTCGCCTGCTGTGGCTGATGGCATTATGGTTTGGTTCAATGGCTATGATAATCAGATTTATGCTTACGGTAAGGGTCCAAGCAAAACTACTGTGGCTGCGTCTCCGAAGGTTACGGTGCATGGCGGCAAGGTGCTTGTTGAGGGTATGGTCACTGATGAGTCTCCTGGTGCGAAGAAGTATGCGCAGACTGCTAGGTTCCCGAATGGTGTTCCAGCGATAGCGGATGAGGACATGAGTGCTTGGATGGAGTATTTGTATCAGCAGCAGCCGAAGCCTGTGAATGCGAAGGGCGTTGAAGTGACTGTTACTGTGCTTGATCCGAATGGTAACTGTTATGATGTGGCTAAGGCTACGAGCGACGTGAACGGCTTTTACAGCGCGACGTTTGAGCCGCCTGTTCCTGGCAAGTACACTGTTATCGCCACGTTCACCGGTTCAGAATCCTACTACGGGTCTGTTGCGGAAACTGCTGTGTTCGTTGAGGAAGCGCCTCCGCCTACTCCTGAGCCTACGTCGATGCCTGCGTCAGCGGCTGACCTCTACTTGGTTCCGGGAATAATTGGCATAATCGTCGCAATTGCAGTAGTCGGCGCTATCATAGTGCTGATGCTGAGGAAGCGGCCGTAAAGGTGCAGTCAACAAAACTTCACTTCCCCCTTTTTTTGGGCGTTCAAAGTCAGCTAAGCTCGACGGAGAATAGAACTGCGGGCTGAATGGGCTTTGGGCTTAAAATGGCGATTGCAGCAGCAGATTGCCATTTTTCTCTTCTCCTTTAGGTTTGGCGCCCAAGGCCCCAGCAAACCCATGTTTAGTAATGTTTAACTGAAGTTAGGTGTTTTTCCAGAAAAGGTAACCTTTCGTCTGTAGAAGAAAACCGCATACCTTTATTAAGCGTGCAAGCCTTTCAAGGCTGGCTTTCACCGCTTCTTCTGCGTATGCTTGCTTTTTCCCGAAGGGCATGTGGCAGAAAAAGTATTTCATAAACCGTGCGTGGCAATATTTAACAAACGCCTCTCTTATCAACTGTATCTGTTCAGGGCTTAGGCTTTGCAGCTTGCCATAAACGTATTTCTCGCTGCCTAACAATTGAATGTTGAAGCTGAGCCGCCGAAGAGTTTCAGCTATGGCTAAGGCTTCTTTTGGAGGAGGCTGCTCGGCTATTTTTCGCATTCCAGCCTTTTCCGCGAAAGGGTTGTATTTCGCCATGACTGCTGGCATTTCCACATAGGGCGTTCCAGCAAGGGATAGAGTTTCCTTTACAAGCTTAACGCCTAAACCTATAGCGCGGTATTTTGGATGCACGACTACACGGCTTATAGTGCTCACTTTCTCGTTTAGCTCTTTCATACCCATTTTAGGCAGAACAAGCCTTCTTCCGAAACATGTTGGTGGCGGATACGCGTAAACGATTACTCCGCAAAGCTCGTCGCCACGTTTAAGGCTGAAGATTCTGCGAGGCGCAGCTATTTTGTGGCTGCGGTAATGGAAGCCCGCCAGCCTACGCCAGTCTTCTGTTGTGCCCTGTTCTACTCGCATTTCTTTGACGAGGCTGCATTCTTTAGCCGACTGATTGGGGTAATAGCGGATATCTATTTCTTTGCCGAATTTTTTATAGATATAAACTGAAGGGTTAAGGTCCTCAAATAAGTCAGTATGCGTTGTCGCTGCTAGAACAGCTTTGCCCTGCTGCCTCGCCAGCTTCTGAAGATTGTAAGCCACGATTTTAGCGGTGTCCCTGTCCAATGTTGCCGCAAACTCGTCCAAAATCCAAAACTGCGCTTGGTTTTCTATCATTTTGGCGATTTTATATCTGTATTTTTGTCCGTCGCTCAGCTGCTCATAACTCCTTAGGAACAGGAATGCGTCGTTCAGGCCTACTCTGCTGAGAAGCTCAAGTGCTTCCTCAAGACTTTTGCCAACAGTTTCGATTAAAGGCTTGTTTGGTTCAGGCTTGATGTCTGCTATGTTTATGCATTTTAAGCCTAAATCTTGGCGAATATCCTTCTCCAAAGCCTTGAGCAGAACGGATTTGCCTGAGCCGCTGTCGCCCGTGATGTAGACAATGTCTGTTGGCCCTATCTTCAGCTCTGCGTTGTCGTAGATTACGAATTTTTGCCACTGGTCAAGGCCGAGGCCGAAGGCTTCAGCTACGCCTACAACTCTTTCCGTCGGTTCCAGTGCAGCGGTTTCATAGGCTATGTTTATGGTGAATTTGCCGGTTTTGCGGTCGTATTTTCTGCTGACTTGACGTATGCGGAAAAATTCTCGGGTTTTCAAGATGGTCTACGGGCTCCTCGTTTGGTTATGCGAATGTGAATGTTAATCGCCATTCAACGGTTAATGGCACGCTTGGGTTCACTTGGAAAGCGGTGAAGTCTCCGTCCGCCGCGCTCAATCGGCTGAAGAGGGCTGTGGCTGCGCCATTAAAGCCTGTCCAGCCGAAGCTCTGCAAGGCTGTCTGCAAATAGAGGTATAGGCCTATTTCTGAAACTGTTATGGCGGTTAGGGTTCCAGCGTTCCATGTGGCTGTCCAGGCGACGCGGTATGTTCCGCCTCCCGGTGAGCTGGTGGCGCCTGACTGGCTGTCTGGCGGCGTTGAAACAGGCGTGGTTAGCCCAGTCGTGGTTCCTTGGGTTATGTTGCCTCCTGTGCCCAGCCGCATGTAGCTGTAGGTTTTGCCTGTCCAATCACGGGAAAACAGGTAGTACGGTCCTGAGCTGCCTGTCTGCGAGGCTGCAAGCGCGTTTATCATGTGGATTAGGCCTTGGTTGACTATGTGTCCTTTGCTTGCAAACTTTAGTTTTTTGTTTTTGCCTTCGCCCTCATAGACTAATACTTCGTCGGTGACTTTGACTATGTCGCCGAAAGTGTTGCGGCGCTTCAGCAGATCCTTCAGCTTCTGTTTGGAAAGGCAGATTTGCCGTTTCAAAGCATTGTATTCCACCAATGTCAAAGGTCTTTTTGGCATGTTCATTTTGGCGTTTTCACCTCCCCTTTTTTAGCTGTTTGTGATTGTCCAGGACTCGGAAAGGCTGGGTGTGTCGTCTCCTGTTTTTCCAGTGCCGAGAAGCACCGTTTCCGACCACGCTGGAACATCTTCGAACTTTGACGTGTCGCCTAAAACGATCTGTTCTTGAGGCGTTGGCTTGTCGCCTATGCTTCCGCGCATGTAAGCTATGAAGCCGCCTTCCTGTCCCATGTTCCAGCTGTTGGCTTTTCCCTCAAATCCTCTCACAACTTCAACGGGCATGGTGTCACCTTCACGTGTTCATAATTGCCAGATCCTCTTGCAGGCTTGGAGCGTCTTCTCCAGCGATGTTTTCGTTCATGCTGTAGGCGTGTGTTTCAAGGTAGAGGCAGGTTTCGCCGATTTGTTTTCCTCCGCCATGGTTTAGGTAAACGGATTCAACCATGCTGAATTCAAGCTGGCGCCTTTCGCTTATCAGCCAAGCCATGGGCCAACTGTTACTGTAAACCTGATCTTCACAGCGGCTCAGCTCAACAGGGTTGAAGAAAATGGCGTCTGCCACAAGCATCTGCTCATTGGCGGGTAGAAAGCCATTAGTAATATCCGTTAAAACAAAGCCGTATGGCTCTTCTTGTGGCTCTTCTGTTTCGCCTGGGCCAACAGCGGGAATGCTGTACGCAGCTTCATGATAGGCGACGAGGGCGTCTGCCAGCTTGAAGCCCCTGTCCTGGAATAGAACGGTTGTTCTAACGCTTTTAGCTGAGAAGCTCCATTCGACGCTTTTAACTTCGCCGTTGTAATTGTTTAAGCCGACTTCAGTGTTGGTTATGCTTGCGATGCAGTAAAGGTCTATGGGCACGATGTGCGGTGTTGTAAGCGCGATTTCCTTTTTCAGCTCCTTGTATTTTTGGAGCAAGCCTTCGGCTTTGGCTTGGGTAGCCGCTTGGCTGGACAGGCTGATGTCCCGGAAGGTTTTGTCTCTTCGCCAGTAGAGGCTTTCGCTTGACGCGTCATGCGCCGTGTACTCGTAGGGCACGCCTGAAACGGTTTTGCCCACTTGGCGCACGTAGTTTATGACTTCGTCGATTTCGCGGTTGCTTATGCTTAGCTGGTCGCTTTTGCCCTTGAACGGTAAGCTGCTTACGCTGCGGGCTTGGCTAAGCGGAATGAAATAGACGTCTTTGTTATAGTCTACGCCCCAGACGTAGGCGTTTGCGTCTGCCAGTTCCTTTATTATTTTTGCTACGCTTACGGCGTGGTATTCTGCGCTTGTGGTTACGCCGTCTGCCACGTTGTCAGCTGTGAACACGTCTTCAAAATAGGTTTCTATGAGGTCTTTAACTATGCTGCCGCATTTTTTGTTTATGTAAATCTTGTTGTAGGCTTCTCGGAAATCCAGCCTTTTCGCGTAGCCGCTGCTGCTTTCCACTTTAAGCCTTGAAGGCGGATAAGTGCGCTCAGGCGCCTCAATATAGCCTCTGAAAAGCAGGTAAAGCACCGCTTCGGTTCCAGCCCTTATCTCAATTTCGGTTTTCACGCCCAGCTCAGCGTATTTGTTTCCCTCGTTCCGCAGCGTCAGCGAAGCCTGAGGGTGGCTGCCGTCACGCAGCGTTACCTTGAAGTCGATTACGTCGTCGGTTATGACGCGTTTAACCGTGCCAGTTACAGCCGTGACAACTGCCTTGGCTTTGCGGGATTGGTTTCCGAAGACATAGAAGCCCCTAACGTAAAACTCGATTGAGCCTGACGCTTGTGCCATGGCGCTTAAGCAGCAGCGCAGCGTTCCTGAGAGGCTTTGGTCGCACCAGTCGCTAACCTGCCAGACTGTCATGCCGTTTGAAGCCTGCCTGATTGTTAAGGCTATGTTGAGTTTGCGGGTGTCCGCCGTGTAAGGCGTTACTTCCATCTCGATTAGGTATTCGGTGCCTAAGCTCCATGTAGCGTCTGAAGTATGCGTCTTAGGCGCGTAGTCTTGGCTTAAGGCCAGTTTAAACTTGTAGTCGTCTGCTGTGCCGCTGACTATGGCGACCCACATGCCGTAAATGCTTGTGCCCAAAAAGTGTCCGTCACGCACGTCAGGCGACATGAGGTAAAGGTAAAAGCCGTAGTCCGTAGGCTTTACGGCTACTCGGGTTTTGAAGGGCACTTTGAACTCGGCTCGGCTCATGAGGTTGACGCCGCCCCAGCCGTTGCTGTCCACGGCAGCAGCGAACAGGCAGCCCTCTTCAGTGGGCGTTATCACTGCGGTGGAAAACTGTACGCTTGGGTTTTCCCGAGTGTAGAACATGGACCATTTGCCCCTGTCAGGCGGGTAGTCTCCAGAGCCCGTGAACGCGTCTTTGAAGAGCAGGTTCTTGTATTTCGCCACTTTACTCGTAGCCTCCCATGTCGTCAACTGCGAAAAAGTAGCTCCGCGCCTGATTCTTGGTGATGGCGAATTTGATTTTGCTCAGCTGGCTCCAGTCAACCGCGTCGTAGTCTGCGAATTGGGTTTTGTGGATGCGGATTCTACGCCACTCATCAGCCGCAGCCAACTCAGCTATAAAATCATAATAAGCTTCGTTCTCGCCTTCTTGGACGGTTACAACCGCGCTGCTGATGGCTGCGACATCGTTTATCAGGAAGGCGAAGCTTATCCAGTCAAAGTCTTCAAGGTTGAATGTGTCCACAGGCTCATAAGCCACGTTTAATTCTTCGTCTGCTTCGGCGTCGTGGCTGACTTTAAGGCAGCCTCTACCCTCGAAAGGCAATGGCTGGCTTTCGGCTATAGTTACAGACGCGCCTTCCGTGGCGGTGAACCAGCTTGTTATGGCGTCGCATGCGTTAACCTGTTTGAACATGCTTTCTTTTAGCGTGAGGCTGTAGCGGAGAAAGTTGAAGCCTGTTTTGGCGAGTTTTACTTCTCGTATGAAAACTACTGTTTGCGCCACGTCACAGTCCATTTTTAGGCTTTGTCCAAGCTGGCAGACGCGTTGTAGCTGTCTGAAATCGTTGAATCTTGAAGGCCCTGTCAGAACTCCTGAAAGCTGTATTTCTGTTGCGTGTTCGCCGAGGTCTTGGGTGCTGCTGCCTCTTGCAGCTGGCAAATCCACGTCTTCAAACCGTTTAGAGTTGGAAAAGTTGAAGTCGGCTACTATGCCAAGGTTTAGGTTGCCAAGCGTTACAGTCAAAGCTTTCACCTTGCCACAAAGAACGTTTGCGCCCGCAAGTCGCGTCGGACAATTGCGCTTAGCTCGTTGTAAACTGCCTCTGCGAACTCGCGTGGGTCCTGCGGCGCTATGCTGCCTTCTGGAAAGTTGAATGTGGGCGCTAAAACAAGTGTTTGGCTGCCTGCAGGTGTGGATCCAACTGCTGCTGGGTTTGGGCCTAAAGCTGGAGCCTTTAATTCTGCTCCGAAGCTTTTAATGGTGCCATAAGCGGTGTTCATGGCTTCTTCCACGGCGTCGTTGAAAACTGAGAGGCTTTTCCTGCTGGATTCCACTGCGTTTCCAATTGCATGAGCGAAACACACTTTGCCGATGAAGCTGCTTATGCTGTTCCAGGCATCGCTCATGGCGCCGCCGACGTTGCTTGCGAAATTGTTTAGGGCGTTTCCAGCAGAGTTTACAGCATTTCCAACTGCGCTTGCTATTCCGCCTGCAGCGTTCTTGATAGTGTTGACTGCTCCGCTGACGGTGTTGACTATGCTGTTCCAGATTTTTCCAGCTGTGTCAGCTAAACCTGAAAAGAAGCCGCCTATGGTGTTGCAGAAGTCTTTCACCGTGCCTATAAGCGGAGCCACAACCGTGTTCCAAACGCTTACTATGCCCTTGCAAAGGTCTGTCCAGACGCTTCCGCCGACCAGCCATCCGAACAGGGCTTTGAAGGCGCCGTAAACCGTGTCGCAGAACCATTTAACCGCGTCTACTATTGGCTTGATGAAGGTATTCCAAGCCCAGCTTACGCCGCTGCATATAGCGTTCCAAACGTCGCCCAACGCCTTAGTGACGTCGCTCCAGTGTTGAATTAGATAGGCTATTGTTGTTATGGGGCCGAAAAGCGCCGCCAATATAGGGTTGCTCGTGATAGTGTCCCAGAGGGTTTTCAAGACGCCTATGAAAGGCTGCACAACGTTTTGCCAAAGCCAAGTTAAAGCGCCTACTACAGCGTCAATTGCTGGCTTAAAAAAGTTGTAAATTGCTTGCCCAATAGCGTTTATCGCGTTGCGGAAGGGCTCGCAAGTCTGGTATGCGGTTATTAGGGCTCCAACGACAAGACCAATAGCCATAACCACAGCCATCAACGGGTTTGCCGCCAAAAACGCTGTAGCCGAGTTAACAAGGTTTACGGCGCCATGAAAGTTTTGGAAAACCTTTACTCCACTGTCAACCATTGTTATAACGGTTGGAATGACGGTTAAGGCGCTTTGCACCATAGCCTCGTTCAGGTTTCCCTGAATCATGCTGGCGCGTTCAACCGCCACCTGATACCTTTCTTGGGCGACTGTGAGGTCTGCTGCTGCAGCCCGTGCCTGTTCGCTGTCGACGCCATATTTTTCTACGGCAGCGTTATACCGGCGTTGAGCATCTTCCAAAGCGTTTAGGCTTGTTTTAACTTGCAGGTTTGCCCTGTCAACGCTGACTTGCATGTCGGCTACGCGGTCGTAAGCGTTGTAGAGGGCGAAGGCGCCTGTGGCTAATCCGCTGAAGCCTGTTACGAGGCTTCTGACGCTTGCGTTGGTTTTTTCCTGTTCCGCTGTTACAGTCTTGTTTGCCTCTTCCACTTGCCTCATGCTTTCGGTTATCTGTTTGCCAGCTTCCGCTACGGTTTTGCTTGCCTCATCTGTGGCTCGCAATACAACGTTTACGTTTATTTCGCTCATTCACTTTTGCCTCTTGCCCATTCCAGCCAAGCAGCCAAGAAGCCTATTTGGAAAGGCGTTAAACCTGCGATGTATTCAAGCGGGTAGCCGTATTCATGGGCTATCAAGCCAATGAGTTGGGCTTCACTGTTGGCGTCGATCCATTCTATGGCGGAGTCTGCTGTTGGGCTAAAAAACGCGGAAACACCTGTGACAGGCGAGTGGCAAGTATGGCTTTTACGTGGAAAGGTAAAGCTTCAAATTCTTCCCAGGAAAGGTCTGGCTCTGCTTTCCGCAGCATGGCATGGATTACGCGGTAAAACTTCTCCTCATTGTCTTCAACGGTTTCAAGATTTAAGGCTTTAAACTCTTTCCACGTTAAGAGCCCATACCTGATCTCGCCAAGCTCCTGGTCGTATATTGTGTGGATTTTGCGTGTGTCTTCAGCCAATGCTTTAGGATCGAAACGCTTCGCTTTCTCTGCCTTTTCCGCTTCGTAGGCTTCAAGCTGCCGCCTGTACTCGGCGATTTTGCCCTGTTCAGCCAAAGCTAACCAGCCCCCTTTTCTGGCTATCCTTGTTCTTCTATGGTTTCGAGCAGCAGGTCGTCGCCTTCGCCTTCCATGCTCTGCATAACTACGCCTGTAGGCTTCTGGTCAAGCTTCCACTTGGTGAAAATCACGTTTTTCACTGTTATCTTCGGGTTTCCAGCAACATCGCCAGCAGGGTCCAGCTCAATGTCCACAGGGCTTCCAGCTTTAACGGTTTCCGCGTAAGCGTTGTCCACGTACATGGCTTCAATGCTGACCTTGTAGCTTTGGTTTCCAATAGCCAAAAACGCGGGTTTCTCGCTGTTTAACGCGTATTCCTTGATCAAGTCTATGTCAATGTTTATGCCTACGCCTTTAGCGTAGCCAATTTCCGTTTCGCCTTTCTTAACTACGCCTTTTCTGCCCAACACCGGCGTTGAACTCAATTTTCCATCTTCACCCCATCTCTATTTTCGGTTTACAGCACGCCCTCAGCCGAGAAGCGTGTCTGCCCGAAAAGCTTCTAAGCCTTAACCGTCACCTCGCAGCGGAGCACAAGCCTTGCTGCGGCTATTACCTGCGAGACTTTGCCCCAGTCTGTGCCAACCGTCATGGTTTCACCTTCCATGCTTGCCGCTTGGCTGCCGCGGACTAAGCCGCCGAGCGTTGGGTCCTCAGCTAAAACTTGTTTGGCTCTTTCAATCTTGTCCATGACGCTTTGCAAGGCTACGTTGTCTTCTTGCGCAGTGTCGACTATGATTATGCTCCAAGTGTGTTGCCAAACCTCGTTGGCGAAGGTTTCCTGCTGCACTGGTCCGCCGTTCCAAACTGCATAGCAGAAAGGCGTCTGGTTTCGCGTGTAAGGCGGGCCGAAAAAGAAGTTGGCTTCTGGAATGCCCAATTCATTGTCAGCCTTTAAGAGGTTGAGGATTTTCTGGGTGATTTCCTTCAGCACTTTTCAATGCCTCTTGGATTTTTGTATCATTTCCATGATGGCTATGCGGTTGCGCACAGCCGTGTTAATATCGTCCAAAACGATTTCCTGCATCCACAAGGGCATACGCAAAATCCTTGTACCAAGCTGCTCCCACATGCGCATCCATTTTTGGCGCAATGCAGACTCTCTGCCCCAACCTTCTAAAACTGTGACTTCAGCCATCAAACTTCACCGTAGAAAAGTTGACAGTAAAGATTCAACACCAGCTCCTGAAGCTTTGGCAAACATTCTTCACTTGTGCTTTTAACGAAAAATCTTCCTGGAAAGCCTGGATGTTGCACTCTTTTGGCGAAGACTGCTTGTCCATCTATCTCGAAGGCTAAAATCGAAGCTTGGACAGGCTCGATGATGTGGGGTCTTGTGCCAAACTCAACGTAAGGTGCATAGGGGGCTGTGGAACCAACTTCGACAGTGTCTCCGCTTTTGTGGATTATTATGCTATCGCGTAGATAGCCTGTGCGGATTGGAGCTTTCATGCGCATGGTTTCAGCTATTAGGCTGCTGCTTCTGTCCAAAAACTCGTCAAACACTTTGGGCGCTTCACGTTTCACTCGCTCAACCCATTTTTGGAAGGGGTCCATGTCAAAGTCAACTTCAACCGAAACGGGCATTTTAGGGGCCCTCCAGCAGGGTTATGCCGGCGCGTTTTCTGCGGTGGATAAAGTCGCGTACTTGCTGTTTCAGGAACTCAAGCTGGGCGATTTTCTCCGCCGGCCCGTGAAAGGTTAGCTGTCCAAGGTTTACGCTCCAGCCTGTTGCACCTGAGCCTGTAACTTTCAAGTAGCAATATACAGCCGCGAGGTTCGCGACAGCGTTGGCTTCAGAAGGCGAACAGTCTTCAGCGTTGATGGTTTCGCCTGTTTCCTCGCTTAAGAAAGCGGCAGCCTCATCCCTAAACGCGAGGGCATCTTCATCGCTTATGTCCGCAGTTGTCAAGCCTAAACGTTTACGAATTTGGTCTGCTGTAACCGCCGCCATATGCTTGTTCAACTAAAATAAGCGTTTAAAGTGGTTAAAAAGGAAATCTGAAATAGAATTTTAATTAAAATCCAATTTAATTAAATTATAAGTTCAGATTTGCTTAAAAACCTGTTTTTCCGTCTATTTTAATGTATCGTAAAACATCAGATATGGAGAGTTAAACTCTGCCACGTGAAGTCACCTTAAGCTTACCGTTTCTGGCCATTGTGGTTTCCTTAGCGTTTCTGCTGGGTGTAGGCGTTACTCTCGCTGTTACTCAGTTCTCGCTTAGGATTCCAAGCACCGCCGCTGTTGTTGCTGTAGGTTTAAGCGTTTGGAGAGATGAAGCCTGCACCGTTCCAGTTTCATCTATTGACTGGGGAGTTTTGGCGCCCGACGAATCCAAAAACCTTGTGTTGATTTTGCGAAGCGAAAGCAACGTGCCCGTAACGCTTTCCATGAACGCTTCAGGCGGGAATCCGCCGCAAGCCGCCAATTACATCCAACTGTCATGGAATTACAATGGCGTGCAACTTCAGCCTCAAACCATTATTCCTGTAACATTTACTTTAACAGTGAACCCTTCTGTTTCAGGCATTTCCTCTTTCAGTTTTGAAATCGTGTTGGTTGCAAGCGGGTGAACGCTTCAAGATGAGTAAGAAAGTGCTTAAACAGTTAAGCGAGTTGCAGCTTGGCGACATGGTTGAGGTTTCGTGGCTGGACGCTTCAAGAGGCAGATTGGAAACGGTTGAGGAGCTTCGCGAAGCTGGAGCAGCTGGAGCAGAAATAGACTTGCCTGTCACAAGTTATGGAGTTTACATAGGCTCTTTTGGCAAAAGAGCTCAACACATTGTGCTTGTGGCAAGCCAGTGGCTTTTCGCTCAGGGCTACGGGCAGATTGACTGCACCATAATTCCCGTTGGTACAGTTGAGAACATCAGGGTTTTGTTGCCTAAGCTGATGGAGGCGGAGAACGTGCAGGTTTGCCAGCAAGCCTTCATCCATGGAAGAGCCAGACGCCTCATGCGGAGAATAACGCTTTTCGGGGATGAGCGTTGAGGAATCCTATACGCGAGGCTTTAACAAGAACGGTTCATGTGAAGGCTGGGAGAAGAGTTGAGGTTCCGCCAAGCCAGAAGCTGCTTTATGCGGTTTACTTCAGCCTTGGAATGGTTGGCTGTTTAACAGCTTTAGAGGCTGTGCACTTGGTTATATTAGGCAGTTGGAATACTGAAATCTTTACCGTTATTTCGGGGCTTGTTGGCAATATTACGGGCATTTTCTTGACTCAGAAGGCTTAAGCTTATGGCGAGAGGAAAACCTTGGACTGAAGAGGAGATTGCGGTTTTGGACGAGCTTGCCAGTCAAGGCTTGTCTCCTCAGCAAATTTATGAAAGTGGAAGGCTTCCGGAAAGAACCGTTGACGCTATAAGGAAACAGCTTAAACTTTGCTCTATAGTTCAAACTAAGCACACGGCAATAGTTCAAACTATTGAGCCAGCAGAAGACGCTTTAAGCATGGAAATGGTTGTCAAGCTTTTCAGCACAGCTTTTAAGCAAATCTGCGAACTGCAACAGGTTGACAAACTCACGCTTGAAAGGTTTCGCATAATTTTCCAAGCCGCCAAGGACTATGGGCCTCTTCTGAGCAGCTTTCAAAAGTGGGAGGAAATTGAAAAGCGTGTGGAAGAGCTTGCTGCTGCTGTTGCGGAATTACAGGCAGCGAAGAGCGCTAAGAAAGCTTGAGGAAACCGAGCACGCTGTTAGGCGAATGCTAAGGGAAGAAGAGGTTGAAGTAAAGGACGCCGTAGATTTTGCAGTTAAAGTTTTAGGCATAACGCCTTTCGACTATCAGGCACGGCTTTTGTTGGACGATAATAAGCGCATTGTCGCGTGCATGGGAAGGCAGACAGGCAAAACCACGACGATAGCCATGAAAGCCATATACTTCGCAGACACAAACCCAAATGTTACTGTTCTGATTACAAGCCCAAGTCTACGCCAAAGCATGATAATGTTCGACCGCATAGCCACATTCGTCTATTCCACACCACGCTTAAGAAACAAGATTGTAAGGGCTACAAGAACGCTGATTCATCTTGAAAATGGCAGCCGCATAATAGCTTTGCCATGCAGCGAAAACCTGTTGAGAGGATATACGGCGCAGATGGTTATTTGTGATGAAGCCTCATTCATGCCTGAAGAGGTTATAACGCAAGTGATTTTTCCGATGTTGAGCACAACGGACGGCTACGCCATTTTTCTAAGCACGCCTTGGGGTAAGGACCATTTCTTTTACAGAGCCTTTGTCAATCCAGCCTACAGCGTGCATAAAGTAAAGTCTGAACAATGCCCATTGATTAAGCCCGAGTTTCTCGAGGAGATGAAAGCCAATATGACTAAAGAAGCCTACTTGATGGAGTATGAAGCAGAGTTTGTCGAAGCCCTGAACAGCTATTTCCCACAAGATTTAATCCGAAAATGTGTTGAATTAGCCCAAAAATTAGGCGTTGAGCTTTACGGAAGCCTTGAAGCAACCTTTCCAACAGGAGACTATTATGCCGGAGTGGATTTCGGCAAGCTGCAAGATTATAGCGTTATCACAGTTTTGAAGCGTGAAGGCGACATCCTCAAACTTGTTTATCTTTACCAGTTTCCACTCGAAACACCGTACACGCAAGTTATAGGACATTTAGTAAGAGCCCATCAGAAATTCAAATTTAGGAAAGCGCTCGTGGATCAAACAGGCGTAGGCGAGCCTGTTCTCGATGAAATCCGCAACCAAGGCTTAAACAATGTTGAAGGACTAAAGTTTACGGTTCAAACAAAAGAGGAGCTGCTATCGAATTTGAAGATTGCTATGGAGCAGAATCGCTTGGCGATACCGTATCATAGGCAACTGTGCACGCAAATAAACGAGCAACAATACGCATACAGCAAAAGCGGACACCTACAATTCAGCCACCCAATAAACAGCCATGACGACATGCTATGGTCATTAGCCTTAAGCACTTATGCGTCAAGAGAACCGCCAAGAAAAGAACCAACCTTCACTTTCGGGTAAAAAGTCCAACGACACTTTATCTTTCCTCCGCAATCAGCGGTTCATGGGTCTAAATCTAATGCCCGCGCACCATTTTCAAGATATCAAATTTGCCTGATTTTCGCTCTTTTCAGCATAGAATGGCAGAAAATTGACTTCAAATCGTGGGAGGCTTTTGATTTTGCTTGAGCGTTTAAAACTGTCAACCGTAGAATAATCTTCAATCAGGTAGTCGCTGGGGAACCGATTTTTGGAATAACTCGTTCAATTTCTCAATTTGTTCATTGCACAATTGTTTTTTGGCAAGATGATTAATCCAGAACTCGTATTTGCACCCATATATTCTTACTATAACTCCATTTAGACATTTTGCTTCCTCCTGTGAGAACAATTCATTAACAATTGAGGCAAAACATTCGATGCTAACATCCAATATTTGGCAGTCAATAACCCAAAAGATTGGGCTGTAAGATTTAAACTGCTTCTGCTTTTTATCGCTAAAGAAGTTCTCGAATACTTTTTTCCGTACAGGTTCCATCAGAATCTTAAATGAGCTTAAGGTTGCGTCTTCTGTTCTTTTGGTTTTAGCAGATGCGTTCTCTGTTATCTCTATTTTAATGTGATGAGTACCTACGTCGCGTTTTAGCGTGTCTATTGCCTCTTTGTCAACAGGATATGAATAAGAACCGGTTTCTTTGGCACTAATTTTGCTTTTAATGAATTTTATTAGATTGTCTGCTTCTTTGTCTATCCATTCATAGTCAAGCGTTCCAAAGTCTATCTTAACAATAAAATCCGATTCTATCTTCCCTATTTCTTTCCATACACGACGTATTGCATCACTTTTCAGTAGCTTCAATAGCGTTTCTACTTCAAAGAATACGTCTTCACCAACAATGTTTACCTTAATATCTGGGGTTGAAAAACCCTTCCTCTCAATAAGGAACTTGGGATTTAGATTTAGCTTCTTCAATTTTTCTGCAAATACAAGTTCGGAAAGATAACTTTCCCAATTATTGCCGTCTTTTCTCAATCTGTCAATTTTATTTTTGAAATTTGGTATGCCACCAAGCTCAGCAAACAAGTTTTCAACGTAATCCATGGACGCTGGACAGTCATAAAAGTGAACTAATAATGGATGGTTCTTATCAAAAGTGTCCAAATATTTCTTAAGAAGGGCATGATTCCCAAAGTCCATTCGTCTTCTTTGTATAGTTTGTATTAGGAATAAATATTAGTTGTGGTAGGAATAAAAATACTTCAGTATAGCCAGAAAAACATGAAGTCTAAACATGGATTCAGACTTCACAAACAATAAGAGTTCTAAAGCGAAAAAGAAGATGAAAGAGCCATGAAAATTTATAAAAAAATCCTTTTCGCCAACTTCATGGCTTTTCTTACAATAATGTTATATTTCATAAGTATAGGGATTCCACGTTCAACATTTGATACTTATGAATATAACTATATTGAACATTCGACAACAACACCTTTATCTAATGAAGCTACAATAACTAAGAAAGACTTTAACCTAACTTATGTTAAATGGATTAGTTTTTGGAAACTCGAAGGTTCTACATACGGAAGTTTGGGTATTCATTACAACATTACTTTTTTGTGGAATAACCCATTCGGATTTAATGTCAGTGTAGACATTGAAACAAGCTATAATCCGCAAAATGGGGCAAGTTATAGCGTGCAACATGGTGTTTATGTTAATGGCACACAGTTAAACCGCTCTTCGCTTATCAATGTTCAGCCACTTGAAACAATAAAGATTGACTACTATGACGCTGTAGAATGGTTCAATCTGGAATCCCTCAACGATACCGAAACCCTTAACAGGGAATTAAAGGTCTCTGAAGAAGGTATAATTGAAGGTGCGCAACTACGCTTTATATTTCCAAAAGAAAATTGGCAAACAGTTTTAACAAAATATCCGCAGTCATTTTCAACAAAAACAGATACTTGGACCGAAACAGAAAAAGTTTATTTGGGTTGTCTTTTCCATCCCGAAATCTTCATTGAATTCTTAAAGAATGGCTTACTTTATAGCGTCATCGTTATTGCTATGATTTGGCTTTCAGCATTCATATACTTTCAAATCAAAACCTTCTATAATTGGGCTAAGAGTTGAGTGAAATGGAGAGAGAAATGATTTGTGATTGTCAACTTGAAGACAGGACTTGCGAGGATGTAAAAGAGGATAATGAACGAAATGGAAAATATTCTATAAGAATGCAGTTTGGATGCAGGAACGAAAATAAAAACATCTGTTGTCGCTTTTGCAAAATAGAAGATTGCAAAATTAAATGTATAAAGATTAAACAAAACTTAACATAAAAAGGAACCAACTAACGAAAAGGTTAAGATAGAAATCATTTTGCTCAATCGGGTTTTAACCAATCCCAATAACGTAAGCATTACATTCCATTTTTAATTTCGTCTTCATGTATGATTATTCTTGTAAAGCTTGTGTGCAATTAAATCCAATCGGTTGAAGTATTTCAAAGTCGATATAGCATGCTTTTTCAACTACTTTTCAAAATGCAACACGCCCACTATGGTTTTTTCTCCATTCCATTTCTTCTTTCCACTTTTCCCTTTCGAACTTTATTCTACTTCTCGTTGAAAGGTATTGAAAAACTCCAATAATAGTCGAACCTAACAAGATAGCTATTTCAACTTCCATTTTTTCACCTCTACTGTCTGCATCATTTATAAGAACGGAAAAAGTTTTCTGTTTTTCTGCTCAGTCCATTAGACTTGTTTGCTAACTATGTTTTCGCTTATTTCTTCTAAACGTCTTGCTACTTCAACACCTTTGCCGGTTAGCCTGTTTATTCTTCTTGGTGCTATGAATTGGCTTTCAATCAAGCCTTCCGAATGTAGGGCGTTTATCATTTCGCTGCACCATTGTTCTGTTATG
Source organism: Bathyarchaeia archaeon (assembly GCA_037481775.1). GTDB lineage: Archaea > Thermoproteota > Bathyarchaeia > Bathyarchaeales > Bathycorpusculaceae > JAOAIV01. The sequence continues at coordinate 55,463 of JBBFKZ010000003.1, forward strand.
CCTGCTCTTTTGGCTATTTCGCTGTTTTGTAATGGTCCCTTCTCGAGCAGTATGACCAGAATCTTCTGTTTAACTGTAAGGAACATGCCTTATCTATGATATTTTTGTTTAGTTTTTAATGATAAACCCTTCTGAAACTTTAATTTAAAATAGCGTTTAAGGCATTAGATAGTGTTGGGTGTTGGTTTGGAGGATGAAGAGGTTTTCGCGTTAGAGTTTGAGTTGAAGCCGAGGCTTTTGGCGACGGTGCTTTGGGGGTTAGGCGTTGGAACATGGTTTCTAACAGTTTACGCTATGCTAATTTGGCATGGATGGATCGGCAATGTTGAGGATGCGCTTTTTGTGCTTGTGAGTTTCATTTGCGGCTTAAACGCCATGGCGATGGGCTTCCTCATAGACATGCATTCGATGGAGTATAAAGGAGTCAGGTTTGGTATTCGAAGGAGAAAACGGGGAAAGAAAGAGGGATAATGAGGCGTTAAGGCTTTAGGGTTAGCTACGTTATGCCTGTGATTTCGCATATGGCTGTTGGTCTCTTAATGCGGGGAACCACGGCTTCGTAGACCCGAAAGTGGTGGTTCATGTCGACGGTTTGCATATAGAAGGTTTTTAGGTCTTGGGCTACGCACAGGTCTGCGTTTTCCGCTCCGCTTTTGATTAGTATTGCGCTGTCTGTTCCGCCGTCAGCCGCCTTAAGCTGGCTGCTTATGTAGATGTTGCCTTGAATAAGCTCCTTGATTTTCTCGATTTGGCTTATGCCCGTATTCGCTATAAGCGTGTGAGCATCCATGAAGGCGCTTGGCTGCACAATCAAATCGTAAGGAGGCGGATAATACTTGTCAAGCAGTTTTTTGGCTGCCGCCCGTACATCGTTTAATGCGTTCGGAGCTGTTGCCCATGCGCCGCCGCTTGCCTGCGTCTGCCTTCCCGTGGCGGTTGTTAATCCTTCTATGCCAAGCATGGGTTCGCCAGAGATTTCGCCGTTAAGGATTAGGCGATCTTCTTTCTGAGCCACAACGAGGGCTGCTGATTCCGCGTTTGCCGTGTCCAATGGTGTTCCAAACCGCCTTGAAGCTTCCAAGTCTCGCCAGTGTATGCGGAAGTCTTTGTGCAGTATTGGCACTGTGAGGCTTTTGCGTGTGTAGATTATTGTGTCTTCTGCTGGCGTTTCGCCGTACATGCTGATGTGCGCTGCGCTCATTTCTGATAGCTCGTCCCAATCCACGGTCATGACGCCTACGCCTGCAAGCTGTTTAACTGGCAAGACACGACGTCCAACCAAGACTGGCTGAGCAGCTCTGACCACAGCCTCGTCAAGCTGTTTCCACTCCTCTTCACGCAATGGTGCCTGTGCTCTTCCAACAAGCGTTAACGGGTCCATTTCTAAATCACCAACCTAACCATAATCGACTTGTCAGCAGCAGAGGCATCAACACTTTCCTCTGCGTAGGCTACGATTGGTCCGTAAGGCGGGATGCTGCCGATTTCCAAGAGGTCTGGCTGAGCAGCGGTAGACGTTACTTGCGTGGCTCCTGAAGGGACGCTTACGGATATTGTAGCTGCAGCCTTCAATTTTCCGTTTGCAGCACAAACCAGCGATGCACCTTTAACAACGTTGTTTCCGCTTGCCAAAGTGGCTACCACAACCGCAGGCGCCTTCAACACACGAACTGGATGCTTATCTGGAAAGGCATTTGCAATCGGATATCTTGGGTCTGCGTCCAGAATGCCTAAGGGCTTTTGTTCTCCGTCGCCTGCAAGCGTTACTTGATGGTCGGCTGTGCCTTTCTTAACGAACAGTCCTGGCTTGCATGATGTGCCTTCGGTTATTAGCTCTTCAACGATGGGTGAGCCGCCAACCAAAATCTTGTTAGAAGGTTTAACGAACGGCATGGCTCACTCACTGCTCCTTCTTGTGGTATAAGCAGCCAACCGTCAGCCTGTTTTCATCTTCGCTTGTGGTTGCCCCAGCACTGCGAACATTTTTCACCGTGCCTTTAACGCTGTCAACGCCTTTCTGGACGAGCCTAAGCTGTGCAAGATCCAGCTTCTCAAGTTCATCCTTTGAAAGAATAGTCTTCTCTAAAATGGATTTGATTGCAGCTTCCCTTTCCTTTTCAACATAAGCAGTCAATGTTTTGGTGGCTTCAGTCATCGTTGTCTTGAGCTTCTCGTTCTCAGCCTCAAGCTCCGCAATCCTCGCCTTTAACGTTTCAACGGTTTCTGTTGGCTTTTCTTCACTCATATTCATTCACAAAATAGTCACTCACATCATGCAATATGGGTTCAGCGAAGCGTTGAGCGGTCAGACTGCAATGGATTTTATGGTTCGGTTAAGTGGAATTTTGATGGGTAAGCGGTTAAGAAGATCGACATATCACTGAATCATTAAGTTGATTGAGTTAGGTAGAAGTGAAGATATATCCAGATTTGAAATATGGACTATTAAATCACGGAAGCATCTATAATTACCATGGGGAAAACCGTGGATAAGCGGCAGATTCGCAGAGTACTGAAAAAGAATGGGTATTCCGACAAAGCTGTTAAGGCAATCCTCAGATGGTACGAATGAATCTGTCTCGGTCATGATTTATTGACTATTAGGTCAAGGATGATAGAAATATATTCTCGGCTTGTGTAGAAGATTTTGATGAGACATGGCTGAAAAAGTTTCTTTAGATTCGGATGAAGTGTTTGAGGCTATCTCGCACCCTTTAAGGATAAAAATATTGAAAGCGCTCGCTAAGACACCACTCGGTTTTAGTGAGCTCAAGCGGGCAATTAATGTTGAAAGTAGTGGCGCCTTAGATTTTCATCTCAAAAAGATGCAAAGTCTGATTGAAACAGACTCAGCTGGTCGATACATTTTAAACGCTAAAGGATCTGCTGCACTGGAAGCCATACGCGTCATCCAGCAATATGGGTGGCAAAGGCGCTCTTTTTTATTGAACGTTCTCGCTTATGTGCTTGTCAACATCTGGACGCTAATTAACTTCTCTTTAAGCTTAAATTCCATCATCGTGTTTGTCGGATCAACACTTTGGATGGCATTCTATTCTTATTGGACGTTTATCTACAGGCGGGTTTCTTTAAGACAAAAGTAATTGAGTTAAATGGAAAACTTCCTGGTATTTTAGGTTGTTCCCTTTAATTGGCTGACAAGAGCGCTCACGTTTGCTATTAGGCTGTCTGCTGATTCGTAGCCTTCAAGCTGCTTTTTGATGTTTTCTGGTAGGGCTTTGGCTTCTGGCAGTTCTGGGTTATAGCGAACTGTTATGCCATGTTGGAGTGCACGTTTTACTATGCGTTCGTAGATTGTGTTGCGTTCTGGTTGTGTGTATTCTTGTCTAAATTGGCTCCAGCGGGCTAAGGCGTTTCTGCATCGGTCTTCTGGCACAAGCGGATAAGCGTAATTCACGGGGTCAGCGTAGTCTTCTTCATTCTGTGGATAATCTTTCGGCGGAGTTAGATGTCCTTTGTCTTCTCGGAATTTTATGCCGTGCTTCTTTTCTCGCTCTTCTGCAGCCTTACGCAGTTTTTCTCTTTCGCTCTCTTCTTGCTTCTTCTCGGCTGTGTCGCCTTCTTCTCTTGTTGCTGGTTCAAAGTTTCCGCCGTGGTCTTGGCAGTGTTTGCGGGCTTCAGCTTCACTCCATGTTTTAACTGGATAGCGGTAGGCTTGCTCAACCGAGCCAGCTTCAAGCTTGTCCTTCGGTTTGCCAAAAATGACGCGGTAGCTTTTGCCGTTGTGTTCTCGTTCGCCGCTGCCCACTATGTTTAGTTTTTCCGGGTCTTTTAGGCGACAGCTGTGCTCGTTTGGGTAAGGGTCTGCGCCCTTAAGCGTGTCCACGCCTATTCCACAGAGCGGGTAGCTGCATCTTCCCTGCCAGCTTCCAACAGCCACATGGTCGATGAGAATATCTTTTTTCACATATTCGTAGTGTTGCCCGTTCCACTCGCCCTGTTGTGGAATGCACTCAAAGAAGAAGCCTATGCTCACGCTTCTCGCTTTGCCAGTTTTAATGTCTTCAAGGTATTGGGGGCTGCAGCGGTTTTTGAAGAAAGCCAACTCAGCTTTTATGCGGTCCTTCTCGAATTTGGCGTTGCGCACTGTCCCGCGGATAAGCCCGGGCTTAGAAAGGATTATTTCTGGCGGGTGCTCCTCAACAACCCAAGCGTTCAAAGCTGTGAAAGCTGCCTTCTCAACTTCTTCTGCAGGTTCGTAGATGAGCATGCCATCATAATCGTAAACGCCTTCGCGGGTGATCACCGCTGGCACGGTAAGCGTTTCCGCGTCTTCTCTGATTTGGAGGCTGTCGGCTTCAACGCTTTTCACGCCGTACTTCAGCATGGCAGTCACCTTGCTATGAGGGTTTAGCCGTGTCTACGAGTTTCTGCAGCCAAACCGTAATGGCTGTAGGTCCCACGAGGGCCGTGTAGACGTCGAGGGTTATGCCAGCCAAGTCTAAGCCTAGGGCTGAGAATGCGCCTATGGCGATTGTTCTGAGAAACTTGTGCCAGTTGAAGGGTTTGTCCTGTGCTGCGTAGCCGAGTAAAGCGTAGATTAGGGCTGCAGTCGCTCCTAAACCCACATTTAATGGGTTCATTTATTCACCTAAAATGGAAAGAATAAGCGTGCCTTTTAGGTTCAGCGAACAGACCGCAGTAGACATAAAGCTTATGAAAAGGTGATAACTTCAAGTGGCTATGGATGATTATGGGTAGAAGATGGCTTTCAGAGAGAGCTGATGGAGTTGCTTTTTGGATTATGATGCTGCTTAGCGCTGTTTTTCTAACGTATTCATACGCAACTACGCAAACGGTGGATTGGCTTCTGATTCTTGTTCCAATAATAGGTATATTATTTATTTTCAGGTTTGTGTGGACAGTGTTCGCATGGCGCAAAATATCCAGCATTGAGATGGAAAAGGTGGAGCATGTGGCTTTTTTTGGGATTAGCCTAACCTTATTAGTAATGTTAATTGCCGGATATGCAATAGCGAACTTTTTCAACTATTACTTGCTTTATGTTTTTGTTGCGGGTCTGCTCGTTAAATTTATCCTGCAATTTTTCTCTCACTAAAGAGGAAAAAGTTTGTATTGAGAATCGTGTCTAACGCCAAATATCTTAATTACCGTTTTAATCCATATTCTTCAATCCAACTGTAAAAAGTTTGCTTGCCAATACCCAACTCTTTGCATATTGTGTTTACGCTTTTGCCTGTTGCTATTCTGTCTGCTAATAGTTTGTCTACGGGTTTTCCGAATTTGCGTTCTAACTCCAGTTTCCGCTTTGATGTTGCGGAGCTGATGTTTTGAGGGGTTCCGTTTTGGAGTTGGCTTAAGCCTAAGACTACGTCGGCGCCTGGAAGTCGCTCTAAACCTTCATGTTGTCTTATCTCGTTGATTGTCATCCAGTTTGTTTTTAGCGTTAGGCTGCGGGTTTTGTCGAGTTCTGCGGCTGCTTGATCCCTTGGGTTTATTTCGAATCCGCCAAGCCAGTTAATGCGGTAATGCGTGTCTGAGATTTGTTTTGTTTTTATTAGGCGGTCGATTAGGTCCATGATGTATGGTTCGTAGCGGCTTTGGCAGTCGCTTATCTGCTTGAAGTATTCGCGTTCGTTTACTTCGCTTCCAGCTAATTGTCCGGCTTGTGCTCCGCGTAGAATCGCCATTGGTATGCTTGTGCCTGCGCTTATGTTTTCCATTATGGGCGTGTAGTAGGGTTCTGGGTCTAAGGCTCTTCCAGCTAAGCCTTTAAACTCGATTGTGGTGTTTTCGTCTGCCCACATGCTCGTCTGAGCCGTTAACGGGCCCCATTGACGCTTGTACGCTTCGATTTCTTCTCGCGTTGCGCCTTTGACAGTTACAACAGGGAAGCCGCTGCCATAACGGTACATAGTTTGCCCCATACCCCAACGAATATTCCGCAAAACAGTTAGGTCATCCCAGACGGGTTCGAGAACGCTTATGCCTTTCCATGGATGGTCTAAGAGGCGAGTGGCGAAATGGATGACACGGCTAAAGTGAACCTCAACCTCTTCATTCTCAGCTATTTTTATCTTGTAAGTTTCTGGCAAGCCAAAGCGTGCACTCTGCCTATTCTTGTCTGTTTGAACGCTTGTTATCATTGTTGGTGCGTAGGCTTCGAGGCTCACGATTTTCTCAGGCACTAAGACTGGGTCTCTTAATGTGACACCTTTATCCTGATAGCCTAAGACGATTATGCTCCAGCCATAAGCCCGTTCAAAAACCGCCGCCTGCGTGAAAACGTCTTTAGCGTTAAGCAGAAGCAAGACTTTCTGAACAGCCTCGTTAAACTTTTCCTTGTCAACGCCTTCCTCAAGAGGCTCAACATTAAACCAGTTGTCAAAAACGTCGTGAGCCACGGCGAAGACGATGCGGTGTGCTACAGGCTCGCGTTTAATTGCAAAAGTGATATTGTCATTGGTTAGGGGTTGACCGAACTCGGCGCCTAAACCTGTGTAAACACGCTGAATTTCAGCTTGTGCCTGAGAAGGCGCAGAGTGTATTCCAAAGAGTTTCTGGGCTAAAAGCTGCCTAACACTAACCATAGTGCTTTTCAGCCTCCGCTTTGGTTTCACGCAAAACTTGACGGATTACGTCTTGCATGCTTCGAGCCTTCCGCCTTTTCAGTTCTTTCAAGAGCCACTCGTAAAGCTCAGAATCAACGCTCTGCTGGAAAATAGGCACGCATTCAACACCAACAACTATGTTAAGCCAGAAAAATAAAAGAAAATCTGAAATAATACTTGAATTAAACGTTTATTGAATAATCACGCGGAATGATAGAATAAAAACAATGTTTGACCAATCTTAAATGCACATAAAATGTGCGCTACGATGCCTCGCTGTTTATTTACGGAAACTGGTTTGCCATCAACTCTTATTGTGATGTTGGAGCTTTCACCATCTTTCTCAAGAAATTGTAGCTCACAGCATTTGCATGTTTCCAGACGACATCAAAAAGCGTTTCGATTTCCTTGACCAGCTTCCCCTTGGCGACAAATCCCAGTTCAAAGTTGTTATATAAAGAGTTTAGTCTAAATTCCGCTGAACCTACATAACACTTGATTCCATCCACAAGAACTAGTTTTGCATGAGTCGATTCATAATGCATAAGTTGAGAATCGCCCAAGCGCAAATTCTCGTGAAAGTCCTTCACTGCAAAATAGCCAGAATTCCCGAAAGCACGATATATATCCCACATCCTTAAAACGGATTTTATGAGACTCATGTAGTGATAGTCTTTTTTCTGAGGGTCTAACACTTCTCGGGTCAGCAAAAAAACCTTAACTCCTGCTTTAGCTAATCTTTTCAATTCCATAGAAAAATGAGTCACAATAGACTCTTCAGGAAAAGGCAGTGAAACTTTAACATATTCGCGAGCAGAGTTTAATAGATGATCAAACGCTATATCTGTCATAATGATCCTTTCATTTGTTGGAAGATCAGATAAAAGCGATGCAGGAATTGTAGCCACAATTTGTATGTCATCTAACGATTTTGTTTCATAGCTGAAATATATTCGATCTTTTAATATCGCTTTTTTGCTTCTTATTATTGGTTTTCTCAGTATAACAACATAATCCCGATTTTCTTTTTTGAGCTCGAGATTTTGAGAGCGAACAAGTGCCATTACCTTGAGTTCTGCAAGCGGTTGTTCTTCAACAGGGAACATCGAGAGAAGAGATCCAAGGTGTAGCTTGCCATTATTTTCCTTAAGTGTTTGAATTATCTTTGTTGCCATGCTCACGTTTACCAATCTTCCCTCGAGATTTTTGTTTAAATCTCGTTACCTGTTTGTGTTTCATAAGGTGAAATGGGTATCCCCCAGAACTTGAGTAGCAGAGTGCGACTGAGTAAATAATTCGGGAATATGTATGCATTAGGAACTTCGCTTGGAAAGAATGGATGGCAGAGGGGATCGCGAATGTAAAGACATGTGACGCAGCCATCATAACATTGATATCGGCAATCTCTCACGCGTTTCATCGATTCGTTAAGCCATCTCGTAAGCAAATCGTATGCAAGGTACTCAACTCCTCCAGCCTCAACTTGTTCTCTTTCAAATATCAAGAGAGCGCAATCATCTATGAGCACTTTTCCAACGAATGCTGATTCCTCTAAGCCCGTTCGCAAAGAAGCTTGATACGTTAATGCATGTTCAATTGAATGTAGTAGTGTAAATAAAGGAACCGAGTACTTAAGTTCGCTTATCGGAGCTGAAGTCAAGTATTCTTTTGTCTGATTGCTAATCCACGAGTAGACACTATCAACAGCCAATTTGCTGCCTTCCCTCAAAATTTTCAATTGTGCACGTACATCCTTTAGAATTGCTGAACCAGGGTTTGTTCTTTCTAATCTTCTAATAATGTCTTCCAAAACAACTTCAGCTATTCTTTCCTTATCTAACTGAACTACAAGACCTTTACCTTGACTTTGAGTCATGTACGCTCTATATTCAAACTGATTTGTGTCGGGGTTTCTTTGCTGGAAAAATCTGACCTGCACGTCTGTTCCATAAGGTGCGTAGCCATACACCGCTGTATATGAAGTTACATCGTCAATCACATGTATATCAATTATGCCAAAATCATGGATTATTTCTTTTTGCTCTAAAGTATAATCGTTTGCTTGGCTAAGAGACCATATTGGTTCAATATTCGTCACTTTGATTTCCCTATTTGCGCCTACGTAGACCGCGCTATGAACCATAGGCTTAAGATATGAAGCGGTGGTGGGAACGAGCTTCATTCTTTTGGGGCTTTTCTTAGACCAATCAGAACAGAAAGGACAGAAATATATAACTTGAGTTTCATGCTTTGTTTTTGAACACACCCATCTCGATTGAGTGAGCTTTTTCCTCCTCAAATCGAGAAGCAAGTCTCCAGTACAACCATCATCTTCACATTTGAATACGGGTCCATCTTTTTGAGGATCTGTAAATCGGGGTGTGATTTCATGTTGATATCCGCACTTATCGCAGAAAAAGATCAATGAGATCTGACGCAAGTTTCCTTTCTTGCAGCTTGGGCACTGCAACGAGGTAAGCTTACTTAAATCCGTAGGTACCATGTAAAAATTACAGTTATCACATTTTAAACCTCTGGGATACAGTGCAATCTTTGCTTCTCTTGGAGAAACAATTTTTATTTGATTTGGCAAAACGAAGTTTGGATACTTTTCGTTTTGCTCTGCTTCATCAATGCCGCGTACAGCGTTCTCTAAGCCCCATTTCTCGGCAATTTTTCTTAATACATCGATGCTACCCTGTTCTTGTTCACGTGCAGATTTTGACGATTGCTGAAACGATGAACTTGCTGAGCTGGATAATTGCTTTGCCAATATCCGAGAGATTATAGCCGCCAAAGTTTCCTGAAGTTGTTCGTGTGGGAGGGTGTCTCCGTCAAAGTACAAGACCCTCCAAGACTTTTGATTGGCGTCAAATGTTGAGAAAGGAAATCTCTTTGTTATTGCTTGCCAATCTGTCGCTATGTACTGCGAAGGATGTTCTTCGGTCATTTCATTATTCCTCCTCTTCTTGCATTTCCAAAGATTCTTCAAGCACTTCTTCGGCTATTCCGAGCTTGCTTGAAATAGGATAAACCATGATCTCTCTGTATCGTACTTGTTTTTTCTTTTCGCGTAGTGTTGGTGTCAATATTTGTTTCACTTCAAGATGTTTCGTGGTTTCCAGCCGCGAGTCTTTGAAGTCCATAAGCAAATCTCTTACATTTCTAAGAATCAATTCGCGTATTTTGTGTTCCTCTGATTTTGGCATTGAACCTCTTAAATAAACTTTGACCATTTGCTCCACTAATTTAACAAGTTCATTAGGCTTGTTGTTAAAATACCGGCTTACATACTGCGCAAAACGCATTTGATGGTCGTTTACTGCTCGAGCTAAGACAAGAGCATTAAAGACGTTAGGGATGGAAAGAGAAATGGCATACCTATTTAGCACATTGATTGGAGTGGGCTCAAAAAGTTCTCCTTTATCCATATCCTGAATTGCTTGTCGAAAGTTTTGGTAAACCCATTGATCCCGTGGAATATTTGGTAATAAATGCAGTAAAACAAGCGAAGGCAATTCTTCGCGACCTGTTCTTCCTACCACTTGAGCTAGTTCAATAAAAGTCTTGGGTGTACCAAAAAAGTGAAGTATATTCAGACCTGGAAAGTCTACTCCTTGACCATATATTTGTGTCACCACTAGAACGTCAAGTTTATGTTCCCTTACAAGTTTATTTAGAATCGTTAGTTCTTGGCTGGATAAATCTCCGTAGCCAAATTTCACCCATGGTCGACCTAGTTTAAGCTCCTTTGCCAGGTCTGGTATCCATTTCTCAAGATCTCTTCCCTCATCTTTTCTCAACACGTAAATCGTTTGAGTTTTATAAGCTAAAGTTGCATCGTATCCTAATTCCTTTAGTTCTTTGACTATACTTTTGTTCTCATTCAAGGTTTTTTGGAGATAGTCATGAAAAGACGTGGCAATCCAAGATACTGACCATCTGGTTGTTTTACCAAGTGGTTCCAATAGAATATACCGATGGCGAACCTCATTGACGTTTCTGAAGAAGTAGCCTTCACTTCCGTTAATGGACCAAAAAGATTTCTCGCTAGGAAAGACTTGCTGTTCAGTATTTGGATAGCCTGTCAAGTTGTAGACCAGTTCTTCTCGATTAACGATAGTGGCTGTTGCACCTAAATACCAATATTTTTGTGGTCCCCCATAATGCTCGTTTAGCACCCTTAGTAAGGATAGAAATTGACCAAGTAGATTGCCTTGCGTGCCTACAAGGGTATGAACCTCATCAAAAATAACAAGGCAGGGTGTGGATTTGGTCAGATTTTCTGGTCCCATCGCGGAATTGCATACAGGGCAGTGATGAATTTGCTCATTTTGATCCTTTTTGCACAAGGCGTAATGTCTATGGCATGTTGGGCACTTTTTGCATGGGGCACCAAATATCGTATGCGAATAAACTGATGTCGTTAACGCATTTACAATCTTGTCGGGAGTGCCCACTATCACGTTGGGGCAAAACGCTTCTGTTTCCATATTGCTTAACATAACGAAGTCTAGCTTTTCCCCACATTTCTCACATACAGGAAGGATTCTGTAATTATCAGGCTTATGGGCAATAATTTTATCATGCCCACAGGAGGGGCATCTATCGATATTTGGTATTTCCATACCTTCATGAACGTCGGGAGGCCGAAGACTAGCGACAGCTGTCCAAATAGAGTCATCGAAATTTCTTCCTCCCATATATAGACCCAGAGTTGCTTTGGCTCCGAGTTTGTTCAACTGGTAAAAGAATCCAACCATTTCACTAAATTGAAGAGAGTTTAATGCACGCGTTGGAAATGTTATAAAAGTTGTTGTGCCACTCATCCCTTCCGTGAGTAAAAACATTAGGACAGCACAAACATAAAACACTAAAGACTTGCCAGTTGCAGTGGGAGCCACTATTATGAGTGGTCTCGAGTCTTGGCTTAACAGCTTCTTAATGAAAACTTGAATTGCGTCCCATTGAAATTGGTACATATACTCAAGCTTTGGATTACTCTGATAAAGAGCCTTCAAAACAATAAAAAGCTTCGACACTTTACCACTCGAAATCAAGGTCTCTTTCTCTTTGTTATTTAAGATATGCATGTTGCCAAGCATTGTTGCTTCATTTTTGATCAGATCCACGAATGGTATCTTCATGCGAACAGGTTCAACTCTAGGATAATCATAAAGGATTATCGGAGAAGAGAACACCTTGGTCTTTTCATAGGTCGAAATTGTAGGAGAGGTGTTAACATTTGCGCATTGCAATGGATCTATTGGCAAAAGTATGTTTCCATCATGTACGTTAATTAGTGAATAAACACCTATAAAAGATCTCTTTATAACCTCTTCCTCACTGAAGCGGCGGACAAGCAAAGCACCACGGCTTTCCTTCATGGATTTAGTTGTATTAGAAAAACGTAATTTCACTTTGTAAGAACTTGATTGCCCTGAAATTTTTTCGATTGAAAGGCAAATTTTACCTTCTATACTTATCGTTTCGCGAATAAATTGAGCCAGCTCCTTTCCTGTGCTATCCGCAATTGCTTGTAGTGGGTCTTGTTCGTGTTCAAACTTGAACTGTTGTTCAAATGGCTTAGCCAATAAAGTCTTGATTTTCACTTCTGGAATGTGGACAATTCTTTCAACTGGGTCATCAAATCCTTTCTCATAGATTTTCCCTTCAATTTCATATCTGCTTAATGGTACATGTCTTATTTGTTCACCTTCAATCCGAATCTCGCGTAATCTTCTAACCTTTGGCTGGAGGAAGTGTATGGTGACCTCGATTCCTGAATTCTCATCACCCTGAAATAAAAATTCAGTTTGATGGAAATATGGAGCTGTGGTATTTCTGAACATCATCCTTTCTGTATGCCTGGAATAATCTTCGGGATAGAGAATGTCAACAACTCCTATGCCCTTTATTCCCCCAGCGGGGTTGTAAATAGCATTTGCAATCAACTTTCCTGAAAGTTCGTCGAGAAGAGTTAAACGACTATCAGAAGTTTGACTCTTCTGATGAAGAATAATATTCCATGCAATTGATTCGGCCGGACTCTTGTATTTCGCCTCAGACATCCTTAAACCTCAAGTGAGTTATTGTGACCGATACCTATTTAAGCTTGAGGGTTTAAGTGAATTATTTAGTCATGACTAAAAAAGTCACAAGTGACAAATCATATGATTCTAGTTTGGGATTCAGCCTCAACTAATGCGTTGAATTATTCTCTAGCAAACTTTCCTGATGAGAACGAGGTACTGCTGGTTCATGAATTCCGAACATCATCATTGTTGGAGGCGAAGGAGTTGGGTGATTCAACGAAAAAAATAACAACAGAGACACCAGAAGAGCTTCTTCAATTTGCACTGCCCTCTTTATTCGAAAGTGAGCAATACCCAGTTGTTTCTATGCTGCATAAACTTTCGCAGACGAAGCTTAAACTTTTTGAAACTCACTCCGATGTGTTGGCATATTACATGGGAGATGCGACAGATGCCTTTTTTGCCTCTAGCCAGAGTCACTGGATAAACGGATTCATAAATTGTTTGCAAAGTTGTATGATCAAGACTAGGGTAAACATTATAGCTCTGACGGGGCGTACATTTGACCCATTTTTATTTTACTTTCAGAACTTGTTGTTATGCTTAGGTGTCAAGCAAGTTTTCATTAGACTCGTTTATGAGAGAAAAATAGCTGGTTTAGAAAGGTTGACAGATAAGCTATTGCCTGCCTCTGGTGAACCCTTTTTCAGAGTGAATGACCACGATGCATTGATGCTGTTACTGGTGCATTTTGCAAGTCATCCAGCTATTCGCTCTGAGCAACCTCACAGACCATTGAATGTAGCGGCTATCGCAACAAAACTCCTGTCGTCAGAATTGTACAAGCTTTTGCCTCCTAAAAGAGGCGATGACAGATCCTATGATGGCATCTACAAGGCGCTGAAAAAATTGAGCGAAGCCATGGTTTATGGTGGTTTATTAGAAAACAGCGGAAGCGGCAGACGTGACTATTACCGACTTACACCACTTGGTCACGCTTATGCAAAGATAGCTCTTATGACCAAAGAGTTCTTCGATGAAACATTGCGCAAAATACTTGACAACTTTGAATTAATGAAAAACCAGTATTGGTGAAATGATTGGACCTACTGAGTTTTTGTAAGGGATGTTTTGGTGATGAAGCTCCAGACCTTTGTGAGTTGTATAGGCGTCATTTCATTCTTCTACATCATCTTCGTCCTTCTACATATCGTTTGATAAAACAGGTAGTAGAACAAAATGGTAGTCACTTTCGTATTATGGCGGGAAACCGTTGGGGATTTCAAACAACAAAAGACAACCATCAGCATATCTTGAATATGTTGAATATCTGTTCAGTGTCGGTTCATACGCTTGAGGAACATGTCAAAAACCTGGAGTCTAGATACAATGCGGAACCGCTTAAGCTCGGAAAACAATGCTATGTAAACCAACTAAGCGGTGAAAACTGGCGCGTTTTAAACCCACAGACAAGATCATGGTGTATGCTGCACCCAGTTTATTCAGGCATATTGTTGCGTGAGGGAAGCATATATTGCTGTGAGTTACACGGAGAAAACAAATACTATTGGTTCAAGAATATAAGCGAAGACGGCACCCCTAAAATTATTGAAATTAAGAAACGGGCAGCATGGAACATTGCTGTAAGATACTTTGAGCCGAAGCTTGCATATTGGATTGAAGACAACGAGCTAGGTATAGGTGTAGTAACAACGGACAGTCTTGGCGGTCTGCCAGATGATATATTTGCTACTTTAGTAAAATTCAGACCATTGGAAAAACATCTTCCTGGACTTTTAATTTTCGAAAAGGACGATTATGAGCTGGTCAAAAAGGTTCTAAGCTGCATTAATACAAAACTAATTAAATCTACAAACGTGACCATGCTTCCTGGAGACCCCGATAAACTACATGGCACTCCAATAATCCCGATATCGGAAATGCCTCTGGATCGCGTTAATTCTATCAAAACTATTCTATCAAAAATTTCTGGCAGTGACGTTATTTCTTCTGATGATTGCATTAAGATAAAATCCGATAAAAAAGAAATGAAGATAATTTTCATAGGCAAGTCTAGAGGGTGTACAGTTAATGGGACATTCTATGTTCCAATGGGCGCTATTGAAGATGCGCATAGAATTTATGGATTATTTCAAGCGGTTAGTAAGTACTTCAAATCAAATATCGACATTGAAAAGTTTTTTGTTCTGAATTGGTGCGCAAGAAATGAAGCCGACTTGAGCTACATTCTTGATGCGTTTATCCGTTATCTTGATGACGCTGAATTTGTTGAGGCGTTCCTGAAAGTGCAAAAGAACTATGAAATAATTCATCAATGGTATGACAGCACTACAAAAGATTACTTAAACGTAAATGTACCGTTTGACATGTTAAAAAAAGTTGGGCGGTATCTGACAAAAATGGCCAAAATTTAATATATGTGAAAGAATTATTTTCTCGCATGAGTGGCTTTGGTAAATTGAAGGTGCTTTCTTTATTTAGTGGCGCTGGAGGCATGGACCTGGGGTTCATTAGGGCTGGGTACAAGATCATCTGGGCTAATGATGTTAACAAAGATGCGTGCGCAACTTATGCACGAAACCTCGGATTAACCCCTATCTGCAAAGACGTAAGAAAAATAACCCATTTCCCTTCGGCTGACATTGTAGTTGGATGCAACCCTTGCCAGGGCTTCAGCTTTATAGGATCAAGAAATCCTGATGACGAAAGGAACTACCTTTATGAAGAAATTATAAGAGTTCTCAAGCAAATAAAACCCAAATTCTTTGTTACTGAAAATGTTAAGGGATTGAAATCTCTATATAGAGGGAGATTTTTCAAGCTTATGCTCGATGGCTTTGACGATACTGGGTATAATGTGACTTGGAGCCTTCTTAATGCTAAGGACTATGGTGTTCCTCAAGATAGAGAAAGGATTTTTATTGTTGGAGTTAGGAAAGATTTAGACTTTGAATACCAGTTTCCAGAAAAAACTCACGGTTCCGGATATCTGCCTTATATTACTCTCAAACAAGCTATAGGCGACCTGCCTCCTCCTCGAAAAGGGGAGTATTGGGATGACAATCGATTCTCGTTTTTTTATATGTCTCGAAACAGGAGACGAACATGGGATGAAGTCAGCTTTACAATTCAAGCAAGCGGTAGGCATGCGCCATTGCATCCATCGAGCCCACCAATGAAAAAAGTTGGCAAGGACAAATGGGTTTTCACCGAGGATATAAGGAAATATAGAAGACTTTCTGTTAGAGAATGCGCTCGAATTCAAACTTTTCCGGATAACTACATATTTATCGGTGACCTCAAGTCGCAGTACGTTCAGGTGGGAAATGCCGTGCCGCCTTTATTGGCTTCAAAAATTGCATCAGGCTTCAAGCTATCTACTGCAAGCAAGGAAGCTATGATAGCTGCTTATAGTAAGCGAGCAAAAATAGTCAAATGAAAGATTAATATTGCTTTTTCAACTTTTAATAACCCTTGGGAGTGAAGGATGGATCGCGTCTCTCGAGAGAAACGTTCAAAAATCATGTCTGCCATACGTTCAGTAAATACAAAACCTGAAATTAGCTTAAGAAAAGCATTATGGGCAAAGGGGCTACGATTCAGAATACAATATGGCAAAGAAAAAATTGACATAGCCTTTCCGCATAAAAAGCTTGCCGTTTTTATTGATGGCTGCTTTTGGCATGGGTGCCCGATACACTCCCATATGCCAAAAAGCAACAAGGAATACTGGCTTCCAAAATTGAGGAAGAACATCGAACGAGACAAAGCAAAAAATGAGCGTCTAAGGAATGAAGGGTGGCGAATTATGCGTTTTTGGGAACATGAGTTAACAGATATCAGCGAGGTTATGGATAGAATCCTAAGCGAACTGAAACGAATAGGCTAATTTCGTTCTTAGCAGCACCCTTCAGGGATTATCCAATCACTCCTTGGATTATGCGCCAATACAGTAACCAAAATAAGCCGTTCACCTTCTTCTGGGTTCTCTTTTTCCTCGCTCTGCCTTTTCTTCCAACTGCGTGTCGTATTCCTCGAATACTTCATCAATTTGTGAGTGGATAAAATCCAAAGCGCCGCGATATGGCGCTTTCATTTCTCTAACAGCGTTTTCAAGTTTTTCGTATTTGTCTCTTGGAATTTCTACATATTCAGAATTTTCTTTCAGAAACTTGAGTTTCCACCTTGTTGCGTCACGTACAAACTCCTCTCTTGTTGTAAAGCCCAAGCGCTTGTTCTCAGCAATAAACTTCTCAATCTCAGCAAGCAGCTCAGGAGGCAATATAACCGACTGGTTCAACATAGCTTCTATAGCATCCTGATACGTCTGCATCTTGCTTGTCTGCGCCATAAGCGTTCCAGGCGTGGCTGTCAGTTTTCTATGGCTGACATCTGATATTCTGAGCGTTTTCATTTTTATGTCTCCTTGATTTTTTTGCTTATTGGCCAGCCTTTTTCAATTAGGATCTTCCGTACTTTCGGTATGTTTAGGGCGAATTCCACATGGCGGCAGTTGTCTGTGCCGCAGTATTCGCAGAGAACCCTGTCGGGTTTAAAGTAAACATCTATTATCCTTCCTTTTGATACGCCGTTGTCAAGGCTTCTGTCCAATATTCGCACGCCGTTTTCGCTTATGTTGAAGTGTTCAAGTTGTGGCAATTCCGACGCGGCGCCGAGAATTTTCAATTCTGAGCATTTTTCGCGGACAGCATCGGTTACGAAGTCCGCTAAGCTTTTGTAGCCCATTTCCGGATGAGCCTTGATGTATTCCTCGATGAGGTTTATGAGTTCTCTTTGGAGGCTTACGCCGCGGTACTTGTCCATGGGCATTTTACCACACTCTTGCTTTACCTATACGTTAATCAAGTCTTAATAAATTTTCGGTTCTCCCCAGCGCAGTTTTTAGGCTGTTAAAGCGATAATCCTTAAATCCGCAGCCATACGCATACCACAGAAGTAAAGCCTAAGTGGGGTAAAAACATGCCTGGAGCAAACTACAAAAGCATATCCATCAACGACGAACTCATCGAACGAACCAGACAACTCATCAAAAAACTGGGAACATACCACAGCCTGTCAGAATTCATCTCAGAAGCCGTACGCCTCCGCATAGAAACCCTTGAAAAACAGCCAGAAGCCAAAGGAGAAACAAACCATGATCTTGTCCGCTGAAGAACTCCAAAAAATAGTCAAACTCCTAAAAGAACTGAACGAAACGTCAGAAACCGCCATAAAAGAGCTTGTAGACCGCAAAATCGCCGAAGCCATAGACCAGCACCTGGAAGACTACGAGCATAAGGAAAAACCCGCAACAGAAGAGGCGTACCTGCCATGACAGAGAAAGAAGACACAGCCGCAATAGCCCTCCTCGAGTTTCTAAACGCAGTTGAAGCAGGCGTCGCCAGCGCACGACAAATCATAAAAACCGCGAAAATAGGCTGGGACCCGGCGCAGATTAAATGGGCACAGGCTGAAGGCACAAGCGGACCATACGAACGCAGCGAAGACACAGACAACCCGGAATTCAAAGCCATGCTTAAAGACCTGCAGGCGCACAACGGATGCCTAACCCGCGAAGGATGGTTCTACTGGGCCTTCCAAAACGGCGCCACAGTCGGACGCAAAAAACGAAGCCAAACCCCCTCAGCCAAAACCCAATAGCGCAAACGCTTAGTCAGCGAGCCGTCAGCAATGAGCCTCTTCAACCTTGCAGAGCTAAAGAATCAAGGCGGCTTCAAAGCCGGAGACCCGCTCGCCGTAGACCCACACATATACAGCAAATTCCTCAGGCACCTGAGCCGAACAGTCCGCCGAGACGTCACCGCGAAAAACATGGTTTTCCTAACCGCGCTAAGCGCCTACACGCCTGAACCCATAAACCTGTTCCTGCGCGGCGAAAGCAGCATAGGCAAAAGCTACAACGTAGTCCAAGCGCTCAAGTACTTCCCGAAAGACGACGTGTGGCTCCTCGGCGGCTTAAGCCCAACCGCGCTCATCCACCAGCACGGCTTACTCGTGGACAAAAACGGCAACCTGATACTGCCCTCGCAGAAGCCGGACAAAGACGCGCCAGCCGAAGAGAAAGAAGCATGGACACAGCGAATGCACGACGCACGCTACCTCGTCGAGCTGAACAACAGAATCATCGTCTTCCTCGAAGCACCACACTTTGAAACCTTCAACATGCTTAGACCCATATTAAGCCACGACGCCCACCAAATCAGCTACCGCTTCACCGACAAGTCAGGCAAGGGACAACTGCAGACGCAGCACGTAGTCATCCAAGGCTGGCCCGCAACAATATTCTGCAGCACACAGGAAAAATACGTGCAAGACCTCGCCACAAGAGGCTTCACCGTAACACCTGAAATGAACAGGAAAAAATACGCTGCCGCCAACATGCTAACCGCCAGGAAAGCCGCATACCCCTGGAGCTTCAAATCCGACTTCGACCACATGCTCCTCGCAGGCTACATAAGCTCGCTGAAAACATCGCTGGAAAACCTCGCCGCAGTAGACCCATACGCCGTCAAATTCGCCCAGGTCTTCCCAAGCCTGTCACCGCGGTCCATGCGCGACTTCAAACACTTAACAAACCTCGTCAAAGTCTCCGCGCTCTTCCACTACGCCCAGCGCCCACTCGTCATAAGAACCGTCAAGCCAGAACCAGACGCGGCTGCTGAAGCAAAACAGGAACGCTACATCATGGTGACACGCCGAGACTACGACTTCATAATGGCTTTGTGGAGCAACATTCAGGAAACCACAGAAACCTCCGCGCCAGGACACATCATAAGGTTTTACCACGAAGCCGTAGAGGAAACAGCCAAAGAAAAAGAGGAATTCACCGTCGAAGACCTGACGGAGAAATGGAACAGCCGCGCAGAAGAAAAGAAATCAAGCGACGCCATAAGACGCTGGACCGCTTTTCTCTGCAGCATAGGCTACTTGACAAGCACGCCAGACCCGAACGACAAGCGACGCCAACTCTACAGAACCATCCGCACAAGCGAAAAACCCCGCAACTGCACGAATCCGCAGTTTTCGTCTATTTTCACGCTTGAAACGCTTAACGCTTGGCTTGAAGAAGCAACAAAAATATTTGCACACAACAGCCTTTCACTCAGAGAAAACATAATCAGCGAACGCGAAGTCACCGTGGAAGAACTGTACGCTAAACACTTTCTAAGCGAAACAAACCCATGTGCAAATACCGCTTTACGCACAACAACCGCTTCTTCAACCGAAAACACTTCAAGAATAGACGAAAACGGCAAAATCAACAAATTGCGGAATTTTAAGGCGGTCTACTGGAGCGACGGCTTCTACGGCTGGCATCCATGCGCCGCCTGCGGCTACACCAAGCTGACAAGTTGGCAAGCTGAAACCTTCAAGAACGAAACCGCCTGGCTTTGCGAAGACTGCAAAGAAGCATGGATGCAACAGCAGGCAGGAGACGCTTAACCCTGTGGCTTCCAGCGATCAACCGCTGGCATGCCCGCAATGCGGCGGCACCAGACTTTACAGAGACGGCTTACGCTACTTATCCAATGGAGCAGCAGCACAACGTTGGCTATGCAGAAACTGCGGCTACCGCTTCAGCGAAAGAAAAGCATTACAAAAAAATTTGAGGCAGTCAATAAATACCCGCTTCGCCATACTTTCTAGCTGCCAAGGGAGCTGTGAAGCGTCAAGCGGAGCACCCTCCGTCACAAAGGCGGCGAAAACCTTGGCCACAGTAGAAAACTCGATTAAAAGCGGGCTGGCGGGAGCCACAAAGCAGACAGCCGACGTCAAGGGAAAAATCGTGGAATACAGCTTCTGGCTGCTGAAACAAGGATACTCCAAATGCACCATTCAAGGACGAACCAAACTCCTAAAGCGCTTAGCCAAGCTCGGAGACCTTCTTAATCCAGAGTCGATAAAAGAAGTCATAGCAAAGCAAGAGTGGAGCACAGGCAGAAAAATCAACGCCGTCGACGCCTACACAAGCTTCCTCCAAATGCAAAACGCAAGGTGGGATCCACCGCAGTACAGGCGAATTCGGAGACTGCCGTTTATCCCAACAGAAAACGAAGTCGACCAACTAATAGGCGGATGCAACAAGCGAATGGCAGCCTTCCTACAACTGCTTAAGGAAACTGGCATACGCTGCGGCGAAGCCTGCAAACTAAAATGGACCGACATCGACATGGAAAACCCATCAATAAACGTGACGCCTGAAAAAGGCAGCAACCCAAGGCTGCTTAAAATCTCCGCCAAACTGGCAAGCATGCTCAACGCACTGCCAAAAAACTCCCAAACCATCTTTCCGCCAAACGCTGACATAATGCGCAAAAGCTTCCAAAGACAACGCAGACAAATCGCCTTCAAACTTCAAAACCCACGACTCATCCAAATCAGCTTCCACACACTTCGCCACTGGAAAGCCACAATGGAATACCACAAGACCAAAGACATTCTACACGTCATGCAGCTTCTCGACCACAGAAACATCAACAACACGCTGGTCTACACGCAGCTCGTCAACTTCAGAGAAGACGACTACATCGCGCGGGTAGCCCACTCTGAACAGGAAGTCTGCCAGCTAATTGAGGCAGGCTTCGAGTACGTCTGCGACTATAATGGTAACAAAATCTTCCGTAAACGCAAGTAGAACCCCTAAAAAGTATTTTTTAGCGGGCGGGGTTCAGCGTAAACGGGCGGGGTGGGATTTGAACCCACGACCCCCACCTTAGGAGGGTGATGCTCTATCCGTCCTGAGCTACCCGCCCGCGTGCGGTGCTGGCAGCGAGAAATATTTGGTGGCTTCAGATTTTAACTTGCCGCTTGTGATGCAAAAAACTTAAACGTGTTGAACCGTGAAGTTTAGTGGCTGGTGCGGGGGTACCCGAGCCAGGTCTAAATAGGCGGCCAGATCTTTGATGCCTAAGACAAGGGGGAGGACTTAAGATCCTCTGGCGCAGGCCTTCGTGGGTTCAAGTCCCACCCCCCGCACCATCAGCGAGAACCTAATCTTACTCAATCGTGGATTTTGACGTGCCATGGTCAATTAGCGAAAATGTCTTTTTCAGCACGATATAACAATGCTCAGCCAGCATATTTGGCGGCTATTAGCCATTCATTGCAGAAACCTATAGAGGGGCTATCACGGCGGCAATAGTTCAGCTTATACAAAAAGGGGAAACCGCTCAGAAGTGAGCAAATGAAGAACTGCAGCGCGCAATAACCAAAGTAGCGTGCTGACCGTGTAATCCGTGCGATCCCATGCAATATTCTTTTAAACTGCCAATCCCTAGGCTGTTTTATGCACGAGTGGGCTTTAGCTGAAGCAGTAATTATAGCTGCAGGAAAAATTGCCGAAAAGGAAAAACTGCGCGAAGTTAGAGAAGTAACCATTAAAGTCGGTGAACTTCAGCAGGTAGAAGAGGATATACTGCGTTTCGCGCTTTCACAGCTAAAGCCAGTCAACTTCAAAAACACGGAGTTCCATATTACTAAAGCGCGGACGACACTTAGATGCCGAGTTTGCGGAAACAACTGGCTTTTCAAGAGGAACAAACTGGATGAAAACACCGCGGAAGCCATACATTTTGTCCCTGAAGTCGCGCATTCCTACATTAAATGCCCAAAATGCGGCAGCCCAGACTTTGAAATCATCGAAGGACGGGGAATATGGCTTGAAAATATAAAGGGAGTACGCTAAAGGTGATTGACCCGCGAGCAGAAATGATAAACGGAAGACTAAAGGAAATAGGCAGAATCATAGCGGTTTCAAGTGGGAAAGGCGGAGTCGGCAAAAGTCTCGTGGCAACTAACCTCGCGCTGGCGCTGTCTCAACAAGGCTGCAAAGTGGGACTCTTCGATTTGGACTTCACAAGCCCCTCAACACACCTAATTCTAGGCGCCAAAGACGTCAAGCCGAAAGAGGAAAAGGGCATAGTGCCGCCAACCGTTAATGGCTTAGTTTACATGACAATAGTCTACTTCTCAGGCGACAAAGCAACGCCGCTAAGAGGAGAAGACGTGTCAAACGCACTAATCGAGCTGTTTTCAGTCACACAATGGGGCAAACTCGATTTTCTCATTATAGACATGCCTCCCGGCATAAGCGACGCCGTGCTTGATCTAGTAAGGCTTGTTAAAGACATAGAATTCCTGATAGTGACTACTCCTTCGCTTTTGGCTTTTGAAACCGTAAAAAAGCAGATAAGCTTACTGCGCGACTTGAAGATTCCGATAATTGGTATCGTGGAAAACATGAAAATGAACGAGGCAAACACCATAGAGCATGAAACGGAAAAGCTCGGCGTAAAATTTCTGACGGGGATCCCCTTTGACCCTAAAGTGGAGGAAGCCATCGGAGACGCAGCAAAACTCGGTGATACCATAATCGCCAAGAAGATTAGGCAGGTAGCAGAAACAGAAATTATACTGTGAAAAGGCTATTATCCATAAACAAGCAAGGTAAGAATGCGGATAATTGCAGGAGCTGCGGAAGGTGGCGCATGCTAAAGCAGTATTAACCGATTATATTGGCACGTTAGTGAACGCCCGCTACTATAGCATGGACGCCTCACGGAGAACGCTGCACAGAGCTCTAAAAGACGCTGGATTAGAAACAGAATTTGAAAAGTTTCTGGAAGCCTACAAGCGAGCACATGAGAAATATCGCTTAATACGCTACGGGCAACTTGAAGTGACGAATGCGGTATGGGTCTGCGAGGCTCTCAACGACTTAGGATGCAGAACAAGCACCGAGGATCCACAAATCAAAGCGGCCCTAAACGTTTTCTTTAAGGACTACGTTGATTCCCTCGAGCTTAGACCATGCGCCAAGAAATTGCTTAGAAGGATAAAGGAAAACTGCAAGCTTGGTTTAGTATCCAACTTCACCTATGCGCCTGTAGTCTACGCTAGCTTGAGAAAACTAGGGATAAGCCAGTTTTTCGATGTAGTTGTGGTTTCAGAGGAAAACGGCTGGAGAAAACCGCACACGCAGATCTTCCAATGCGCCTTGGAGAAGCTGCGGGTTAAGGCGGAAGAAGCAATCTTCATCGGCGATAGTCCCTTGGAAGACATTAAAGGCGCCAAAGAAATTGGAATGAAAACAGTTTTTGTCGCATCCCAGTTTTATTCACTGAAAGACTTGCAGGACAGCGGCGAAGAGCCGAACGTTATCGCTGAAGATCTGCGACAAATTCATAAAGACTTTTTGAATATTATAAGCTAACTAATCAACCAATAGGCATGCGAAAGCGAGGCTATTTACCGAGTTTTTCAGCGAGAAGACGCTCAGCTATTTTCAGCTCTTGCACGGTGTTTATGTTCACCGCAACCTCCTTCAAATCCAGCAAGCAAATTGCTTGTTCTAACTCGCCCTCGTCAATCCTGCGCCCGTCAATCAAGTTGATTCCTGCAGGAACTACACGCGTGCCTTCAAAGGTAAACGCATATTCTCCGCTAAACCCCAACCGCTCTTTCGTTTCAAACGGAACTACAACGCTCAATGCGGGCTTACCGCACCTTTCATAACACTTCACTATAGCGTCGATAACTTCCCCAGTAATCAATGGGAGATCAGCTCCAATAGCTAGGACAGCATTCAATCCGAGGCTTTTAAGAGCGTATTGCATGTCAGAAACGTATTCTTTTCCAGGAGTTTTGATAACGGAAACTGGAAACCGCAGCATCAGCGCCGCCGTTTTAGGTGTATAGTCACTGACAGCAACCACGATGGAGTCAACTTTCTTGGCTGCTCTCAACGCCGTAATGATGTACTCGATAATAGGTTTGCCGCCTATGCAGATAAGTGGCTTCTCCTCAGAAAGCGCCATGCGGGTGCCCTTCCCGCCGGCCATGACAAGCGCGGTTACGCCCACCGCATCACCGCCAACAAAGCGACCAGAGAAGTCATTCGGACAATCTCGTTTGTTGCACCCAGCACGTCGCCTGTTACACCCTTAAAGTGTCTATGGGCAATTTCTACCATAATGAAGCTTGCCGCTATGGCCGCAAGCAAGGTCAAGGCGCCTGCCAACCGCAGCAGAGGTAAGATTATCGCGAAGGAAATAGCCACAGCCGCGAGTAGTCGTGTATTGCCGTTTTTGCCATGCATAGCCTCAAGAAAGGCAGAGCTCATTCCCTGATGAACTGCGTTGCCGGCCCAGGCACCGATGACCATGGCTAATTTCGCTGCAACCTCAGCCACTATTATGCCCTGGATGATTATGCCTCTGTGCAGTTCAGCTATGGAGAACGCCGTGACTAAGAAGGTAATTATCCCAAGGGATAATCCGCCCGCGCCAGTTAACTGGTCATGCATGATTTCGATTTTTCTTTCCGCTGAGCCATGAGCCATAATTCCGTCGCCGAAATCCAACAAGCCATCGGTGTGATGTAACCCTGTGATTAGCAACAGCACGCCGAGCACTAACGTGCCCACGACTAAGCTGGGGAGAAAATGGGCAGTAATCCAACCGAATAAACCAGCCAAAAACCCGATGAACGCGCCTACCAGTGGAAAAAGGAACATAAACTTTGCAGAGTCGGTTAAACAATCTTTGTCCATACTTACTGGAATAATTGTAAGAAAAGAAAGGAGATTTTTAACTTCTTTAAGCATTTAGCCGCATCACCGTACGCCCATTAACAACTCATAGTTTCTCTCAATTTCCTTAAGCATCATACCCCTTGTTATGGCGCCGCCCGTCTTAGCCATCGCCGCTATGGAAGCACCGCCAGCGCCTACACCTTCCTTTACAATGCCCTTCTCATAAGCCTTTAAACCGTCAAATCGAGACGATGCAAAGTCCAGATCAGCTGCTAAAATGGGCACATCTGCAATCTGATCCACAATGCCCTTGATATCGGATGAGCAGTCGCTTATAACCCAACGCGTGGTGCCGATAGCCACGTTGCACAAGATGCTTGGCTTCAACGCTTTGGCAACGGCTAATACAGCGGTCATCTGAGTGCCTCCGGCCATTAGCACTGGAACTTGAGCGGCAGCACCGATAACTAAGCCCGCGAAAGCAGGCATCATAGGGTCGCCTAGGCATGCGATTGCTTTAACGGGGTTTTTTGCCAAGCCGCCGAACCCTACGCTTGCAGAGGCTAATCCCACGCGGACGGCTTCACTTTTTAAGCTGTGCGGATTTTCTGGCATGCTACTGCTGACTTTCCCTTCAGCTTTTACGCCCATGGCTGACAGAACACCTAATGCGGTTGTTGTGCCGCCTGGTATGCTCTCGCCGATTACAAGGTAATCAGCCATCTTAGCCAGATGCTCGCCTGCCAAAGTAGCCCGCTGAATAACCGCCTCAACGTTATCCACTGCGTTTCCAGTTCTTATGTCTCTGCCTGGGCTTCCGCCTAAATCCAAAAACGGAATCTGCGGCTTCACCTTCAACCCGCCACATGCAACAATCACAGGTATATCCGCAAGCTTCAAAGCTGACAGAGTTATCAACGCCGGCGTTGGAATGCCATCAGGAGTAACGGGCACACCTGCAATGCATTTACATTTGCCCAACAGCAGTAGCTCAGCATCCGCGGGTGGTGTGTAATCAGTGAATTCTGGAAATTTCCCAGCTGCTGATATACCAGGAATCTTGGCTGTTTCTGTTGTGGCTATGGTGCAGACGAAAAGCGGCTTCTTTCCATCCAGCTCTTCTAGGAAGGCTTCTGCCTTAGGCTCGTTTCGTGCTAATATCACATCAAAGGTTTTTTTCATTACCAAACCTACCATTTCTTAGATTTGACTGTGAAACTTTTGATCATCAAGCGCCCATAACCATTAAGCCTTACCTTCTCGCTTTCAAGAATCTCAAGCCGCTTCCTGAAGATTGGCCCGTCTATTACAAGTGTGTGAAATTCACCATGCTCTCCACAGGGGTCAACGGTACCAAGCCGGCACAGGTCATCAAAGAACGCTTGGGTTATTTCTCTGCCAAGCCACTCTAGCCCCAGCAATTCGGTTTTTACCCTAACCAAGACAGCCTTGAAACCCGCGGCTATGAACTCCCGGAGAATCTGGGTGGTATCGCGATGCCACAGAGGCCTAACAGGCACTAAGCCCACTTCTTTGCAGATACGCTCTAACCAGCCAGCCTCATGCAGAGCCACGTCAAAAACATCCCCAGTCACAATACCTTCCACGCCCTCGGCTTTCAGCTTCAGTAATGCCTTCTTGAAATCTTGCTCGTAAGTCGCGGGGGTGGTTGTCCATTTTTCTATTGGAATACCGATGGCTTCTGATTGGGCATCAAGCAGGTCTGAGGGGATCATGTGGAAATTTGATTTTTGCGGGTCAGACATCATAGTCAACAAATGCGACACAGCGTGCCCTTCCTGGATTGCTTTGTAGCATGCAAAGCAGCTGTCTTTGCCGCCGCTCCATGAAGCAACAAGTTTCATGCGTTTGATCGCCTCCCCTATTTCTCCTCATTTTTGTTATGAATTTCAGGTTTCAGATGGGCAAGGAATCGGGTTTTTTCTTCCTTAGCTACTTTCAGCTTTTCTGCGGACACATTAAGCAGTGAAAGAAGCTCGGTTTGGTCTTTAACAAAAACGGCGCCCTTATTTTTCAGCTCGGCAAGCAACGCTTTCGCCTTGCCTTTGGTGAAATCTCGGCTTTCAATGGGCACTTCATCAATGACAAATGTGGGAACCCCGCGCTCTAACGATGCGAGGGCAGCTTCCAAGTTCTGAAGGTTGCCGAAGCCAAAGGGGACAGAGGTTACCACGACAACGCTGGCTTTTTCAATCATTGCCAGGTTATCTTTATGAGTCTTTTCAGTGATAGGTGAGAACGGTGCTTCGGACGCCACTGGAATCTTCAGGAATTGGGCTGTTTCAAAATCGGTGTCCAGAACGTTAAGAACGCCTGCGGTTACACTGTAGCCCTCGTCCAGCAAAGCTTTCATGAGCGCAGTGCCAGTGCCAGCTCCGCATATAAGGTGTATTGCACACTTTCTGGAGGGCGGCGTCTTCTGCGGCGAAAGCGGAATGACGAAGAGAGAGTTGGTTACAAGATGTTTTTTCACTATGGCGTCAACATCGAAAACACTCTTGATGTTTTCACTTGTAAGAACCTCTTCCAAGCTTCCAGCAGCAAATATCTTGCCTTTCTTGAGCATAATGGCTGATGTGCAATAGCGCGCGGCCAAGTTCAAATCGTGAAAAACTGCTAAAACTATCAGCTTCTCATTGTCACAAAGCGACTTAACAAGATCCATGATCTCCAGCTGGTTAATAATATCCAAATGCGTCAGTGGCTCATCCAGCAGCAATATTTTAGGCTCCTGCGCCAATGCGCGCGCAATTATTACACGCTGCCGTTCACCACCACTGAGCTCATTAACGGGGCGCTCGGCAAACTGCCAAGTATTAGTTAAGAGCATAGCCTTCTTCGCGATTGCCATGTCTTTGCTGCTTTCCATCTGAAAGCGGGACATGTGCGGATTTCTTCCCATCAGCACGATGTCGAGTGCAGCGAAGTTGAAGCCTATGCTGCTATCCTGCGGCACAACGGCTAATTGCCTTGCAACATCCACGCTTTTGAGAGAATAAATATCGGCCTCATTGAGCAGAATAGTTCCCCTGTAAGGTTTGAGTGTCCGGCTTATGCTCTTGAGCAACGTGGTTTTTCCAGAACCGTTAGGGCCGAGTATCCCAACGAAGTCGCCTTCTTTTACTGTGAAGCTTACGTTCTCCAAGACTTTAACAGAGCCGTAGCGGCATTCAATTCCGTCAACGTTTAACACAACCATGGCTCATCAGCCTCATAACGCGTAGCTTTGCTTCTTTTTTCTAAACAGAATAATGAAGAAGGGCGCACCCGCCAGCATTGTGATTATGCCCACTGGCAACTCGAGAGTTGAAGCAAACGGCGTCGCGATGACTCGTGCTATAGCATCGCAGACAACGAGGAATATGGCGCCAACTATTGTGGATGCGGGGAACAGAATGCGGTGGTCAGGCCCAATAACTAACCGTGTTATGTGCGGAACCATTAAGCCGACAAAACCGACGAGCCCGCTTAGCGAAACAGCAGCAGCAGTCACCATCGAAGCAAACACGAGCAGAATCTGCTTTACGCGCTCTATATTCACGCCCAAGTGCTGAGCAGTTTCTTCACCTAAAGCAAGCAAATTCAAGTCGCGAGCGTAGAAGTAAACGACTACAACGCCAACGATTATGAACGGTAGCACTGCCCAAATGTCCGACCAGAGAACGTTGGAGAAGCCGCCGATTAACCAGAACACTATTGCATGAAGCTCATCGCCGGCTATGACCTCTAAAAGAGCAACAACAGCGTAGAGAAAGAAGTTAACAGCTATACCACAGAGCAATAACGTTGTTACCGGGACTCTTGAGCCTACACGGGATATATTATAAACAAGAAACATGGCAAATAAAGCGCCGAGAAAAGCCGCTATCTGCACAAGCCTTAAGCCGAAGAGGAGAGTGCCTGAGCCAAAAAGCAGCGAGAATGATGCGCCAGTAGCCGCGCCAGCGGAGACACCTAAAATGTAGGAGTCTGCCATCGGATTTCTGAATACGCCTTGATATACCACGCCTGAAGCCGCGAGGGCAGCGCCCACCACCACGCCGGCTATTATTCGTGGCAAGCGTATTTGAAGAATAATAGCAGATTCTCTAGGTAAAACCAGAGAAGAATCTATGTAGCCATTTAGAAATGGGATCTGTTTACCTAGTGTGGCCAGAATATTTGTAAATGGGATTTGAGCATAACCTACATTTAGCGAAATTAAAACTGTTACAAACAAAGCCACCAATAACAAAATTACAATTAGCTTCCATCGGGTAGCACGCCGAAAATATGTCCCTTCAACTTCGCTGGTGCTCATGGCGTTCACACAGAAAAAGTGAGAGGAACTTAAAAGAGTTCTGGATGGAATGCCTTAGCTAACTCCTCTATGGCATCTGCAACTCGTGGCCCAGCTCTTGAGATAGTGTTAGAATCTACTGTATATATCCTGTTGTTTTGTACAGCGCTTATTGAACTCCAACCAGGCCGCGCCTTAACAGCATCTATACTGACCCAGAAAGGTTCCCCTTTTCCCATACCTTCTTCGGGCAGAATTATCACGTCAGGATTCCTTTGAATAACCGCTTCAGAACTTGACTGGAAGTATGCTAAATCCTGATCAGCAAATATGTTGACGCCGCCAGCTTTTTCTATAAGCTCATTTTGCCATGCTTCCGCACCTGCAGTCCATAAAGACGTGGGATCATACCAGACTTCATAGTACACTGTCGGTTTGAACGCTGAAACAGCCACCTTATTAACCACAGCGTCGATTCGGCTCTGGACATTATTGATAAGTTCAAGAGCTTCGGTACGTTTACCAGTTGCATTACCAACTAGCTCAATGTCTCGCAAGACACCAGCGATGTCTGGAGGATCTAACACTAAAACTTTGTAGCCCAAGTTTCGCAATGTAGTCACAGTTTCTCCCTGAACTCCCGCAGTAGCCAAGATCAGGTCAGGCTCAAGCGAAGCGATTACCTCCAAATTTGGATTTTTGAAGTCTCCAATACTGGTCATGTTACCCGCGGCAATCCATGCTGAAAAGTTGTATGGATAATCGCAGTATTCACTGACACCTACAACCTTATCGTCTAGACCCAAAGCAAACACGATTTCAGTTGTGCTCGGCGCAAGTGAAACAATCTTATTAGGTAAAGCGTCCATACTTGTAACATAGCCTGTATCGTCCACCAAGTTACGCAATGCCTCAAGTTGCTCGGCACTTGTGCCGGTCTGATAAACATAAATAAAGGCAGCAACGGCAATTAACGCGACAATTGCTACCACGGCAACAACGATTTTCATGTTCATTTTATTACCTCTTTGGATGGTTTATCCATGCGTGCTTATAAAACTTTATGGAAATAAGCAAACAATGGAAAGCGAAAAACTTCAAGAAGGCACGCAACACTTAAAATAAACCCCGCAATAAGACAGAGGCTGATGAACATGAACGCTGAAAATCCGCCATTACTAGATTATCTCGAAAAAAAAGGCATAAAACTGGAAGACCTTATATCTGCAGCGCTTGAGCTTTTTGTTCCACACCCAGGTATAGAAACAGAAAAGGAGGCGGCGGAACTTCTTCGAGAAGAATTTTACGAAGTTTTGTCCGATGTCAATGTGTCCTGCCTTATAGTCGCCTGCTTCAGAGCACAAGAAGATGCTGAAAACGGGTTAATCCCAGGCTTATCAAAAGAAAGATTCATGGGGCGCCCTGGACTCGTAGCCGACGAGTTATTGGGACTTGCAATAGCCAATTACATTGCAGGCGTAAAGGGCGTGTTTGAATTCACAAGATTTGATCAGGCAAAACCAGGAATCTTGAAAAAGCTCGGTCCACTCACAAACGATGCTATAGGGGGATTAGTTGCTGGCGTATCATCAAACATGTACACACAAGCCTTTAGGCGCATCAAATGATTTCATCTGCGCAGACTATATGCGTTTTTGAAATGCGTCTAAAACTCCGTGGCAGTCGCAGGTTGTGGCTACAACGAATTTCTCCCGTTGCCTTGCCCAATTGAAGAAGTCTAGAAGTTCACTGCCTTTAAGCGCCCCCATGCCCGGCGCCATCGAATGACTGATCAGAATAAACGCGTCTGGACTAGCGAACCTTATCAGCTCGGTCATGGTGCATGGCTTTCTCATGTGCGTAGAGGGGCAGATGGGGGGCATTGAACATTTTTCTACACAGCTTTTGTCTCTGTTGAAGCTTGTAACAAGCTTTCCCTTCCCAGCAGCCAGCACAACAACTTCAGGCAGTTTGGGCAGTATGGCGTTTATGGCTTCAGTCCATGGATCAAGGGCAAACTTGATTTTCGCCAAGTCGGCAGCTATGTGCACGGGTGCTGTGGGAAATACATACTCGGGTTTAAGCTTTTCAATCAGCTCTAAAACCGTTGAAAGATCACCTTGAACAAAGTGCTCTCCATTAGACAGAGATTGCCTCGAAGCCGCGAGCCCAAATCTCCTTACGGCAAGACAGTTTGGATAAGTATCAACTACCACAAAGCCTTTGCCTTTCTGCCTTAGATGCTCAACTGCGTAGCACCCGTATTTCCCGCCGCCAATAATAATATTCATCTTTTATTCACTTTAGTCTGCTAAAGGCGAATGGCTATTCCAAAGGTATGTTATAAAACTTTAAGCTAAAAAAGGTTCTCGGACCATAAAACGCCAGAAACTGGAAGCTTATTGGCCGCGTTTTAGCTGCATTTTTCCAGAAATTACCATAAGACTATAATATTTTGCTTGCTCAGTGAGATGTGCGCAGCGGAAGCATTATGGGCCAAACAAAGCTATGCGTTGTCACCCATACCTTTCTGCCTCACGTAGGCGGGATAGAGAAGGTTGTTTATGAGCAGTGTAAACGTTTGATGCGGAAGCAGTTTGAGCCTACGGTGGTGACACATAGAAATTACACGGCTAAAAATTATGTTGTTGATGGAATAGGTGTCAAATGCTACGATGCGGTTAACATCGGATTTAGGCTCGGAATCCCCTACGCTATTCCGCAGATTAGCAGCTTCAGAACTTTTTTGGAAGCAGTAAAAGCCAGCGACCTCATACATGCACATGGTCATCCATATCCATCTTCTCTTATCGCTGCGAAAATCGCAAAGAAATATGGGAAACCGGTGGTGCTCACGCAGCACAACACGTTCATAGAGTATGAAAACAGCCTCTGGGATCATGTGGAATGGCTAAATGACTGCGCCATTGGAAGAGAAGCCTTGAAAGCTTCTGACAGAATAGTTGTCGTCAGCAATGCAACGCGAAATTACGTTTTGAGTTTAGGAGCAGATCCTAAAAAGGTATGTGTGCTCCACAACGGCGTCGACGTAGACCGCTTCAAACCCTTAGCGGGTGTAAGAGATGAAATGAGAAAGAAACTGGGAATCCCTGAAGCATCACGCGTCGTTTTAACAGTTAGGCGAATAGTTTACAAGAATGGTGTTGACACGCTAATAGATAGCGCAGAAAAGTCGATTCGGAAGAACCCGCGCTTAGTTTTTCTTGTAGTGGGCAAAGGACCTGACTTTGAGAAGGTAAAAGAAAAAATAGTCCAGCTGGGAATACAGGAAAATTTCAGGCTCACAGGTTTTGTTTCCGACGATGACTTGCCATTTTATTATAATGCCGCAGACTTCTTTGTCTTGCCCTCAAAGTCTGGAGAAGGCTTGCCACTAGTGGCGCTTGAAGCCATGGCTTGCGGATTGCCAGTTATTGCGACAAATGTTGGAGGAATCTCTGAAATTATGAAAGAGGAATGCGGGAAGCTCGTGCCGCCTAATTCACCTGACGTTCTCGCAGAGGCAATATTAGAGTTTTCTAGAAGAGAGTTGGCTTCTCTCAGAAGAGACTTACGCGTAATGGTTGAGCAGGAACATAGTTGGGACAGGAACGTGGAGAAATTAATCGAAATATACGAAGAGCTTATTTAACCAGATTACGGAAACTATATAAAATTTCAGCGCTGGAAGTTGCAAGGCAATGACATTGAAGGTAGACATGATTTCAGTAGTGATTCCCACACTCAACGAAGCTGGGAACATCCTTGAGGAATTGACAACAATTGAGAAAGAAGTGAAATACCCGAAAGAGATTATAATTGTAGATGGAGACTCCACCGACGGGACTAAGGAGATAGTGAAAAAAGCAAATTGCAAACTAATTGTTGAGCCCAGACGCGGCTATGGACTTGCATTGAGAACAGGCTTTAAGCATGCAAAAGGCGATGTCATAGTTATGGTTGACGGGGATGGCACTTATGAAGTAAGGCACATCAACCTTCTGGTTGACGCATTGATAAAAAACAATGCTGAATTATGCCTTGCAACGCGAATGTACGATCCGAATAAAGCGATGGGGTTTATGAATTTTGTTGGAAACAAAATAATAACGTTCTTTTTCGACTTTTTTTACAGACAGTTTATCAGCGATTCACAGTCTGGTTTCCGTGCTATATCACGTGCGGCAATTGAAAAGGTTGATTTAGAACAGACGGATATGGCATTCGCTACGGAGATGCTGATACAATTCGCTAAAAAAGGCTTTAAGATGATTGAAGTGCCTTCGACTTATAAGGCAAGGAAATATGGGAAAACTAAGCTGAGAAGGATTAAGTCTGGAATAGAGATTTTCACCACCATGGTCAGAGGCTTAATAAGGTGAAGACACTTTCGGAACTAAAGAAAAATATTGCCGAAAGCTTAGGCTATAACGACAGCAAAGGCCACAAAATTGCAGTGGTGCTTGCGCTGATATTTGTTTCTAGTCTTCTTTTAGGCTATTATTTTGTTTCAAGATCTCCGCCGGAAGGGTATAACACAATTTATTTGTTGGATTATCAGCATAGAAAAGCTATAGACTATCCTGAACTTTTAGTAATCGCTGGCAACGAAGAAAACAGCACGGTTAGTGTTTGGGTTGTGGTTGAAAATCACATGGGCAGCAATCAATCTTATCAATTGTTGCAAAAAGTGGTGAGAGGTTCAATTCTTTCCTTTCCAGTTGAAGCTGAAGCAGAGCAAAGTTACATGAAGACGTTAGGGGATGGCGAAAAATGGGAGATTTTAGCGACTGTTTCCTTAAATGAACCTGGAAGTTACTCGGTGGTTTTTGAGCTTTGGGTTTATGACGCGGGTACAGAAGCTTTTGTGTTCTCTTACAATTATTGCGTTTTGAACATCGATGCTATAGAACGAACCTAAAACTCATTGTGTAGCATCGTGCTGTGCACAATATTCCTCTTCAGTGGGTATTCTATGAACATTGTTGTATGCGCAGAAGGGTACAATTTTCAAGTCTGGTGTGACATAGTGAACAACGCATCTTCTGACGCGGTTTATGTCGAATGTGTATGGGTCCATGAAAGCCATGCAGCCTAGGAGGAAGATTCTTCGCCGCAAATTGGCAAGCGACTGATAAGATGGAGAAATATGCATTTTAAGAATGGTCTTTGTAAGGGTGAATATGCCAATTTCTTTGGTAACCAAGAGCCAGTTTAGAGATTGCATAGACGCCAAAAACAGTGCCGAGAGTATAGAGAAGCGCCCTTTGGTCTTCACCGATTTCGCCGTTTTCTGCAGGACGCGGAAGAAACGCTCAAAATTAACAAAGTGATTAATGGGGATAATTTTTCCTTTTTTTGATACGTACATCCAGTTTACGAGGCCGCACTGTGGACTGCAGGAAAACAGGGGCCAGGGCTTTTTCATGAATTTGCTCATGACTATTATAGGTGAAGTCATAATGGAAAGGGGAAAGAGATCGGTGGTTTTAATTTCGCCGTTGGTTTGCGTTTCAACTTCTTCGGCGAAGCTTGTATCTCGCCATTCTTCTCGTAATGGATTATCAACCGCTCGACCAGTAAACGCGATAGGCTGGAAGATTATTCCCCGTATAATGTAGGAGTTCTGCGCCGCGAATCGTATAATGGCGCCAACTTCAGCGTCATTTACTCCACGCACCAGAGTAGTGACCAGTATTACTTCTATGTCATATTTACGGCAGTTTTCTATGGCTTTCATCTTGGTTTGCAGTAGCTTCTTACCGCGCAGTTTCTCGTAAATTTCATCGTGAAAACTGTCAAACTGCAAATAAACTATGTTCAAACCTTTTTCCTTGAGCTTTTTAACAAGCTCTTCGGAACGCGCCAATTTAACACCATTAGTTGCCAAGATAGTCATGAACCGCAGTTTATGCGCAGCAGCAATTATCTCCGGCATGTCCTCGCGTTCCAGCGGTTCACCGCCTGAAAACAAGATTGCCGGCGGCTTAGGATTACGGTTGCTTAAGAACTCCAGCATATTCACTATTTTTTCTTTGCTAGGTTCGTAGTCAACTTCATGTCCGGAAAAAGTGGCAAAGCAAACAGGGCATCTTAAATCGCAGCGTTTTGTAACGTCAATTACGCCGATCACTGTGCTGGAGGCATGCTTATCACAAAAGCACGTGTAGGGGCAACCATCAGGATTCTTAGGAAAGCTTGCGTCTCCGAAATATTTGAAATAATCATATTCCTCGGCAAACTTGAAGACACAAGGACTTTCCCAATGCGCAGCGGAAAATGTTCCGTGCTCTTTACAGGTTTTGGTAAGTAAAATTTTACCGTTCACTTCAGTTAATTCAGCATCTATTTTTTTATGGCATACTGGGCAGATGCTTTTTGTTTTCCTCACAGGAATCCTCCAATCACTGGCAATAGCGCCTCGATTATCAGCGAAAGCGGAAGCAACATCATGGACATCGTTATCAGCCGCTCGTATTTTCGCACATTCTCAACTATTGATGCGGAAATCACAAGGCGAATTGAAGAGTAAAGAAGAAGAACACTCCAGAGCAGCATAAGCGGCAAGTAATACAGGGTGAATTGATTTAGAAGGTAAGGCAGCGGCGTAGACAAACTTGTTACAATAAAGAAGACAGCCGCGACCCTTACAGCGTTGGCACTGCCGATTTTCTGAGGAAGCGTTGGATACCTCACCTTGGCGTCGCCCTCTATGCTTAAAACATCCCGGAGGACATTGCCGCCTATTGTGCCAAACGCGATGGGATACAAACTTAAAGAGGCAAAAGTTAAAGCACCCGGGCTTATCACATCAGCACCCAAGGTAACGGCTTCACCATATAGGAAGGCGGTTCCAGTTAATAGACCAACAAGAATGTTAGCGGCGAAACCTGATTTCCGCTTGATAAATGCAGAGTATATCACAAGCAATATGGAGTCAACTATGAGAATTATGAGGCAGAGCTTGTTTATTAAAGCGGCAAGGCTGAGACCGAGGACGAAAAAGAGAACCGCAATGGTCACAACTTGCTTAAGCGACAACGCGCCGGACGGAATAGGGCGTTTTGGTTTAATAACCGCGTCGCTTTCTCTGTCAAAATAGTCATTCAGCGCAAAGCCCGCAGAAGTGATAAACGCCATAGAGAAGAATGTTAACAGCGCAACTTCTGGGTTAAGAAAGCTTTTGGTTATGGCAAAGGCAGTTAGAAGCGCTAAACCGCCTGTCATCATCCAGTAGGGAATGCGCAAAAGAGCGAAAACACCTTTAACAGCAGATGTGGTCATGCGAACATTCTCCTTTCCAAGATGAGCTCTCTCAAATTATCTTCAAGGCTTATTTTCGGCTGCCAGCCTAAGACCTTCTTCACCTTGCCTATGTCAAACCAGATAGTGTTTATGTCGCCTTTCCAAGGAACATTAGTAGTAGTTATAACCGTTTTATTAGATAAACCGAGAATTTTCAGGATCATCTTAGCAAGGTCTATTATCTTTATTGTTCTACCATAACCAATGTTGAAGGTTTCTCCTATTGCCGCGTCGCTTGTAGCCGCAAGAAACAGCGCGTCCACCACATCGAAGACATGGACAAAATCGCGGGACTGCAGACCGCTACCAATTATTTCCAGTTTCTCCGGGTTTCTGCTAATTTTATTCAAAAAGTCCTCTATGACACCATGGCATCTTGGACCATAAACATTAGCTAAACGTAGAATAGTGATGTCTAGGCCATACTGCTTTGAATACATATTACAGTACTGCTCACCAACCACTTTAGACAAGCCATAACAGGAGGCTGGGCTGTAACCGTAGCTTTCAGGCGTCGGCAACACAGGAGTATTACCGTAAACTGCCGCGCTTGAAGTGAAAACTACTCTTGCATCGTCTTTCCGCGCTTTTTCCAGCACATTTAACGTGCCCCGCGCGTTTGTTTCAAAATCTTCTATGGGGTTCTCCATTGAGTAAGGAACAACAACTTGAGCGGCTAAATGGAAAATTACATCAGCTTTCTCTTGAGATTGAAGCTTCTTTAAATCGCGTATATCCGCCTTCACAAAGCGCACCTGCGGAACATGCTTGACGTTCTCCACTTTCCCGCTTGACAAGTTATCGTAAATTGTTAGGCTGCTGGTTAATTCGGATAATTTCTTGCAGAGGTGAAAACCTATAAAACCGGCGCCGCCGGTTACAAGTATTCTCGCTTCATTCAGTTTACCCATGAAATTCACGACAAAGTCTATATCTTTATTTGGCTCCGTGTAGGCTATATGTCGAAGATGAAAGCTATAAAAACTTTTAGGGATTTACTTGCTTTCCTAACAATAATTCCATTAGGCAAAACTGACGATTTTGTGGTAACCTCCGCTGAAGCCATGTTCCTATTCCCCGTAATAGGCGGATTTATAGGCCTGCTGGCTGCTGCCTACTTTACCGGCTGCAGCTTCCTAATCACGCATATCTTCTCGTTTATCAGCTCACTCAGCCAATTTCCCACGGAACTCCTGACTCAGATTCTTCCCGCTGTTATGACGCTGGCGCTTATTCTTGTTTTAACCGGGCTTCAACATTTCGATGGGCTAGTAGACTTGGGCAACGCGGTAGGCGTCGGCGGCATAAAAGAGAGAAGAGCCGCGGCGCACGTGTGGACTGTAACGTATAAAGGTGCCTTATTAGCGATTTTTGTTGAGTTTTTGGCTGTCTTAGGACTGTTTTTAATGAAGGCAGAATCCGCGTTTGGCGTGATAATTGCAGCTGAGGTGGCAGCCAAGCTAGGTATGGTCACAATTGCTTGCCTAGGAAAATCGACACATAGCGGTTTAGGCGCCCTTTTTGTTGAAGCAGCAAAGCGTAAGCGTAACTTGGCGGCTTACTTTCTCGCAATCTTGATTGTTTATCCACTTTTAGGTTGGCTGGGCTTTTTGGCGATTTTTGTAAGTGTTCTTTTAGGCGCCTTCATGTGCGGCGTAGCCCATAACGTTTTCGGCGGCGTTTCCGGCGACGCCATAGGAGCAACAAACGAGATCACTAGAGCAACGGTTTTATTGCTTATAGCATGGGTGCTGATGTCATGAAGATTCCTGCGTTGATAATGGCTGGTGGTAAAGGCAAAAGAATGGGATCGAAAGTTGAGAAGCCAATGTTGCCTTTCTTCGGCAAACCACTAATCGATTGGGTCGCAGAAGCAGTGGCGTCGGCGGCGAAAGTTTCAGAATTTTACGTGGTCACGAGCACCAATACGCCGGAAACAGAAAGGCACTGTAAAACCAAGGGCTGGCGTGTTCTGCGAACCGACGCTATGGGTTATCATGAAGATTTGAAGCAGGCTGTTCGCGCTGCCGGCCTAGAGGGAGCGGTGCTTACTCTGCCCGCGGATCTGCCAGCGTTAACTGGAAAGTTTCTGGACAAGGTTATAAGTGAATTTGAGACATGTGGCAAAGATTTTTTGGCGGTTTTTGTACCCATAGAAACGCGTGAATCACTGGGGCTTTCAGTTTCATCCATAGACGAACATAAGGGTGTTTGGTACGCTGTTGCCGGCGTCAACATTGTGAACGGCTCGAAGATTCAGGGAGAAGGAAAAATTGAGACAAGCGCCATAATAACCGAGGAAGTTGAGGTTCTCTTAAACATTAACACGCTGAATGATCTGGAAATCGCGGAAAAAATCATACAAAACATGAAGAGATAAGCGATAACGCGGCAGTGCAAAATTAAGCGAGAAATGGTTTTCGCGTGGAGCAGCGCTGTGGCGTGCTGACTGCAGTTTTCCATTAGAAACATGCATTAGCCTTGGAAGGTTTTATATAAGGCAACCGTCCGAGCAATGGAGAAAAGGAGTTGGAGCAAAATGGTTAGTGCATCAATGTTGGTTTTGCTTGGTGCAGGTTCATCTTCGCTGCTTGTAGCATTTATTGAGTACGCTTATCAGCGTAGAAAGAGAAAGCAGGCTGGGCTGGCTTAGGCAAGCTTTCAGGCTGGCGGTTTTCTCCAGAATAGGTAGATTTTGGTTTGGGCTGTGAAGCTTAGGCGCTTAAGCGTTAGCGCTAGGTCGTCTATGCTCATGGTGGAGATTTTCGCTAGGAATTCTTCGTGCTTTGGGTAGACGCTTTTTAGTTTGGCTAGGCGTCTGCGTATGGTGGCGTCGCGTTGGGATAGCGTTTCAAGCACTGTAAGAATCTTGTTACAGCCTATTTGGTTGATTTTTTGTTTGCAGTATTCGGTGTTGGTGAGCAGCGGAGTGTCGAAGCCGAGTTTTTGCAGTTGTGTTAGCGCGTTTGTTATGTGAGGGCGGGGTTTGCTTTCGGCTATGCGTTGCATGCCGGCTTTTTCGAAGAATGGGTTGTAGCGTGCCATTACGGCGACTGTTTCTACGCAGGGTGTTCCTGCTTGTGTGAGGGTTTCGGCGACGAGTTTGGCGCCTAGGCCTATGCTGCGGTATTTTGGGTGTATTATTACTCGGCTGATGGTGCTGATTTCCCGTTGTAACTGTGTGAGTGTGCCTTTCCATGCTTTGCTGCGTCCGAAGCATGTTGGCGGCGGGTAGCTGTAGACGATTACGCCGATTGTTTCGTTTTTTCGTTTGAGAAGATTTTTAGGTGTGGTGGCAGGTGTGCGGTGCGGTAGTGGAATTGGCTGAGTGCTTTGTAGTCGTCTATTGTGCCCTGTGTGATGCGTGTTTGTCTTGTTAGGCTGCAGCTTTGGGCTTTTGCGTGTGGGTTGTAGCTTATGTGGATTTCTTTTCCGTAGCGTTTATGGATGTGTACGTTTGGTGCTAAGTCAGTTTTGATGTCGATGTGTGTGGTTGCTGCGATTACAGCTTTGCCGAGTGTGCGTGCGAGTTTTTGGAGGTTGTAGGCGATGATTTTGGCGGTGTCGCGGTCCAGTGTGCTGGTGAATTCGTCTATTATCCACCATTGTGCTGGTGTTTCTGCGAGGCGTGCGATTTGGTAGCGGTGTTTTTGGCCGTCGCTAAGTTGCGTGTATGTGCGGAGGAAGAGGAAGGCGTCGTTTAGGCCGACTTTGCTGAGGAGTTCTAGGGCTTCTTGTGTGTTTGCACCTATGGTGTCGATTATGGGTGTGTTTTTGTCGAATTGGAGGTCGCGTGTGTCCTGTGCTGCTGTGCCGAGGTCGGTTTTGATGGCTTGGAGTAGGGCGCTTTTGCCGCTGCCGCTGTCGCCTGTGATGAGGACGATGTCGGTTGGGCGTATGCGTATGCGGGTGTTGTCGTATATTGTGAAGTGCTGTGTGTTGTCGGCGCCGAGTCCGAAGGCTTCTGCGACGGCGCATGTGCGTTGTGTTTGTGTGGCGGGTGCGGTTTCGTAGGTGATGGTGTAGGTGAATGTGTTGGTTTTGCGGTTGTAGGTTCGTTTGAGTGCTTGGATGCGGAAGTGCTCTGGTTTGCGCCGTGTCATCTGGTTGTGCCTTCTGTTTTGTGGCGGTTTAGTCTTTGTCGTAGCTTGTTGAGGCTTGTTTTGCCCTTGCTTGTTTTGGAGATTACCCAAAGTTGCGGTTGTGGCGGGGTGCGTGCGGCGTAGACGGCGAGTGCG
This sequence comes from Bathyarchaeia archaeon, assembly GCA_037481775.1. Taxonomy (GTDB): domain Archaea; phylum Thermoproteota; class Bathyarchaeia; order Bathyarchaeales; family Bathycorpusculaceae; genus JAOAIV01. The sequence goes on from JBBFKZ010000003.1 coordinate 96,508, forward strand.
AGAGCCCAGAAGCGGTCGTCGTGTGTGCCTGGTGGGTGTGAGAGTAGGATTTTGCCGTCTTTGGTGAGCGTGTAGCGTTCAGTGTTTAGTTCGGCGATTAGGTTGCTGTCGTATGGTATGCGTAGGCGTTTTTCGGTCATTGTTTGCCGGAGCCATTGGGCCATTTCCTGTTTTGTTTGTTGGGTGAATTTTGCGGCTTCTGTGTTTGTTAGGCCTGTGTTGGTCATGTCTTCAGTTATGTAGTCGCCTACGCCGCTGCTGTCGGTGAGGATTTTGTGGATTTTTTGCCATCGGTCGTTTATGGTTTTGACGTAGCCGATGACGCTTGCGTATGGTGTGTTTAGTGGGAAGCGATGCATGTGTGTTAGTTTTAGTGTGTTGTTTTCTGTTTTTATTATGGCGAGGACGCTGTGGTCTTGGTGTTTGCCGAGGTCTAGTCCGGCGTAGAAGTCGCCTGTTTGTGTTTCTTCGAATTGGGCGTACTCCAGTGTGGAGTCGATGCATTGGGTGATTAGTGCTTGGGGGAGCCAGACGTTTTCGTTTTCTGCCCATTGGGCTTCCATTTCGCGTTGCCAGCGGGCGGGGTCGCCTTCGAGTTGGCGTTTTATGCGGGTGAGTATTTGCGGTTTTAGTGGTCCGGCGGGTTCTAGTGCTTGTTGCCATGTTACGTGTGTTTTGGCGTAGTCGGCGTATGTGGGGTCGTGGAAGATTTTGTAGAAAATATGCTGTTTGTGTGCCATGGTGTGCTGGTGCAGATGAATTTGCCGTTTGTTGTGCCGAGCGTGAAGAGCATGGCGTCGTAGAGTTCTTCGCCGTTTGGGATGAAGTTGAATTCGTCGGCGTAGACGATGTGGAGTTTGGGTCCGCGTATGGTTTCGGGGTTGTTTGGGTATGCTTCGATGGTGCTGCCGTTGTTGAGTGCGACGGTGGTTTTCTGTGGTTTTTTGTAGGCGTTTCGTGGGAGCTTGGTGAGGAAGCTGTTGATGTGTTTGATGATGAGTTTGGTTTGTCTCCAGCTTGGTCCGACTATGCCGATGTTTACGTTTGGGTTTGTAAGCGCGTAGTGGAGGAGTAGGGCGCTTATGATGTGGCTTTTTCCTGTTTGTCTTGCCCAGCGGGCGGCTATGAATTGGCTGTTTTGGAATTGGCGTATGAGTTCGGCTTGGTAGGTGGTGGGTGTGAAGCCGAGGGTTTCGGTGCAGAACTGAAGTGGGTCTGCGGGGACGGCGAATTTTTTCATTTGGGCGGTTTTCTGTTTGAGCTGCCGGAGTTCTCTTTCCAGCGTTGTGAGGGTCATTGTTTTTCGAGTTCTCCTATGGTTTTGCGGAGTTGTTCGAGTTCGGTTTTGATTTGGGTGATGTCGTAGGTTTTGCTGATGCTGTTGATGACTTGGCTGATGTAGGCGGATAGGCGCACCCAGTTTTGGCGTTCTGCTGGTTTTTTGCCTCCTGTTTCGAGAGCTTGTTCTGTTGCTATTTCGAGGAGGCTTCGGAGTTCTTGAATGAGTTGGCTGCGAATTCGTTGGGTGTCGCCGTCGAATTTTTCGGTGAGGTCGGTTATTCTTTTCTGTAAAAAGCGTTTATGACGGGGAGATTCTCCTCTCCCTCTATAGGTTTTCTGCATAGATTGGCTATTAGGCTCCAAATATGTTCGCCTCCGGGCTATGTTTTCTGCGCGATTAGTATGCCTGTGATTGTGCCTGCCAAGCCTGTGATGGCCGCGAAGACTTCGCTGTTCCATGCGCCTAAGAGCGCGAGGTGCGCGATTTCTATGGCTGTTAGGCTGAAGGTTAGGGCGATGGCGAATTTTACGCTGAGCACTAGGCGCTCGCTGGGCTCCGCTTCCGCTGCTGCTTGCGTGGCTGTCTTGTCGGTGGTTTTCCGCGTCAAAGCCCGCTTAATCCAGTCAGTCATGGTTTCTCACCCTCTGCTGCCGCAGGCAGCGGCCTAAGCTGGGCTTTTTGTTTTTGGCTTTCTCGTTGATTAGGAAGCTGTTCAGCAGCTGCTTCGCCTCCTCGGCTGCAACATGCGCCTTGGCTAAGACGGTGACGCCTGTGGCCCACGGCACCGGCACCGCCGTGTAGTCAATGTCATATAAGCCATCGCTGTAGCGAAAGCAATTCTGCGCTAATATTATGTGCTTGCGCTTCTGCCCCAGCACGCCGACGAAGACGCCCCAGCTCTTGACGGGCACGTCTATGCCGCTGACGCCATTGCTTAAGCTCTTGCCGATGCTGGCGTCATGCCACTCTAACATGACAAGGTCGCCAGCGCTTAAGCCCTTAATCTGGTTGAGGACTTCCTTCATGTGTTATTATCAAAAGAAAACGCGATCAATCGCAAATATAAAGACTCGCTAAATTTACCAATTGGTAAATTCACACATTTACAAAAGGCAAATGAGTAGTTTGAGCAAAATCAGCATCTCTATGTAGCAAATATGAGATTTGAAATTTGAATAAAATAAAGTTTAAACGAAATACCAAAGTATATATTGCTATTTGATGAAATTAATAAATTGACAGAACATGACGTTATTTGAAGTGATGGCTGCCTTATCCGCAACATTTGCCTTAGGTATTCCGACATTTATGGAAAAAGTCATGCGTCCCAAATACGAAGAACGCTTTTCGGAGTTCAGAGAGGCGAGAAGAGATTCATTCATAGATGAATTTGAAAAAGCATTACCTCAATTGAAACAGGCCAAACAAGAACTAACCCCTGAGATAATAGAGACGATGGAATCATTGTTTAATGAATGGGAAGAAGTTAAGTCGGATGAAAACAAACTTACGGTTTTACTCAATTGTAGAAAGTTTTTCTTTATCTTTTGGTTAGTGTCTTGTGCCACGTCATTATTTGCGATTCAATATTCGAACCGCAGCGGACGCGTCAACATACGTCTCATCAGGACCAGAAACCACACTCAAAACCAAACGCATCTTATCTTTCAATTCGGAATGCAGAAAAACAAGGTGCTCCCACCGCTCTTCATTCAGAGTCACCTCAGTGTCATCGAAAACCACAACCAGCATCAGCAACCTTAAACATTAGACCCCTCAATCAACCTATAAAACTAACTCAAAATATGCCTGACACCTCTTCAAAACTCCCCCAAGCCACACACCCAATAACTTTTCACCGATGCCAACAGCGATGACGCCTAGACCAATCCAGCCATTCCCGCAGCTTCGCCAAAAACTTATATCCCCTCTGTGCTCATACCAATGGCTAAGGAAATGAGAAAATGAAAGGAGCCATAGTTTTTCTAGCAGTCTTCGCCATAGCAGTCATAATAACCATTGGAAACACGGCAATACCCCCGGGAAAAGCAATCTACGACGCCCTCTTACCAAACACTGAAGCAGCCTCAGGCTACCTCGTCGGCGGCCAAGTAGACGCTATAACACTGATAATCGCAGTTTTTAACGGCGTAATATACGGCTTCATCGCCTGGCTAATATTCACCATAATAAACGCAGTATTCAAAAAAGACAAAAAACAAACCGTCCAGCAAGTAGTAAACGTCAACATCAGCGACAAAGACAAAAATGCCACCGTAAAATAGCGCACACCACACACAAAACGCATACAAAATACCTATGCTCTACATTTTTTCACTTAAACCCTTAACAAGCTACACGCCAACAGCACCCTACACAAGCAAAAGCAGTTTTCACTCATCAAACCTCCAGCACAAGACCCGTTAAAACTTGAAAACGGGAATGTTTTTATGGCTTCACGCAACTAACAAGCATGGTGAAAACAAAAAATGAACACACCACTTGAAAAGAAAGTACAAGCAGCCCTCGCCGAAATAAAACCGCAAATCCAAGCAGACGGCGGAGACATCGACCTCGTCGCCGTGGAAAACGACACCGTAAAAGTCCGCCTACGAGGCGCATGCGCAGGCTGCCCCATGTCTATGCTAACGCTCAAACAAGGCGTGGAACGCATAATCAAACAGAAAGTTCCCGAAATAAAACGCGTCGAAGCAGTCTAACCGCCAAACAGCCCTGCCAAACAGAACCAAGTTTTCTCCTTTTAACGGCGTCCGAAGCCGAAGGCATCAAGCTAAGGCTTAGCCTTCCGCCTTTTCCGCTTAGACCGCAAACGCTTCTCCCAGCAGGAAGGACAATAAACAGGCTTACCACCCCCAAACTGAAAAGGCACAGCACACGAGCCGCCGCATACACTACACACTGCACCGCTAGCCCCGCCCTGCTGGAACTGCCGGAAAAGCCTGTAGCGCTTCAGCCGCGGCAACGCCGTCTTCGCATACCGCAGCATCCTAGGATTAGCCTTCAACCACCCGAGCATGTGAAAGAAGCTCTTCGCCCGCTTCTCCTCGCGGTCAGCAAGCGGCTCATAACCCAAATTCCGCAGCTCGTCCAAATAGGCGATTTCCACAAGCCGCTGCGCCTCGCCCGCAACCCGCACCCGCTTAACCCGCGCCTCACCGTAAACCCGCTGCAGCTCAGCCGCCGCCACATCAAAAACATAACCCTGACACACATGAATCTCCTCGTCAAACCCAGGCCTCAAAGCAGCCACAAGCCGCAACGTTAAACGCGCAGCCTCCTGCAAATAGGCTTTCGCAGCAAAAAGCGCCGGGTCCTGATAAAACCTGACGTCAACCAAGTCGTATTTGAACTCGCCAGTTTCCTCGCGGTAAACGCCCACAACCACGCCGAAAAGCAAGTCGCCGCTACCCGCGTCATCCACAACAAGCGTCATAGAAACTGCTAAGCCTCTTTCCCCAAGCATAACCCAAACACGTATAAAAACAGTATTCTAAAAACCCAGAGAAAACCGCGCAACGCAACTAAGGCCGCCGCAGCCGCCTTCGCCTAACATAAACCGCACCCGCGAAAGCCACAGCCAAAACAATGGCCACATCAAAATAAGGCGCTAACAACTCACCGTAATCAGCCGCCTCCACGTAGCCTCCAGCGCCTTCGGCGCCCTGAAGCAGCTGCCCAGAGCCGTTAAGCGGTTCAATCTTTAGGTTCTTGAATGCCACAGCCCTCTCCGTGTTATTCGCTATAAGCATCACCAGCCCTCCGGCATCTGCCACTTCCCGCGGCGCCTCCAAAGTCTCCAGAAACGTCCCATTCGCATCTTGCAACTGCGCAGTCACCTCATCCTCAGTTATCTTCGCAGCCACCCTATACCACACGCCTTCTTCTATACGCTCCGACATATTCATGAAAGCAACTTCGCTGAGCGCACTTACCTGATTGATATCATGATAGTCTAAGCCCTTAACATTCACCGTGTAATTGCCGACGCCGCTGTTCTGCAAGATAAGCGCAAACTGACTATGCATCGTCTCCGCCAAGTCCTCAGGCAACCTCAACGGCTGAAAACCCTGCGGTATCTCAATTTCCTCAAGAACCTCCAGCGCCTCTTCTTCCGCAGAAACCGTAATCAGCCGCCCGCTTCTCAGCACAATAAACTCGCCAGTAAGCAGGACGCCGGCGCCGGACAGCTGAGCATCAAGGAAATCTTCAACTCCCTGCCATAAGCTGAGCTCGTAATGGGCAACGTAAGTGCGGCCGTAAGTGTAATAGTAGCCGACGCTCTCGAACTGAACAAGCGACGCGGGAAACCCGATGAAAACCGTCAGCGCTTCGCTGTCTGCGCCTGCAACCTCCGCGTTGCCACCCCAGCTTGCCCGCACATAATAGGTGCCTGACGAAGTGACATTCCAGCTGAAAGAGTAGCAGCCGCAAGAATCCGTCTCCGTTCGGTACGCATCATACGCGATGCCATTATGGCTGACATACAGCACGACGGTTTCGTTTTCCCGTGCAGGCGTAAGCACGCCGGAAACTATCAGCTGCCGCTTCTCAAGGCTTACCTCTGCTGCAGCAGAGAGAGTAATTGTTAGAGACGCCGAAGGCAACGGGCTGCCCCAGCCTGCCGCGATTTGCGCTGGCAATGCAGGCTCGCTGTTTTCAAGCGTAATAATCCACGGTTGCTCCTCCGCCAAAACAGGCGGCACATCACCTACTTTCCACTCCATTGCAGCGGTACACTCGGCTATCCAGTATTTCCTGCCGCTCGACTCGTAGCCGGTGGCAGGCAGCCACCACCATGTGCCGCGCGGCGTGCAGGGCAAGTAGACGCCAACGTTAATGTGATGCGCCTCTTTGAAGTAGAGCAGGACAACGTCTAAGCCGCCGGCCTTCATGATTGACGCGGCGAGAAGCGACAGCGTATCACATTTCCCAGCGTTCTCCACTAGCGTCTCAACTGGATACTTGACGTCGCCGCTGGCGTAGGGAATCTGGTGAACCAGCATCAGCACGGCGTTAGCGAAATCTTCGTCACTGCGCTCGCCGTTGTCGGTGATGCTGCGGAGGCGCTCTGCAACCTGCTTAAACGCGTCAGGCGTAACAAGCGCAGCGTAGTCGCTGTCCCGAGTAATCCGTGGAGTTTTGGCATCGTAATACTCATAAAGCGAGGATGGCACGGCAACATACAGTTTCTGGCTGACGAGACCGAATTGAAAATGGAAACTGAAAGTTCGCTCGTAATTGCCAGCAAAAGAGGCAGGAGTAAAAAACACCAGCAACAGAAGGGCAACAAGCAAAATGCCGAGGTTTCGATGCCGAAAACGCATGTGTTCTCTATGATAATATATTGTCACATCTAAGACTTAAACGTTAGTTAGGGCGCGTCCATATTTGAAAGATAAAGCTTGAATTCTTATCGAAGCACAGTGCCCGCCGATTTCACTGTCCACTGAAAACGCCAAAAAAAGAGGCGGAGAGGTTAGAGCAGCAGGTCATTGGCGAATGAGTCACTTAATACTGGCGTCTGGTATTTGCAGTTAGCCTTCGCATAGTCAAAAGCTTCCTCGACAGTAACATCCGCCTGTCCAGAAATGTGGTCGATTACGTCGGCATATTCATGGAGCATCCCTTGATCCGCGAAGTAGTATGTGAACTGGCCGTTTTGGACGCTTTCAAACTCGTAGGATAGGCTGGACTCAGCACAAGCCATAACCACGATTCGACCCGCAGCGGCAAGATCTGTCATCCCCCCAGCATAGCATGAGTCGAAAATGAAAATTATCCGTGAAGCCGCAACCTCAGAAAACAGGGCTGCAAGCTGCCCATCCCAGATCAGCGATTCAGCTGTGCACTCATAAGGAACTATGGCTTCATCAATAGCTTCCTTATCGCCGTCGTTGGCTTTGCCTCTTGCGCCGTGACCGCTATAGAAGAAGATAACTTCATCACCAGCGCTTACCCTTCCTTTTAACGACTTGATAGCTTCCACTATATTGTCGCGAGTTGCAGCGTCATTAGTGAGTAGTATAATATTAGTCTCTGAATACCCGTAAACTGTGATTAGAGCAGTCTTCATGTCCGAGGCATCGTCGTCCGCATATTCCAGATCGTTCGCGTTGCCAGCATAGTCGGAAATGCCTATAACGATAGCCCATTTACTTGCTCCCTGACCGAGCTCATCGCCTAGTGTGCCTGTTGCAGCTTGCCTCGGCGGTTTCGCGGGCTTGCCCATGGCCGCTGGCCCCTTAACGGTGATTTTCGGCGTTATCTCAACATCTGATGCATGCGGTGAAGCAGCGTAAGCCATCACCGGCAAGAGCAGGCTTAACAACAAAATAGCTATTGCTCCAAACAAAATTGCCCGTTTCATAATAACCATCCAAATTTAATTTAAGCATTAGAATTGCTTAAAAGACTTGTTCCCGCTCTGAAAACAGGCAGCGCTTCTGGCTGTAAGAGATTTTTCGCAACCTTTCCCACATTTATCTCGGTACCAAAGTGTATTCTTGCCATGAAAAGAGCGCGTTGTTCTAGGTGTGCTGGCGCCAAGTGTCTAGTTTCAGCCGTTTAATGAGGGCTTTGACTTTTTCCTTGTCTGCTAGAGCTTCCTCGATGACGGCTTTTGCAAGCTCGTATATGCGCAGGTCATTCAGCAGAGCCAGCTGCTTAATTCGCTGATGCAAGTCAGCGGTTATGGATTATGCGAAAGAGTTAAGTTTGATGAAGGAAAGTATACATCGTGGCAAAAATCAGAGCTTAAATTTCTAGTGTACACTTATTTTTTTCATTATCTGGTTCCGATTCGGTGTCTACAAATAAAGCCAAATTTAAATTAACTTTAAATGTATAAGCGCTATATTATATGCACAAGCCCTCAGATCAAGGCGGCTACAAGAAAGTGAGGTGCGCAAAGATTGGCAAAAAACCCAGCAGAGTTTGATAGAGTGTTATTAAGCGCTATTGATGAGGCTTTAAGTTCTCTTGGCGAGGCAGTGAGACATTCAATTTACTTCCACATAGAAAGCAAATTCAATGTGCCAAGAAACAGAATCCCAGAAAACCTCGAAGAGTTCCAAGAAGCCCTTGAAAAAATCTTCGGCACTGGCGCGAGATTTATAGAGATTTTGATCATGAAAAACTTGTACTCAAAAGTTGGGCTTCCGCTCAAAATAGAAGATAAACAGCTGGAATTTGTTAAGTATGTTGACGCTGTGAGGGAAGGCTTCCTGAAAAAACGCGTACAAGCGAACTATAATTTTTAAGCCAATTAATGCAAATTCATATCGAAAGTTCATAAAGGCTTTATCAATGCTTTAATCCTTTAGCTAACTTAAGTGAAGGAAGTATGGGCGAAGCTGCGAGAATCCTGGTTATTGATGATGACGAAAACATAAGAAAAGTGTTGAAGACTATCCTTGAAGACGAAGGATACATCGTTGACACGGCAGAGACAGCCAAAGAAAGCATAGAGAAAAGTGAGAATTCATTCTATAATCTGGCGCTCATTGACGTTCGCCTGCCAGATATGGAGGGCATTGAGCTCTTGTCAAAACTGCGCGATACCAAGCCGAAGATGCGAAAGATAATAGTTACAGGATATCCAACGCTTCAAAACGCCATCGCCGCGGTGAATAAAGGCGCGGACGCTTACATAGTTAAGCCCTTTGAGGTAGATAAAATCCTTGAAATCATTCGGGAGCAGTTGAAGAAGCAAGAGGAAGAAAGCCACTACAGCGAAGAAAAAGTCGTTGAATTCATTGAAACACGCATCAAAGCATTAGAAGCAACAGGCAAAAAAGCCACAAAAAAGGCTTAGGCCCTTTTTTCTTTAGAAAGTGCCTCATGCATTAATTGGTGTCATCTTTCTAAAAGCGTCTGTTTACGATGTTAAACGCAAAGACATTAATGAAATAGGTGCTTATGCAAGTTGCTTGCTTATAATTTTTTTCCGCTGTTTCGTGAGTAAACGCGGCATTCTTTTCGGTATTTCAAAAAACAGACGTTAAAAAAGTTTTTCTGAGCTTATATAACAATATCGGATCGTTAACGGTCAAAGCTGCGTGAGGGGCTTTGACTTAACTTTAGCATACTCAACTTAGTTATGTATATTTTCGATGATGAGGTACCAGTTTATTTCATTTTCAATGTAAACAATAACTAAATAATACACTACTATTAGTGTGGGTTGTTTGCTACTATCCACTATCAGCCATGTGTGATCATCTGTGAAATGTCCGTATTGCGGGTCTGATGAATTCAAGACTTTGGAAACACGTGATTCGCCAGACAACACTACGCGGCGCAGGAAAGAATGCGTAAACTGCGGGAAGCGCTTCACAACTTATGAGTATGTGGAAACGGTGGAGCTTATGGTGCGGAAGAAAGACGGCAAACTTGAACGCTTCGACGCGAACAAGATAATCCGCGGCTTGCAGAAAGCTTGCGAAAAACGGCCCGTAACCATGGAGCAGATCAATGAGTTAGCAAGCCAAGTACGCCAAGACCTCATGCTGAAAGGCAAAGAAGAGGTTACTTCCCGAGAAATCGGCGACTTAGTAATGAAATACTTGAAAACACTCGACCGCATCGCGTACATCCGCTTCGCTAGCGTATACAAGCAGTTTGAAGAGCCTGAAGACTTCAGGCGAGTACTCCTTGAGGTGAAAAAATGAAGTTTGTAAGAAAACGTGATGGAAAATTAGAACCATTTGATCAAGAACGTATAACAAACGCCATTTGGAAAGCCGCCAAAGCTGTGGGCGGCAAAGATCGCGAGCAAGCGAAGCGCATAAGCGACCAAGTGGTCGCTGAGCTGAACAGGCGCTTCGGCGAAGACGGCTGCCCCACAGTGGAGGAAATTCAGGATATAGTTGAAAAAATGCTTATCGAAAACGGCCACGCGCGAACGGCTAAGGCATACATTCTCTATAGGAAGCAGCATCAAGACATGCGAGAGCTCGCGGCGCTTTTAAGCTCCGCGGACATGGTTGACCAGTACCTGGAGATTGAGGATTGGCGGGTTAAAGAGAACTCGAACATGAGCTATTCGCTGCAGGGCTTGAACAATTACCTTTCATCCACCGTCATCGCCAAGTACTGGATATCAAGGATTTACCCGTCGGAAATTGCTGAAGCACACTTTTCCGGCGACATCCACATTCACGACCTAGGCGTTTTAGGCCCCTACTGCGTCGGCTGGAACATCAGCGATTTGCTGCTTTCAGGGTTCGGCGGCGTCCCCGGCAAGATCGAGAGCAAGCCAGCGAAGCATTTCAGAACAGCGCTAGGTCAAGTGGTTAACTTCTTCTATACGCTTCAGGGCGAGGCGGCAGGCGCACAAGCGTTCAGCAACTTTGACACTTACTTGGCGCCATTCATACGCTACGACCGCTTGAACCAGAAAGAGGTGGAGCAGGCGCTGCAGGAGTTCTTTTTCAACATGAACGTGCCGACCCGCGTGGGCTTCCAGACGCCTTTCACCAACGTAACTCTGGACTTGACGGTGCCGGATTTCATGAAGGACGAGGCTGTGCTCTATAATGGAAGACTCACTGAGGATACTTACGGTGACATGGCTGCAGAGATGGAGATGTTCAACATAGCCTTCGCCAAAGTTTTAAGCCAAGGCGATGCGAGAGGAAGAGTTTTCACTTTCCCAATACCGACGTACAACATAACCAAGGATTTCCCATGGGACTCCCCCGTTACCGAGGCGATTTTTGAGGTAACAGCCAAGTATGGAGTGCCCTACTTCTCAAACTTCGTTAACAGCGACTTGCACCCTGAAGATGTACGTAGTATGTGCTGCCGCCTTCGCATTGACAACCGTGAACTACGCAAACGAGGAGGAGGCTTCTTCGGCGCTAACCCCTTGACCGGCTCCATCGGCGTGGTTACCATTAACATGCCGCGGATCGGCTACTTATCCAAGGACGAAGCAGAGTTCTTCCAGCGTTTAGAATCGATTATGGAGATAGCCAAAACCAGCTTAGAGATCAAACGCAAAGTGCTCGAAGCGTTTACTGAGAAGGGATTGTATCCATATTCGCGTCGGTATTTACGTAACATCAAAGAGGGCTATGGAAAGTACTGGAAGAATCACTTTTCAACCATAGGCTTAGTCGGCATTAATGAGGCCATCTTGAATCTCCTAGGCGTGAACATAGCAACGAAAGAGGGAAAGGACTTCGCCATCAAAATACTCAAATTCATGCGCGAGCGGCTGGCGGACTTCCAAGAGGAAACCGGAAACATTTACAATCTAGAAGCAACGCCCGCAGAGGGCACTTCTTACAGGCTTGCTCGCATTGACAAACGCAGATACCCACAGATCATAGTAGCAAACGAACGCTACGTGACGGATAAACGCGCCGAGCCCTTCTACACAAACTCCTCGCAGCTGCCTGTGGACTATGAAGGCGACTTGTTCGAGGCGCTGGAGCATCAGGAAGGCTTGCAGACGCTTTACACTGGCGGCACAGTTTTCCATATTTTCCTCGGCGAACGCCTGCACTCGTGGAAGTCTGCAGCGGAGCTTATCAGGAAGGTAACTTGGAACTCGCGCCTACCCTATTTCACGCTGACACCCACCTTCAGCATATGCCCCACGCACGGCTACATTAGCGGCGAGCACAAGCAGTGCCCAATATGCAGTGCCAGCTGCGAAGTCTACTCGCGTGTTGTCGGCTATCTGCGGCCAGTAGACCAGTGGAACGATGGGAAACAAGCGGAGTTTGCAATTAGAAGAACCTTTGACAAGTCTGCCATGATGGTAACTGTGCCTGTTTCCGCTTAAGAGTGAAAGAGGCATGAAGTTCAGCGGCTTACAGAAAATCAGCCTCATCGATTATCCGAACAAGATAGCGTCAGTGCTCTTCACGCCAGGCTGCAATCTACGCTGCCCCTTCTGCCACAACTGGCGCATAGTTGTCGACCCGAAGCCGCCGTTTCTGCAGGAAGCCGTAGCGCTGGAGCTGCTGGAAAGACGCAAGAAATACGTGGACGCCGTCGTGGTGACCGGCGGCGAGCCGACAATGCACAGCGAGCTGCCCAAGTTTCTGGAGAAGCTGAAAGAGCGCGGGTTCGAGGTAAAGCTAGACACAAACGGCTTCTATCCGGAAGCACTAGAAGAATGCCTGCCCTACCTGGATTATGTGGCTTTAGACGTGAAAACCTCGCTGGAGAAGTACAAGCAGCTAGGCGCCGAGGATGCTACTGGATTAATGCGCACCATCGAAATCTTAAAGACAGGAAAAGTGCCTTACGAGTTCAGGACCACAGTGGTGCCAGAGCTGGTTACAGCTGAAGACGTAGAGCGCATAGGCGAAATGGTGAAAGGCGCTAAAACATACGCGTTACAGCAGTTCGTGCCACAGGATACGTTGGACAAGCGGTTTGAAACGTTCAGACCATACACGCCGGAAGCAATCTCCAACTTCGCAGAATTAATACGCAAATACGCTGAAAATGTTATTCTGCGCATATAGCTGCGCCCAGCTTTTTTTGTTCGTAAAGAGGCTATTCGACGGTGACCTAGCTTAGGCCCGCGTGTCAAACCTGAGTAAATGTTTTTCGTTTCTTAGAGATTTAAGCAGAAGCCAAAAATGCTTAGTTCAATCCATAAAACCAGCGATGCCGCTGACACTTCAACTATGGATAAGATGGAACCCACCTTCAAGTAGTCTCTTAGGCCTATTCCAACGCCTTTGCGCCTCATTGTCTCCAGCCACATAAGAATAGCCAAAGAGCCCAACGGGAAAAAGTGTGGGCCAAGATTGTTCCCGATGATGTTGGAGAAAATCAGTCCAGTTAACGCTTGCCCGCTTAAGCCAGCAGTCGCCATTGCTTGGCGTATAGCCATTAACCCGAGAATTGTCATCGGCCAGTTGTTCATGAAGCTTGCGCCAACCGTCACCACCAAACTTGGGGCCAACACACTTAACAAGGATGGGAATGCACTGGTGGCTACGAGCGTGGAAGATAGAAGCTCAATAATGTATGCATTTCGTAAGCCTTGAACGACGATGAAAATGCTGAGCATGAAGAGCACGATGTCCCAGTTGATTTCTTTCGCCAATGCCAGAATGCCTTTTCGTTCACCCTTGAAAGAGGATATCCCGCGTAGAGACATCCAATAAACAGTCAGAAGGAACAATGCGCCTGAGCAGATTACTATGGAAACGGGAACTCTGTTCCATGAGGCCAAAACGTAGCCAACATCAATAGCAATTAACGTGGCAATACTTATTTTCAACAGGTTAGGCGTAATGGGCTGTGTGCCATTAGACAAGATATTCGCAAGTTCCCTGTCATATTTCTTCGGAATTTTCTTTCTAAAGAAAACATAAACCAGTAACAGGCTGCTTGCGATAGTTACCACGGCAACTGGAGCCATGAAAACTAAATGGTCAACAAAACTGTACTTGAAGAAATCTGCGCTCACAATGTTAATCGGATTACTCGTGATAAGCGGCATTGCCGCAGTGTCCGCAATCAGCCCCGCAGAAAAGAGATACGCCAACCGCCCGTCTGAGTCAATCTTTAACTGGCTGATAATCTCAAGAACGATGGGTGTGAGAATTAGCACGGCGCTGTCGTTGGCAAACAGTATGCTCACTGCAGCCGTTAACAGCGACACATAGAAGTAGAGCCGCACTCCGCTTCCACGTGCCAGTTTCACCACCTGCAACGCAGCCCACTTGAAAAAGCCCATCGCGTCTAACACCACTGAAAAGGCGACTATTCCGATAAACGCTAAAGCCGCGTCCCAAATCTCCATAAACGCCTGCGCCGCCTCGCTCAGAGATACCGTGCCGAGCAGCAGCGATGCAGCAGCGCCGACGCCGGCGGCATAGCCCAGTTTTAAACCGCGTGGGCGCTTAATCATCAAAAAGAGCGTAACCACGAAGACGCCGAGCGCCGCCACACCCAAGTGATCCATGAATTAGGTCCCATACCCCGTTTTATTTGGAAAGAAGCGCTTTCATCAGATATAAAAGAATAACGTGGAGAACAGCGGAAACAATAATGAAGACTGCTTTTGGTGCTTCAACGTAAGCCCTAATCAGCGACAGCACCATGTTGCTGCCAGCAATTTTAGAACGGCAAAGTTCCTGTAGCACACAGCAAGCTTCATCAGCCGAAAAAGAATGAAGTTTTGAGGCGGCGCAAAATGATAGCATTTTTCGGCGCTAGAAAAGTTTAACTGTCAAGCAAGCATTTGCTAATTCGGAAAAATTATCAGCAGAAGATTTGGAAAAACAAAGCTGACAAGAAGGCATGAAGCGAAGCGAGGTGAACAATAAGCATGGTGGACGTGATAGTTGATGTGTCTGAACTTAAAGATGAAGGAAAAGAAGTGATTCAAGCGCTTGTCTCATTCATGAAGGAGAAAACAGCAGCAGAGGTCACTAATGAAGCAAACAAGATTACAGTCAAAACCCAAGCGGTTTCCAAAAAGCACTTGCGAGTGCTTGTGAAAAGATTCTTGCACAAGCAAGGACTGAATGACTACTTCAGAGTCATAAGTAGCAAAGAAAACACGTTGAAGATTAAAGAAAGAAAACTCGGAGAAGAAGACTAAAACACATCTGCAAGACAAGCGCATCCCCTTTTCCATTTAGAAAACGGTCATGTTTTTGAGTAGCTTCAGTTGACTGAGCATATAAACCTCAACGTAACGGCTCAACGCAGCGTGCACACCCTTTACTTTTTTTAAAAGGCAAGTAGCAGTTGATTTTCTGCTGCCGTGATAGACCCTCTATAGATTTCTGCACAGAATTGCTATACCTCTATTCGCATGCAGAAACTAGTAGAAGGATAAAAAAAAAGGCAAATTCTGCCAAGCAGTGGAAACGGAAAAACAAGTAGCTAACCTTTTAGTTTGTTGTGGAAGCAGGTTTCGTTTCCCGTGTGGCATGCGGGTCCTTTCTGCTCTACAACAAAGAGCAATGTGTCGTAGTCGCAGTCTACGAGGATGTCTTTGATTTTCTGCGTGTGCCCCGAGGTTTCGCCCTTCATCCACAGCTGGTTTCGCGAGCGGCTCCAGTAATGCGCGTAGCCCGTGCTCAGTGTTTTCTCAAGCGCTTCGCTGTTGGTGTATGCCAGCATAAGCACAGCTTTTGACGTGGCGTCTTGCACAACCACGGGGATGAGTCCGCCGCCCTTTGCAAAATCCAGCTTTTTAAGCAATTCTTCATTTACCACGGTCTCACATTCACCCCCTGCCTACGCAGATAGCCCTTTACAACTGGAACAGGATACTTGTTATAATGGAAGACAGAGGCAGCCAACGCTGCATCAGCCTTCCCATCCGTGAAAACTTGAAGGAAATGCTCCGGTTTTCCTGCGCCTCCGCTTGCGATGACTGGAACATTAACTTTCTCCGAAATCGTGCGTGTTAACTCTATGTCGTAGCCGTCTTCTGTGCCATCCCTGTCCATCGAGGTTACGAGAAACTCGCCTGCGCCTAGCTGCTCAGCCTGCAGCGCCCACTCGACGGCGTCTATCCCTGTGGGTCTTCGTCCTCCATAGGTGTAAACCTCAAACCAGACGGGCCCCTCGCTTGTTTCGACCGTTACCCTATCCGCCTGCCGCCCGCTTCTACGTTTGGCGTCGATGGCTACCACAACGCACTGTTGCCCAAACACTTCAGCCAGCTCAGTTATTAACCGCGGGTTTTCGACAGCAGCCGTGTTCACCGAGACCTTGTCTGCGCCGCTGCAGAGAATCAGCCGAGCGTCGGCGACGCTACGGATTCCGCCGCCGACGGTGAAGGGAATGTTTATCGCTTTCGCCACGCCCTCCACGACGCCACGCAAGATGTCTCTTTTTTCCGCGGATGCAGTGATGTCAAGGAAAACCAGCTCGTCAGCGCCCTCGTCTGAGTAGCGCTTCGCCAACTCCACTGGGTCGCCTGCCTTCTTCAGGTTTACGAAGTTGATTCCCTTAACCACTTTGCCATGGTCAACATCCAAGCATGGAATTATCCGCTTCGCCAACGTCATAGCTTCTCAAGCTTCTCCTATGCTGTTTAATGCCTCTTTCAAAGTGAAGCTGCCCTCGTAAAGAGCCTTACCAATAACCACGCCCGCCACGCCTATACGTTTCAGCGCTATTAAATCATTTAAGCTGCCTATTCCGCCAGCAGCGATTATCTCCACATCCGACTGTGCGCATGCTTCCTGTAGCGTTTCAAGGTCTGGACCTGAAAGGGTGCCATCCCGAGTTATGGAAGTTATGAGGAATACGCGAACGCCTAACGCGGTGAACTTTTCCATTGTTTCCTGCAGGCACGTCGCTGCCTCTGTTTGCCAGCCCGCCACCATTATTTTTCCATCTCTATTATCCAAGGCTACAATCACGGCTTCTGCGCCGAATTCCCGCTGAATCTGCGTTATCGCCGATGGATCGGTGAATGCCAACGCGCCGAGGATCACTTGTTTTATTCCCAGCTTTAGCAGCCTTCGTGCAGTTTCGAGGCTGCGGATTCCGCCGCCAACCTGGATAGGCAAATTCACACTTTTCGCGATTTCCGCGATAACAGCCAAGTTGTCTCCAAAGCCGAAAGCCGCGTCTAAATCTATAATATGCAGCTTCCCAGCGCCTTCTGCACTCCATTTCTTCGCAGTTTCCACAGGCCCGCCGAACTGATCGTACACCTTCGCTGTTTTCGGATCGCCCCGTGTCAACCTAACAATTTTGCCGTTCATCAAGTCAATAGCTGGAATCAACTGCAACTACCGCATCACCTTTTCACTAACTTAGCAAAGTTCTCAAGAATCTTCAAGCCCACGCTACCTGATTTTTCAGGGTGAAACTGCGTACCGTACACATTTTTGCTTGCGACCGCGGAAGCGAACGCAGCGCCGTAGTCTGTTTCAGCCGCGACAATGGCCTTGTCAGCGGGAACAGGATAAAGCGAGTGCACAAAATACACGTAAACTCCGTCGGCAACCCCATCAAATAGCTCGTTAGGCTTGACTATGTGCAGTGTATTCCAGCCCATGTGCGGCACCTTCACTTGACCACGTAACCGGACGGTTTTTCCCTTGAAAAGCGCCAAGCCCCTTCCAGGGCCCTCCTCGCTTTCCTCGAAGAAAAGCTGCAGCCCCAAGCATATTCCAAGAACGGGTTTGCCGCGTTCCACCGCGGCCAGCAACGTCTCTTTTACAGCCTCAAGTTTGGCGACAGCAGCAGAAAAGTTTCCAACACCGGGTAACGCGACGGCATCTGCATCGCGTAAATCAAGCGCTGACTCAGTGATTTTCGCTTTTAATCCTACCTTTTCCAAAGCGCACTTTAGGCTTAGAAGGTTTCCAACACCATAATCAAATATCGCTACTTGAGCCATCAAATTACTCCCTTGGAGCTTGGCACACCCTTACGTCTGGGGTCAACAGCCACTGCTTGCCTCAGCGCCAGCGCCAACGCTTTAACCGCCGCCTCAGCCTTGTGGTGATCGTTGCTGCCGTACTGAACGAATACGTGAACGTTCGCGCAGAGCGAAGTAGCCAACGACTCGAAAAAGTGGTTAATGTCTTCTGTGGGCATGTCCTCGATTTTCTTGCCGCGAAGTTTCAAGTCAACCTTGAAGTAGGGGCGCTTCACGAGGTCAACGGCGGCGAAAGCTAAAGAGCAGTCCATGGGCGCTGCTGCGTAGCCGAAGCGCACTATGCCTTCGCGTGTGCCTAACGCCTTGTTCAGCGCGTCGCCTAGGCCGATGGCGAGGTCTTCAACCGAGTGGTGCCGCAAGTCGCCTTTAACCTTGGCGGTTATGTCTATCAGGCTGTGCGTTGCCAACGAAGTAAGCAGGTGGTCGAGAAATGCCACGCCAGTATCAACAGCGGCTTTTCCTTCGCCGTCAAGATTTACGCTTACTTGAACTTCGGTTTCCTTAGTTTTTCTATAAACTTCCTCTCTCCTCATACACTTTCACCCAAGCACTCTTTTAACGCGTTAAGGAGTTTAACGTTCATTTCAGGCAAGCCTACTGTGGCTCTGAGACAGTTCTCGTACGTCAATAGGCGCCCAAGTTTCTTGACTATTATGCCTCTCCTCAGCAGATCAACGTAAACATCCCCGTATGGCTTGCTTGTGTTGAGGAGCACAAAGTTTGCCTGCGAATCGAACGCCTCCACACCTCTTATCTCGTTCAGCCTGCTTATCAGTTTTCTCCGCTCATCCTTCAACGCGGCAACAGCCTCCTGTACTGTGCCAATGTTCTCCAGCAGTTTGCGGCCCATAGTCAACGATACAATGTTTATTGCGTAAGGCGCAGGAATCTTGTTAATAGCTTTCGCCAGCGCCGGGTTAGCCACTGCATAGCCGAGTCGAAGCCCAGCCAAGCCGAAAGCCTTCGAGAACGTGCGCAGAACCACAAGGTTCTCGTACTTTTCTATAAGTGGAATAACCGAGTAATCCGCGTATTCTCCATAAGCTTCATCAATCATTACTAAACCCGGAAAATCCTCAATTAAAGCCTCAATCTCTTCAAGGGCAAACTGGTTTCCAGTAGGGTTGTTCGGCGAGCACAAGTATAGCATTCTTGTTTCAGTGGTGAAGGCAGCGCGTAATCCGTCAACATCAAGCGCGAAGTCTTTCCGAAGCGGCACAGCCGCATATTCAGCGCCGTTGTATTTCACGCAGTAACGGAACACGCTGAAAGTTGGCGTAAAAGTCACAGCAACAGCGCCTTTCTCCAAGAATAGCCGCGTAACTCGGTCCATTACCTCGTCGCTGGAGTTGCCTACGGCAATGCACTCGGGTTGCAATTGGAGGTACTTGGCTATGGCTTCGCGTAGCTGCTCTTCCTCCTCCTGCGGATAAAGCCTTAAATCGCATTCGTCTGCCACCTCCTTCAAAAGCTCGGCAATTTTTTCCCTGGGGATGTATAGGTTTTCATTGAAATTCAGCTTGATGATGTCGGCAGGCGAAAGCGCATACTCCTTTGCCACGCTTTCTATGGTTTTTTCAGGAGCGTAGCTTTCTAAGGCTTCTATTTTCGCCAGCTTGCTTTCCAGCCACTTCCTACCTTTCGCGTTCATTTTTCCAGTCTCGCTTCGAGAGCTTTATAGTGATTGGGAAGGTTTTCTGCTTCAGTTATGACCTTCACAAGCGCTTGCGCACGTTGCAGTCCTTCCCTTGAGCATTCAACAATGTTTACTCTTCTTACGAAATCAAGCGCTGACAAACCTGAAAAGGCGCTTCCGAAGCCGCCTGTGGGTAAAACATGATTTGTTCCGCTTGCATAATCGCTTAAGGCAACAGGGCTATAAGGGCCAATAAGGATTAATCCGGCTGACGTTATTCGCTCTGCTATTTTCTCAGGTTCGCGGGTCATTATCTCTATGTGCTCGGGAGCAAAAACATTTGCCAGCTCAACGGCTTCAGCCATGTCTTTACAGGTTATTATGAAGCCAAAATTCTCCAGCGCTTTAGTAACTACTTCGCGGCGTTCCGCTGCGGCAACTGATTTCTCCAGCCAAAACTGCACTTCCTTTGCAAGCCGCTCAGAAGTGGTTATCATCCCAGCAACGCTGTCCACGCCGTGTTCCGCCTGCGAAATCATGTCAAGAGCAATAAGCCGCGGGTTCGCCGTCTCATCAGCCAAAACGAGAACCTCGCTGGGTCCTGCAGGCATGTCAACTGCAACATCCTTTGAAACCAAAATCTTCGCCGCTGTCACATACCTATTTCCTGGACCTACAATTTTCTTAACCGGCTTAATTGTTTCTGTTCCATACGCCAAAGCAGCAATCGCTTGGGCGCCTCCAACCTTGTAGACTTCATTGACGCCGCAGATGTCCGCGGCAACAAGCACCAGCGGGTTCACTTCATCCTTAGCGTTAGGCGGCGAACAAACCACTATCCTCGGCACACCAGCCACTTTTGCGGGCACTGCGGTCATGATCAGCGTGCTTGGATAAGCCGCTAGGCCGCCTGGGACATAGCAGCCTACGCTTTCGATTGGGCGCAGAACGCTTTGGATGATGATGCCGTCTTTGGAGGTTTTCAGGGGCACTTGCTTCAGCTTTAGGCTTTCGAATGCGCTAATTTTATCTTTCATCAGCTTAAGCGCGGAAACCTGTTCTTGGCTCACTGATTTATAGGCAGCTTCAACTTCTGCTGGCTTGACGCTTAAGTCTTCGGCGTCTAAGCGAACTTTATCAAATTTTTCTGTTAACTCGACAAGCGCAGCGTCGCCTTCTTTTGTGACTTGGCTGATTATGGCTTTAACGGCGCTTTCAAGCTGCTCGTTTGCTGTATCATTCGGCACTTGCCTGCTGAACCAGCCCGCTGGAAGCGCAGTAGATTTCCAGAGTTTCACTGGCGCTCGGCTTCGCACCTGTTTTCTTCTCTCCTGCTTATCTCATCCAAAGCCAGCACTTGCCGTGGTTCATAAACAACAAGTCCCTGCGCAAGCTTGCGAATTTTAGGCAAGAGATCTATGAGGCAGTCTTTTTCGATTATCGTGTTAACGGAGCACCAGTTTTCATCCGCCAACGGCGCAATCGTGGGGTTCTTCAACGCGGGCAGCTCTGCGATTAGCTTCTTCAGGTTCTTTTTTTCCACGTTTACGAATATGTGAATGCGTTTGGCGCCGTCCACTACTCCCTTTAGTAGGGTTAGGATATCGTAGATTTTTTCTTTCTTCTGCACATCAGTTAGCGCTTTCTTGTTCGCTATGAGCACAGCTGAAGATTGCATTACCGTCTCGATTATCTTCAAGTTGTTTGCGTCCAAGGTTGAACCAGTTTCGGTGACGTCGATTATGCAGTCAGCGTTTTCTGGAGGTTTGGCTTCTGTAGCGCCGAAAGACAAGAATATTTTTGCCCGTGGGTTTTCACCTTTTCTCCACCATGGCGTTACTATAAGCGGCTCCGCGTCGCCGAAACGCTTCTTATAGGCAGGGTTATTTTTCACGTATGCCGCGGCAATGTTCAAGTATTCAGTGGATACCCGAAAGTTTTTTCCGCTGCTCCAAACATTCTCCATGAGCTCCGACAACGTGTTTGCATTCGAACTCTTGGGTATAGCTACTACCAGCCGTATTTTTCCGTACTCCAAGTTCTGGAGCACTTCAACGTCCGCGCATGTTTCTTTAATCCAGTCTTGACCAGTGATGCCTACATCTTGCAAGCCTTCGCCGACGAAGACGGGAATCTCCTGCGGTCGAATGATTTTCAATTCGATTTTGGGATCATTGATTGTCGGGCGGTAAGTGCGGTCTTGACCAGAGATTTTGTATCCAGAGCGCTGCAGGATTTCAAAGGTTGCTTTGGCTAAAGAGCCGGCGGGTATGGCAAATCTTACTTTTTCCATTTTTTAATCACCTTCAATTTTTTGTTACAGTTATTACTCCTAAACGAAATTAGGAGGCTTCTTGAAAAAACTATTCTTTTGAGGGATGCGCATAGTATAGGGTACTTGCTTGTTTTTAGGCTAAAGATTTTTGGGCTGCTTCTGCTGCTAATGAATGCAACCGCCTTGTATGAACGCAATCCCTCAACTTTATCACTAAAGCGCACCATAAGCTAGTCAGTTCCTAATAAACCTATCCATCTGAAACGCAGCGAGCATTCTCGATGTTACTGAAGGGGTGGCGCTTTTTGCGGTTTTATTTCGAAAACTAGCGGAGGCACAGTGGTTTTAATGTCCAGCTTCACGTCGAATAGACCTTCCAGGATGCCTTGCCAAATTTCCACGTGGCTTATGAAAGGCATTTTTATGAGCAGATACTTGTCTTTTAGATAGAAGTCGCCGAACCCCTGAACTCTTAAGCGTTTGAAGATGCTTTCCCAATTTTCACGTTGCATCGCTTGAAGACCCAGGGTTGTTTCCATTGAGACTTTCAAGGCTTCACCCATTTTTACCCCGAGTTCACGCCACTTCTCTCTTGGAATATGCTGAAGTAAAATATTAAGTAACTCCACGTTAACGAAAGCGATGCGGCTTATGCCGCAGTAATATTCGCCGGGAAAGCGCCAATCATAAACCATCATGCTTCGGTAAACGTCAAGCATTTTGGATATGAGAGGTTTGATGCCTGGTTCTTTTCCCTCTTTTATAAGCGAGTCTACGAATTCTCTTTCTTCCTTATCTAGTATGATCGTTGTTCTTTTTGTCGGTTCCTCATCTTTTCCAACAATTTCCTCTAGTCGTTTTCTTTTATCATTCTGCATACTAATTATTCCTTCGTGAATATTTTATATGCTTTTCCAACTGTGCAAGAAAACCGAAGAAAATTTAATAGCTGCGGCTGCGGCTTTCTAGAAAATGCCGATGAAGAATCCAAAATGCTGACTGTGATGATGCACCCTGGGGTATCTGAGGCAAAACTTAGAATTCGACAATCTTCTTTTTGACAAGAAAGAGCAGCAGCAATAAGCCTGCTATGAATAAGATGAAGCCTGAAACCACTGAGGCAACATAGTTCACGTTTAAAACGTCTGCGAGCATGTAGGAAACATATGTGGGACCTGCGAAAATAAGGAAAGTAGCAAAAATTATCAGAAAAATTCTCATGAATTTTGAATTGACAACAGTGCCCTCCATGTTATTGCTTTCATCTTTCTCAATCATTCTGAACCCTACTTTGCAAGTGTTTAGATTTAATGCTTTTTCTTATAACCCCTCTTTTATCTCTTTTCCTAAAATCTTCATTAAAAACTTGAAAACCATAAAGCCAGCGCCACGATCAGCCTTAAATCCAGGCGTACTGCCAAGTAAGCATATGCCGTCTATGTTGTGTTCTTTTGCAAGAGCCAGCGTAAGCCCAGTTCCCCCCACTATTCGGCCTTTACTGTATAGTACGGCGCCTTTTTCCATGAACTCAGCAGCTAACCGTGGTGAAGTTGCGGCCACATACACTTGAGGCTTATCTTCTAGCATGGGCACTCCGCCGAGTGTTATTGCAAAATGGCAGCCCATCTTCTCGATGAAATCTACTATTTCAGCACAAACGTGATAATGTGCCACAACATCATCAAACGAAGGCTGCATTTCTCCCGTCATAATAACAAGATTGTTCTTCTCCATCGGCGCGAAGTAAAACTCGTATTTTGGCAATAAGCATATTCCCTTTGAACTCACAGATACATAGTCTGGAAAATAAGGTGAATAAAATTCTGCAAAGAGTTTCGCTCCGCAAAATTTTATCAAAAGATGCGCGGCTATTCTTCCGACATTGCCGAAGCCCGGGAGCCCTTGGACAAAAACTGGATTTTCAAATGCTGGCTTGAATATTTCACGCAGGTACGGTTTATCCATTCACTATGCACCATTGCTAAAGAGGTATAATCGCAACTAAAATGCTTTCGCCAAAAGTAAAAAAGAAACTATTAATATTTGGCAAGTTAGTAGTTACTAAACGGATTTGAAAGAGCAGCTTGCATAAACGAAGCGGGGTGGGGTAGCCAGGATTAACCCGCTGGGCTCATAACCCAGAGATCAGTAGTTCAAATCTACTCCCCGCTACCAAAATTTATGCTTACTTTGGAATATAGAACGGAAAAAGCGTTATGCCAGAAATTAATGGTTTGAGTTAGAGGCTTGACAGTTCGCCTGTTGTTAATCCATTTAGGTTGCCGTTTCCAAAATCAATTGTATAACCATTTATTGTTAATTTCTCAACTTCCAAGAGAGATTGCCAAAATTCTGCCTCCAGCCGCTGCAGCTTCAGGCTTTCTTTAACTTTTTGGAGAACACAGACTTTTTTTGCGGTAGACAAAGTAAGTAAGTTAATTTTTTTAGGTTTATGGTTTTTCTTTCTTGTACTCATCTGCTTTACCCGCTACGAAGATATCGCATGTATTAATAAATCCGTTCTTTCTTGCTGCAGCACATGTCAAAATTAGACATATTTCCAATTTTCAATGGAGCCAAAGAAGATTTAGGAAGATCAACGAAAAAATGATATAAGAAAAAAGGTCGGGTATTGCTGCGATAAAATATTTCGGCTTTCAGGCTTTCCCTTTTTCTTCCTTGCCGAAATACGTTGTCCATTTGAGCTTGCGCGCGTCTCTTCTAAACTCTAGCGAGCTTTTTTTGCATTTGCTTGAACAGAACCATAAAATGGAGCCATCGTTTCTCACGTACATCATACCAGTGCCAGCTGGGAAATCATTACCGCAAAACGAACATTTTCGTGGTTTAGGCATTGGCAACTCCTCTTTGACTGTCTGACCCCGCATTTTTTATCGGGTAATTTTCTTTGCTTCCCTTTCTGTTTCTCTCAGCATTAAGATGTCTTGAACCCGCACTGGACCCTTAACATTGCGCGTTATGATGCGCCCTTTGTCTTTTCCTTCCAAAATGCGCACTCGCACTTGAGTAATTTCTCCAGTAACTCCTGTGCGCCCTATTATTTGGATTACTTCTGAGGGAGTAAGTTCCTCTTCAGCTGCTGCTTTTTCTGCTTTGCTCATCACTGAGCTCCTCTTTTAATCTGCTCAATTCGTGTGATGATTTCTTTGATTAATCCTGTAGCTTCTCCTTCCTTTATGATGCATGCGGAAGCAGCAGGAACCTCTATGCCCACTGCATTGCCCAACTTGTCCTTATTTGGGACGAACACGAAGGGAATTTTTCTTTCTTCACAAAGGAGCGGCAAATGAGCGACAACTTCCGGCGGGTCAACATCTTCAGCTATAACCACAAGCTTCGCTTGAGCTCGTTCAACAGCTTTGGTTGCCTCGTTTGTTCCTTTTCTGACTACGCCTGTTTTTGAAGCTATCTGCAGGGCTTCATAGGCTGCGTCTACTAACTCTTTCGGTGTTTCATATTTTACATAGAATGGTTTGGACATATAGCCTCACCCTTTTAAGGCACAGTCTATTCAACACTTCTTATTTATGAAGCTTTCTGCTAAAAAAGTAAGTATCGAGTTGAAAAGTTCAGCGCAGAAGCGGCTTTCGTATTGTGCTGCCTTGAAAACGCCTGATAACGATGCTGGAGACAAATGAGCAAACTGATCAGCTGCCACTAATGCCACATAAACAAGCGCCTTCAGAAAAAAGGGCAGGGGATGCAGCTTTATTCTGCTTTATGAAAAAGTGGGCTGTGACTACCAGGCTTAACGGTTATGCTTTACGTGCTTTCTCAATTTGGCAAAGTATTTCGAATATCACTCTGGCGGCAGCAACTGCTGAAATTCCTTGATCATAAACGGGCGCGATCTCGACAACATCAAACCCGACGACGCGCTTATCGCATAATGCGCACAAGATGTCCAGCAGAGTATGTGTTTCAAGCCCTTCTGGCTCGGGATTTTGCACCGCAGGCGCGAAAGCAGGATCAAGAACATCCATGTCAACCGTCAAGTAAATGCGCTTATACGGTGAAAGCGTGTCTTTAAGATGACTTATGATTTGCGCTGCGCCCTCCTTCCGCACTTGGTGCGACGTGTAAAACTTTATTCCCGCTTTTTCAGCATAATCTAACTCATCTCGGCAAACAGCTCTTGTGCCCACTTCAACAATCTTCGCTGGCTTCGCTTCCTCGTTTATCAGCTGCATGAAAGTTGTATGCGAAAGCGTTAAACCCATAAACTCTCGGCGCAAATCCAAGTGTGCATCAAAGCTCACCACAGCAGTTTCTTTAGCTTTGCCACCGAAGCCCTTCATAATGCCCAAGGTTATTGTGTGCTCGCCGCCAATCGCTATGGGAATTTTGCCAGCCGCCAAAATATCATCAACCACCAGCCGCAAAGTATCCACAGTCTTCTCTGGACTCGTAGAAACATGCAAGTCGCCCACGTCATGCAAAGGCAAATCCTCAACATCCACGCCAGTGCGAAAGCTGTAGGTTTCAATATTCAAAGACGCCTGGCGAATGGCGGTGGGACCAAAACGCGCGCCAGTACGGTACGTGCTTGTAACATCAAAAGGAACGCCGAAAACCACATACCTCGCCTTTTCAAACGGCTTCTGAAAACCGCTGAAAACGTTTGATTGCGAAACGAACAGTTCCCAATTACTCATTAGGCTCATCCGCCAAACTGCTTACTGTGAGGGTTGCTCTAAACTTTTTCGCCCCTTATCTCAGTGTTGCCACGCACGATTTCCAATAAAAATCTCGCGGGGCTCCAGATTTATGTAAAATAGCGTCTCGGCGTACGTTGAACTCGCCAATTTTATGCGGCACATCTATTGCCGTGATGCTTCAAGTTTGATTACGCTTATTCGGCGTTGCGCTTGTAGATACTCTTTTAAATTGTCATTACGTGTTGATTTTGGGTCTAAGCGTGTTTGTTAGGCTGTCCTATGCTAGGGGTACCATCCTAATCGAGGGCGATGTTTCCACGCCTTTCGGTCAGTGGGATCCGCGTGTTCGCGCCTACAGGGCGCCAGCATGCCACTACAGCGACATACTACGCTACTTAAGAAGTAGCCGCGTAAGCTTTGAGGATCATGTTTTGAAGCCGCCGCCAGCGCCTGCTACAGTAAATGGGCACGTGGCGCTTTACCCTTACCAGCAGGAAGCTTTCCAGCGCTGGATTGAAAACGGCGGCCGTGGCATAATATGCATAGCGACGGCAGGCGGCAAAACCTTCATCGGCCTCAAAGCCGTCGAAAACCTGAGGCAGGCCACGCTTGTTCTGGTGCCAACCCTCGCGCTGGTTGACCAGTGGACGCAGCGTTTCAAAGAGGCGCTCGGCGTTGACGCTGGAGTCTACGGCGGCGGCAAACGTGAATTAAGCTGGGTCACCGTGAGCACTTATGATTCCGCCTACATCCACGCAGAAGAGTTAGGCGACAAATTTGGACTGCTCATCGCTGATGAGGTACATCACCTGTTCGCACCAGGCTATAGCCAAGCGGCTGAGATGCTCGTTGCTCCCTACAGGCTTGGGTTAACCAGCACGCTGCATCGTGCGGACATGCGGCATCTGGACGCGCCAAGGCTTATTGGCGCCGTGGTCTACGAGGCAGGCCACGAGGAGCTTGCAGGCGAGTACATCGCGCCATACAAGCATGAGAAAGTTTTTGTGGAGTTGGCACCGCAGGAGAAGGAGGAGTATGATCGGCACTGGAGGGTGTACACGGCTTATCTGGCGACGCGAGGCTTGGAAATGAAGAGCGAACTGGATTTTCAAAGGCTCATTAAGCTTTCAGCCTTCGATCCAAAGGCGCGGGAAGCCGTTTTAGCCCGTAACAAAGCGTTGAAGATCGCTTTGAATTCGGAGGCGAAGATGCGGTTCCTCGCAGAGCAGCTGCAGGTGTCAAGCGAGAAAACGCTTATTTTCACGCAGTTTAACAGCCTCGTTTATGCCATTAGCCGGCGGTTCCTGATTCCTGCGATAACGCATAAGACGTCGGAAGCAGAAAGGCGGCTTATACTATCTCGCTTTAAAAGCGGCGAGTACACAGCCATCGTTACCAGCCAAGTGCTTGACGAAGGCTTAGATGTGCCTGACGCAAGCCGCGGCATTGTGCTCAGCGGAACTGGCAGCCAACGACAGCACATCCAGCGCTTGGGTCGGCTATTGCGGAAGCACGACGGTAAGGTAGCTGTGCTTTATGAGGTTATATCGAAGGAGACAAAGGAGATGGAGCTTGCAAGACGCAGAAGGAGGAAGCATGCTGACAGCTTGGCCGAAGAGTAAGCCGCACGCATATGCCCGTGGTGGTGACATGGTGTGCTACCTTCTGAACTGTTAAGGGCCAGCTACTGGCGCGGGAACATCAGACCGAAGTACTCAGGCTTCAGCGCTGCGGACTTGCAAGCAGCGAAGGCGGTTATAAGAGCATACGCGGAGAATGTAGGGCGAAAACGCGCTTGGATTCGCGAGCGCATACTAGAGCTTGAGGACCTTTACGGCTTCAAGTTTGTGCGGGGCCTAGCGTTGCTTGTAGAGCGCAAATGCGTTTTCGCCTCCCAGGCCCGGATTAACCCCGTGGAAGCGCGGCATGCTGTTTTCGCTGAAGCAGCGAAAAACGGTTTACCCGCGACTTGGATGGCGCGAAGGCGCATGCTTGAGGCGGCTGCGGAAAGGCTTGGGGTTTCGGCTGAGCAGCTTGATGAATGGTTGTATGCCGATCTAGACGCAGAGGCTACGCTGGAGCTTGCGGCTGAAGTTAAGCCTCTGGAGCTGTTGAAGTTATACAATCTGAGCTTGACGCAGACACTTCTTTTCATGGCAACTGAGCTGTCGTTTAATGCGGCAGGGAACTGGCAGCGGATCTTCCGCGCCGTAAAGCACTACGGACTGATGTACTCGGTTACGCGGCAGCATAGCCACTTCAGCGTGAAGGTTGAAGGCCCCACTTCCCTTTTCAAGTTGACACGGAGATACGGCACATGCCTAGCTAAGGTTCTGCCCGAGATCATGCACGCCCCAGCATGGAGCATAGAAGCGAAGATACTGCGTAACAATCGCCTATTCGCCTTCAGCTTGGACAACGGCAAACATGGCTGGCTCTTCCCCGCAGCCGTTTCAAGCGAAGGCTTTGACAGCAAAGTCGAAGAAGAGTTCGCAGCCAAATTCAGAAGCCTAGGCTCGGCTTGGACTGTGCAGCGCGAGCCCGAGCCGCTTCAAGCCGGCGTCTCGGTGCTAATTCCAGATTTCGTATTCACGCTTGGCAGCGCACGCGTGTATATGGAGATTGTCGGCTTCTGGACACGCGAGTATCTCAGGCGCAAGCTCGAAAAGCTTGCTGAGGTAAGGGATACACATTTGATTGTTGCTATAGACGAGGTGCTTGCATGTGACAAGCTTACCGAATTAAAATCCACTAACCCACACTTGCACTTAATCCGCTACAAGGGTAGTATCCCGCTGCGCGCGGTTCTGCAAGTATTAGCGGGCTATGCCGAAGAAACGGTGCAAACGCAAGCAGCTCAATTAAAACTTGAGCTGACAAAGCATATTGTGCCGCTTAAGGAACTGGCAGCAGAACACGGCGTGACTATTGAAGCCGCGCGCCGGGCTGCATCCTCCGTGGACACGCATGTGCTGATAGGCGAAGCGTTAGTGGCGAAGACACTTATGGAGACGGCGAAGCAGCAGCTCCAAAGTATCGTGAAAGACGAAACGCCGCTGCCCACAGTGCTAAAGCTTTTACAGCCCTATCAGTTTCCAGAACCATTAGCGATCATAGCGCATTGCGGGTTCCAGGTTATGTGGCGCGGCCTAATGCCCGCAGATGCAACTGTAACCCGCAGCTCCCGCGCATAGATTTGACTTCGACATTTCCTAACTGCTTATTCAACAAAAAGCAATATAATATTCATTTTTTGGAAAATGTTCATTACTGAACCATATTATTTTTAAGGATTGAACCTACAATATAATTAAATATTCGGTTCAAAATTAAATAAGCCGCGGGTTTCAAACATGCTTGCTTACGAGCTCTTTCTGAAAAATAAAGATTGGAACGAAGAATTTGTTAACCCCACAAATGTCAAAAAAGTTTACGTTAAAGCTACCGCCCCTGCATCATCCATTACCATTAATTTCGACGATAAAACACTACAAGAATACGGAGATAACAAAGATTCTAAAGAATTACTAAAGAACCTGCTTCAAATGCCAAGAAACACGCTAAAAGCTGTGGGCTTGCCCTTTAGAGGGACAGGTGCTAACTCCCCACGTGCCTACGTTGAATTTTACGGAGTTCTCAAGAAAAATACTCTCGCAATTTCCGTTAGCGGTAGACATGGAACTGGCAAGATTGTTTGGAAATTCACCTTCGACTTCGAAAAAGAATCTGAAAACTACAGCGTTGATTCAGACCTAATAAAACTACGTTTAGACAAAGAAAACTACTTTGTTCAGAACAATGCCCTTTTCGACTGTTATATTCAAGATGGAATAATAAACAAAAATTGTGAGCTCCAAAAAAGAATTTTTCTTGAAGTGTGCCGCAAATTTGTTAGTCTATGCAAGACTAAAAATCTCAAAGATAAACTTGCCGACTACAAAGGAAACGAACGTTTCCGATTGGTAATTTTGCCATACTCGGCAATGATCACTCCTTTCGTTGAGTATCACGAGACAACAGAAAATGATCCAACAAATAACTTCATAGATGCTTTTGGAATGACTTCCTCCGCATATCCGTCTAAGAGCACACAAACAGCAAAATTTCTCTCCTATGATGATCCAGCTTTTTCAATAAATTGTACACGCAATCAAGAGTTTTATATGAATCTGGGCATAGGGTGTGCTTCATTTGAAAAAATAAATATGCCTCCAGAGGGTGCAATTGAAATTTCAGGTTTAAGCTGGTACTTTTTCGACATTAACGATCCAACATCGACACTTGAGAAAAAAGCAAGCGGCTTCTACGATAATCTGCTGAGCGGGTTCAATTCATTACAGAAGAATTATGCATCAACACAGACTATTGCAATGCTAAAAATACTATGCGTTAAGAAAAGTCAAGCCAAACTTGAAGTCTTGATTGATGAAAACCTAACTTTCACGCAACTTAAAAAGATACTCAGCCGCGGCGATTTTATATATTGCCCAATGGTTTTTGAGTCATTAATCAAAAAGAAAAATCAGGAAGTAATATGGAGCGATTATGTTAATGCTATACGCTTTTACATTAAAGGTTTATTTTTTGAGCGCAACATGCTTGTTAAACGTATTGTTCAAGAGATTCGTGAAAATCTATTTGATTGGCTTCACGAACCCAAACTCAGAGATTCTTCCTTATTTTCAAAGTCAAGTTTTCTCCTTAAAATATTAACTAAAGAAGGTGAGAAAATGGACCTGAATGAGGAATACGCCTATAAAATAGGAAAAATAGCTGGAAAATACGTAAACCTAAAGAAAGCCGCAGGCGAAGCAGGCAGTTCAATCAATGAGATCTTAACCTATACAAAGTATGACCGCGAAAGACTACGGCATGCCTATAAACGTGTATGCTTGGGCGCTGCCCTAATTAAAGACATGGAAAAGGCAGACGAATTAAATCAGTTCATCAAAGCTAACACGCCGCCCACAGAAATTGATGACACAAAAGCCGGCGAAGACTATTCCTACTGGTTCTACAAGGGTGTCTTTGAAACACTTTAAGGGAGGTGAAAGCGTGGAGTTAAAAGACATTCGAAAAGAACTATTATTCTATTATGAGTCGCGCGCCAACCCTAACGGCGATCCTGGCTTTGAAAACCAGCCTCGACTAATGCCTGATGGTACAATAATAGTAACCGACGTGAGAATAAAAAGAACCATACGCGATTACGCAGCGGCACACTTGGGCTATAAAATATTTGTTGACTACGACGAAAACGGCAACCCAACAACTGCCGACGATCGCGCAAAAGAGTTAATCGGCAACCTAAAAGGTGATGTGATAAAAGAACTTTTACTCAAAACTTTCGATGTTCCTCTCTTCGGCGCACTAGTAACAATTCGATCAGAAAATACCGGCGAAGGCGGTTCGCATAAGCTTACCGGTCCTGTACAATTCTCTTTAGGCAGAAGCGTAAACAAAGTTGACATAATTAACCCGATGATTTCATCGAAATTTGTAGGAAAAGAAAAAAAGCCTAAAAAAGAAGGAGAAGAAATACAGCAATCTGGCACCTTCGGCAAATTTTACGCTGTAGACTACGCATTAATAAAGACCCAAGCGACCATCAACCCAATGAACCTTGGCAAGTACATTGAGAATAGCGATGTTGTGAAACGCTTTATGGAGCTGGAATCAACGCTTGCCAGCTGCCTATGGGATGGAACAAACGCTCTGGTGACACGATCCAAATATCCACAACGCAGCGTCTTTTTGATAGAAGTTACCTACAATAACGCAATATATAACGACTTAAGCACACTAGTAGAAGAAGACGCCGAAATGAAAGGAAAAACATGTGGCCTCACGGCGAAACCACTAAAGTTCAATAAACTAATAGCAGCGTTACACGAGCGCAAACAAAAGGTTACTAAGGTCAGAGTAGCCTCATGTAAAGAACTATTCAGTGACACACAGCACCTAAGCGAAGACATAAAAGCATGTGGGATACCGGTGGAATGGGCAGACGTAAAGGCGACTGACACTGCGTGATCAGAAATAGAGGAAGCTACAAATGCAATTAATTTCTTTTGCTGTTGAAGGAGACTTCGCCGCTTTTCGTGACCCTTCAGTAACAACAAACCAGACCGTTAGTTTGATTCCGCCAAAAAGTGCCGTAATCGGCATAATCGCCGCCATAATTGGTGTGCGCAGATCGCATTCTATACATGCAAATTTGTATTCTCCAGAATACTTAAAACTCCTCGGTGAAACCCACGTAGGCATTAAACTCGCACGTATTCCCAGCAAAATAACATTTCACACAAATCATCGATCGCTAAAAGAGCCCAAAACTAAACCCTTCAAGACTGAATTAATGGTATCGCCAAGTTATATTTTCTATGTGGCTTCCTCTGATGAAGTAAAAACCCTCCTTTTAACGAGACTTAAAGAATATAATTTTGTTTTTTCACCAACACTCGGTCACGCATACTGCCCAGCAAGAATCTCTGATGTCAAAATTTTTGAGGTTTCAGAAGTTGAGCCAGAAAACGTCCAAGTTTCCACAGTTATTTTAGACGAGGTAATGGAAGTTAATACTGTAAACTCTGGGGTCTTAATGGAATTGGATGTCGGTCAAGAAGTAGTGGTGGAACGCTTACTTTATCATTACATCAAAAAGCACAACCTCGAGCGCATAGTTTTACGCCATTTTATTCCCATACCAACAGAAAAAGGCGAATCCTCAATTAAGATTGAAAGAGTCGAAAGGCCTCTATCAGTTTCAAGATATTTTGCCGTCAAAGGTTCTGACGAAACGCTGTGTCTCTATTAGTGGCGGGCACATTTAAATGCCTTTTTACGCGCACCCAAAGAACGAAGCCCAGACTGATCTTGAAAAGCACTTATTGAAGACTGCAAACTTGGCGCGGATGCTAGTTGAAGGTTTAGGTTTAGAAAACACAACGTATTATGCAGGTTTGATGCATGATCTAGGAAAGCTTAATCCGTATTACCAAAGGCTATTTTCGGCTTCTGATCAAGAAAGGCGCTGTGTCGAACAATTTCTTCAACAAGAATATGTTCGTGCGCACTCGGTTTTCTCTGCGTTGGCTGCTTATCGCTTATCGCGAAAACTGTCGCCTGCTGATCGGGCCAAAGTTGTATGTGCAGTCGCGGCACATCACAGCAAGTTACTCCCACTTCATAAGGTGTTTGCTCCTTTCAGTGCTGGTGATAAGCGATTGGAGAACTCTAAGGAGGGGTTTTTTAATAATATAACGCTTTTTAGTCAAAATAGCAGTCTAAATTTAGACTGGGCTGATCTTCTAAAAAATCAGAAAATACCACAACTGAATTTTTTCACAGCGGATGAGCAGAATCATATTCAAGAGTATTTGGAATTTAACATTGTTTTCTCAGCTTTAATCTTAGCTGACCGAGGTAGCTTCTTTGATCAATGGAAAAAGTCCAAATACACTTTAAGCTGCAACACTGATGCTTTGGCGCGTCAAAGCACACTTGCGCATCTGCGTACTGAGTTCCAAAAGTGCGTACTTGCAGAAAACAGTTTCAATGAACGAATAATGGTTTTAAAAGCACCAACAGGAATAGGCAAAACTAAAATGTTTCTCGACATAATAAACACCATTGCTTGCCGAGGGAATTTGGATCGTGTGTTTTATTTTTCGCCTTTGCTCGCTCTCACTGAAGACTTTGAAGGCAAACTTAAGCAAGTTTTAGACGAGCGCTCATTGAGACGAGTGCTAGTCTATAACCATGCTTTTACGGGCAGTCTCGCTGAGCGCGAAAGCGAATTATCAGAGTCAACTGAAGAGTTTTTCAAGTCACAAGAGTACTTTGAGCGTGAATCTTTTAGCTATGAATTTGTTGTGACAACCACTCAGCGCCTATTGATCACACTTTATTCCAACAGGCCACAAGACAAAATGAAGATGTTGGCTTTCCGAAATGCCCTTCTGATAATTGATGAAGTACAGACTATTCCAAAGTTCTTGTTACCCAACTTGGTTAATCTGCTAAGTGTTATCGCCGAAAAGTTCAATTCACGCATTCTTTTTGTGAGTGCTACAATTCCAGATGCACTTTGCATGCTGCCTACGTTGAAATATCCTCAAAAAACAGAAGATACATATCTAAACGCGACTCTAAAGTATATTCAGTATCTTCCACAATTAGATGTTGCGGATATTGATGGAGAAGCTGGCCGCGTATTGATAATGGTCAACACGAGGCGAAAAGCACACGATATCTACCACCAAATTTCCAAATTCAGAGAAGGCGTTATTTATTATTTGTCGTCTGGAATAACCAAAAGGCAACGGCGCAAAATTATTCGCGAAATTAATAAAGAACCCCTGTTGGTTGTTTCTACGCAGGTCTTGGAGGCTGGTGTAGACATAAGTTTTGATAGGATTTATCGTGAGGTTGCGCCTCTCGATAACATTGTGCAAACGATGGGACGCCTTAATAGAGAAGGTTACTCAAAAATTACGCCATTGTTAACTATTTTTCAGCTTGATGAAGATGTAGCGCCTTACGATGATCTTGAAATGAAACTTTCAAAAAAAATTCTTCCTCATGTAAGTGATTCAAAAGAACTGTACAGGGCATTACAAAGTTATTATAGCGAATTAGCTAAAGCTCATGCAACGAACAAAAAGTTGAGCGAAGAATTACGAATCAAAATGTGCAAGCTGTGGTTTGATGAAGTCTGGGATTTTGTGAAGAAAAAAGTATTGCCTGCTGATATTGGTGACACAGTGTTCGTTCCGTGCGCCGAAAAGTGGGAAGATGTGAAGAATGCTTTTTTGAATGGTAAAATTAACAGATTCGCCGAGTTCGCGGCCGAGTTGCCTAAGACTTTTGTAGAGCTGGATAAGCAGCATAATTTGCGAAGAATGTTCGACGCTGATTTGCTTGAAAAAAACGTGCTATTGCCTAAAAAAGAGCACTTGAGCGACATTTACGATTCAGAAATAGGTCTTGATAAGTGGGTTACTTCAGCAGCTATTTAGGAAGATGATGGCGAAATGTCCCATTTAAAATCGGCATCAAAGCAAATTCGGTGTTCACAAGTGGCGGAACCTAAGGATTTGGCGTTTTATGTTAAGATTTGCCGAGTAATTTTTGATTTTGCTGAGGATGTACATGTATCTGCTGCGCAGCTTAGAGGTTTTTTGGGATATGTGTTCATTGACGATGCAGAGTTCCACCATCACTCTGATAAAGCGTATCATTATCCGCTCATACAATACAAAAACGTTGCTGGAAACCTCTGTGTCTTAGGGCTTCAAAATTATGCTGCATTATTGGCCAAGAAAATTGCTGCGGTTGATGTTATATCAACGCCGCAGAGCACGTTGCATGTAAGATGTAAGCGAATCAGAATACAAATAGAAGAAATTGTGCAGAAATTTTGTTATTATGAGTTTATTACGCCGTGGCTTGCGCTTAACGAAATTAATTACAGCTTGTTCAGGACTTTAGATAAGCGTAAACGGAGGAAGTTTCTTGAGAGAATATTAGTTGCAAATGTTCTAAGCTGCCTCAAGGGATTGGGCATACATGTTAATTTCCGGATTAAAGCGAATATCTATCAGTATAAAGCACTGCGCGTTAAGGTTCATGATAACCTGTTTGTAGGATTTTTGTTGCGATTTCGTTTAAACATCTTGTTGCCTGATTTGATAGGTTTGGGAAAAAGTGTTTCAAAGGGATATGGAACAATACGACGGGTTGATGTTTAGTGTATGATTCTCGAAATCAGTGAACATGGTAGTGTACTCAAACGTAACCATGAGTGTTTCCTTATCAAAACTGCCGAAAATAAATTGGAGGTACCTGCGGAAAAGGTGGATGCGGTAATTATTACAGCTAATGCGTTAGTCAGTACTCAAGTTATGTCCCTTTGCATAGAGAAAGGAATTCAATTGGTTTTGTCTGAATGGTCTGGTAGGCCCTTTGGTAGGTTATGGGCATGTACACTTGGGAAAGCGGCGGAACTTCGTAGAAAGCAGTATTTGAATCAAGATTCTGTTGTTGCCTTTAAGTTTTCGAAAGATATTGTAGCGAAGAAACTGAAGGAGCAGAAAAAGTTTCTTGTAGAAATTAGGAATAATAGATGTGTCAATGATGTTACTGTTGATCACGCCGTCCGCTTTTTACAGCGGAGCTTAAATGAACTTAAAAAGATCGAGTATTCTAAGTCATTTAAGCAAGAGTTGCTTGGTCTTGAGGGTTCTTCTGCGTCTGCATATTTTTCTGCTATTTCAAGTGTTTTGCCTAAGAAATATAAATTTACGGAACGAAGCCGGCGACCTGCTGTTGATCCATTTAACGCTGTGCTGAATTATGCATATGGACTTGCATATGGTGGCGTGGAAAAAGTGGTTATTTTGAGTGGCTTGGATCCTAATGCTGGTTTTTATCATGCTGATGCCTATGGCAAACCCACATTGGTTTTTGATCTTATTGAGTTGTTCAGAACAAGGGTTGATCGTATAGCTGTGAAAGTTTTCACGAAAAAAATTGCCCGAGACGGCTGGTTTCAAATACTGAAGCATGGAGATAGTGTGAGTGTGTTTTTGGCCAAAGAGGCAAGGAAGTATATCATTAAGGAATATGTGAGCAGCGTGGAGGGTGTCGTGGAGAAGGAAGGGTGGAATTATTGCAGGAAACTTATAGATCTGTTGCTTTGTGAGGGGTGACTTTTGAAGAAACATATGTATTACGCGGTTTATGATGTTTCGGATAATCAGACGCGAACGCGCGTTGCCCAAGCCCTTAAAGACGCTGGCTTTATTAGGGTGCAAAAGAGCGTTTTTTGTGGTTCTCTCTCGTCGCAGCAGAAAAAAGACCTTGTGGAAAAACTGAAAAGAATAGCGGCGAGTTCAGATTCTGTTTATTTAATTTTAACTTGCCATAAATGCTTTGGTAAAGTTACAATTATTGGGCAAGGTTTTGATAAGGATTATGTAGCTGGTGAATTGGAGAGTCTTGTGATTTGAGCCTGTCTGTTACTAATGTTGTGGAACATGCTTTTTGCCCCAGGTTTACATATTTTCAGCTTGTCTTAGGTATACAGCAGAGAGAGGAAAAGCGGGGAACCGTTATTGCTGGGCGCGAGCTTCACAGGCGCCATTCAACCACTAATCGAAACTATATAATCGCAGGGGTCAAAGGTAAAAAATTTGTAGAGGCATATATGTACTCAGAGAAGCTTCAACTTTCTGGCAAAATTGATGAGGCTATCGAGACTGCTGATGAGATTATAATAATTGAAAGAAAGTATAGTGATTATGTGAATGTCGGGGAAACGTTGAAGACGCAGCTGGGATTATTGGCTTTATTGGCTGAAGAAAATTTTAACAAGCGCGTTAAGCGAGCAATAGTGATTTTTCAAAAGAAGCATCGCGTGAAAATTCGTGTTAACATAACCGAAAAAACTAAAAGCTTTGCATTAAAAGTGTTTCAGAACACCCGTTCTGTGATACAAACAGGAATTATGCCTCGATCAAAACAGGATAATCGATGTATAAATTGTTGCTACAGAAAATTATGTCCACCCAACAGATTAAAGAACCAAGTGACGAATTAATGATTTTGTTTATAAATACTCAAATAATTTATAGAGCACAATAATCTAACTTCAAAAAGATGGGAGGAATCAATCTAAAAAACAAAAAGAAGACCAAAAAACCTGCCGTCGAAAAGACTAATCCAACAAAACAAGGATTGAAACTCCCAGATGTTCATGCATGTAGCCCTGAAGGTTTCCGTCGAAAAGACTAATCCAACAAAACAAGGATTGAAACAATGGCTATTCCTTTCGTTCCACACCAAACCCGTGAGTCGAAAAGACTAATCCAACAAAACAAGGATTGAAACTAAGCATCTCATAGTCGCTTGGCAAATGCAAATCGTCGTCGAAAAGACTAATCCAACAAAACAAGGATTGAAACTGATCAGTGGTTTCAGGTTAAGACTGCGGTTGGAAGGTCGAAAAGACTAATCCAACAAAACAAGGATTGAAACCGCCTAAAAAATGGCACTGACAGACTTGTGCTATACGTCGAAAAGACTAATCCAACAAAACAAGGATTGAAACTATGAGTAGAAGTTGTAAGCATGTATCTGTCAAAACGTCGAAAAGACTAATCCAACAAAACAAGGATTGAAACTTTTTTCATATTTAGAAGTGTTTAAATAAGTCGATGGTCGAAAAGACTAATCCAACAAAACAAGGATTGAAACCCATTTTCATCAACACAAAGCACTTTTTCACCAACAAGTCGAAAAGACTAATCCAACAAAACAAGGATTGAAACCATTCACGTTGACTGCAACGGCTTGGGGTTTCTATGTCGAAAAGACTAATCCAACAAAACAAGGATTGAAACTTTAGTATCCTTTTTTTTCCTTTCTTTTCTTGGAGTCGAAAAGACTAATCCAACAAAACAAGGATTGAAACAAAAGTTTAACGGATGGCTAGATGAAATGCTGAAGAGTCGAAAAGACTAATCCAACAAAACAAGGATTGAAACCCGTCAGGCGAGATGTATGCTTCCTGTAGGCTGTGTCGAAAAGACTAATCCAACAAAACAAGGATTGAAACTTTAGCTGTAGGTTTTGAGGTGATGTTAGCGTAATATTGTCGAAAAGACTAATCCAACAAAACAAGGATTGAAACACGTTCCAGCCTGCTATAAGATGTGGCTGAGTGTCTTGTCGAAAAGACTAATCCAACAAAACAAGGATTGAAACGGTTAACTGTTCAAAGCCGCCACTGTCGGCTACTAAGTCGAAAAGACTAATCCAACAAAACAAGGATTGAAACTCAGTGTCAGCAGACGGTGAAGTTGCAGCGCGCGAGTCGAAAAGACTAATCCAACAAAACAAGGATTGAAACTTGGTGCGGGGGACGGTGAAGCAAGAGGATACATTGAGTCGAAAAGACTAATCCAACAAAACAAGGATTGAAACTTGTGAGCGGTAACAGTGTCCCACGAGCTGGAACACACGTCGAAAAGACTAATCCAACAAAACAAGGATTGAAACCAAGGATAACATGGTTAGGCACTTCGACACAATATGGTCGAAAAGACTAATCCAACAAAACAAGGATTGAAACTAGGCTTCTGGACCGAATAAGTTGTGGCGGGGGTGAAGTCGAAAAGACTAATCCAACAAAACAAGGATTGAAACCATTTCAACCAGCATTTTCTGTGTTCGGCGACAACGTCGAAAAGACTAATCCAACAAAACAAGGATTGAAACTTCGTCGGTGTTCAGTAAATGGCAGATAGAGAACAAGTCGAAAAGACTAATCCAACAAAACAAGGATTGAAACAACCGTCTATTCTCCATCTATTTCGTTTATACCAGTCGAAAAGACTAATCCAACAAAACAAGGATTGAAACACGAGATGAGCAAGCCTTTCAACGCCAGCCGTCTGTCGAAAAGACTAATCCAACAAAACAAGGATTGAAACAATAATTAACCTTATGATAAGCTATGTATAGATTCTGTCGAAAAGACTAATCCAACAAAACAAGGATTGAAACGCTTCGGGACGCGAAGAATCTTCATGAGTTCTTTGTCGAAAAGACTAATCCAACAAAACAAGGATTGAAACTGGTTAGCTAGATTCTTTGACGTAGAAGACTGGAGAGTCGAAAAGACTAATCCAACAAAACAAGGATTGAAACTATTTCACCAGGTCAGTGTCTGAGAGGACTTTGTAGTCGAAAAGACTAATCCAACAAAACAAGGATTGAAACGCGAGTGGCTGAACGAAATGTTAGCGATCACCAGGGGTCGAAAAGACTAATCCAACAAAACAAGGATTGAAACTTATATACGGTCAAAGAAAAAAAAGAGAAGGTGAGTCGAAAAGACTAATCCAACAAAACAAGGATTGAAACGAACTTGCCGAATTTCTTCAGCAAACCTAAGATCAGTCGAAAAGACTAATCCAACAAAACAAGGATTGAAACTATGCTTACACGAGCCTATAACACATTACAAAAAGTCGAAAAGACTAATCCAACAAAACAAGGATTGAAACCGTACCCCTATTATTTGTCCTCCTAAAACTATGGGTCGAAAAGACTAATCCAACAAAACAAGGATTGAAACTGTTCACGTAAACAGGATCGGCTGTGATGTTAAAAGTCGAAAAGACTAATCCAACAAAACAATTACTGCTTACATTAAAATCTCACCCGAGATAGGGTGATCTTCTAGACACTGCCGCGAGTTGATGAGAAAATCTTCGGAATAGCCACCTAAGCAACGCGATAAGCGTCTTCTAAAAGTCAAGGCGGCGATTAGCGAAGAGAGCAGGTAACCTGTGGCTTGCAAAAGTCCACTTTAACTAATAAGATATTAGAAGGGTGCAATGGAGCACCATAAAGCACGCGGCATAGTCATGTTAGAAGGATGATGGGCCGCAAGAGTGTGTTGGCAACATGAATATACTTCAACATTTAACAAGCAACTTCGCTGGCAACCCATATGGATACCATGCAAAAGCAGTTTCAACTATGGAAGAAGCGTGCAAGCTCCAAGTGTGCTTCGAGTACGTCTGCGCCGTGGATGGAAAGAAACTGTTCAGAAAGCGGAAGTGAGCGCGGAACATACAATTGAAAAGAGGAACACTAAATTTATTAATATAGCAGTCTCTTGCTAAGATTTAAGGCGGTTAAAAATGTCCTTTAAATCAAAACTTAACGTTAATGACGCACGCAAGTTAGCGCCGGTTGCTTTCTACGGCGCAGTTGGCATAATTTTCCTCGCGCTTCTGCCATTCGCCAATTTTCCGCCACATATAGGCCTAACAGGAATACTCAACCTCATTGCGGCTTATGGACTCTTTAAGAAGAGATTCTGGGCGTTATGGCTGGTTGTCGCCTTGTTTGCCGTTGGCACCACACTTTCCCTTTACACGCTATATGTGCTTGCTTTCAGCAACTGGCTTGTAAGCATAAGCATGGCCGCTTACGCCATACTAACATGGGTATTCACTGCATACGTAACCGCAAAAAGGAAAACAGGGATCATAGACTCAACTTACTCTTCAGAAGGGTTACCGTAACCTCTTCGCCCGAGTCAATGAATTGTTGATTTTCAGGAATCTCCACGAACCCGTCAGCCTTCGCAAGCGTTGTTATGGCTCCGGACGCGCCTGTTTCCACAGGCACAGCAACAAACCCTCTTAGCGCATCAGGTTTTAATTTGACCATTACGAAGGTTCTCCTGCCTTTAGCCGAAAACATCCTCGTGGATGCTGCCGCTTTAACTGTCTTGTCCTCAAGCGCGGTTCTGCCTGCCATACGCTGAATGACGGGCCGCACAAGCAGATGAAATATTAGAAGCGCAGAAGCAGGGTGTCCTGGAAGCGCAAAAACCGGCTTCTCGCCGACGAGCGCTATTGTCGTTGGTTTTCCCGGTTTCACCGCTATCCCGCAGACAAGCAATCCGGGCTCACCTAAAGAGGACACTGTCTGAGGCGTCAAATCCTTCGGCCCCACAGAAACGCCGCCTGAGGTTATCACCATGTCCGCTGAGGACAGTGCATGCTTCAATGCGGCTTGTAGCGCGGCTTTATCGTCTGGGATTACGCCTAGATAAAGGGGTTTTCCGCCGCTTTCAAGAATTGCCGTGCTAATGCTGTAAGCGTTTATATCGTAGATTTTCCCAGCTGGCAGCGGCTTGCCGGGTTCGGTTACTTCGGCGCCAGTTGATAGAACCGCAACCACTGGAACCTTGAAAACTTTAGCTTTGCTATAGCCTAAAGCCGCCAAGACGCCTATTTCGGAAGCGCCTAAAACCTGGCCTGCCTTAAGCACTGTTTCACCTTTTTTTATATCCGCGCCTTTTTTCATCACGTTTTCATCGCGGGTTACGGCTCTGTAAACACGTAGCAAATGGTCTTCGCTGTCAGTGTCCTCAACCATTACAACGGCATCTGTGCCCTCAGGAATGGGTGCGCCTGTAACTATTTCCGCGGCTTCACCAGGGTTAACCATTACTTTCGGCTGCTCACCCACGCTAACTTGGCCGCAGATTCGCAGTTGCACAGGCTGGTTTTCCTCTGCTCCGACGGTGTCAGCGGCCTTTACTGCGTAGCCGTCAACTGTTGACCGGTTGAAAGGCGGAATATCCATGGTGGCGACTACATCTTCAGCTAAAACGCGGTTATAGGCTTCCAACAGGGAGATTTCTTCTTCGCCTAAGATCTTAAGCTTCAACTGTTCATTTACAACTTTTTTCGCTTCTTCAAACGTCATTAACTGTCTGAACATCTCAGCGCTCTTCCTCCACGCTGCCGAACAAATGCACAAGCACGTTTTCGCCTTCTGCAATGCCCTCTCTATTTTCTGGAACAATTACGAAACCGTTACTTCGAGTCATTGTGGAAATCGCTCCAGAACCGCGGGCGCTGATTGGCTCAGCAAAGTAAGCTTCGTTTTTCCGGGTTACGCAAACACGCACAAACGTTTTTCTTCCAAGCGCAGTAGCAACTCTCCGCGCCATAACGGCGTTAACCGCGGGTCGCTGTTCCATCTGAGGCGTGCCAAGCAATCTGCAAATTAAAGGCCTGCCGAAAACTTCAAAGCCGATGGCCGCTGCAACAGGGTTGCCTGAGAGAATCAAGACAGGTTTCCCTTCAACCGCAGCAAGAGCAGTTGGCATGGCAGGCCTCATGGCTATACCATGCGCTATTACTCCAGGCTTGCCTAGGCTGTTAACTGCTTCTGGAACAAGGTCGAATCCGCCGACGCTGGTTCCTCCTGAAGTGATT
Source organism: Bathyarchaeia archaeon (assembly GCA_037481775.1). Classification (GTDB taxonomy): domain Archaea; phylum Thermoproteota; class Bathyarchaeia; order Bathyarchaeales; family Bathycorpusculaceae; genus JAOAIV01. The sequence continues at coordinate 139,602 of JBBFKZ010000003.1, forward strand.
ACGGCATCATATTTTTGCAGTGCTGCCCTTAGTTTTCCAGTTATCTCTGACAGTTCATCTTTGGCTATACCGAAGTCCACTGGCTCCGCGCCGAGTTCACGACACAGAGCAGAGAGCATTACGCGGTTTGATTCAAAAATTTGGCTTTCAGAAGGCTCTGCACCTGCTTCAATCAGCTCGTTTCCCGTGGCTAAAATGCCTATGCGCGGTTTTTCCGCGACTTTTACTGTGCTGTGGCCTAATGCGGCAAGAAGCGCTAGATGGTAAGGCGTCAGTCTCGTGCCGGCTGCGATGATTTTTTCGCCTTTTTTGACGTCTTCGCCTTTTTTTGACACGTTGCCGCCTTTTGCAAGCTGAACCCAAACTTCTAATTTCCCATCACGTAGCTGAGTGTTCTCCAGCATTACCACAGTGTCTGCGCCTTCGGGAAGCGGGTTTCCAGTCCAGATTTGACGCGCTTGTCCCTGAGCTATCGTGTTTGACTCGGTTATGCTGAACGTGATGGGTTTGAATTGTGATGCGCCTATGGTGTCCTCAGCCCTGAGCGCGTAGCCGTCAACAGCTGACTTGTCAAATCTTGGCAAATCTTCTTGGGCGATTACATCCGCTGCAGAAACGCGGTTTAATGCTTCGGTAACGGGTATTGTAACTTGGCTTGGGCAGCTAATTTTCAAAACGCTTAACCACTTCTGCAACGCCTCATCCGCAGAGGTTAATTTTTGAAAGCCTTTCAATCTTGCCAATACGCATCATCAACTAAGAGCATTGCAGCTTATGGTAAAAAATGTATCGAGAACAACTACGCGCGTCTGCATTCTAGCGTATATTAATTCTAAGACTACCCTGCAGCTTCTACGCAACTGTTGCCGCGATAGCCCCTCTATAGGTTTCTGCAATGAATCGCTAATAGGCGCCAAATATGAAGCTACAAACACGCCAAAACATCACCAACAAACCATGCGCAAACGACAAAAAAGCATGCTTAAGTGGACACTGCATTATTCACTTTTGTATCGACCTTTCTTTGAGAACTGCCGCTCATAAATTCGCCTAACCGTCTCGATAGTATCTGCCTCCTCCGGCGTCTTATCATCTCGTATGCGGATTATACGCGCAAACCTAAGCGCCAAACCAGATCGATACTTCGGGCTTCTCTGAACTTCATTAAAGGCAACCTCAACCACAACCCGCGGAAGCACCTCCACACGGTTGCCCTCCTCACGCACAGCCAACGTCTTAAGCCGCTTCGTCATCTCAGCTAACTCCGCATCCGTTAGACCCTTAAACGTCTTACCCACATTCAAAAACTCGCCTCCGGCAACATCCCACGCAGCCAAATAATAATCCGAAAGCCACCCATGCCGACGCCCATACCCATATTCAGCCGCCGTAATCACCAAATCCAACGTCTCCAACACAGGCTTAATCTTAAACCAACGCTTCCCACGCGCCCCAGGCAAATAAGGACTATCAAGTTTCTTCGCCATCAACCCCTCATGCCCGGCATCCATGGCCTCCTTCAAAAACGCCTCTGCCACATCCACGCTGCTAGTAACAGCTTGCTTGGTTAACGGTATCTCTCCAGCAGCCTTTGCCAATAGCCGCCGACGCTGCACATACGGAAGCGAAATCAGGCTTTCCCCGTCCAGATAAAGAACATCAAACAAGTAAAGCCTAACAGGAATCTTCTCAGCGGCATCTTGCACTCCATGAACACGCCTAAACCTACGCATCAAATGCTGAAAAGGAATAGGACTGCCGCTACGATCTACAGCAATAACCTCACCCTCCATAATGGCTTCATTCGCCTTAACATTAGCTCTAACAGCCTCAACAACCTCAGGAAGACTCCGAGTCACATCAGTAAGCCTCCGACTGAAAACACGTACCACATCGTCGCGCTTATGAATCTGAACCCGCGCTCCATCATACTTATACTCCAAAGCTGTTTCGCCACCATGCTCCGCCAAAGCCTCAGCAACACCACCTGCCATCTGAGCCAACATCAGCGCCACAGGCCTAAAAACTCGAAAACCAAACTGCTCCAACCGCGCCCTGCCCTCAGTCTTCGCCAACGCAGCCACTTCAGCAATGTCGCCAAGCGCCATGCTTGCCTTCTGCACCGTCGCCAACGGAACATCAAAAGCCCGCGCAACCGCCTGCTCCATCAACCCCTCATGCAATCCAGTACGCATCTCGCCAATGAAAAGCTTCACTAAATACTTAATCTCCAAAGGCGAAGCCTGACTAAAAAGCGTCATCATCAAACGCTCCTTCTTTTCCCTTGAACCCGAACCAGCAACATCAGCAATAGACTCAAGTAAACGCCTAACCTCAAGAATCGTCAACACCTTGTCTAGCAGCAGCGCTTGCTTCTTCACAGCGGTTTTTTCAAAAACAACCTTCGCCGCAGCGCCAACATCCCCAGTGCCCGCGAAAGCCTCATGGAAAACACTCCAGCCAGCGCCCGTTAACCGCTGAAGCACCCCGCGGAGAGTTGCCCAACTTACATCCAAAGTCTTCTGGCTCCACTTCGGAAACGCCCGCCCAAGAATCATAGACACCGCAGGCTCCACCTCCTCCGCTTCTAGTCGCTTCAAAAAATCAACCGCCAACTCAACTATCTCCAACCGTTTCTTAGTAGCCTCTACCTTTTCAAGCAGAAACGCCAAAGACTCAAAAAGCATCGCCATAACCCTTAACCTGAAAACTCCTAAATACACTCGCGTTAATTACATAGGCGAATTCGAGGTAAAAAAGGTGAACGGTAGACGACGCTGACGAAACACGAAAAACGTTTAGAAACTGCTCTCGAGCTTTGCTTTAACCTCTTTAATCCGCTTATCCAGCTCCTCAACCTTCGCAGCGTTTCCCAAAGCTCTGTAACAGTCTCTTGCAAAATCTAAAGCACTCAAACCGAAACGGTCATAGCCCTTCTCAAAAGAAAGCTCCGCAGACCGCATAAACGCCTCAGCAGCGCTCTCATATTCCTTCAGGCTAAAGTTGCACTCGCCAGCCTTGTAAAGCATAGTTGTAGCATCAAAAAAATTCTGCTTCTTTCTATAAAGCTCAGCAGTCCTCAAGAAAAGCTCACGTGCCTCCACAAACTTGCCAGCATCAAAGAGGTTATTCGCATCCTTATGCATCTTAACCGGGTCTTCTTTTTCACTCATAACCTTTCAACTCATAGGCTATATCAAGCAACGCACTCCAATTTAGATTTTCCCCTCAAGGCAACATGAAAAACATAGAGTTAAAAATAACACAAACCAAATAACAACTATAAAAGTGGGGATACACATGAACACGGAGAAAAACACTTTCAAAACACCACTTAAATTAACGATAGCAACAATCTTTGCCGCACTAGTGTTCATAGTAACCTCACAGATTCCACCCATACCCATACCAGCCACATCAGGCTACTTCAACATTGGAGAAACAACAATCTACATCGCAGCATTGCTTTTCGGTTCCTTCGTAGGCGCACTTTCAGGCGGAGTAGGCGCTGGGTTAGCAGACATCTACTTAGGCTTCGGCGTATTCGCACCAGCCACGCTGGTAATCAAAGGCATAGAAGGCGCAATCGTAGGCTTTCTAAATCAGAAACTCAAAAAATACACACCAAACACCACCGTCTGCGCCATCATCTCAGTTACAGCAGGCGGATTATCGATGGTCACAGGCTATTTCCTATATGAGCAGCTTGTTCTAGGCTACCCCCTTGCTTTGGCGCTAGCAGAAGTACCGTTCAACATTGTACAAATGCTCATAGGCTTAGCAATCGCAGTGCCAATCATGCACGCAGTGCTACGCGTTTTCCCACAACTTAAAAGCTAGAGATACAACATTCTATCCTGTGAAACAAAATGAAGCTGCCGCCTGGAAAAATCCCCATTGACATACTAAAAGAAGTTGTTTTCAAAAACCTAGGCGCCGAACGCAAAGAAGTCACCGTAGGTCCCGCAGCCGGAATCGACGGCGCAGTGCTAGACCTTGAAAACAACTCGCTAATCGTCTCCATGGACCCCATAACCGGCGCGGTTGAGCGCATAGGCTGGCTAGCCGTTAACGTAAACGCTAATGACGTAGCCACCTTCGGCGTTGAGCCCGCCTTCCTATTCTCATGCATGCTGCTTCCAGAAAATGCAGACAGAGCGCTCGTAGAAGCCATAAGCATCCAGATGAACACGGCAGCTAAAGACTTGGGCATAGCCATAGTAGGCGGACACTGTGAGTCAACGCCAGGCTTAGCAAACCCAATAGTTGTCGGCTGCATAATGGGCGTAACAGAAAAAGGCCGCTACGTAACCGCAGGCGACGCAAAAGCAGGAGACAAACTCATACTAACAAAAAGCGCGGGCATCGAAGGCACAGCCATCCTAGCCACAGATAGAGAACACACACTTAAACAGGTCATAAACACGCAGACGCTGCAAGCAGCAAAAAACTTCTACAAGCAAATAAGCGTGGTAAAAGACGCCTTAACCGCCTACAGGACAGGCGGAGTCCACGCCATGCACGACCCAACCGAAGGCGGAGTAGCCGGCGGCATTCATGAAATGGCAGACGCCGCAAACCTAGGCGTGAAAATTTTCAGAGAAGCCATTCCAGTTCAGCTTGAAACAGCACAAATCTGCAGCCACTTCCAAATTGACCCACTACAGCTAATCAGTTCAGGCGCACTACTCATAGCCGCAGAAACAAAAAGTACTGACGCAATAATCAGCAACCTAAAGCGTGAACAAATCCAGGCGTCAATAATTGGGGAATTCACAGAAAACACAAACCAACGAATACTCATAGAAAAGCACGGAGAGCCCACTGTCTTGCCGAAGCCTCTATCGGATCACCTTTGGCTTGCGTTGAGACGTTAAGAGGCCTCTGGCGCCGTGAATTGAAAGCTGAAGAAACCACTGGATCATAAAAATCGGATAATAAAAGATGTAGGAGTAAATATGTGAATAAAGCACGCCGCATCTGAAATCAACAATAGCTTGGGAAACGCCATTCTGCAAGCGCCAGTTCGCCGGCGGCTTAAAATGTAAACAGTAAATTTCGTCACCAACCACGATTTTGTATCCTTTCTCTTTTATCCAATTGACTATGTATGCGTCTTCGTAAGCATGCAGCTGCTCAGGAATATGAATGCCCTCAACAGCCTCGCGGCGAATAAGCGTATCATGCATTCCGCCTCTTACGCAGAAGCATTGTCTGGCGATAAGACTCTGCAATTTTAGAATGTGCTTATCCTTCATGTTGGGGATTACGTCGATGTTCACGCCCCAAACTGCGCCCACGTCTGCGGCCAAGTGCGCCTCCGCCTTTCTGAACCAACCTCTGCTAAGGACCACATCGCTATCAACAAACATGAACCAGTCCGTGGTGACCTGCTGAATGCCTTTCTCTCTTGCACGCGCTCTTGTGCCCTCTAGGGTTAGAACTTTAATGTTCCCATACTTCTTATCGGCTTCTTCCACGATTCTTAAGGTTCGGTCAGTTGAAAAGCCATCAACTACTATCAGGTTTTTAACAGGCACGTTTCGATATATCGATGCCAAACACCTTTCCAGCAGGTGCTCGCTATTCTTTGTAAGCACCACAACATCTATCGACTGCGCCATCGTACCACTTCGACCATTTCCTTTTATCTAAAGCTCATTTTGATTAACGGTAATTTATGAAGCTGAAGAGAAAATAAGAGTTTACCCAGATTTATCCTGAAACTCGCGGAATGAACGTTATCTGCGCCGTTGGTTCTTCTTGTTGGCAAAAAGCTGGTAAAGCGAGTACGCAGTGTAGAAGCCGTAAGCAAGCGTTAATTTAGCCAGCAAAGTTAATTTGCCAACGCTGATGGCATCCGATATTATGCTTAAGCTTCCGCGAAGGGTCCAAACACTTTCAGGGCGGTAATGAATACAGAAGGGGCTATAGCACGCAACCAGCTTGTAGCCTTTCCGCGTTATCCAATCCATGATATAGGCATCCTCAAAAACATGAAGGACCTTCGGGATTTTTATGTCTCTAATCGCGTCTGTGCGGATAAGAGTGTCATGTGTTCCTCCTCTGATGTCAAATATTTTGCGCGTTATCCACAAAAACAGCTTGAGAACAAGGGGATTTTTGAGAGTAGACCAAACTTCAATTCCCCAAACTGCGCCCACGTCTGCGGCCAAGTGCGCCTCCGCCTTTCTGAACCAACCTCTGCTAAGGACCACATCGCT
>JBBFKZ010000004.1:0-70241 GCA_037481775.1 Bathyarchaeia archaeon
CATCAGCTTTTGCTCTGTATGAAACTGATGCTAAAATGAAGGCGACTGTGCTGGAGCCCAATTTTTCTGGAGCCAGAATTGCTCTATATTCGCGTATGATGCCGAGTTCTTCTAAGCGTTTCGTTTTGGCAAAGACGGTGGTTATTGGCGCGTTTACCCTTTGCGCGATTTGCCTAGCGGTGAATTTACTGTTTTCTTGTATCAGCGCTAGAATAGCTACGTCTTTTTCATCCAGTTTTACGCTCATATTGTAATTATTACAATAATCGAGTATAAAAGCTTGTAGTTTTTGGAAATTTTATAATATTTATCATAAAAAATTTATTATATACTGTCATATTTGTTTTTTCAACAACCATGCAAATCGATGTGAAAAACATGGCAAGCAAACAATTCGCAATACAAGAAAAGACAGTTACTGAATTACCCAAGCCTTTAGATCAACTTTCCCAGAGCGAACTTGAAAGAAAAGCCTGCATAGGACGCATAATGACTTACACACTTAGGAATCTCACATCACAATTTGTGGACAAAGGCTTCCAATGGCTGCTACCCGTCGCGCTTTCTCAATCCACAGATCCCTTATGGCCCGATCCTGGCGCTTCAATTGAAAAGCGCATAGAAGTGGATATTTACGGAAAGACTGTCAGAACCACGGCAAGCATGATAATTCACAAGCTAATCGCCGCATCTTTGGCTTATCCGAAACTATTCATTTTATCTCCGAACATACGCATAGAGAAAGCCGAGCGGGCATACACTGGAAAGCACATCTACGAGTTCACACAGCTGGATTTTGAAGTGAGAGAGGCATCATCGAAAGACGTGATGAGCATAGTTGAAGAAGTGATCTGTAACTTACTGACTAAGCTGAAGTGCGACATGAAAGATGAGTTAACCGCGTTATGCAGATGTGATACGCTAATATTGCCAAAGAGACCATTCAAAGTTTACGATAGAGAAGAGTTAGAAAAGAAGTATGGTTCAAGCTGGGAAGAAGTCGTTTCAAAGGAAATCAGCGATCCAGTTTGGGTTACAAACATTCCGCGTGAATTTTACGATTTTGAGGATTTCAAAACTGGCAAATGGGACAACTATGATCTATTTATGCCACAATTTGGCGAGGTACTCTCAGGCGCCAAAAGGGAATGGGAATACGAGAAGATACTTAAGAAAATTGAACGCGATAATGTCAACAAAAGCAACTACAGGTTGGTGTTGAAGCTGGCGAAAGAGGAAAAGCTGAAGCCAACTGCAGGCGGCGGCATCGGCATAGAACGCTTAGTGGCATGGATAAGTGGTGTCAAACACATCGCTGAAACACAACCGTTTCCAAGAGTGCCTGGAACAGTTCACGAATTATGAGAGCTAAGTGATGGATAATGAATGGGTATCTCGAGGCATTACAACCAAAAATGAGCGAAGTTGACTTTCAGAAGCTAGCTGCAATACCCCACATTAAGGTTCACGAGTTCATTGCGAAAGCCAGTGACCTTTGCAACTGCGAAAAAATTTTCATCTGCAACGATTCCCCTGAGGATATAGCGTACATTCGGCAGCAAGCAATCGCTACTGGTGAAGAAAAAGTTCTGGCGATGCCTGGTCACACAGTCCACTTTGACGGCATACATGATCAGGGACGCGACCGAGAAGCCACCAAGTATCTTGTGCCTAAAGGCGTAACTCTTAGTAAAGCCCTTAACCAGATTGATCGCCAAGAGGGTTTAGCCGAGGTAAAAAGCCTACTCAGAGACTCAATGACTGGACGCACAATGATTGTCCGCTTCATTTCTTTAGGGCCTCCTCACTCCATATTCACGGTTTTAGGTTTACAGTGCACCGACTCTTGGTATGTGGCGCACTCTGAAAGTTTACTGTACAGACCGGGATACGAGGTTTTCCGCAACGCAGATCCTAGTCAAGAAATCCTGCGTGTCCTCCATTCTGCTGGAAAACTGGACAAAAACATGGTTAGCGCGGAGCATGAGAAAAAGAGAATTTACATTGACCACATGGATAACACAATCTACAGCGTCAACACGCAGTATGCTGGCAACTCTGTAGGCTTTAAGAAACTAGCCTTCCGCCTTGCCATCCGCAAAGCAGACAGAGAAGGCTGGCTAGCCGAGCACATGATGATCATGGGCGTGCATGGTCCAGGAGGCCGCAAAACCTACTTCTCTGGCGCGTTCCCCAGCGCCTGCGGCAAAACTTCCACGGCGATGCTGTCGGGCGAAACCATAGTAGGCGACGATATTGCCTATTTGCGAGATATTGGCGGGGTAGCCCGCGCTGTGAACGTTGAATGCGGAATCTTCGGCATCATTCAAAATATCAATTCAACAGACGACGCCTTAATCTATAAAGTGCTTACCAGCCCAGGCGAAGTTATCTTCTCTAACGTGCTTGTTAAAGACGGCAAACCATACTGGCTAGGCATGGGTTGTGAACTACCAAAAGACGGCATCAACTTCTCTGGTGAATGGTATGAAGGCAAAAAAGATGCACAGGGCAATCCAATTCCTCCTGCCCACAAGAACGCACGCTACACCGTATCACTTAAGGCGCTGGAAAATTGTGATCCCGAATTAGATAATCCCATGGGAGTCGAATTAGGCGGAATAATGTACGGCGGCCGCGACTCCAAAGCGTATGTTCCAGTTCAGCAAAGCTTTAGCTGGGAACATGGAATCATTGCTTACGGTGCATCTTTGGAGACTGAAACAACCTATGCAATATTGGGACAAGAGGGCGTGCCAGAAATAAATATGATGAGCATACAAGACTTCATTTCTATTCCTTTGGGGCAGAACATTCGAAACAACTTGGAGTTTGGAAGGAAACTCAAAAAGGCACCTGCTATCTTTGGTGTTAATTATTTCCTGCGTGACAAGGATAATGGTAAATTTTTGAATTCTCCTCAAGACAAGCATGTCTGGGTAAAATGGATGGAGCTTCGCGTCCACGGTGAAGCAGGAGCAATAAGGACGCCCACAGGCTTGCTGCCACAATATGAAGATTTGAGACGGCTCTTCAAGAAAGTGCTAGGTAAAGACTACGCAAAAGAGGACTACATCAAGCAATTCACCATTCGCGTCCCAGAAAATTTGGCCAAGATTGAGCGGGTGCAACGTTTCTACCAAGAGAACGTCTCTGATACGCCTGTAGAACTCTTTGAGATACTTGAACAGCAACGGCAGCGGCTGATTGAAGCTAGAAAACGCTTTGGCGACTACATACCGCCGGAAAGCTTTGAATGGTAGAAACATCTATACAGTATGTTCAGCTTTGGTTCCGTATGCATCTATTTTTCTTTTTGAAGTGAACCCGCGCCAGACCATTTATTGCCTAAGCAAACGAGCAAACTCGTGGTAAGGTTAAATAGTTTAGCCGAATAAACCATAGAAAAATAGGTAATATTTGTAAAGAGGGGACGTAAAAAGTGAAAGTTGTTCTCGGTCCAGCCTCAGCGGCGCTTGCTGAAAAAGTTGCAGAGTTAAGCAACTGCGAGAAAGTAGTTGTCGCTTATAAGACGTTTCCAGATGGAGAAAACTACATTCGTTTGGAAGGTAACGTACAAGATGAGCATGTGGCAATTGTTCAAACTACATGTGCACCGCAGGACAGTAGGCTGATGCAGCTGGCGTTTATCGCTGCCGCGGCGAAAAGGAACAAAGCGCGGAAAGTAACCGCCGTAGTGCCCTACCTCGCGTATGCCCGTCAAGACAAAATTTTCTTGGATGGCGAAAACATAAACATCGAGACTGTGACGCAGATGCTTAAGGCGGCTGGAGTTGACGAGCTGGTTACAGTGAACATTCATGCTGAAGGCGCCTTGGATCTGTTCCCGTTTCCAGCTAAAAATTTGAGCGCCATCCCGCTGTTAGCCGAGCATTTCGCGCAGAAGGGCTACAGGAAGGCGTTTGCACTGGCACCTGACAAAGGCGCCATGTATATTGCACAACAAGCGCAGCAGGTCTTAGGCGGCGAGGCAGGGCATCTTGAAAAGCAACGTGATCGCTACACGGGGCAGACAAGTCAAACATGTAAAGGTTTGAATGTGAAAGACAAGGTAGTCATAATCTTTGATGACATAATCAGCACAGGCGGAACAATCGTGGGCGCAGCTGAAATTCTCAGGGCGGAGGGTGCGGCGAAAATTTTTGCTGCTTGTGTACATCCGCTGCTTATAGGTGACGCTGAAAGACGCATCCTCGCTGCGGGTGTGGAAGAAATTGTGGGTACCGACAGCGTGCCCAGCCGAAACAGCAAGGTATCGCTTGCACCGTTAATCGCTAATGCGTTGAAGGCGCTGGAAAGTGGCTAAACTTTTCTTTTTGCTTTCAGGCGAAAACGAGACTTTACCTGCTGCCGAGCTAAACGCTATACTAGTTTCTGAAGGTTTGAGCTTTAAGCTCACGGATAAACTCGATCAAACTGTGAGGTTAGAGTGCAATCTTGAAGGCATACAAGCGGTTCAAAGCAGGGCAGCATACACTATGGCCAGCGCTCTTGAGCTGTTTGTGTGTGAAGCAAATGAAGAAGACATAATCGAAGCGGTTGAAGATACCAATTTTGCAGAGGTGCTTAGTGCTGGCGAGAGCTTTGCTGTGCGCATAAAACGCGTAAAAGAGTACGCATTACATGTCAGTACTGTGCCGCTTGAAGCGAAGTTGGGTAAGCATATACTTGGTAAAGTGCCCAAAGCGAAAGTCAACCTTAAAGCGCCTGATAAAACTTTCTTCGGCGTCTTAACCAGCGGCAAGCTAGTGTTCGGCGTGAAACTTGCGGAGATTAAACCGAAAACCTTTTCGGAAAGGCGTCCACGTAAGAAGCCGTTTTTTCATCCTTCTGCGATGCAGTCGAAGTTGGCGCGGTGCATGGTTAACTTGGCGCATGCAAAAGAGGGCAAGTTGTTGCTGGATCCATTTTGCGGCACAGGAAGCATGCTGATTGAAGCTGCGTTAATAGGCTGCCGCGTTTTAGGCTTGGATGTTCAACGCCGCATGGCGCAGGGTTGCCGAAAAAACCTCAAGCATTTCGACATAAGCCCAGAAGGCATAATTGTCACCGATGCACGAAAGTTACCTTTAACGCGAGTTGACTGCATCGCCACTGATCCGCCTTATGGAAGGTCGGCGACAACGTTGAAGTCTACTACACGGCAGATCGTTGAAGATGTTTTAAGCTCGGCGCGTTTGCTGCTACGCAAAGGGCAACGGATTTGTATAGCTTCACCGAAAACATTAAACATTGCACAGGTAGGTTTGAAGCTGGGCTATGTGCATGTGGAGTCTCATTTCGCGTATGTTCATCGAACATTAACGCGGGAAATAGCCGTGTTCGAAGCAGCTTAAAGGAGTGTAATATAATGAGTATGCGCGTAATCTTCTTGGGAACCGCGGGTAGCGTCCCAACTAACGCCCGAAGCTTGCCAGCTGTGCTAATAAAGCGGCTAGATGAGCAGTTAATGTTTGATTGTGGTGAAGGCGTTCAAAGGCAGATGATAAAAGCCAAAGTGGGTTTTCATAAAAAGATGAAAATTTTCATTTCACACATGCATGGTGATCACGTTTTGGGTTTGCTTGGGCTTCTGCAGACCATGGCTTTGATGAATAGACAACGGAAAGTTGATGTTTATGGGCCAGAGGGTTTGAAGCGTTTTTTTGAAGATGCACGTGAAGTTCTGCAGTTCTGCTTAACGTTCGACGTTGAAATCCACGAGGTTCATGATGCAGGTATTGTATGTGACGACGAAGATTATACTGTTGAAGCCACTGAAGCAAACCATGTGATTATGGGATGGGCTTATGCACTTGTGGAGAAGCCACGCCCTGGCAAATTTTATCCGGAAAAAGCCCGCGCCTTAGGCATACCTGAAGGTGAGTTATGGTCAAGGCTTCAGCATGGCGAATGTGTTAAGTTGCCAAATGGGAAAGTTGTACGCCCATCTGAGGTTATAGGTCCGCCAAGGCAAGGGCGAAAAATTGTTTACACAGGGGATACGCGGCCTTTTGATGGATTTGCAGATTTTGCAGCTAACGCGGATTTGGTGATTCATGACGCAACTTTTGATGACACGTTGGTTGATAAGGCGGATTTAGATGGGCATTCAACGCCGAGCCAAGCGGCGCAGCAAGCAGCGAAAGCAAACGCGAAGAAGCTGGTTTTGACGCATATAAGCGCCCGATACGCTGATACCGCTATTCTTTTGGAGCAAGCGCAGAAAATCTTCAGAGACGTGCTGGTAGCGGAAGACTTCATGGAGTTGGAGTTACCACTTCTGGACAGCTAAGCTAGCAGTTTCTTCAGTTTTTGCAAGCTTTCTTTTACGTGCTCTATGGATTCAACCATCACGGCTTTATCATAGGCTATTTCACTGAGAATTCTCGCGAAGTTTTGCCAGTCTATTTTGCCGTCGCCTATCCCCAAGTGCTGGTCATTTTCGCCCATATTATCGCTGGCATGGATATGCACGATCTTATCGGGCAATTGCCTAAGGAACGGCTCTGTCTGCGCTTCGAGATTCGCGTGGCCCACGTCCAAAACGATGCCGATGTTGTTTAGTCCTGTTTCTTTATAGAATCTTTTAAAATCTTCCGGCTGCTTCATTATGAACCCGTATTTCTCAGGCAGGTTTTCCATGGCTATGTTTAAGCCATATTCTTCTGCGATCTTATGTAATTCAATTATGCTTTTAATATTCTGATGCCAATCCTCATTTGGATAAAATGTGCTAATTCCTGTTTTGTTGCCCGGATGGAAAACCCATAGTTTAGCATCCAAAGCGTTGGCATACGCCATAGACTCTGTTAGCCGCTTAAGAGACGCTCTCAGAATAGGCTTAGAAGGAGAGGCAATATTCAAGTCGGCAAACGGCGCATGCACAGTAAATCTAAACCCATAAGATTTTGCAACTTCCACAAGTGCATAAACCCTCTTTTTGTTAAGTGCATGAAGTCCCTCATCAAGAACTTCAACATAGCCAGTTTCAACCCTAGTTAATTGCTTAAGCATTTTACTGAACGGCTCACTTAAACAGTAAAGCATGGAAAGACCAATCTGCGGCTTAGACATGCACATCAACCTGTTCAAGTTTCAAATGGAACCCTTGCGTGTCCGCGCTTAATAACTCTATTCCACCGACAGCACGATTCCGCCAAAGTATACCCCCTCTATAGGTTTCTGCAATGAATGGCTAATAGCCGCCAAATATGATGAAACTGGTGCTAAACGCTGTTTTAGTGATGAAAAAATATGCAAGATTTTGCTTCAAGGACTGACGTCGGCGAGTTATAGCAGTGCGTAGTCTGTGGTTTTGATTTTTCCTTTCAAGTCAACTACTATGGTGAATCTTTCTGCCCAAGGGTGTCCTTCCATGTCTATGGGGCATGTTCCTCTGACTACGTAGCCTTCGCTGTTTTCTTCAACCATGGCTATATCAATCTTATCTGTGTTTTTCTGTTTTTTAAGAAAATCAACCACTATCTCTGTTGCGGTTTCTTTTGTTAATTGAGGCATATCCGCTTCTTCCTCTGAAACTTAGTCTTAGTTATCTTCGGAAGTAAACAATTAAGCGTTATGTATAGATAATTCTGATTTCTAATTCAACGTGCTATTGTTTGTATTTGTCAATAGCTCTTAAATCACAAAGTCTATTCATTATATATTTGGGAGAGAATGAGCGAAAAGAAGCGGATAATCTTCCACACCGAAGCAAAACTTAAGTCATGGGCATAAACACCATCGGCGACTTGGCGCGTTGCGACCCGGCGGTGTTAACAGAGAGATTTGGCGTGATGGGAACACAGATGCATTTAATGGCACACGGCATTGACCGCAGTGAAGTACAGTCGAGAGCCGAAGTGAAATCCATAAGCCATGAAACCACATTTGAAGTGGACACTGCCGATGCCGCTACGGTGCTGAGCGCTTTGGACGCGCTTTCCGCGGAAGTCTGCCGAGAAGCTCTAAATCAGAATCTCTTCTTCAAAACTGTTACGATCAAATTGTGCTACGAGAACTTTGAAACGCATACCCGCAGTAAAACGCTGGCTTTCATGACTAACCGGTTTCAGGATTTGAAGAAGACAGCGAGAGAGTTGCTTCAACCCTTTCTGCGTAATGACAGGAAAACGCGGTTAATCGGCGTTAGAGTTTCAAACTTCGTTGAGGGAGAAAAACAAAAAACCCTTGTGTAGACGGTGCACGTGTATCGTCTGTTTTCTGCTGTTAGGGCTGTGGCAATGTTTATAAGTTTAGCAGGGATGCCTCACTTGTTTGACTTAATTTCCATTAGGAAAACCATGTTTTTGCCCGTTTTAGATTGAGGGCGCACGGCTGATCCTAACCTTGAAATGGGACGACTCATTTGGCGATGACTTGCAGGGCATTGAATTCCGGCTGTTTTACCATCCTGTGAAACCCAAACAATGCGGCCCATTCTGGTGCATTGGGGGCATTTCACGTGGTCGCCTATTTTGACTATGTTCTTGTTTCCCCTCGCTTTTTGTTGTCTACGTAGGTTTTCTTTCCCGTTTTCCTTTTAATTGTGCAAGTGACACGAACTGATGATTTACATTTTCTGCAGTTTTTAACTAGCCCCGCTCTTAGAATACACAATATCGTTCACCTTTTTTATTGTTTTATTCTGAAAAGGATCAGTTATTCAGTAGGGCTTAGCCCAACGGATAAAAGAAACTCTTCACTGAGAAGTGTGTCCACACCCTTATAAACACGTAGGTTAAAAAGAGAACTACCATAGCCTAGCGGCAATGTTTTAGTGGATAAACTGTGCTTTCGCTATAGCTACCCTAATATAGTTGGCTGCGTACCTTCTTGTAACGGTTAGAGTTCTTTAGAGAAAGAGTCAAATCGTGCCAGACGCACTTTTTGCTTTTTTCTTCAGATTATTCTAATTGGTAAATAGCTGGCGCATGAAAATGCAGCCACAGAGTTTGTGTTAAAAGATGGGTAAAAGAAAAATTACAAATGAGGGAAACCTTGAAGACATGCTGCTGCCAAGTGGAAACGACGTGTTAGGCACAGCGATTAAAATGCTGGGTGCTGAAAGAATCATGGTGAAATGCCAAGACGGCAAAGAACGGCTCTGCAGAGTTCGCGGCAAATTAAAAAGGCGGGTATGGATCAGAGAAGGCGACATTGTTCTGGTTTCCCCGTGGGATTTTCAGTCAGACCAGCGGGGCGATATCTTCTGGCGCTACAGAAAAAACCAGACTGAGTGGCTCAGAGGCCATGGTTACCTCAAAATTTGAAGACTGAAAGGTGTGAAGAAGCACGAGGCATAAACCTTCAATCGGCGAATATCTTGCCTTTCTCTCAATAAAATACGAAGTTAACCCAGAAGATTTTTTATCTGCGCTCCGCGCAGCACAGAAGCGTAAGTCTAACTGTGGCGGCTTGTCAATTCAATGTCGCAGCAAAACGAAAACATCGCTGATTTTTCTGGTCAAGAAAGATTCTGAAGTTGTTGCGCAGTTCCGCATGGACAGAGAATTCCTCTTAAACGGAAACAATAAACTTGGAAACTTCATGGAAACCGATAGGATCCGCAAGTACCTGGCAAAAAAGGCTAGAACCGCTGGCGCCAGCTCCATCAAGGATTTGCGTGCTGGAATGAGCAATGTCCACCTTAAGGCCAAGATCTTGGAAGTTGCAGAGCCAAAACGTGTTGTTACCCGATATGGAAATAACGCTACTGTTGCCAAGGTGCTAATAGGCGATGAAACTGGAACTATCAAACTGTGCCTCTGGAATGGACAGATAACCGATGTTTCTGTAGGCGACATCGTTCAAATTGAAAATGCGCAAGCGTCCATGTTTAGGGGCGAACGATTTTTGAGCCTTGGAAGAAAAGGAACCCTGAACAGCGAAGTACTCAAGCATCAACTGAAACCGATAGAGTTACCCAACGCTGCGACTTAATCAACGCGCATTTTTCTGGCTGTTCGCTCTTTGATTGTTCGTCGTTAACAGAGTCTAGCATGAACCAAGCAACATCAATAAAATTCAGGATGTAAAAATTATCTGCGGCAACAAAAAATTATGGAAAAGCTGTTTTTGGGTTAGTTTCGCTAGAATGATTTAAAATCTTCTAGGCGGTCTTCTTTTCGAGTAGCATTCTCGGCAGTATACTGGTCTGTTACCGTCGGGTTTGAATGGAACTTCGCATTCCTGCCCACAATCAGCGCAGACTGCCTTGTGCATACCTCTGTTACCATATGACATTCGCTATTTCAACTCCTGATACATTTTGCTGTGCAAAAAATCGCTCTTTTACACGCTTTATTTAATGAATACGCAGTTGCTTATAAATGCATGCGTAAAATTTTGAAAAATACCTTGAAAAAAGCAGCAGTGCACGCCAAACTTGAAGGGTTACGATAATAGGTGCGCGTCAACTTGCACTTTGCACCGCAGCTTATGACAAGCAGCAAGAATATGTTTTATATGATCAAAGCTTTCACTGTAAGTTGACCGATATGAGTTCAGATAATGATTTCAAACTTATCGCATGGGGATTTCTGGTTTCTCTTATTGTCGTCTTAATCATGATTGCTTTAGTTTTGCTTGTAGGCGCTGATCTCACAGCGTTGACTCTTCTGCTTATTGTGGCTGTGTTGATAATTCTGGTAGCATTAGTTTTAGAGCGGACCTTTAAGAAGGCAACCGACAATCTATAACGTTTTTCAGCATGCACGGCTGAAGAGGCTGCAAAGGTTTATCTCTAATGAGCACACAGTTAGACTAGATCTCCGATGGATATTCTTGAAGTTAAGGACTTAACCGTTAGCATTCAAGGCAAGCCTATTCTAAAAAACTTGAACTTCAGCCTTAAAGAGGGCGCGAGCCACATACTTTTCGGCCCGAACGGCTCTGGGAAGTCAACGCTGATCGGCGCTTTACTTGGGCTGCCGTCATACGAGATAACTTCCGGGAAAATCGTCTATATGGGCCAGGACATCACAGGCAAAACTGCCGATGAGCGAGCCAAACTTGGCATCGTCGCAAGTTTTCAAAATCCTCCCGAGATCGCCGGCGTAAAATTAGGCGACCTGCTCAAGCTGTGCTTGGGAAAAACTCCTGACGACGACTTCAGCCCTGACGAGCAGAAGCTTATCGAGGCGTTTAGGTTGACCAGCTTTTTGGACCGCGACATAAACGTGGGCTTTTCCGGCGGCGAAAGGAAGCGTTCCGAAATTCTCCAATTAATATTTCTAAGAGGTAAACTCCTGCTGCTTGATGAGCCGGACTCTGGTGTTGATGTTGAAAGCCTGAAGCTTATTGCAAGCGAGCTTCAGCGCTACATAGAACAGACAGGCAGCACCGCGCTGCTGATAACTCATAAGGGCGACATAATGGATTATATAAAGGCAAAATACGGCTGCATACTGCTAAACGGGGCCTTTCACTGCTTCACCGACCCCGTCAGCATGTATCGGGATATAAAGAATTATGGCTACGAGGAATGTGTGGCTTGCAGAAGAAGAAACACGGGAGGCTGGAATTTTGAGCAAAGAAAGTGAACTGACCAAACTGCCACATGAAATCCTCAAGGAAGCGCAGCAAGCGGGCATTGAAGCGGAGGAGAAGATGCGTTCAGCCACTTTTTTCCACTTGAATCAGCAGACTGTGCAAGCGAAGATAAACGAGTACTTCGAAGGGAAAATTGAGTTGCTGGACACGAAGACTGCACTTAAGCGGTATCCCGATCTTGAACAGTACATGTGGCGGCTCGTTGACAGAGACAAGGACGAGTATACCCGCAAGGTTGCAGTGGACTTCAGCGGCGGCTACTTCATTCGCATACTGCCCAACGCGGAAATCACGTTTCCCTTGCAATCGTGCTTGATGATTACGGAGAAAAATCTCGAGCAGCGAGTGCACAATCTGATAATAGCTGAAGAAAACTCGAACGCGCACATAATCACCAGCTGCCTTCAGCACTCGGATGTGGAGAGGGCTGCGCATTTGGGCATTTCAGAAATATACGTGAAAAAAGGCGCGTCGCTGAACTTCACGATGATACATCAATGGAGCGAAAACACTTTCGTGAGGCCGAGAACTGGCGTTGAAATCGCTGAGCACGCGACGTTCGTTTCAAACTACGTGTGTATGCGGCCCGTCCGGGATATGCAGATGTATCCTGTGGCCTACTGCAACGGCGCCGAATCCCGAGTAAGCTTCAACAGCATCCTTTATGGACAGCGGAACTCGCAGCTGGACATCGGCTCCAAGGCGGTGCTTAACGGCAAAGGCAGCAAAGCCGAAATGATCAGCCGCGCCATCGCCCGTGAAGGCGCAAAAATGATAATCCGCGGCTTAATCGAAGGCAACAGCACCGACTGCAAAGGCCACTTGGAATGCAGAGGCCTAATAATGGATGACGCTTCGTTTCTGCAGTCGATTCCAGAGCTTATCGCGCGTAAAAGAGGCGTTGAAATCACGCATGAAGCGGCAGTTGGCAAAATCTCCGAAAAAGAAGTTGCCTACCTAATGACGAGGCGGCTGACCCGCGATCAGGCTACTTCGCTGATAATCCGCGGCTTCATGGATGTAAGCATACTTGGCTTGCCGCCGGCGCTGAGCAAGGAAATAAAGCGGATAATAGACATCTCAACCGAAGCTGCATAACTACGAAGTTTTTTGAATTTCAACTTTTAAGTGCGTTAAATGCTGCATTATTTGATGGATACAAAAAGTTATGCATAAAATGACTCTGTAACCCGCCTTTTTTCGAAATATATATCAGTTATGCCAAATTTAATTTGGGGAGGGAGCAAAGATTAAATTTAATCTTGCCTCCTTAATTGTTTCATTAGTTTTTGTTTCAGTATTGTTCATAGAAATTCATGTTGCTAATGGCGCTAATGCTTCTAAAGTGTATTATCCAGGATATTTAGATAGCGTCAACGATTTTCTATACACTTACGGATGCAAAAATGGATATGACTACGGCTCCTTCGCAGCCAGCGTCTTCAAATACCTACTACAAGAAAATAAGCCGGTTAAAGACGCTCTCAATCTTGCATCTATAGAAGTATTCACTGGTGCACCAGTTTTGCCAACAGTCCTCCACGAACTGGTATCTGGCTTTATGATGGTTGGAGCTACTTACGGGTTTATGGAAACGGGGATGTAATACTGCCTTAAGAGGTGTTGTGTGTTGAAAAAAAGATTTAGGAAGTTTGTGCTCTTTTTAATAGTTGCCGTTATGTTGATGTTGCCGAAGGCATGTGCATTTTCAATAGGAGTTGATGTTAAGGACAAGACATTATCCTTTTTGAGGGACGTTCTAGAGCTGGACCTATCAAAGTATATGATAAAATTAAGTGATTATTTTATAGAGTACCCTGACGAAGTTACAAAAAACTTACGCGAAGATGTCACTTACAGTCTTGAGGGAGCTAACAGCCAGATAAGAGCCTCCTGCTTATTCATCAATAAAAGCATGATCTACTGCAGAATGTACGCGGAGCAAGGTGCTCCCACATATGTTCACGCCCAAGGCAACATCATTAATCGCGTAAGAAATATCCTAGAACGCTACAGAGACTGGTCTGGAGATAGTAGCCTAAATGAGATGCTAGAGATGCTTACCCTGGTTGAGCCTAGAAAAAACGTGACTGTGGTCGTTGGAACTTGGAGGTTTACTTTCAAGACCACACCTGAATTCACAGATGTCTCTTGGCTATACATGCTCAACGGTGTTACGTATCCCAACTGCCTAGGCGTCAGTTTCGTTGGTAATAACGTTTATTTCCTCGATGAACGCAAACTTTACACGATAGGTAGCGCCGACGTAAAGACATCTAAAGATGACGCGATAGCAATAGCTTTGAAATACGTTGAAAACTATTCTTTTGAGATTTTCATGGGAGATCAACCTTCCATTGTGGTTGACGACTTCGGCGTAGTGAAAGAAAAAATAACTGCCGAGTTGTTATCTTGGCCGCGTGAAGAATACATGCTGTATCCTTACTGGAAAGTTGACTTGCCCCTTGATAAATTATATCCGGGAAACATATACGAAATATGTGTGAACATATGGGCAGATACAGGCGAGGTCTTCCGCTGTGTCCCCCTCGGCTTCGGAGGTTCCCTACCTACACAAGACAGTCAACCGGAGCAGACCACAAACTCGCAAGAAAACACCCTTGAATGGACGTTAACTCCCGTTGTTGTGTTTCTCATCGTATTCGCCATCGCAACAAGCGCTTTAATAATTCACAAATGGAAAAAGCCCCTTTCTCATCATCTTAAGCAACGGCATAACCCGCCCAGTCAACCCATGAGCGACTAACAGTTATTAACAAGCATAGCATCAATACGACCAGTTAGTCGCCTGACCGCAAGACCAAACACGAATCAGAAAAAGCCTTATAGAGTCAGAAAAACTAAAGCGCGAATTGTTAAACAAGTTACGTGGAAAATTGTTTTTCAATAAACTCCGTCACAATATAAAGGGCACACAATTTGTTGCGATTTAAAGGCGACCGTTTAGGCCCTTCATGTGGCGGGCCCGGTGGGATTTGAACCCACGACCTCCGGCTCCGAAGGCCGACACCCTAATCCGTGCTAGGCTACGGGCCCGGCATTTTTGGTTCTGCACAGTAGAATGATGCGCAAGGGTTAAAAGATTTACGAAAATTCTTATTAACCAACATGCATTAAAGTTTGTTCACTGCAAGTGCAGGGGCCGATAGCTCAGCTTGGCTGGAGCGTTCGGCTGATAACCGAAAGGTCGCCGGTTCAAATCCGGCTCGGCCCACCACGCTTTTCGCTTATTGGATGTTTGCAGGCATTTTGGAATTGAATGCTACAGGTGGCTTGAGAAAAGTTAATGGATTTTCGCGTCTTGTGAGTTGTTATTTATAAAGCCTTATAAGCTGATTGAAACAGACTGTTGTCTTAGGGAGGGGAGATGTGGCTTGGTTAAAGATGAAGAAATGCTTGAGGAACTAAAGAAGATTCGTGCTTTGCTTGAACCTAAACCTGCTCCGCCAGCGCCAAAGGGCTTCTGGAACGAGTTCAAGGCTTTCCTTGAGAGCTATAAGGTTTTAGGGCTTGCGGTGGCTTTCATCATGGGCTTGTACTTGGGTGCGCTTGTGCAGTCGCTTGTTAAAGATTTGTTGCTGCCTGCTATCGGCTTAGTTCTTCCAGGTCTTGCAGACTTGGCAACGTACACAGTTATTGTTGGAGCTCAAACATTCGGCATCGGCAGCTTCTTGGTGGCGTTGATAACTTTCATAATTGTTGCCTTGGTAATCTTCGTGATAGTTAAGGTAACGAAGAAGTGGGGCATTCAATAGCCCTGCGCGTTTGCCTTATTGCGCCGCGGTTCGTTGAAGGCATAAGGGTTACTGTTGCCTTCCGGAGTTCAGCGTCCACTTCCTCTTTTTTGTTTATGTATGCGGCTAAGCCTAAGCTTATTAGATGCTCGATGAAGGTGCTGCGTTTTTCTCTTCCGCGCAGGTTTTCTACTTCGCGGAATAATTTCGTGTCCATTGTTATGCTTATGTTGTGCTTCATGCGTGTAAACCTCATACGCTGTATAATTAATATACAGAAAATCTTTATTAGCTTTACTGCACAAAATATGCACAGAGGCAAAAGCATGAAAACCCTCCGAATATCAGACGACGCCCACCAAAAACTCACCGCACTGCTAGGCGAAATCACCGCGCAGACCATGAAAATGCAAACCTACACCGACGCCATAGAAAGTCTACTCTCCCAAAGCGTAATATTGCCGCCTGAACTGCTAAATGAAATTCAAAGCTTCATAGAGTCAAACAAGCAGCTGGGCTATTCCACAAGAGAAGAATTCATCCGAGACGCCGTACGATTCAAACTTGGCTTTTTGAAAGGACAATACGAATGCGTGGAAATCCCCAAAGAGGAATACGAGAAACTTCAGCGAGCCATACGCGACATGGGCTTCCTAAGCGTAGACGACTTCATAGACCAACAAATACGAAAAGCCATAGAGCGGCATACAGAATGGCTCAGACAGACAGAAGAATACAGGAAGTAACTCCCAACAGCTGACGCCGTAGCCACACCAGTAAACTGCAACACGGTTTGCTCTCGCTTAAATATTGATTACGCTAAAATAACATGCACACAACAAGGGCGATATTATGAGCCTACGCGTAAACCCTGAATACGCCAAGTTAATGCCCCCAATGTCTGATGAAGAATTCGCCGAGCTTAAAGCGTCCATACAAGCCGAAGGCCAGCATTACCCCATCGTAGTCAACGAGGACTTGGAAATTTTAGACGGGCATCACCGCTACCGCGCCTGCATAGAACTGGGCATCGAGCCAGATTTTGAAGTGCGCAAATTCGAAGATAAGCTGCTTGAACGAAAGTTCGTCATAGAAGCAAATTTGCGCCGCCGCCACCTTACCAAGTTTCAACTCGTGGAGCTAGGCGTGCCCTTGCTGGAAATTGAAAAAGCGCTGGCAAAGAAGCGGCAGATGTCAAGCAGCACTACGGATCAGCGCGTAGACGCGAATTTTACGCTGGAAGCCACGAAACCCCAGTTTAAGAAGACCGAGGCCGTTGCTAGGGTTGCCAAAAAAGTCGGCGTATCAACCCGCACTTTTGAGCGAGGCCGAAAAATTCTGGAGAAGGCAAGCGAAGAGGAAAAGCAGAAACTGCGAGAAGGAAAGGCAAGCATCACCAAGGTTTACCGCGAGCTTATCGCGTCCGAAGAAGCAGAGGCGGAAGCGATGTCTGACGCGACTGAAACGGCAATCAGCGAGGCACGAAGGAAACAGAATGAAAAAGCATTAGCGGCTTTCCTGAAAAGGCTGCTTGAGAATGAACTTTTCTGCCCCGCATGCGGCAACGCCATGTTTGAGTGCAGCCAGTGCCACAAAACGCTCAGTGAGCTGGTAAAGCCACGCCGCGAGGACGAAACTTCCTTGCACGGTTAGGCTTAGTGACGTTTTATAAATTTACCGCGTAGATAGGCGAAAAACTTTTCAAAAACTAGAACGACAACTTCATAACTCACGGTGTACACAAAATCAAGACGCATTGCAATGTGGCCGAGGTGAGGTAGTCTGGCAGCCTAGAGGCCTGTGGAGCCTTTTGCTTGGGTTCAAATCCCAACCTCGGCCCCACTCTTTTGAGTCCAGAACTCTTCTCTGCAACATATTTTATGTAACTTTATACCTATAATAACAAATTATGTGCCCTGCCAAAGTTACCAATTTGGAGAATGTGCCAAACATTGATTAAAATTAAAAAAGCAGCTCAAAAAGACATAAGCGATCTCTCTAAACTACTTTTAGCTCTTTTAGAAAACAAAAACAGCCAAGTATACCAAGATAACGTAGCCAAATTTGAAATTCCAGAAGATTATGTTAAAAGCGCTTTTGCAGAAGAAACACTGCTGAAAGCTGCCGCCACAGGAAACACAACCTTTTATCTAGCGTTAAACGACGACAAAATCGCGGGTTTTGCTCAAGTTACCCTGCAGGTCGATTATATAGCAGAGTTAGAGCGTATAATAGTTTTTCCGCAATACGCAAGACAAGGCGTGGGAACGCACTTACTGCACAAAGCCATAACCGACCAAAAACAAAAAGGCACAAAAACCCTAATTGCAAACGCTGGAAAAGACGAAGCCCATGCAAGACGATTCTACGAGAAAAACGGCTTTACGCAAATAAGCGAGACGCTGATAGACGCGCCATGGGGCAAAAAACTGGCCTTAGTCACCTATCAACTTCACATAAACCGATAAATAATAATGATTGCTCAAGCGTCAAGTGCAGAAAACGACCTTTCGAGCAAACCAAAAGATAGCAATGCTTAATTCCCTATTTTTCCTTAATATTTTATCCCACTGGATAACTCCATGACGACGGACCCAACGGAAGACCGCAAGCCACACAAAGCTTGCTGCTTGTGATGGCGGGTTTACCCAAACATGGGACACAGTGGGCGCGGGCACCAACATCCCACGCCGAGAGAGCTTGGCTGAGAGGAGCGCACCGCTCCACTGTGAAGTTAAGTGATAGGTTACGTGGGAAACAACCGCCCGCGAAAAAATAAGCAATTTGCAGACTAAATTTTTAAGTTAACAGTTATATATGAACTCAGAAACGTAATTGAAGCTGAATACCATGGATATTGAAAGGCAAATTGAGCTAGTTTGCAGCCCGCCTACAGAAGAAGTGCTTACACCAAGCGATTTACGGCAGCTTCTGGAATCTGACCCGCATCCTGTAGCCTACAACGGCTGGGAACCATCTGGCCTAGTGCACTTGGGCACAGGCGTTATATGCGCTTATAAGATGAAGGATTTCGCTGAGGCAGGCTTGCGCTTCAAAGCTTTCTTAGCCACTTGGCATGCTTGGCTTAACAACAAGCTCGGCGGCGACATGGCGCTTATCCGCAAAGCTGCTGATCTTTTCCGTCACTCTTGGATAGCGCTTGGTGTGCCCCCCGACAAGGTGGAGTTTATCTATTCAGACGAGCTTTATGACGATTTGGATTACTGGGCAAAAACCGTGTTGGTCGCCAAAAACATGACTGTAGCCCGAACAAGGCGCACATTGGAGATTGCAGGCCGCAAAGAAACAGACGCACGGTACGTTTCCGATTTCCTTTATACGCCTATGCAAGTCGCTGACATATTCCACTTAGGCGTGAAAGTCTGCCAGCTTGGCATGGATCAGCGCAAGGCCAATGTGGTCGCCCGCGAGATCGGCGAAAAAATCGGCTACTGGAAACCCGTCTGCGTTCATCATCACCTGCTGCAAGGCTTAGAGAAGCCCAGTGTGTGGCCAATTCCGCAGGGACAGGAGAAAGAGGCTCTGTCATCCGCGAAAATGTCGAAAAGCAAGCCGGAAACCTGCATTTTCGTTTATGACACGCCTGAGGAAATACGACAGAAGATGATGCGCGCCTTCTGCCCTGAAAGAACCATAGCATTCAACCCCGTAATAGACATATGCAAACATATAATCTTCCGAGAAAAGCCAGTTTTCACCATCGAGCGCCCAGCCCGCTTCGGCGGCACCGTCGAGTTTCACAGCTTCAGCGAGCTTAAAGAGGCTTACGTACAAGGCAAACTTCACCCGCAAGACCTCAAAAGTGGCGTCGCAGCAGAACTCGCAGAAATCCTAGAGCCTGTACGCCGATATTTCGCAAACAATAAAGAAGCAAGTGACTGCTTAGAGATTGTCCGCAAAGCCAAAATAACAAGGTAACCTGCATTGTCTACAAGGTTAAGGGAAAAAGAGGAGAAAATCATTCAAATTCTTGAAGAGCTCGCAGAGGAATCAGCAAAAGGGAAGCCCATAATAGTTGAAGGAAAAAAGGACGCGGCAACACTGCGTAGCCTTGGCTTAACAGGTGCGATAGTAACAGTCAAAACAGGCGGTAAATCCTTCGTGGATGTAGTCTCTGAGATAGAGGCGCTAAACGCGCCTGAAGTTATCTTGTTTCTCGATTTTGACAGGCGAGGAAGGGAAGCTACAAACATCTTCAAGCAAAGCTTGGAGCACACGGGAATAAAGGCTAACCTTGGGTTTTGGCGGCGTCTTTCCGCATTGGTGGGGAAAGAAATTCAATGTGTAGAAAGCTTAACAGCCTATTTAGCCACTTTGCATGTGCGCGTCGCCTCTCAAACGCAAGCGTAAACAGTGTATGTGTGTGCAGATATTTAGGTTGCCAAGCTTGAATGCGGCTGTTTTTTGGTAAAATATTTTAACCACCAACCACCAGTTAGGATATAATTGAGGAGATCATTGATGCCCAGAGCTTTTGTATTGATAAACGTGGAATCAGGTTCGGAAGACGAGGTCTTAAAGTTGTTAAAAGTGGTTGAGGGCGTAGAAGAAGCCTACTTTGCCTACGGCGTTTACGATTTGATTATAAAAATCAAAGCTGACTCCATGGATGAACTGAAAGAATTAGTGACACGGCGAATTAGAACTATAAACAAAGTCAGATCAACGCTTACATTAATAATGATGGAAGAATAAGCTGTTTCCTCCCTTTTTAATTCAATTTTTCTTTGTATTTTGAGCACAAATCATATAGCATTAGGGTAACAATCAGTATTTACAGAATGGTGAAATACGCCTCATGCAAAGAGCCTATACACGATTACTGGGAGTAATCGGAAAACCTAACACGGGTAAATCAACTTTTTTCAGCGCTGCTACTTTGGCGCCAGCGGAAATCGCAAATTACCCCTTCACTACCATAAAGCCCAACCGCGGCGTCGGCTACGTGCGAACACCCTGCGTTCATGAAGAATTTCAGGTAAAAGATAACCCGAGAAACTCCCTTTGCATTGATGGCGTAAGGCTTGTTCCCGTGGAAATCATAGACGTCGCCGGCCTCGTTCCAGGAGCATGGGAAGGACGCGGGCTAGGCAATCAATTCTTAGACGAGATCCGCAAAGCAGACGCACTTATTCACATCGTTGACGCTTCAGGAGGCACAGACTGCGAAGGACGCTTATGCAAGCCAGGTGAACATGACCCTCTGGAAGACGTACAGTTCTTGGAGCGCGAAATAACTATGTGGATGGCGTCAATAATAAAGAAAGACTGGGCAAAACTCGCGAGAACTGCAGAGACTGAATCAAAGGATCTGTACGGCATGCTTGAAGAGCGCCTAAGCGGCTTAGGCATAAAGCGAAGCTACATTTTTGAGGCTGTCAGAAAGGCTGGCTTAAACGCAGATAAGCCGACCAGTTGGAGTGAAGAAGAATTTCTGAAATTCGTGGACACACTTAGACGAATATCAAAACCCATGCTTATAGTTGCCAACAAAATTGATGTACCAACTGCCGAAGCAAACTTGGAGAGACTGCGACAACTCGATTACACGGTTATTCCCTGCTGCGCTGAAGCTGAGCTTGCGCTTAGACGCGCAGCTGAAAAGCAGCTTATCGACTATAAGCCAGGCGACTGCAACTTCAAGATACTTCATCCCGAAAGTCTGTCGCAAAGTCAAATCCACGCCTTAGAAACCATACGTGAAAAAGTGCTAGTTAAAAACGGCTCCACTGGCGTTCAAGATGCCATAAACATGGCTTACCTTAAGCTTCTGAACATGATATCCGTTTATCCTGTCGAGGACGTGGAGCACTTGTCGGATCATGATGGGCGTGTTCTGCCAGACGTTTACCTTGTACCATACGGGACAACGGCTCGTCAATTTGCTTATCTTATTCACACCGAGCTTGGTGAAAGCTTCATTTACGCAGTGGACGCACGAGAACGAAAAAGAATAGGTGAGGACGCCGTTCTACGAGATAGAGATGTCCTCTCCATTGTGAGCGCCAAAAAGCGTGGCTAGCTTGCTTCACGTGCCATAACGGCGTTTGCGAGTTTGGAAGGTCCGTATGGCTCGCAAAAGATCTATCAGTCGAAAGTCAGGCCAGTAAACATCCAAAAAGGCAAGTTCGCTGTAAGCTGATTGCCAAAGCAGAAACCCGCTTAGCCTTTCTTCTCCTGAGGTTCTAATGATTAAGTCGGGTTCTTGTTTAGGTAGATGTGCTGTGTAAAGGTGTTTCTCAAAAATCTCTTCGCTTACCTCATCAAGTTTCAATTTGCCATTCAGCACTTTCTCTGCAATCGATTTAGCTGCGTCAACAATTTCAGCTCTTCCGCCGTAAGCAAAAGCAATGTTCAAAAACTGTCTATCATAATCTTCCGTTGCTTTTTCCACATCCGCAATAAGCTGCTGGAGGCTCATCGGTAAAAGGTTTATACGACCGATAACCTTCACGTGAACTTTGTTTCGGTGTATGCGTTCATCAGTTAAAAGTTTTCGGAACTTTTCCTCAGCAAGCTTCATAATCTCTGCAACCTCTTGGGGCGACCGCTTAAAATTCTCTGTGGAGAACGCATAGAGCGTTATAAATTTCACCTCAAGCTTGTCGCACCATTCCAGAAGCTGTTCAACTTTTTCAGCGCCCTTCTTGTGCCCCAACCATGGATTAAGATCCTTCTCTAGAGCCCATCGTCTGTTTCCATCCAAAATTATGGCTATGTGCTCCACTTTGGAGCCATTCTTAACTTGTTGCCATAGCCATTTTTCATAAAGTTTGTAGGCTCCTACAATTGCGAGAAGTTTCTTAAGCACCACTTAATTGAACCCCATGTTTTCTGGATATTGCCACAAAGTATTGACCAAGAAAGTAAAAACTTTAATGCTTTCAATTAAAGCTTGCTATAATTTAAACAAAATTTACAGTAAATAATTATCCCAGTTTATCTTATGATTGGTTTTCTTTGAATTCGCCAGCAGCTTTGCTTTCAGGTTTTTGGAAGAAGTCTGATGCTGATCTGTGTATGACAATTACCAACAGCACTGATGCGATTGCAATAAGTATTCCCACGATTATAGCATAAACTAAGTTAGAGAATTCGAGATTCTCAAGTCCGAGACCAGGCTTAATAAGGATGTTTGCTGTTGCGTCGAGAATCCAGCGGAACCAAGCCACAGAGACTATTAAGGCAGTGTTCCGTAGTAACCGCGTGTCTCGCTCAAAGTAAAAGCGTATGCTTCTACCGAAAAGCGCAATGATTATACCTACAATCGTTAGATCTGTTAATCCTTTAATGAAGAAACCTGCTGCTGTTGGCAGAGAACTGATCCACCCCGCTAAATCTTCAGGAACAGGGATTATGTTGTTAGATGCATTGATTAATCCTAAGTATACGCCTACGACTGTGCATAGAATTCCTGCAATGACAGTATAGTTTGAGATTTGCATTGGTAGCGGTGGCGGTGAGTACTCTTTAGCCCACCTGTAAAAGTTTCTGACTCCTCTGTCAACGCCAAAACCCTTGATAAGAAAGAGTACTCCTAGAATTAGGACTATTGTTATGAGGTAATAGTTAACTGCGCCAGGTATTATGGAGAGGACACCGTAAAGGAAGAAAAGTAGTCCCGGTATGCCTAAGGCTAGGCGGGCGTAGCGTGGGGTTTCCCATATGAGTTTGATGTAACGTGAAAATAGCGCCGCTGTTTCTTCGATTGATTCACTATGTTTAACAACTATCCGCCTGATAGATGAGACTGGTACCCTCGATTCTACAAGCGGCAAAATTGCTTCGTCAGAATATCCGTCGGTGACCAAAATAACTTCGCTTGCATTGAATGTTTGTATTACATTATTTAGTTCCGCAACCAATTTTCTGTCTGCACTTACTCCACCTAGTTCCGTTCCAGAAATTGTTGCAATCTCAAAGATTTCTTCAGATTGCTTTTCGTTTTGCAAGTTATCGTATAAGCGCACTGCTTCAAACATGGCGTTGGAGTCTGGCTCTTCTGGATCGCTCAATGCTAAAGATACAGCGGCTTCCAAATTTGCGTTTCTTCCTAAAATCGGAGTATTAATTCCCGCTTTTTTTTCTATATCGCCATCTCTGTCGACACATAAGATTAGAATATGCTTTTTTATTTCTTCAGCAGTTTCCTTTTCATTCATCTATTCTCTATTCCTATTCTTCTCATAAGTTAACTTTAATCTTCCGTTTGTTGATCTTCTGATTCGTCGTCCGCAAGCAACTGAAACTCCTCCCAGCTTAGTTTTTCGCCCTGTTGCAGCTTGCTTCGCGCTTGAGCCTCAAGAGTTTCCTTAAGCACTTTTTCAGCAGTTTTCTTTTGCATTTCGCTTTCTTCCTTTATGGCATTTTGCAGCTGCCTCTTTTGTTCAATAATCTCTTTCAACGCTTGACGCAAAGGTTCCCTTCGTTCTTTTGCCTGCACATAGGCGCTGTGTAGCTGGTCAGCTTCTCGTTTAATGGCAGTTGCCTCATTAATCTTGGTAATTATCATTGCATGAAGTTCTTGACTTCTTTGGGCAGCGGATATCAATTCCTGATGACTTGCGTTCGCCTTAGCTTCAAGTGCCTCAATTTCTTCCTGCAGTTCTGTAATTCTCATGTTTTGCTGTTCCATTTTCTGATATATCCTCAGTTGCGATTCAAGTTGCTTTACTTCGTTCACAAGTCTTTTCTCTTCCTGCAAGTCAAGCGGCATCGTTTGAATCTTCCATTCAATGTTGTGAATTTCCTTTTCTAGTTGTTGGCGGCTTTTCCTCGGCTTTTTTGCTTTTAACGCCCTTATTTCGTCATTTATTGCCCTTATTTCTGCGATAATTTTTTTCATTTTTTCTCTTGCGGCGTCACGTTGCTGCTTTAGCGCCTTTACTCCATTGTTTATCAGGTCACGTTCGTTCTTAAGCGCTTGTATCTCCTCACGGTACTTTCTGAATTGCCCATTGAGTTTGTCTCTTTTTTCAATGTGTACTTTTATATCTGCGTTAGCTTTGTTGATTTCCTCTTTTAAAGAGGCTATTTGCTCGTTGAGCTCTGCAATTTGATTTGCCCTGTTTTGCGTGGTCACAGATAATCCTCTGCAAAAAATGTCATAATAGCATTGTGGCTTTTAAATTAATATTAATTTAAAACATTTATTTCTCTGCATCGCTGTATTAGCGCGAATCTGCCGTCAGCAATCTTCAATGGCAGCACAATCTGAGGGACAAAACAATAGGCTACAAATGTTGATATTTTCATTATCACAAATAAATTTTAAATAATAAAGCACTGAATTAGCATATGTCCTTGAAGTAATCAAGGAGTAAAAGGAGAGAGACGAATAATGAGGACAAACAAAATTGCTGCTGCAATTGCTGTTGTTCTATTAGTAGCTGCTGCAAGCTCCACTGTGCTTGTTTCTAAGGCTCAACTAAAACTAGGCGAAGTACCAACTTTCCTGTACGTTAGTGTCGCCCCTAACCCTGTAGGAGTCGGACAAACAGTATACGTTAACGCCTTCTTCAGCAAGCCTCCGCTCACAGCAGGCCTTGCTGGTACTGGTGACATGTATACGGGCGTAACAGTTGAAGTTACAAAGCCTGATGGAACAAAAGAAACACTAGGTCCATACAAGTCTGACCCCACCGGCGGTATGTGGGACACATATGTGCCATCCACAACTGGTCAATATAAATTCAAAGCAATCTATCCTGGCCAATACGTAAACGGATCCATGTCCGGCCTGTTCGGTCCACCCACACGAGTTGAACTAACATACCTACCCAGCACTAGTCCAGAAGCAACCCTCATGGTTCAGTCAGACCCCGTAGGCATGAACTACAAGACCCCGCCGCTTCCAACCGAGTACTGGTCCCGCCCAATTTACGCAACTAACTGGGACTGGGCTCAACTCGGCGGAAGCTGGTACGGCCTTCGCGCGGCTTCCTTCGCAACCACTGGTATGTACGATGCAATGGGCAACTTCCAGCCATACTCAACAGCACCAAACGCACCCCACATCTTGTGGACGAAGCCAACACACTTCGGCGGTCAACCAGGTTCTCCGATACCCAACGACCAAATGAGCCAATACATGTCAACGACAATAGCCACCACGTTCTTTGAACCAATAATTTTACATGGCATTTTATACTATACGCACTTTGCAGGTCCCACCGCTCAAAAAGCAGAATGGGTCGCTGTTGACCTTCGTACAGGTGAAACACTTTGGACTAGAAAAGCGGGTCTATCAGGCAACGAAGTGTTCCGTATGGGTCAAATACTCAGATTCCACGGCATGCAAGAATACGGTTCATGGGCATTCTTATACTCCACAGAGTCAGCGGCATTCTTCGGGGCACCAAGTTTCTTCAATGCATGGGATCCAATGACAGGCGTATTTCTATTCAATATAACCAACGTGCAGAACGTGCCATTTATGATCTCCCTAGAAGGCGAATGCCCCGGAACATTGCTGGCCTACTACACCTCAGGCGGCAATCTCGTGCTTTGGAACTCAACTAAACTGATGATGAGCGCAAGCTTTGACCGAATCACCATCCGCCCCACTGGATCATATAATTGGTCAGCAGGCATCGAATGGCAAGTGCCGCTACCTACAACTGTCGATGGAAAGCCCATCGGCGGCTCGCTGAGCATAGCTGCACGCACACCCGAAGTGATACTTGCAACATACAACCCCACGCCTGGAATGTTCATTTCGCTTAACTTAGGCTACATGATCGCCGCTGGCTTCGACGCGAAGACAGGTCGCTTGCTTTGGGGACCAAAGAACATGACCATGCCTCGATATGAGGACATGAGTATACTTGCTGCGCGTGACGGCGTCTTTGTGATGCATAACAAAGACACTGACGAGGCGTATGGCTACAGCCTTGAAAACGGTAACCTGCTCTGGGGACCTGTAAAGCTTCCAGGCAACGCATGGAGCGTCATATCCGTTGCAGCCGAAATAGCCTACGGCAATGCCTACATCTGGGACTTCGGAGGATACGTTAACGCCTTAGACCTTAAAACAGGCCAGATCAAGTGGACCTTCGAGCCCAGAAGCGCAGGCTACGACGCGCCAACCCCGATGTATCCGCTCTGGGTATTCGGCTCTGCCACAATCTGCGACGGCAAACTGTTCTTCTCTGAAGGCAGCATGTACAACCCACCGTTGCACCCAGCATACAGGCTGGCAATAAACGCGACAACAGGCGAGTTGGTCTGGAAGATCTTGAGCTACAGCGGTCGCTGCCCCGCCGCCCACGCGGACGGCATGATGGTAGAATGGAACAGCTTCGACTCGCAGATATACTGCTTCGGTAAAGGTCCAACAGCCGTAACCGTTGAAGCTACACCTGAAATTTCTGTAAAAGGCAACAAGATACTTGTGAAGGGCATGGTCACCGACGAGTCACCTGGCACGAAAGACTACGATATACGAGCTAGGTTCCCGAAGGGCGTTCCAGCCATCGCAGATGAGTACATGAGCGAATGGATGGAGTACGTCTACATGCAGCAAATCAAACCCACGAACATCAAAGGCGTTGATGTTACTATTACGGTGCTTGATCCGAACGGTAACTGCTATGACGTGGCTAAGACGACTAGTGACGCGAGCGGCTTTTACAGCGCCACGTTTGAGCCGCCTGTTCCTGGCAAGTACACTGTTATCGCCACGTTTAGCGGTTCAGAATCCTACTACGGCTCATCTGCAGAAACCGCCATATACGTTGAGGAAGCAGCGCCTGCTTCAACTGAACCTACCGCTACGCCTGCATCGATGGCTGAGACCTACATACTAGGCTTCGGAATCGCCACACTCGCAGTGGTCGTTATAGGCTTTGCTTTACTGTTGCTTAGGAAGAAATAATCACGACAGCAGCATATTGCAAATTCCCCCTTTCTTTTTTTTAGTTCGTGACAAAACAACTGTTAATGAAGCCGACGACTAAAGTCTAATAAACATCTCCGTTTCTTTTCTGCGGCAAATTTCCAAATTTTAATTTCATTATCTTGATGATACCTAAGCTATCTTGTGCAGCAGCGTAATCTTCAAGGTGCACAGCGTTTAATTCAAAAAAAGTATTACCCCACGTGAAAATTGAAAGCACCCTTCGCGCATCATCCTTAAAACCGGCAATATACAATGCCGCTGCAAGTGCTTCGGCCGTCGTTAACTTTGTAGCCTTGCTGAAGTTCACAGGGTTACCTGCCAACAAGATGGGTAAGCAACGTGCTGTTCCCTTTACATGCTTGGCCAAAACTTTTTCAGCGTGTTCCCAACTGCAATCTAATGCAACAAGCCCAAAGCTGGCAACGCGTTCACGGTCAGCAGGCGAAAAGGCTATTTCAGCGAATGGATTAAGCACAACAGCACGCTTCGGCAAAAACCGTATTTTAGTTACTATCCTAGCCAAACCATGGCGCTTAAGCTTTAATCCTGTACACCTTTTGGGATCACACTGGTTCGCGTGGTAGATGGTTAACTTAGGCGACTGCTCCACCTGTCTTTCGCACCTTCACGTGGCTCATGGGATCATCTAAAACGCGGGGAATCCAGTCGAGGAGGTCTGTGGCCACTAAATGATAGCCAATCGTGTTTGCAGCGAAATCGCCTGCTGCGCCATTTACGAAGGCACCTGCAACTGCAGCATCAAACGCGTCAGATTTCTGTGCCAAAAACGCGCCTACTATGCCTGAAAGCACGTCGCCGGTACCGCCAACAGTCATGCCTGGATTACCGGTGAAATTCAGTTTAACCCGTGTTGTATCGCAAATTACATCAACTTGCCCCTTCAGCAAAATTACCGATTTGAGTTCAGCAGCTGTTCTTTGTACTTCAACGGCGCGTTCTTCAAGTTTTTCCGGCAGCTTTTGTCCTGTAAGCACAGCGTATTCTCCAGCATGCGGCGTAAGCACAAGCGGCACCTTTAATTTGCGCTTGAATTCGGCGAAAGCTTTCAAGCCGTCCGCGTCAAGAAGTAGTGGTTTACCCGCGTTTTCAACTGCCGACACGAATGCTTTAACAAATTCTCGAGTTTTAGAATGCAAGCCAAGGCCTGGCCCCATGACAACGGCGTCAACCATTTCCAAGTACGGCGTCAATTCGCCTACATTCTCTAAGTTCAGCCGATCACCTTTAAGCTTTAGTGTTATCAAATTAGGCGACATCGACGAGACGGCGTATGCAGTTTTCGTTGGCGCAGCCAGGTAAACGATGTCCACGCCTGTCCGCAGAGCCGCTAACGCAACCAAGGCAGGTGCTCCAGAAAAAATCTCGCTACCTCCGACAACTAATAACCTTCCAAAATCACCTTTATGGGCACTTGCAAGGCGCGATTTTCTGACGAGAACCACGTCGCCGGGCCCAGCGAATTTTTCCAGCGTTTCAGGCAGACCTATTTCGCTCACAATTAGCTCGCCAACATACTTTTTTGCATTGTACAACCCTGTCTTTGCTTTATGAAATGTGACTGTGAGATCTGCTTTCACAGCGTTGCCTAAAACTTCTCCAGTATCAGAGTCTATTCCAGTTGGGACATCTACAGCAACTTTAAACGCGCTTAACGTGTTGATATATTCAACCATCTGGGCTATTGGCGGTTTCAGCTGACCTTTTGTGCCTGTTCCTAGAAGGGCGTCAACAACTATCTCAGCATCCACTTTAGGTATAAGTGCGCTGTCTGTGACTTCCTGAACGGGAATACTTGAACGTAAAGCTTGAAGGGCTTGCCAGTTCTTTAGCGCAGCTTCATGTCGGATGTCCGCGCCTTTTCCTGCGAGAACCACTGATACACGAAAACCCAAAGCTAAAAGATGCCGCGCAGCAACAAAGCCATCACCACCGTTTCCGCCTAGACCGCAGAAAATGATGATTTTTCGTTCTCGTGGAAAGCGGGAAGCGATTTCCGCGGCTACATTTCGTCCAGCGTTTTCCATAAGTTGCAGTAAAGAGATACCGAAATATTCCGCGTTAATTTCTAAAGTGCGCATTTCTAAGCTTGTGATGAAAGATGCCTTATTTTTTGCTTGCATATTTTCAGCCCTGAATAAGTTAATGGCACTTTTCGAAAAATAAGCCTATCCGTGAAATAAGAGCCATTTCAAGTTCAAGTTGCTTTGAGTTCCGTTACAGTGACGTGCGGTATACAAAAGCATCAACAAAACACACTTCTACCGCTTTACATGCCGCTGAGTTCTGCATAGAACACGTTTGCAGATGCATTGACGCTTTAGGAAGTGCCTATTTTTGCGTTTGCGCGGTTATGTTTTCCTCTGTATGCTCTAGAAACAATCATGGTTGAGGTTACCAGAACATTTGGCACAGTTCGAATCTTATCTGATATAAATTCTTCCAGTGCGCTCAAGTCATGTGCCTCAATTTTTGCGACGACATCATATTCGCCAAAAATAATGTCCGCATGTAACACTTCGTCAAACTCAACAAGTCTTTGACAAACTTCTCTTTCTGTTCCTGAATTAACTTTGAACAAAACATAAGCCAAGACAGCCAATGTTATCACCGTTTTCTTTTATTCAAACGCCACTTAATTACTTTTCCATGTTAAAGCTCGAGCGCGCTGATTTTGGAAAAGCATTTATTCTTTGTTCAACCCATATTTTTAACATAGCGCTAATAGTTGTCTGCCTAAATATTGTTTAGGTGAACTACTTGAAAAACGACTTAAGTGTAAAGAGCACAGATGCGCTTATAATTGTAGATGTTCAAAATGACTTCTGCTACGGCGGAGCCTTGCCTGTTCCTGAAGGTGACCAAGTGGTCCCAGTGCTTAACGATTACATAAGGATTTTCAAGAACGCTAATGCTAAAATTTTCGCGACAAGAGACTGGCATCCGCCAAATCATATATCTTTCAAAGCGCAAGGAGGCTCATGGCCGCCTCACTGTGTGCAGGATACTGAAGGCGCCAAGTTTCACCCTGACTTAAAACTTCCAAGTGATGCAGCAATTATATCAAAGGCGACAGATCCGCGTAAAGAGGCATACTCTGGCTTTGACGGCACTGAGCTTGCGGATATGCTTAACAAGGCAGGCGTTAAGCGGCTTTTTGTAGGTGGATTAGCAACTGACTACTGCGTTAAAAACACTGTGCTTGATGCGCGTAAACTGGGTTTTCCAACAGTATTGCTCTTGGATGCTGTCCGAGGCATTAATGCAAAACCAGACGATGTAAAAACAGCTATCGCGGCGATGATTCAAAGTGGCGCAGAGCAAGCCACCTTAGAGGACTTCCAAGAAACTTTTGAGTTTCCACCTACTGACGATTCTGACACCGAGGTGCTAGCGAAGAAACCTCTGATAAAGGCTGATACAAAAAAGAGGGCGCGAATGAGGCCTCGTGGTAAATACAAAAGAGTCCGCACTGAACAGTAATAAATCGTAAGTGCGAATTCGAACAAAAATTAACATGCTACTCCCTTCTTTTTGTATTTCCTGTTACGTCATCGTCTAAAAACGTGAGTTGGGCTCGAATTTCAACGAAGCTTATAAATACATGAAATTTAATGAGGAAAATTCCAGAGAAAAAGCGTTATTCTGCCGAATTTCTAATTAGAAAATCACAAAAACCACGCATTATGTTTTGCTTTACGATTAATTTTTGGTAGGTTACTGTGATTTTTGCGGGAAAGTACCCCGTCTTTTTCCCTTTATGGCTTGCGAAAAAATTTCGAATAGTCGCTTTTTACAATAAAAAGTTAAAATTATCACTCGATTTTCCATAAATTAACTCTAAAAAGTTAAAATAACATGGTAAATGGTGTTTGAAGGGGACGTACGAAATGCGAAATCCCAACAAATACTTTCTGCGAAAAGTGCAATCAGAATTTAGCTCTAAAAAAACTGCTGAAAAAAAAATGCGCAGAAGAGGCGAATAGGCGTTCATGTCTCGCCCATGACTTGAATAATGATTGTTCTTTTACGTGGGTAGACATCTGTTTCCACGAAAAGCAAAGATTGCCACGTTCCAAACTCAACCTGTCCATCGATTACTGGTAACGTCTTGTCGGGGGGCAAAAGAACCGACCGCAGGTGTGCATAAGCATTAGATGGGTGCTGATACGCACCTTGCATGGGTACTATTTTTTCAAGAAAAGCTTTGATGTCGTTAAGCAAGCCATAGTCATTTTCTGTCAAGATCAGTATGCCTGTTGCATGTGGCGCAAAGACATGAACCACGCCATTTTGAATGCCTGCGTTAGACACAACTTCTTGAACTTTTTCAGTTAAATCTACGAACTCTATTGCGCCTTTTGTTGAGAAGTTATAATGCTTGTTAACAACCTTAAAACCTGACATGGCGATCACGAGATTTATTTTTGCTGTTGCCTACTCAAAAATGTTTTTCATTAATGCCCGTGCAATCTTGCAGCCTTTTGCTGCCACGTTCGGCTATTATGTGTATGTTCGGGCGATGCTTTTGTATACGTGCTTCAAGCTTTGATGCATGGTGAACCTCCGTGATTGATAATTTTTTCGGTAATATCGGAGCAACGAGACTCACTTGACAAGAATTATGCGTCAATAGTATAAGCAGAAAATAAGCGAGTTTTAGCCACTTCAGCATTAGAGATTTAGCAGTCAATAGGGTTTACGCTTGTACTTTTGAATGGGAATTTGAATAACTTGCTGTTCTACAAGGCATTCTTTTAAGTAGTCGTCCAATGTAGCGGCAGGCACCACTTCGATAGTGTAATCGCGCGGATCAATCGAATGTGCATAGTTTTTTTGCGGGATAACCACTTTCTTGAAGCCCCACGCTTCAGCAGCTTTAATCTTTTCGTGAACGCCTCCAACCGCGGTGATCTGGATGGTGCCGCTGACGCTGAGGTTTATTTCTCCGGTAACTGCTACATCCTGTCTTATCAGTTTTCCTTCAATAAGTGAGCACAGAAGAATTGCCATTGTCACGCCTGCAGAAGGCCCATCAACACCATATGACTGCGCAAAATCTATATGCGTTAGGTAATCCTGCGCTATGTCCACACCGTATTTTTGAAGAATAACGCTTCTAACCTTGGCTATGCTATCTGAGATGAAGCTTTGACCTTTAGCAACGCCAGTCACCTTGTAGTAACCTTTAAGTGGGTTATCACGTGCAAGTTCGCTTTTCTTAACCAACTGCGCTTTTACGCTAAGGACGTTACCTGTCATCTCACCGCTGTACGGATCATGAACAACTGCCAAACCGTGGATCTGACCAAGTTTTACGCCTTCAGGGTTTATTTCCAAAAGTTTACCCCTTTCCTGAATTTCGTGCTCCAGCAGCTGTTTTTGAATTGTTTTGCAGTGCTCGTTTATTGCTTCTAGAACGTGACGCCGCTCAACTACTTTGCAGTTCTCGTTCATAGCCAACGTCGCCGCGGTCTTTATTATGGAGATTAGCGGTCTAAACCTCGTAGTAAGTGCATCTCGTTTGTTGCTTCTTCGCCGGCCTTCCTCAACTATTTCGATGCATGCCTCTCTGTCGAAGGGTATCAGATTGAAACGCTTAACCTCTTGCGCTATAAACTGAACATACTTTCGTCTGTTTTCCACCGTATTAGGCATGTCGTTGTTCATGCGCACGACCTTGCCGTAGCCGTAGAAGCGATCCATAAGCGCAGGGTGAATCTGACCGATGCTGTCAAAGTTTCCAGCGCCTACTAAGAAAGTTATGGCTGGAACAGGTTCTGTTGATACTGCCATCGCCGAAGTACCTCCTCCATGCCATCTGTCGCGTAAGGTTATAGGTAGCTGCCCATCTTCCAGAACAGTTAGCAGGGTAATTGCCTCTTCCTGATCTAGGTTTTTAATTTCGTCTATGTAAAGTATTCCAAGGGATGCTTTGTGTACGTCGCCCGCGGTAACTCGCTGGTGCTCTGGCGTGCCCAACCCGCCGGTTTGGAAAGGATCCCATGCTACAGACCCAAAGAGCTGCGCGCTTCTATGGCCTGTGGCATCTACAAATGGTGCATGTTCTGAACTGTTATCCACTATAAGTTTTGGAACATCAGATTGTTGCGCGCCTCCGATACCGCGGAGATTGGTCAACCCGCCTATGCGTGTAAACCACCATAAGAAGACGCTAAAGAAGATTAGGCTGCCGCCTGGAATGAATGTTACTGGCACAATATTTAAGAAACGATCAATAAGGTACGCTGAAAAATTGTTATTATACAATTCTTGCCAAGCGGTGCCTCCGAGCGAAACGCCGCCGGCGTTCCATGCTTGCCATGCGTCAACCATAAAGTATAGACCTATTCCTAAGAGCAGTACCCCTAATGTAAGCATAAATGCTTGTAAAACTCTGAGACCGACTTTTGTCGCGAATTTACGCTTAAGCTCTTTGAGCTGTTCTTTTTGCTGTATTTTTTTGCCTTCTCCAGCCTTGTGAATAGATACACGAGGCTGACTGGGCATTGCAGGATTTTTCCAGGAGAGTACATCGAAAAGTTTTATGCCGTTTTCTTTGTAAACCTGCGTTAATTTTTCAGCTAAGGCTCTTCCAAGAAGCGACTTGCCTGTTCCGGGGTCGCCTAACAGCAGCAAGTATGGGCCTGGGCTGATCATCGTTTTTGCGGATGGCTTGTGCTCTTCAGGCTTGCTCCAGTAAGTGTACCACTGTGTCTGCTCTAGATACTTGAGTTTGTGGACCCACTCGTTTAAGCATAGGAAGCTCTCGTTTAGAGCCTGCTCTTGGCCTATGATCCAGTTAATCATGTTATCGTCTACTGGGAACTCTTCTGTTGATTTGAATTTACCCCAGTTCCATCTTACCTTCACAGTTCTACCTTGAACAGTGCGGTTGATCGTTTCAGTGTCTGTGCCAAAATAATCAAAAGACAAGCCTTCTCCTCCCATACTGCTACAAGTCTTTCCGTTCTGAGCAATTAAAGAACTTATTTCCAAATTGGCAATATTCAAAAAAATGTACATAACTCCTTGATTTTAATCCCTGATTAAACGGATTTTCGAACAATCTTTTTTTAGAAAATAAGGCATTTTAAATTCTTATTTGCTGGCAAACACTGAATTAATTGGTTGTACGCTTTCGAACAATAATCTCTGCGAAAGCTACCGTATTTTTCGCATTGAACGCAGAAATTAAAAAGCCTAAAATAGGCCTTAAACGAAAAAATGGCCTTATTTTTGCCTTTTCAACTTCTGGTTTTAGGCCAACACATGGAGAAAACCATGGCCTCATATAAAGACTGACGAAAATCTCCATGCGACGCCGAAGCGGGTTCACTTCGAAGCTACTTCGAGGGATTTTTCGGTTCACAAGCGTTTTCTGCTGCCGTCCCGGCCTTCGGGAAATGAATGCATGTGCTGTCTTTGCTTGTCGTTTGACTTGGTCTTAGCTGCATCTGCTGAAGCTTCGCTGATTGTTTCATTGCGGGTTCCGCTCTGCGTTCTTAGGTGAATTCTTGCGCACTATCTTTGGTTGATGTGTGGCGGTTTTACGCTGGCGCTGTTGCGTTGCAAGTGTTTTTTTGGCTGATGTAACTGCATAAGACGTGTTTGCTGCACTGGTTTGTGCTATTACTTCTAGTTATATGCATTATTAGGATGCGGGAAAAAACGGCGTTTTGAAGCTTATTTGCTGTGAGAGCACGCATTTACGCCTGCTGGTGTAGGCTAAAACGTTGCAATTTTTTAGATGCTTACGGAATGTTTTTCATACATCGTTGCATTGGTTGTATTAGTATTACTTTGAATTAATCATCATCACCAGAAGGCTCTAGGCGAAAACTTGCGGACAGCGTATACAAAAGCATCAACAATACGGCACATAATTCTTTATATTGTCTCTGCTTCTACTGCTGCTTAGGGCAAAAAGCCATGATCAAGGATGTAGACAGAATTAAACTTCGCCGATGGCGCAAGCGTGGCTTTTACAGCGAAAACGCACTTGTAAAGCTACTGCAGAAAAATGGGTACAACGCCGTACGCATCCCAGTCAGCAACCCCAGCTTAAGCCCGCTACCCGACGTCATTGCTAGAAAAGGCGAGCACATCTATGCTTTTGAAGTAAAGAATGCAGATTACTACGCTTATTTCCCCAAGCAGCAGATTGACAAGCTCTTCCGGTTCCTAAACGAGCTCATGCCCGGCGGCAACGAGCAGAAGCATGCGGTTGTAGCTGCACATCTGGGTAAAAAATGGCTTTTCAAAGAAGTCACTTGGAGCGACTGGGAAAAAGATAAGTTACCAGAGAAGATCCGAATTCTTAAGCGTGACCGAGGAAATTTTACGTTGTAGCCGCCACGCGCATGTCAGTGCGCTCATTTGTCTGCGTGGAACCTAAAAGCCTATTATCAGCTGGCAACACATCTTCTAACATGGCAATGGAACCTAAAGAGTCCGCCGTTTACCTGCAAGATTTATACAAAACGTATCAAATTGGCGAAGTAGAAGTTGAAGTTCTAAAAGGCGTAAACCTAACGGTCGCAAAGGGACAGTTTGTCGCCATCTGCGGCCCGTCAGGCTCGGGAAAAACAACGTTGCTTAACATTATCAGCGGCATTGATAAGCCTACACGTGGGAAAGCAATAATCTTAGGACAAGACTTGACAGTTCAGGACGAAGATTTTTTGGCGGAATTCCGATGCAATAACGTGGGATTCGTTTTCCAATCTTACAATCTCGTCTCAACTTTAACGGTAGCGGAGAACATCGCTTTCCCAATGGAGTGGAGCCGAAAACCTGAAGAAGAAATAGAAAAACGCGTAGTCGAATTGCTGGAAATAGTGGGATTAAGGCATAGGGCAAACCATTTTTCCGCTCAATTAAGTGGCGGTGAACAGCAGCGGGTAGCATTTGCGCGTGCCTTGGCCAATGATCCGCTG
Source organism: Bathyarchaeia archaeon (assembly GCA_037481775.1). Taxonomy (GTDB): domain Archaea; phylum Thermoproteota; class Bathyarchaeia; order Bathyarchaeales; family Bathycorpusculaceae; genus JAOAIV01. Next base: position 36,189 of record JBBFKZ010000004.1, read on the forward strand.
CTGATTCTTGCTGATGAACCAACTGGCAATTTGGATGCTAAAAACGGGCAGAAAATCACGCAGATACTGCAGATGCTGAAAGCAAAGGGAAAAACCGTTATTGTAGCAACTCATGATCCAGAAGTTACGCGGCTGTCCGACCAGCTACTGTGTTTGGAAGAAGGCACATTGGTGAGTTGTGATGAGTAAGACGGCTTTTCCAGCAAATGATTTGCTCCGTAGAAAGTGGCAAACAGGATTAACAGCGGCGACTTTAACATTAAGCGTTGCCTCCACGCTCTTTCTGCTATGCTTCAGCAGGCGAATAGGAATTGATGTAGCCCAGTCAGCGACCTCGCTTACTAGCGGCTTGTCAACAGTGTTCTCGCAGTTTATACTATTCATTGGTATTCTGATTTTCGCGGTAGGCGCTGTGATAACTTCTTTTGTAGTGCTTTTAATGATGAAACAAAGAACTCGAGATTTCGGCCTAATCAAAGCGGCTGGCTGTCCAAACGGACTTGTTTTCTCCTTCTTCTTAACCGAGCTTCTAATCATAACCCTCACAAGTTGCATTTTAGGCATTGCACTTGGCTATTCAATTGATGTTGCGTTTGCGCATTTTTTCCGTTTTCAAGCCTATTCGACATCGGAGGATTTGTGGCTTGCTATTCTAGTTTTTGCCGCCTTCTTTGCGCTTGCACTAATATTCGGAGTGAAACCGCTATTGGCTGCGGCTCGCTTGCCTCCAGTAAACGCGTTGTCGCCCATTCAATACTTCGGTATCAGCGCTGCACGAGCGTACAAGCCTTTATCAAGATCTGGCTTAACGCTTAGAATTGCCTTACGAAGCATATTCCGACGTCAAGCGGTAAGCGTACGCCTTATTTTGTTGCTTTCAACAGTTTTTGTGCTGCTTACAGTGGCGGTGGCTGGAGGCATAATCGCTAATGACACCACAAAGGCGTGGATTGAAAGCGCTGTAGGTAAAGACACACTTGTAATAGCCCACAGTAGCATGTGCAGCCAATACAAGTTGCTTTTATCCAAATTCGTAGGCGCCGCAGAAAACAGCAAATTTGACTATCTAAACACGCAGTATTCCATAACTGACGCTATGCTTCAACGATTACAAGCTATACCGGGCGTGGCCGCTGTCGACGCACGGTTAATCTGTAAAACCCACATCTATGAAGTTCGAAATTTCACAGTTGATCCAGAAACTTTAGCAACTATTCCAGTTGGCGACAATCGAGAAGGCGAATCACTAATCATCGGAGTCAACCCAGAAAATGTGGTAACCTCTTGGTGCATCAACGGGCGATTTTTAGCTGCAGCCAATTCATGGGAAGCTGTAATCGGCGATTCAATAGCGCAAACAATGTTTACACGACCATTAGTTCAAAGCGTCCGCGTATACAACAAGACTTTCAGTGTTATTGGCGTGTGCGTTGACCCAATCAGCAACGGTAAAGTCATTTACGTTCCACTTAAGCAATTACAAACAATAACAAATAGCCCATATGCGAATATTGCGCTTGTTAAAATAACTCCATCAGCTGACCGCGTAGCCACGTTAGCAAAGATAAAAACGGAAGTTCTAAGCTTGAATCCCGCTTTTGCCATATTGGAGTTAGATGAGATCCTTCATGAGGCGCTTAATTTTCTGGGTTCTGTATGGTCATCCGTCATGCTTCTACCATTGCTTACGTTGGCTTCTGCCGCATTGTGCCTGATTGGCTATATGATGCTGACAGTTGATGAGCAGCGACAAGAACTTGCGATTTTACGCGCTGTCTGCATTAAACCGAATACGATTATCGCTATTCTCGCCGTTCAAGTTGTTGTCATTTTGCTTTCAAGTTTTGGCGTTGGAATCTCATTGGGTATAATCGCAACAGTGTTGATTCTAGTGCCTAACCCAGTTGTGACCAGCCTAACCGTAATAGAAGTTTCCGCTTGGTTATTAGCAGCGTTAGCAACAATGTTTCTTCTCAGCCTCTACCCGGCGATTCGATTCGCCAAAACACCCCTTCTGAAATTTTTAGTCTAAATGTTTATATTCTCTTAAAAAGTATTTCAGCGACTCCGTGTAGGCTGGTAACTGACTTAAAAAATCTTGCAGCTGAAGCACGGGAACAATAGGCACATTGTCGTAAAACTTGAAGTTAGCCTGCACTAGCGATAAAACAACTGGTATGAACTTTGCCTTATCCCATTTTGTGCACTCAAGAGTCACGGAAATATTCGGTAGCGCTTCAGCTAGCGCTCTTGCCCTTGCTGTTTGCGCCTCGGTTATGCGTCTTACCATTGATGGTGCCAGATGACTCCAGTGCTTGCAGTCTATGCATACAACCAGCGGCTTTTTGCATCCAACAACGTCTATTTCCCATTTCTTGCCTTCATGCTTAAAGCGCACATTTTCCGCAACAATGTAACCGTTTCTTTCCAATACCACTGCGGCCATATCTTCAAATTCCTGCCAACGCAAAAAAGCGCTGACACGCTCCACATCTACACCCAACGATACTGCTTTGACCGCTAACATCAGGCGCTGGTCACGTGATATTCTGATGGAACCATCCTGCAAATTAAGTACTTCTTCATTTTGAAACTTTTCAAGCAAACTACTTATAACGTCTGTGGGCAGCCTAACTTCTTTATTGACATCTTCAATTAAAACATGGCCGCTCTGGGTCAACTTAAGCAAAGAAATTAACAATTCTCTTTCAATAAACATTACTAAAACCTCGGGAAAATGCGTAAATCTGTTAATAAACCCTTATCCTCGCCGCTTATGTCAAACATGCAAGAACAAGCTTTTTGCAAATTGGTATACAAAAGCATCAACAAAACACATTTCTTTCCACGGCCCTCTTGCAAGCTCCGTCTGCCCTTTTATCGTAATAAGACAACTACGCGTCCAATAAACATTCTCGTTCGCTATTTGCAAGTTACCTTGCAACTTTCTGTACCGCATAGCCCTCTGACAGGCGCCTTCGCATCTCGTATCATCAAAACAATGGAGGCATTCGTGAGTTTTAAATAATTTTGTTGTATTTTTCCATAAATTACATGGTTAATTTTAACTTTTTAATGTAAAATGTACCCATTCGACAGTTTTTCGCAGCTCAAAAGCAAAAGCAATTCTAAAAAAGCACGTGACAGTTACAACCAAACGTTTAAAATAACCCTTTCAACTCTTGCGGAATAGCCCATGTTCCTTCTATTAACCTCCAAAATATCATACCATAAGTGTAATTTCACTCAATTTTTGCCACATTTAACATGTCACAAATTTGCCAAACCACTAACTTGCCCTTTAACTAGGCGCTGAGCACTCACGTATTTATAAGGTTCGCTCATTTTCGACACGTCCGCAGAGAGACAGCGCCAGTTAGGTGTTTTCTGAACAAGTTTTGTCTATGCTTTCGTATACGAGAACAGCACTCAAAAAACACGCGATAAGCAAGTGCTGGTTCTGCAACAGGTTAGTATATAGTTACCTTTGAAGGCAAGCGCTAACATATCCAGAGAATTTGACAGCGCATTTAAGGCTTTGTAGAAAAGCGAAATCTTGCAAGTTAATTGATATCTTGGCATCGGCGTTATTGATTGTTTACATAAGTCTCTGGTTGCCTCTGCTTTTTAGGGCTAAGGCAGCTATTGATTTAGAAAAAAAAAGAGTAGTGGTTTGCTATCTTTTATGCTTACGGAATAAATAGCCTATAATTACTGCGGACCCTGCTATCAGTGCAATAGCGATCGCGAGACCAAGATCTAATACTGGTTGAGAGCTGGTTGGTTGGGTGGGATTGGCGGGATTGGATTGGGTTGCTGGTTGCTGGTTGGTTGGGTGAGGTGAAGAAGCAGTATTTGGATCGCCATAATAGCCTATGGGTGAAATGAACGCTACTTCGCCGGTGTCAGCCCAAATTCCTACGTGGAAAGCGGTGACGCCGCCAGAATACATCTTGTCTAAAGGCAACCAAATGTCCCAGTAAGGATAAAGCGTATTGTTTCCACGGTTTTGCAGGCTTATGTTTGCGATTATAGGGCTGCCTAAAACGTTGACGTTCGAAACTGTTTCGTTGCCCACTTGCCATGAATAAGCCCGTGCATGTTCTATGGCAATCTGAATGGCTTCCTGCTCTGAAATTTTCACTTCAGCACTGCCTATTTTGAACATATCTAAGTAATCGCAGAAAAACATCAGGTTTCCATCTTTAAATTCAAGGGTCAGCTTGTTTTGTGGATTGCTGAGGCCGTTAGCAAAAGGTTCCCAGAAAACTCTTACAACGTTTCCGCTAACAGTTATTTCTTGGGTGAAATCGCCAACGGTAGTTTTTGAACTCTCCAGTTCAGTGACAGCATCTAGCATGCTTCGCAAAGTTGGCAAATAATCTTTTGCTGAAAACGCTTGAAGACTGTTGAGAGTATCTTTGGCCACGGTAAGAACGTCAGAAGCCTTGGGTGTGGTAAAAGCAGGCGAGCCTTGAACTGGATAAATAGTGCACCAAAACACTGAATTATTTCTAATTAGGCAATCTACATCTACCTTGCTTTCAGCAGATCTAAACTTGAAATAAACGGATTTGTCATAGTTAGGTCCTGGACCCTCTACGATTACTCCTTCTATATAATAACTTGATATGTTAAGCCTAAAAACGTTTGCCACGAATCTCAAGGAAATGTCTTCTAGAAGTTTATCCTGCTCGGTTAAAGGTGTCGGAGTTAATAGTGGCATACCTGGCGAGGGCACCCTACCCGCACTCGCTATGCTTGCAAAAGACGCTATCAAAAGCGTCACAAACAAAAGCGTCACAAAGTTTTTTTCTATTTCACTCATTTGCATTCTCACTCCATGTAAAACAAAGTAGGCAAATACGTGTTGAACGGGTTACCGCAAACATTCATCCTTCCCGTCCACCATCCAGATTGGTTATAGTATGGAGGGTGATTATAGGGATAGTATGTCCAATAACGTCCACTATCACCCAGTGCTGAACTAGCAAAGTCTTCAAAACCAACTGCTTGGGAAGCTCGGTTAAGAGCAGCCATCACGGAATAGCCGTTCAAGGCGTAGTAGTAGAAGAAAACAAGCCAGTGTCGAAACAGGTTCCCAGGAGACATTTGGTCACATAGCCAAGGAGAAGCGTCATTGAAGCCTACCCAAGTATATGGCGGGTAAGCAGGTGGGTTGCTCCACCAGAGGGGGTTCCATGCGGTGGGTGACCCTTGAGGTGCATTGTTTCCACCCATGCATACCCACATAAGGACAAATTGATGGGTGGGAGAAAACTGTGTACGCGCTTGAATCTCAGTGAAACTGACCAGAGGGGGAAATATGTTTGGATCGTTTGGATAGTCAGTGTGAACATAAAAGCCTTGGGATCCGCCATGTCCAACATAGAGAACAGACGAAAAATCAGAATGATACACATTCACGTGCTCGATTCGGGTATACACAGTATACGGCGTTGCGGCCGATCCCCAATTTGTCACTTCACCGTAGGCAGGACCATAATAAACCCAACATTGATAGATTTCATCCCAGTAATAGGCACCTCCGGTACTTGCGAAGAGGTTTGCGATTTGCGTAAAGGCTGTCCATGTATGCTCAGCATTACCGTTCCAATCCATCCAATTGGTAGTGTATAGATTGATTGCATAACCGTAATCATTGTCGTACGCTTTTACTGCAGGCATTGTTGCTGTCAAGGCGCTGCATAGCAGAAGCATCAATAGAATTATGCTGATAGCAACATAATTGTTTTTGCTCATTATGTCGCCCTCTTTAGCGGTCTTTTCTACCTGCTAAAAATTTCTTCTGCATTAAATTATTAAGTACTCGATCCTTAAAAAGTTTACTCAAAAAAAAATTATTGCGACATCTTCTGATGTAAATAAAAGTTACCTTAAGAGGCCCTATTTAAGGGGATACATAAAGGTGGTATATAAAATAAAAAAATCGCGCACCAGCCCAACGCTCCATGCAAAAGCACAAAAAGCAACAAACCGTAATTAGGAAAAACTAAAAGGTCATCAAATTGCTTTTCACGGAGAACCAGCATAGAAAGAGCTCTATTTTTCCATACCCTACCTACATCACAAAAACTGCTCTACACAAGCATCACTTGTGCTTTCTCATTTTAACCATCGCCGTAGCCATCTTCAAATCCACAAGCGTGTTTATGTTAAAAAACGTGTGAAGCTCTGGATCCAACTGTTGAATAACTAGTGTTGAAACATAGCGCACGCTGTGAAGCTTTTCAATCATGGCACGCATATGCAATTTGCCTTCTGCCACAGCTGCTTTTGTGGCTTCAAACGCCATCTTGGTGTGGTAAACTGCGTGTAAGGGTTCTACATTTCCATTAGGCCACCTTGGGATTACCGCAGCCTTACCTGTGCATAGCTCAAAGAGCAGAGAAATGGTTTCCCGTGACACAAACGGCATATCAAACGGCAAAACCAGCGAATATTGGCCTTTAGCAAGACTAAAGCCGGTTAAAGCGCCGATCAGGGGGCTGTTCGATTCGCAAATGTCTACAGCAAAATTTACATTCGCGTCAACAAGACCAGCATATTTAGCGGCGCGTTCTTTGGAGCTAGTAACTACAATCGTCTCATCAACAAGCGGGCTAACTGCGTCTACAACATGCTTGATCAACGGCTTGCCACTAAGTTCTAAAATGCCTTTATCTTGGCCAAATCTGCTGGAAGCACCGCCAGCCAGTACCAGCGCTGTTCTATCCACTGCTTTTTCTCCGCTTACGCAAAATTAAACAGTACGCGCGTGTTCTATAAGCGTTTGCATTAAGGTTTGTTGATGCTTTTGTATACAGCTTTTAAAAGAAAGGCTGAAGTTAGGGATATTTAATGGTATTAGCGTCTATCTTTCTTGCCATTTCGTCTAAGATTTTACTGAATGGGTGATCTGGTTTATCTTGCGCAAATATCAAGTTCCCTTCAGCTCTGAGGATTTCGCAGAAGCAGGGCACTACGCCCAGCAAAGGAAATTGATAAACCGCTTTGACCTTATCATGCATTTCCGCTATCTTTGCCTTCGAAGCAGCGTCGAGTACCTTGTTAATTACCAGCCCTGTTTTCTTTTCGAACAACTCGTAAATTTCATGCAACATTCTGCGTGTTCCGTTTACATCAGATCTATCGCCAGTGGTTGCTACGATTACAAAATCCGCCGCTACTATCGCATTTATTGACGAGTACTGAAGACCTGGACTTGTATCAAAAATTAGGTAATCAAACGCTTGCTCCTTAATTAGCGTGTTTTTTAAAGACAGCAGCCTACCTAAAGCACGCATTTCCCATTTTCTATCCTTCGCGCAAATATCTCTGATTGCTTCGGTTGCAGGATTTGCAAGACCAACAAAAAATTTGTCTTTCGTTTGGAGCCTGCTGCTTAAGTCTATGAGAACTTTGTTTATTTCGCATAAGCCGTTCAAATAATCGTTTAGCCAATATTCTGTGCTTTCCACTTTGAGTATGGCGAAGAGGCTTGGTGCCCGAAAGTCCAAGTCAAAGAGGCAAACTTTTTTGCCATGTTTAACTAAGGTAGCTGCCAGATTCACGGAGAGGAGCGTTTTTCCTGTACCGCCTTTATATGAGTGCACTGCTATAATTTTACTCATCTCTGCTTTCACCCTGATTATCTCGCTCAGTATAGAAGTAAGCTTTTCTTCCTTTCCGTTCTTTTTTGAGATAACCCATAATAACAAGTTGATTCAAATATGCGCTTTCTACTGCTCGGGCTCTGTTTGTTTGCTGAGCAACTTCTTCCGCTGTAGCCCGGCCGTATCTGCAAATGGTCATTGCTGTCTTTCTCAAGTGATCAGGCATTGAAAGCAAAGTCATTACGTCTAATGAGGTGTCTGGTGTAGGTTGAGTTTCTTTCTTGCCGTGCTTTTGCAGTTCTATCATGACTTCCATTTTTTCATTGAGTTTCTCGAGGTTCTCTTTTATTTTTTCGAGGATCTGTAGCGGTTTTTTGCTCAGTATTTCTTCTTTCATTACGGTTTTATTCCCCGTTTGTTGATCACATCTACAGTGGAGATACGGCTTTATTAAATCTTACGAAACACTGGTAATTATTCATAAAAGTAATGTTCACTATTAACACGGCGTCAAACAAACTAACTGAAAATGCAAAAATGGCTAACTCGTCCAGTCCAATCAAATATAGAATAACATAAAAACTACTTACTTCATACTACCGAAGGCAAAAAGTTTACCAAAAGATGGAGATTTAGAAAGGAGTTGGCGCTTGGTTTCTAGCTTCCTCTATAATTGGAAACACTTGTTTCAGTTCTCTGAAGTACTTAAGCACCGTTATGCCTCTTTGAGTGATCGCATAAACCACTCTGCGTTTACCAATAGTCCTCTCTTCCACCAGTCCCTGTTTCATTAGAAAATCTAAGTATTCCTTCAGCACACTGCAATTGACGTTAGCCTTATACATTACATGCGTTAACTTAAGCGGGCCTCGGTGAGCTAACACCTTTAAGATGTCAATATACATTTCAAGTTTGGAACGTCTCATACATAGGCCTCTTTTTTGCCATATTCAGCGTTTTTTATATAAAGCTTTTATGTATCAGTGGTAAGTATTTTTCTTCATCGCTCTGCCATGCTGTCGCTCTTTTAGGCATGCACAATTTAACACGTTTAATCTATTTTCGAAGGCAGTCACCATGTCATCTATCAATATTTGTTGCAATTCTGTCGAGAGATTCCTCATTTTTTCGTCGAAAACAGCAGCCATCTTTGTTTCCAACTCTTTTCTATCTTTAAGTGTAATTTGCTGCTTCACGTATTTTCCTCCAGTATTAACGCACAGAAATAAACGGTGAAAGTATTTAACTAACTTACGACGCAAAAATATAGATTAAAAATTCACGTTTGACTTGATGCACTTCCGTTTATATTGGCGGCTTGGTTATGCTCTTCCCCGTTAAGCCTTCACGCATCCAATTTTCAAACTCTTTTGAAGGAGGAGCATCCCGGTAAAGCTGTTTCCGGTTGGCTTCTAAAAAGTTGTTTTTTTCGCCAACAAATTCAGCCGCCGTCAGCATCTTGTGCCCTGCGCGAAGTGCTACTTCAAAGACTTGTTTTGTTTTCTGCTGCCACTGCTCATCTCTCAAAGCGTGATGTTCCAAAATAGTTATCGGTACCGTTTCGGCGACGCTCGCCAAATTTCTAAGCCCCAACCGTAGTTGGGCTTCGTCAACTTTGAAGCCGCTGAGGTAAAGTGGTGGTCCACCTATCAAAATTACCTGCGGCTTTGCTAACTTGATTAATTCTAAGGTGCGTGCTGACATTGGACCTTGGATGTCGGGGGCAAACATGAATCGTTCATCTTCATACTCAACGAGTACCATCGTGACCCAGCCCAGCAGGGCATTATCGGGCCCGTGAGGCACCGCCTCTGAAAAACGCAGCATCGTGCTTCTACCGAAGCTAAATGTCTTATTATCAGCAGGTTCCAGTATCGCCGCGTATTTCCCACCTGTTTTTTGGAAAAGCCATGCGCGTTGTCTTTGGCTAGCATTTATTTTCTCTTTAGGATTTTTCATCAACACTTTTTTGTCCTGGTAGATTTGCCGTGCCGTCTCATTTGCATCTGTCCAGTTGACCAGCCAATCCTCATAAGAAGGAGTGTGATGATCAAAATGGTAATGGCTAATTGTAATCACTTCTGCTTTTTCAGCGGCTTCTGCGATTCGCTTCCGCAGAGTAGCAATTGTTTTAAATTCTATCGGGTGAGGCGGCAAGCCAAAGCGGTATGGACACAGCGAGATGCCCGCATCCAACAGAATTCTAACGTCAGGTGTTTCAACAAATGTGCACATTGATCGAACACCGAAGCTTTCAGCAGCCAGCGGCGTTATCTTGATCTTCTTCAGCATAGGTACGCCTCAGTTTTAGACAATAATCCATATTGGTTCATGATATGTCAACAACGGCTAAAACAGCGCTGACAAGTAAAAATGTTCCGCCACTTGGAAAATTTTACCTTAAAGCTTTAATTGTAGAATAAGCAAAATTTTGTTTGGTGGGCAATGACGACTCTGGCCCCGAAGACGTTGAGGATGATTTGGATCTTGAGTGCGGGAGCCTGCCTATCAACCTGCCTATCAAGTAAGTGAAAATATTGCTTAGAGATTGCCCATTTTTTCATTTTCAGGCTTTTCCCACAGTTCAAGTTTTTGCTTCTTCAGCTCACCACGCTTCCGTTGCAAATATTTGTAAACGGTGTGGTGTTGGCACCCGTCGATAAGCATTTGCACCGCGTTTCTTGCAGCGTCCACCTGCTCAAAGGTGCCGATGAAGCCTACTGTGTGGCCATAAACAACTACGCTGGCATCAGTCAACTCTTCGATGGCTCTGCGTGTTTTGCCTTCTGCGCCGATGATGCGCCCTTTCACACGTTTAAGGTCAGATTCTGACCTGCCGAAGATGGCACGCAGATCTATGAAGTCAAAAATGTCGTCAGTATTGTTAAGCAGACGAAACGCGTGTTCCGGTGAGAACCCTCTGCCGATGGCGGTTACCACATCTTTGGCTCTGAGCAGCAAGGATGGATCAGCGGCTTTCTCTGAAAGTGTTATGGTTACTCCGCCATATTCGCTTTCAATTTGAAGCTCAACCATAAGCTTTTCTTCAATTTCGCGTTTCACTTTCCCGTCTGGACCTACTAAAACTCCGATTCGCTCTTTGGGAATTCTGACAAATGCACTGGGCTTTGACATTCTTAACCCACAACCTGCTTGTAAATTTCATCGGTTGAAAGAACGCTAACGCCTAACTTACTAAAGAACCTATTTATGTTCGCCAAGTCTCGTTGTAGGAAAAATTGGGCCATAGGATGGGATATTGGCACAGCCTGCGCCATATCAAAAAGCACGGGCTTGCCTTTCCACATCATTATGTTGTACTCGCTTAGGTCGCCGTGCACGAGCTCCGCTTTACCATAAAGCCTCTTCAAATAAGTCAGCAAAAGCCTATAGGCTCTTTCAGGGTTGCTTGGCGGTTGCTCTTTAAGAGATGGCGCGTTAACACCATTTTTTCCGATAAACTCCATCACTAACACGTTATTTTTAACTGCGATGGGTCTTGGCACACGCACTTTTGCTTGGTACGCTTGTTCCAAATTTCTGAATTCCTTTTGTGCCCACGCAAAAATCAGCGACCGTGTGTCCCTTTTGACGTTCTTAAATCGGTAGTCACCTTCAATATACTTCAGCATACCTTTGCGGAACTCCGCAGAAGTTGTTAAATATATTTTTAAGGCCAAGTCTTTGCCGTTCTTGTCTTTACCCAAGTAGACACGGGCTTCTTTCCCCGCGTTCACTACGCCGTGGACTTCGTAGAGCACGCCGCTATTCAAAAAATCATAAATAATCATGAGTGTTGCTTGGTCAAAAACTTCTTCGAGTGTAGCTCGCTCTGACGAGAAATCATGCTCAAGCATACGGTCTCTTTTTTCAATGAGCCGCTCCTTATATGCGAGTTTTTCATGAATTTTTTTAGTCATAAACGCTCAAAGAAATATGCGTTGCGTGGTATTTAAAGCGCTTGAGCAAAAAATTGGCTGCGCTGTAAGGCTGGTGAGGGTTATATGGTTAGTAAGCCTTTTTTGCGGAGTGTATCCGCTTGGGCATGTGTGTACCGCCAAGTTACATCGCCACGTTTGTCGCTTTGAAAATCCCATGGCGAAACAAGGACAACATCGCCTTCGCGGATCCAAACTCGCCTTTTCATTTTGCCGCGTATTCTGCAAAGGCGTTCGTTTCCGTCTTGGCACTTGACTAGGATACGATCGAAACCGAGTAGTTTCACTACTACGCCTAAAACTTCGCCTGGCCCGGGATACACCATTTCGCTGATTTCGCCTTCGCTTAATACTTTTTTCTTTCCCAAGCTTGAACCTCGCGATTTATTGTAACAGAATGATTAGCTTCCTTAAAAGGATGTTCATTTCAGAACATAAAAAATGTGAGGAGTAACCGGCAAGGCGCCAGAATCCTGCGATAACAGGAGATATGGCGAAAAAGAGAAATGCAATTATTTGCATAAGTACTGCTTGAGATTGCGTCGGCTATTGCGGGCATTTAAATGTCTGATGGTGAGTGATTGTTGAATACTCGTTTCTTTATACGCTTCGTTGCTTTTGATAAACCGTGGTTTTATCTCTTTACACTATTCGCTTTCGCCACGATTATGCTTGTTTGGATAGGCAATCCTTTGCTGCCAGTGCCAGCGCTTCAGGCGTACGGTTTGGCGTGGCATCATATTCCGGAGATAATTTCTTTTCAGTTGTTTGGTATGTGGCTTGGAAGCTTAGGCTATTTATCCATGGAGAGCTTAACTTATCGTGACTTTTTAACGCTGGCATTAACGGCCGCCGTCATTCTAGCCTATGCGAAGATTATATCGTATCTCACGATGTTCCCGATTGTTCTAACTATAGCGTTGCTCCCATCATTCACAGGTTACTTCAGTATACGCCTACATCAAATCCGCAAAACCAAACAATAGAAAACTTCGAATTGCAATTGTTCTGTTTCTAAAGTATTTTTTGGTCGGTAGACCCGGCTCTTCTCATTTACGTTTTGCGAATCTGGCGTAAATTTTTATGTATAAATGTATTACGTGTAGAAGGGCGACTTGTTGCATGTCTTATGTGTTTAGCCTACCATTCCGCGACAACGCGAAACTGAAGCATATTGTTGAAAAAGTTAGAGCTGATGTTAAACTGCAGAGTTTTTGGAAATGCGCTAATGTCATGGCTATTGAACGCTTGGGCTACACGGATCACGGTCCGACGCATGTGAAAATCGTCGCCAACTTGGCGCTTAAGTTGCTACGCATTCTTGTAAGCAAGCAGGTTACGCCGAGCGTCGTCAAGAGTTATGGCATGCAAAATGAGGATGCAGAAGTTGTGGTTGTGCTCGGCGCGATTTTCCATGACATTGGCATGATAGTTACAAGGCAGGATCATGAAAAATACAGTGTGCTTATTGCATTGGAGTTTCTTGAAAAGCTTTTAACGCCGATTTATCGAGAAGAAGAACGGGCAATAATCACCAGTGAAGTGCTACATGCTGTTGTAGCACATGAGCAGCCGAATAAGCCTTTAACCGTGGAGGCAGGTGTTGTGGGAATTGCTGATGCATTGGATATGGAGGCAGGCAGAGCAAGGATTCCGTTTAAATCAGGAAAAATCGACATCCACGCGGTTTCCGCCTTATCAATAGAGAAAGTGGAGATTTTGGAAGGCAAAGAAAAGCCAGTCACCATAAAGATAACAATGAGCAATTCTGCGGGCATTTTTCAAATAGACGAGTTGCTAAAGCCACGGGTTGAAAAGTCAGGACTACAGAATTACATTCACGTGGTAGCGGAGATAACCGGCGAAAAAGAGCGGAAAATCCTCGAAAAATTCGAAATCTAACATATGCAACAGCAAGATTAAATCCTCTTTTCTTAATCAGCCTTTGGAGGAAGACATGTGAGGAATTCCGAGTGTACAATTTACGTTATGTATATGGATAGGTGGCTACAGAAGTATCGAAAAGAAAAGGAAGGCTGGGTTCAAGTCAGCTCAAACGGTTCGGTGCGACGCTGCACCGCAGAGCAACTGCTTTCGCATATCCTGCCAGTACTTGCGGGAATAAAAGGGAAAAACGTAACCGTCAAAGTTGAGCCAGACAACTAAACAAGCGTGCATTTTGCAAAGAAAAAAGAGGGGGGCAGGTGTTTAGACTGCAGTTGCCGTTACGGTGTAGGTTTGGAAGCCTTCACCCATCAGTCTAATTGTGTAGTTGTTGCCGGCTATTGGGGTTACTGTCCACAGGGGATCTTGTTTCCAGCCAGTATAAAGCGCGATGACATCGTTGAAAGTCAATGTGACGCTTTCACCAGGATTTAATGTCACTGATGAAAAGGGATTAACGTACCCAGCGGGCTTCCAGAAAGCGCCGTATACAGGAATCAGTGAGGTGTCGTTTACTCTGAAGGGAATTGTCTGCTGGTAGCGCTTTATTCTGTGTTCCATACGCCATCCATGTCCAGATAATTTCCACAGGTTTTGCGTTGAGTTGAACTCGCCGTGCAGCGTTAATCCAAAGATTCTAAATGCTATGTCGCCCTCGTTCTTCAATGTCACTGAAAGCCCGGTAGTGTTTCCATTAACCGTAAGTGTTGCCGAAACAATCGTCACATTCTTATTGAATTCTTCTTGCACACGATTAAGCCGCACGCGATTATGCTCACCGATCTCGATGATCGTACCTACCCTGGTTTGTGCCGAGGTTATTTCGTCGACAATGATTGCATTTGCGCTGGGTACAAGCACGTAGTAGTATACTGTGGCATCATTCTCATCTGTTGCCTGTATTTGAACTAAGGTTGGGTTAAAGTCGATTAGTACACCTGAAAGCGTCTTGTTCACCGCGCCGTTAACAACTTTGACGACAAAGGTCTCGGACAGCGCAGTCACATCATATGTTTCATCGTTTATAACAGCGGTCACATTGGCTATCGAGAACTGAATCTTATCCACCGTGGAATTAATCGGGACGGTTACGGTAGCAAGCGTCTGAGTCATGTTAATCAGCGAGAACAAGTTAACAGTGCCTTCGGCATCAACAGGCACCCACTCCGCCGTACCATTTGGATAAATTACGTGCAATGCAATATCCGTATATGTCAAATTGAGCTGAGTCGTTCCAGCAGGAACCGTCGGCGGATCAGTCAGCATAACAGCGAAAGTCGCGCCCTCCACCGTCGGAATTGTCGGCACAAGCGGCGTATTAGGCAAGTTTGCAAATAAAGACACGGCAATGATGGCAATTGCAGCGGTTACTGCAGCTAAACCATATTTGAAAGGCCATCTTCTATACATTCTGCTTTCCTCGAAACCATAAAAAGCCAAGGCGGCTCTAAAACCTACAGATTTTAAAGTCCTTTAAAACTGCTTGAAAGCGCTTTAAACAGTTTTTAATCATAAACGCAAATGGAACTTTTTTGAATTAGGCTGCGAGTTTACGCCAAAGCCGAATTGTTTCAAACCAGAAAACGGCAAGCATCGCAAAGCACACGCCAATCAGATAATAAACGAAGTTGCCACCGGCCCAAATTTCAATTGAAAAGAAAACAACAAGGATTGTGAAGAGCAACGAAAAAAAGAACAGTTGCGGCACCACGGCAGGCCCGATTTTTGAGTAGCCTTCAAGAACCTTGTCAGCGGCATCTTTCACCGCCGAATAACGCCCATACGCGTCCTGTTTTGCGAAACCTAGTTCCACAAGCTTACTGAGATGGTAAGAGGCAAGCGACGCTGAAGAAAAGCCAAGCGAACGCTGGACATCTCTAAGTTCAGAGGGGCTATTCTTGAGTAAATACAGGTAAACCTTCAATGTGTTACCTTTGACTTCCTGATTTTGCGACATATAACAGAATAAAATATTAAAACACACTACTTAACTTTACGATAAAAGCATTATCTTGCACCCATTAATAACAGAACTTTTATAATGCAATTGCGCAAGTGTGAACGCGTAAATGATGAAGCATAATAGCGGTTTGCAGTATTATTTGCTGGTTGTAGCTGTTGGTTTGGTAGCAGCAATCTTCGCTGTTGCCCTATACATATTATACTTCGCAATTTGGAGTTTTACACAAAATGCACTAGGCTACTCGATGTTGCTCTTGCCGTTAATGGCTTTCCTCGCAATTGGCTTGCCATATGGCCTAGTAAAGGTATTTGCTGATACGAAAAAAACTGGAACTGGAACTCATACAGTTCTTGAGGCATACCACTTATCCAATGGTAATATAGGCCAAAGAGACGCAATTGTGAAACCGGTTGCGGGCATATTAACCATAGGCCTAGGCGGAAGCGCTGGTCCAGAGGGGCCAAGTTTGTTGGTTGGAGGTGGTGTTGCCGCTACATTGTCTAGACGCCTCAAGATTTCAGCAGACATGCAACAGAAATTATTTGTGGCGGGCGCGGCAGCCGGCTTAGCCGCAACTTTCCGCACACCCTTAACAGCCATATTATTCGCGTTAGAGATTCCCTATAAGAATGATATTGCACGTGAGTTATTTATTGAGGCAGTTATTGCGTCTGTTCCAGCGTATTTACTGTCGATAACAGTGCTCGGCAGCGAACCGCTCTTCGGCGCAGTCAGCGGCGCTTCTCTTACATTCAGCGACGTCGGCTTTTCACTGCTGTTGGGAGTAATTTGCGGCGTATACGCGGTTTTGTTCACCAAAATTTTCACCTACTTCGAAAACTTGAGCGTTAAATTGCGGAAAAAAATAGGTGCCGCTGGCCTAATATTGCTGGGAGTAATGACGCTAAGTCTTTCAGGATTCTTCGCCGAAGACACGCTTGGAGTAGGATTCCCGCTGATAGACCAGATAATTAAAGGAACAGCAATCAGCACTACAATTTTAATATTAATTGTGATTGTGAAAACCTTTGCTACCGCGGTTACCTTAAACTTTGGAGGAAGCGGTGGCCTTTTCTTCCCCACAATCGTGGTAGGCGCAGGAATCGGTTACATATTCTCATCGATTTTAAATGTTAACCTCCATGTAATGTTCGTCGCCGTAGGCATGGCTGCGCTGCTTTCGGGAACTCATAAAATTTTACTGACGCCCGTAGCCTTCGTAGTTGAAACTTTAGGGGGATTATTTGCGATCCCAGCGCTTTTAGCAAGTGGAATAAGCTATCTCATTTCAGGAAAAGCTTCATTCTATCAACTGCAGCCACATACAAAACTGAAGACTGAAGAGCTAGCGCTTGAAAGGTTCTATCATAAAGGAAAAGCGTTAATTCCTGAAAAAATAAAAGCTACACGCGCAAGCGAAGTTATGACTAAAAACCCAGTATCTCTGCATTATAAAACCAGCGTGCACGATGCGCTGGAGATGTTTAAACGCACAAAGCTGAGAGTCTTGCCTGTTGTTGACGATGCTACACATGTAATAGGCGTAATTACACTTGAAGATCTAGGAAATGTGGATGTCCACCGCCGCGAAATAAGCCTATCCGAAGTGGTAATGCATAACCCAGCGGTGATTGATGAAAACGCAGACTTGGAATACATCGCTCAGTTCATGATGGAGAAAGAGCAAGACCACATCTTTATAGTAGACAAAGATGGCAAGTTGGCAGGCGTGATATCAGGAATCGACGTTGTTAAGAAAATCATCGACCTTGCACCTTTATAGTGTCAAAAGCTTCCTAAAAAATGGGAAGTAGCCTCGCGGAAACTATATTGGAGACCGCTAGGAAAATACTTGAACAACCTCAATACTAAAGAGGTATAGGCGAATAGCATGACGAAAACACGAGTAGAAATAGACCCGCTGGGTGAAAAAGAGATACCTGAAACTGCCTATTATGGAATCCAAACAATGCGGGCCACAGAAAATTTTCCAGTCAGCGGCATCAAGGCGCCGCGCGTCTTTATCGAAGCGTATGCGATGGTGAAGAAGGCCGCCGCCTTAGCAAACGCGAAAGTTGGGTGGCTGGACCAAAAAATTGCGAACGCGATTATCCAAGCATGCGACGAGATTCTCGCGGGTAAGTTTTTGGATCAGTTTGTTGTTGATGTTTTCCAAGCTGGCGCTGGCACATCATTTAACATGAACGTCAATGAAGTTCTGGCAAACCGTGCGCTGGAGCTACTCGGCAAAGCAAAGGGCGATTACAAAACCGTTAGCCCAAATGACCATGTGAACATGGCGCAGTCTACAAACGACACATTCCCCACAGCCCTCCACATTGCTGTTTTAATGGCGCTACAGCCGCTGCTTAACGAGTTGGACAAGCTTGCCGCGGCATTCGAGAAGCTGGCTGAAAAGCACCGTGAAACGGCAAAATCTGGGCGCACACACCTTCAAGATGCGGTTCCCTTAACCATTGGGCATGAGTTCGGCGCTTACGCTTCAGCGTTGAGAAACGCTTGCGAACAACTCAGGGAAAGACAGAAGAATTTGTATGCGCTCGCGTTGGGGGGAACAGCCGCCGGTACAGGCGCTAACACGCACCCGCAATACAAGCATCTGGCAATTGAAGAGCTGCGGAAGATGACGGGCTTTCCATTGAAAGCCGCAGAAAACCCGTTTGAAGCACTGCAGAGTTACAGGCCATTGCAGACGGTGTCCAGCGGCCTGAAAGAGCTAGCGCTAGAGCTTATTCGAATCGCGAATGATTTACGGCTACTCTCTTCTGGGCCGACTACCGGCTTGGCGGAAATTGAGCTTCCCGCTGTGCAGCCTGGCTCGTCTATAATGCCTGGGAAAGTTAATCCTGTAATGGCTGAATGCCTAAACATGGTGGCGTTTCAAGTGGTAGGTAACGATTTGACGGTTTCGCTTGCAGTGCAGGCTGGTCAGCTGGATTTGAACGTTATGACGCCTGTTATAATGTATAATATGCTCTTCTCCATCCAAATCTTGGCGAACTATCTGCCAGTTTTTAGAAGCAAATGTGTTGAAGGCATTGTCGTGAACGAGAAGCGCTGTGCGGAGTACTTGGAGAAGAATCCGTCGTTGGCAACTTTCCTTTCGCCTTACATCGGCTATTTAGAAGCAGCAAAAATCGCGAAGCAGGCGCTGGAAGAAGGGAGATCTGTAAAAGAAATTGCCTTAGAGAAGGGCTTGCTTAAGCCGGAAGAGCTGGAGAAAATCTTTAACCCAAAAAGGCTAATTAATGAGGAATGATGACGGCTGCTGAGGCTACGTGGTTATTCCCATAATGCTGACTTTGACCACAGCGTCTGTTGATGCAGAGCTTGACTTAGCGTCGACAAGAATGTTCCAGATTATGCTTTGGGACGGAAACATTCTTAGAATGTCGTCGTCGCTCAGCCACAGCGTTGTAGCGCTACTGAAGGTTTTTTCCACACTTGGCGAGATGGCATTATCTACAAATTCAAGGCGAAATCGGACAGTGATTGTTTCGTTGTATGCAAAGCTGCCTTGCACTTCTATTTTCGGCTTAAAAGAGGCAATAGTAAGCGGTCTCATCTGGATGCTTTGCGCGGGACCGTACTGCCCGCTAAAGCCTATTGGAATGTTCAATTCTTCCTGTTTAAAGACGGAGCCAAACCCTGAAACCCATTTGTTGGATGGATTGTGGATTCTGGCGGTCCAGTTGCCCAGAAAGCTTATGCCGCCTGCAAGGACTGGTGGCGTAATCGATGTTTCTCCCAGTGATATTGCGTATAACTGGTCGGGATAATCCGCGAATGATTCAAAAACCACGCTTGACAGCAGGGTTTGATGCATCGACCCGTCAAGTAGAAGGCCTGTTTGGTTACGTATAAACCCGTTTTCGCCCATCCACATCCTTACGTCTTGTATTTGGCTGTCTGAGAATTCGGCGAGGCGCTCGACTATTATGCCTACTGAGTTATCAAGAATGTTGAAAAAGCATCGGCTGATTTTTGAGCTTGCATACGAGCCTGTGCCGTTGCCTGCTGGCGTTCGAAATGCTATGCCTACGGTGGAGTTTATAAAGTGGCAATCAGCTATTTTTGTGCCTTCACTCCATGTTTCTGTGTTTACAACTTCAAGCGCTGTGGGACAGCATATAAACATCATGCGTGATACGGTGGTGCCGAAGGAGTTTTCAATTCGTAAGGTGCCATTAATTATGGTTAATCCTGAAATGAGGTTATTCTGAGAACTAGTATAGTCGCCGCCTTTTATAATGAGCCTTTTGCCGTTGCCTATTATTACCGCTCCGTCGCTGAGCAGTTTGCCATTTCGCTTATTATACACCTGAATATCTGAGTATAGCGTATAATTACCCGGTCTTATGTAAACGATATTTCCTTTAGCCATCGCTTGATTTATGACCTCAGCAGCATCTGCGGAAATGAACTCAACGTATCCGCTTGCCTGACTCTTTGCCTTATACATGGTGTCTTCTTGAAAAATCACATAATCATAGGCTAAATCATGAGCAGCGTTTTCCACAGCTTGCCTTAAGTCGAGTATTAGATACATGTTTATGGCCGAAAGCGCCAAGGCAATTACCAAAATTAATGTTTGCACCTGCTTGGAAGGAGAGATTTTCATGTCTGTCTTTCATCCTTAAGTTGCCTAAATGCTCCAATGGGATAATGTTAGAACCGTCTTCTTCAGATAAGGTTTATCGTGCGGGACATAGTGCGTTCGCTGCAAAAAGCTAAAGCTTCACGATTTGCGCGTGAGGCACTCCTTCTATGTGTAAAACAGCCTCTGGATGCACGTAGCCTTTCTCGATGGCTTTTCCGACGCAGTTTTTGCCTACCATGTTTACAATCGTCGAGTTTGCAATCATCTCCATTGCCTCTTCTAAGCTGACTTTTCCCCCGTTGTAAAATTCATCTTTCACATGGAAGGTAATTTTGCCTTCTTTCAAGGTTCTGCCAAGAACTTCACAATCGCAGATGGCTAAGAGTACGTTTCTACCGACTTTTTTAAGGTTAACGTAAACATCCAAGTTTCAACGCGCTCTTATAATTGCTTTACAGATGACTTTGCACCGCACGCGTTGCAGACCAGAAATGATAAGCGCTTCTCTCTAACAATCTTCGTGTCTGGACGTTTGCAAACAGGACAGACAACAAAAATTTCCATATATCTTTGCAGTAACCGCTCAAGGCTGTCTTGCTGGAACTTTCCCTGAAAAATCACCCTAGAATCTTGGTAAGTCGCCGCTGTAGCCATCTCGCGTGTCAAAAACTTTAAAATATGCTGTGGATCCCTGTCCAAGATCTCAGCTACCTCTCTAAAGTTAGACACAATCGTACGCATGCCTATAGTGGTTATTAATAACCGCGGTAATGTCAACCGCTCACGTTTCACTGAAACCGCAGGCATTTGCGAGTAAGCTCGCTTTAACAGCTCATCATAACTGTATTGCATTTTCTCTCAGCAAAACCATGTATCAACACGTATTTAAAATATTAGCTTCCCAGCTGTAGATTTGAACCTCGCGGATAAACTCAACAAGCGCTAACAGCGTCTTTAGCTTACACGATACGGGCAATTTTTTAAATAAAAAAAGATGGGAAAGTTGGGTTTAATCTTGCTGTTTAGCGCTTTCTAAGCATCAATATTATCACTAGCCCAATCACTATGAGAGCAACGAGCAAAGCAACACCGAAGCCCAGCACGTAAGTTTCAGCCATTGACGCAGCTGCTGGCGTAGCTTCAGGAGCAACAGGTGCAGCTTCTTCCACAAAAACTGCAGTCTCAGCGTATGAACCCCAATAGGATTTGGAGCCTATGAAGCGGGCGATTATGGTGTATTTGCCTGGTACTGGCGGGGCGAAGGTGGCACTGTAGAAGCCGCTACCATCCGTAGTGGTTCGGGCAACTTCGTAGTAGTTGTTGTTAGGATCCAGCACTTCTATGATGACCTCAACGCCCTTAACATTCGCTGGGCATTCGAACTGCTTGTAGACATAGAGCATCCAAGCGCTCATCGACTCATCCGCTACGACGGGTACGCCGTTCGGGAAGCGTAGTTTTATGGCTGAATCTTGCGTGCCTGGGGAAATATCGGTGACCATGCCTTTTACGAGGACTTTGCTACCCTGTGTAGCAATATCAGGCGACGCAACAACAGAGGTAGCGCTCGGGCCTTTACCGATTGCGTAGATGCGTTGGTCATAAGTGTCCATAGTGGCAATTATACTGTCGCCGATGATTGCACGTCCGCCCCAGCGGGTCTGTCGGAACATGCCGTCTACGCGGAATACTTCTGCGCCTGTTTCGACATCAAGGCATATGAATGGTGCACCACGTGGTAGGGGGTTTTGCGGTGAGTGCTCGCTTTGGCCGATGTAGATTTTTCCATCGGAGATGAATAGTGGCGTTATGGGCCACATGTCGCCGCCGAATTCTTTGTCAAACATTTCAGTGCTGCCGTATGGATCCTTAACCTCGTATGTCCATAACAGCTTGCCGGTTTTCACGTCGTAACAGTATATAATGCCCGCGAAGTCTGCGGTGAAGAATAGCTTGTCATATGCGATGTAGGATGTTGCACCATATATTGAGCGGATATCCATTGGGTCTGTTGGTCCCCATATTTTTTCGCCTGTGTCAAGGTTGAAACCGTAGACTTGACGTGTTTCTTTTGCGCGTAGCGTGAATACGCGGCTGTCTTTGCTTACTGCACCGCGTATCATGGCTATGTCACCTGGTGGTTTTTGCCAAGTCTTGTTGTATATTAGTTGACCTTCTTGTCCGCGTTTTAGGTTGATTGCCCATAATACTATCGGCTGATCGCCTAGGACCATCCATGAACCGTATAGTTGATTGCCAACGACCATGTCATCAGGGTAGATGGCCCAGACTGAGCCAGGCAAGCCTGCAGGTATCGTCTTGTTCCACATATAGCCAAGATTGCCGTTCAATGTCCTGCCCATGTAGTCTTGACCCTGAGTTAACCAGCTGCCGTGCGCTGGACCTGTTGGGCCTATATCCCGCAATTTCGTTTGCCTTTCAACGTGCGTTGAATTCCAAAGTGTCATCCAGCCTGCGGCTTGATTAACAGTGTATATCAGGATTTCGCCGTTTGGACCGAATACTCGCGTCCCTGAAGGTACATTATTGATAGCGAAGACCCAGCGTCCTGTTGAGGCCTCGTATGCGTTGTAAGTGGTGCCTGACGTCGACCACAGGTATGCGTAAACAGCGTGGTAGTTATATGAGTCAAAGTAGAACAGTTGCCCGAAATCCAGCCGGGTGTTGTTCCAGTTTCTAGTCCACAGCTCTTCACCAGTACGCAGATCTACAGCCACTACTTCTTGCTCAATTCTTGTGGCGCCATTTGATTTTTCAACGTTGAAAAAGAGCACGCCGCCGATGATTACTGGCCATCGACTGCCTAGCAAGCTTGAGCTTAAGAAGAAGCCTTCATATGCATCGCCTGTTTCAAAGTTGAATTCGCCTATTTCGCCGCCAGCCAAGCCGCCGCCAAGTGGACTGAAAGCACCTTTTATGAGAGGTTTCGCCCACAAAACATGCGCTGTTTCTGGCGCGTCGTTGTAAGGTGCGAACATATTGAATGGCGCGTCCACCCAGTTTCCTGCGATAACTGACCATTCTCTAGCTTGAGCATCTATAGGACGACTCCAGTACTCGGTTGGAAGAGGCACACCCGGATAGCCTGGCAAGGCTTCGTCTTGCACGACAAGTTCGACTACATCACTGTCGCTGGCCTTATACCATACGGGACCATAGAATGTAGGATCAAACGCTGGTCGCGTAGTCCAATTGTACAGTTGCGCTGGAAAATGAGCCTGGAATTTATAGGTTCCCTTCATGGTAGGCATGTAGATTGTGCCCGTTGAGCCTGTTGCATCTGTTTTGTAGGGTCCTAAGGTTTCGGTTGTGCCGTCGGGTTTAGTGACTGTAACGGTTAGCCCGCTCCAGCCGTCTGGATACTGAAGGAGGTAGTCGGTGATGCCGAAGATTACTTGTACCTGCTGACCAACTCCTACAGGGTTGGGTGTTACAACGATATATGCATATGTCTTTTTTTCGGGGTATGTCTGTGCACTAGTTAAGGGTAGAGTCAATAGAGAGGCGGCCACTGCAATTGTCAGAAGCAAAGTAAGCGCAGCCTTGTATCTACTTATGTCAAATTGCATTTTCCTTATTCTCCTTTAATTTGGTGCTACTATGGTTTGAAGCAGATAGCTTATAAAATTTTGCATCCCCAAGGGAAAAGCGAAAAACAGAAAAATAATACTTGCTTATGGACGCGAGGCCACTGAGTGCAACATAAGCTTGCTATGTTAAAATTTGCAATATAGCGGCAGTTCTGTTATACGTTATAGCTTTTATTACTTCGGGGTTACGTGCCATTCGCAGTAAGGATCACCGTTTTCGACGCATTTGATTTTTGTGATCTGTGGGGTTTTATGAATGATTTGTTCGTACGCACCAGCCACGAAGCCTTCTATACAGCTACGGTAAAGGGATTTGTCGCAGCCTAATTCGGTGAAGAAGTTATTCCATATTCTAAATTTGAATTTGGCTTGTTCAATGTCCAATTCTGCGATTTCAATTTTTCCAAGCCCTGCGTCTGTGAATCTTTGGCTCGCTGTTTTTAGGAATTGCTGCTTATCGATTTCTGTGGTGTTAACGGTTTCTTCGACAAATCGTTTGCCTGCTGCTCTGCCTGCTTCGAAGATTATCACTTTGGCGCCTGATTGAAAGATTTCTGAAAGTCTTGAGCAGATTTCTTCAATTCGGGGTTTAGTGATGATTATGCATCTTTCTCCGGTTATCTTGTCTTTGATTATGCCTTTTTCGCTGTCAAACTCGAATTGCATTTATTGTCACGGGGTTCATTCTGTTTTGTCATGGTATTTATACCTTTACAAAATTACTGTGAAATTTTTTCTTTGAAAAATTGGGAAGGCAGCAAGCAAAGTTTCTTAAGTATCTGTTTTAACATTCTTAAAAAGGTAAGAAGGCGAGGAGCATGGTTGTTGCAGGGAAAATCTTTAGACTCAATGAGCAGCTGCCTTTATCTGAGGTTGCGGTGAAGCTTGACGGTTACCGCAGGGAGGAGCCTTTTGAGGAAGGTGATTACAAGTTTACGCTCGTGTCTGAGGTAAGTGGTCTTTCGGCGAAGGCGAGTGTGCTTAGCGGCGTTTACTCTCATGATTATGTTCTGTACGTGTTTCACCGGGGTAAAACAGCACCGTTGCCGCGGACTCTGGAAGCGCTTTTCAGCTTCGCCCAAGTTAAGGATGCGGTGCTCTTGACAATTGTGGAAAAGAAGCGTATTGCCAATTTTATAGCAAATAAGCTTAGCGAGTTGTTGTTTGAGAAGGTAGGCGGCATAGTGGAAACGCGGATTTCGCCTGAAACCTTGCGGGAGTTTCATCGGAAGAACCCGGAAGATACGAAGATAACTTTTTTTGATAATGTGGATATTCCCAATGTGGATAAGTTGTCGCTTTATGGGCCCGACTTGATTAATACGCCGTTGTTTGAGGATTATATGAAGCGAGGAGATTTGTGGTATGTGGTTGCACGGTCAAGGGAGACAGGTTATGTCGTCGGCGTTACAAGAGACGCATCGGTAACCATATTTAATTTGGCGGATAAGAGCAAGTATGTGGATTACGTGAACAGGGAGATATACCCCTTGATTCTGGGGGCATAAGTTAACTGCGGCAACTGCTCTTTTTTGACGGGGTTAAGGTAAACCATAAAAACTGAAGTTGAGAATATACTATCTTTGATTCTTGATTTTATTGGAGGTGAAAAAGGTGAAGTTTGATAATGTTGTCACTGCTGTGGCGCTGTACGCTGTGCTGCAGGTTCTGTTTGCGTTTCCCTTGACTGTTTTGGCACTTCAGGTTTTCGGGGTCACTATGGTTGGACATTACAGCGCGGGGCTAAGTGCTGTTTTTTTGAGCATGTTGGTTGTTGGTTATTTGTTTAATGCAGAGATTCGGCAGGAGCGGCGGGGAGCAGTTTTGCGGATAGTGCTTCTAAGCGCGTTTTACGAGTTGCTTGTAGTGGTGTTTCAGCCTACTCTTGCAGATTGGGTGCCCTTTGCCATAAGCAAACCTAAGGAGGCGTTTGATGGAACTGTGGTGACGACGGTAGAGTGGTTCCTTTACAATTTATCAAGGCGAGGAAACATGTTTGTTAACGTGGCTGTCATATTGGGCGTAGGCGTCTTGGGTTTATATGCTGGCTTAAAACTTGGAGAAACTAGGGCGTCTTGAAACAGCCTTTTTTGGCGTGGTTGCCGGTTGCTGAGTACCGAATTAGCAGATGGTGAAGCTTCGTTATTCAGTCGCCTTTGTTATTGGGCTTCCATCAACATAGGAGCAGCGGATGCCGTATTTACGTGCGCATTTCAAGCAAAGGATTGGGTCGCAAAGTGTTGTTGATAGGTATTTTTCTCCGCCGTCTGGTGCGATGGCGACTATAAGTCCTTTGTCGAGTTGGCTTGCTTTTTTGAGGGCAACGTGAAATATGGCACCAGAGCTGGGGCCTACAAAGATGCCTTCCTGTAATGCGAGTAGTCTGGCTGCTTCTTCTGCTTCTTCGGCTTGTACTTTGTGGATTTCGTCGACGAGTTCGGGTTGCCAGATGGCGGGTACGTATTGGGTTTCAAGGTTTTTTAGGCCTTGGATAAATGTACCCTTGTCCGGTTCGGCGGCGATTACTTGGATGTTGGGGTTGTGTTCTTTTAGTCGTTTGGATACACCCATGAGTGTTCCTGTGGTGCCGATGCCGGCAACGAAGTGAGTTACCTTGCCTTCGGTATCTCGCCAAATTTCTTCTGCGGTTGTTTCGTAATGCGCGAGTACGTTGGCGGGGTTGGCAAATTGGTTGGGCATGAAGTATTTGTCAGGGTTTTCGCTGATTATTTTGCGTGCGAGGTCTTCTGCGCCGTCCATGCCTTTGGCTGCTTCGCTTAGAATAATTTTTGCGCCGTAGGCGTTTAGGATTTGGCGGCGTTCCATGGTCATGTTTTCTGGCATGACGAGGATGAGGTTGTAGCCTTTTACGCGGCAGACTAACGCGAGGCCTATGCCTGTGTTGCCGCTGGTTGCTTCAATTACGGTTTTGTCTCGAGTGAGTTGGCCTGTTTTTTCGGCTTGTTCTATCATGTATTTTGCTATGCGGTCTTTGACGGAGCCGCCTATGTTAAACTTTTCGAGTTTCACGTAGAGCTTGACGTTGGGGTTTTTATTCAGATGGTTTATTTGAACCATTGGAGTGTTACCGATTAGGTCTAGGACGTTTTTTATTATCATGAAACATCTCGAAAGAGAATAGTAGCGGAAAGGTAAATCGTTTTCTGTTTCGAAAGCTACAACTGCACTTTTATATTGCCTTTTGCGTAATTTGTTGTTATGCCTACTGCTTTGAACGTTGAGACGCTTCTGAGTTTGCTGTTAGCCGTGGCATTGGGCGCCTGTGTGGGCGCAGAGAGAGAGCTGACGCATAAGCCTGCAGGGCTTCGCACGCACATGCTTGTGTCGCTGGGCGCATGCCTCTTTACAATCGTCTCCATGAGCTTCGCAGTGGATCCTGCACGAATCGCAGCGGGCATTGTGGCGGGAATCGGCTTCATCGGCGCTGGCACCATCTGGGGCGAAAGGGACAAGGTGAAGGGCATAACGACCGCCGCCAGCCTCTGGGCTACAGCAGCCATCGGCTTAACCACAGGAATAGGCGATTACCCGCTGGCAGCAGTGGTAACAGCACTCGTCGTAATAATCCTCGCATCAGGCGGCATCCTAAGAAAAATAGGACTAGAAAAAGACTAACAACAGCCAAAATATTCAAAAGGCCAAAAACGAGGCAAGAAATCAGCTTATATGGGGTTTTCCCTTTTGGCAACTTGTTAAGCGCGCTTATAAGGTATTTTCTGTCGATTCAATCGATGTTAATAAGAATAATAGCAGAGAAATGCAAAATAGCTGTCCCACATTGCAATCATAGTATAAGACGAAGAAGTAACCCCCAAATCCACCAACTCCCTGGAAGTCTCCACCAGATACTGCGCATTCTTAAACAGCACTCTATGAAGCGTCTGCACTATACATACACATCAATATTCACCCGCTCGAGCTATAAAATGCACTACCACACCCAAATAGCTGCGAAACGCCATGAAAGCGCCAAAAAGCAGTCAGCCCCATCAAACACCAACCGCAAAGAAACAACCACCACAAAAACAAACCATACCAGCGCCTTTATATTTGGCGCATATTAGCAATTCAATGCAGAAACCTATAGAGGGGCTATCAGCGGCAGTAGTGGTCAGCTTGCATAGCGAGAAGAAGTAGCGCCGAAAAATCGCTTGATATGGTGTTCCATGTACGGGCTAGTTTTAGTCGGCGTAACTTGGAATAAAATTTTGCCGCGTTATATGCTTATTGTCCGTAAGTTCCTGTTCTGATTTTTTCTACAAGCAAATCAACGAATTCAATAGGCCAAACGTCATCGCACACGTCGTCTGCAAGCACTTTTCGTTCATGATAGTAAGGGATAAGATCATTTTTTAATAGTAGAATTAACATGAATGCGTGTCCGTAGGTTCGCTTAAATAGCGCATACTTTTGTGCTTGCTTTCGGCTCATTTCATAATGCGGTTCTAGAATAATGCGTCTGCCTTGAATTTCCCGGTCGAGAATGAAGTCGGGCGTGTATGTTTCGCCAGGTAGCGGAAAAGTAATAGTTTCGTAGCCGTAGTGAATATTCATCTTCGAAAGAATATTTGCTGTCTTCTTTTCCCACCCGCTTTTGTAACGGCTTATCTTATGGTAGTATGCATGCGGCTGGCCTGTTACCCTGTGCATGTTATCGAAAAACTGCAGCGCCTCCTTCAACGTATTTCTATTTAGACTCTTTTGTCTGAGCCATCTGCCCAACAAGAAAAAAGGATAATCAACTCTCGCTGGATCTTTTGGAAAAAGTTGCTTAGCGAAACTCGTTAGTTTTTCACGAGCCTTTGCCGCCAAATTTCTATCTTTCCACAGATAGGGCGCAGACGACTTTATTAGACCTAAACTAACCGCGACATCCGCAGTTTCCCTAGTTAACGGAACATAGAGGTCTTCAGGTGAAAAGTGCTCAAAAAGCTTCAAGTCAGGTTTAGAACGCACCATCCACCGCAGATAACTCCACATTTCATCTTTATGCGGTATGTTTGGTAATTCAATGTTCTCTATGAGATCTTCCACCAAGTCAGCTGGTTTGTTGAATCTTTGAGCATATTCAACAAGATTTCTGTCAGCCCTGTTCTTGACAAAATCGTTGACGCGAACTAGAACTTCCGGGATAACTTCTCTATAACGACCTAAAGTGTGGTAAAACTCGCACTTTATAATTTCCTCCTCGAATAAGTGGGGTTTTCGAATTTCAAAAAGTCGACTGCCCATTTTTTCATGAAGATGGACTAGAAGCCGCCGGGCGTTTTCAGAGAAGCCGACAACTTCCTCTTCAAGTATCGATGCCGCTAACAAGAAATAGTGTGCTGCTGTCTTCCTCTCTTCGTGATTCTCAGCGTAAGGATTTACAAGTAGTCTTGGGCTCATTCGCCGATCCCATTGGACATCCACAACATCAGAATTCGTTTCCACAAATTGTTTAAGTGAGGAAAGTACTTCATCTGCTTCCATACCAGACAAGCCCATTATATTTATTGTTGCTAATGATTTTATAACACTATTCATATTAAGAGCGCGGCCGCCGTTGGGCAAAGGTGGCTGAGATACCTTTTTCAATTCAAAACATACAGCGCCAGCTTCGTTTCCAAACTGACAAACACAGTGACTCTAAACTAATATATCTTGTTTCCATTATTCTCTTCAAAATTGTAACGGGGAAATTATTGGCGACGCAACCAAGCTGCAGCAAAGCGAGTCTGCCTCAGCAAATCAGAGTTTCAATAGGTTCAGCGATAATTCTTGGGCTTTTAGAGGGTAAACTTGACGCTGAGCCTACAACTGCCTATTTAATGACGTATATAGCGGGCAAATGTACTGCAAACTGCGCTTTTTGTCCGCAAGCACGAGATAGCCGCAGCAAAGAAGAGATGCTTTCAAGAATTTCTTGGCCGACTTTCTCGACAGAAATCGTTCTCAACAAAATTAAACTTGCATATGTCGAGCGAAAAATAAAACGCGTCTGCATTCAAGCCTTGAATTATCCTGGCGTGACTTCACATTTGGTTGCAATAGTTAAAGCAATGAAGCGGCATGCTGATGTACCTGTTTCAGTTTCATGCCAGCCTTTGAACCGCATTGATCTCCTGCGATTGGCTGAGGCTGGTGTGAACAGAGTTGGCATCGCCTTAGATGCCGCGAATGAAAAACTTTTTGATGCCATTAAGGGTTCTGGCGTGGCGGGACCTTATACGTGGGAGAGCCAGTTTAAAAAATTGCGCGAGGCAATTGAAGTTTTCGGCAGAGGCAACGTAAGCACTCATTTGATTGCAGGATTAGGCGAAACAGAAAACGATATTGTCAGCTTAATCCAAAAATGCGTCGACATGGGGGTTTTGCCTGCGCTTTTTGCTTTCACGCCAGTTCGAGGGACGCTACTGGAAAAAGCACCTCAACCATTAATTGAGTCATATAGGCGGGTGCAGCTTGCTAGATATTTAATTGTCAAGGGCAGAGTGCGTTCTGAAGAAATGCACTTCGACGAAGCGGGATGCTTAACGGATTTCAACGTCGAAAACGAGCTGCTTTCCAGCATTGTCGAAACAGGTGAGCCTTTTCTTACATCGGGATGTCCTGCTTGCAACCGCCCATTTTACAACGAAAAACCGCGCGGCCCAATCTACAATTATCCCCGAGCAGTACGCTCAGAAGAGATTGCAGTAATAAAACGTCAGTTGCGCTTGAAACCCTAATTCTATGGTGTAGCTACAGGTTATTCAGCCTTTGGTTGCTGTGTTTTCTTTTCCAATTCTTGTAACTTGGGTTTTTGCCGCGTTATCTGTTCAACCAAAAGCCAGAATTCAGACATCATGTAGCCTTTCTGTAATTCTCTTAGAAGCTTCTTTACTTGATAGAACGTCATTTGCGCTTCGCCTTTATCCCAGCTTTCCTGTGAACCTTTTATGCGCCTAAATAACTCATCCATCTGGCGGGGTGAAGCCCTTATCCCAGCTTTCTCCATGATCTGCTGAATCAACGTTTGCGCTGTGTTTCTACCTATAAAAAGAGTGGATTCGCGTCCAACAATTTCTGGCGGAAAAGGCTCAAAAAGCAAAGGCTGCATCTGCAACTCCTCAAGCTGTTGGTCCACTTCATGAGCAAATATGCCCTCGCCTATTATGGGTTTATGGAACTGAATTGGTAATGCAAAGGCTTTCTCCGCTAACTGCGAAATCCTATAAATCTTTCCCAAGTCCACGCCTGTGTCAATATTATAAAGCAATTCTAGAGCGGTAACAACCTCTTCAAAAGGCGCAAGCCCAGCCCGTTCTCCAAGACCCGCAACACAAGTGTGAAGACACGTTACGCCTTCCTCCACCGCTGCCAAAGTATTAGCTGTTGCCAAACCAAAGTCATTGTGACAATGAACTGAAAGCTCAGCCTTATTTTTCACAGTTTCTGATAAGCCATCTCTAATATGCGACATAAGATAATGCATTGAAAGGGGCCTGAGAAAGCCTAGGCTATCAGCTAAGACTAATCTTTGTGCTCCAGCCTTAGCGGCAACTTCAAAAATCTGCAAAATATCCTCAATAGGCGTCCGAGAACCATCGATAAGAACAAAATTTACGCGTGCACCATGCTTTATGGTGTATTCAATGCCTTCCACGACTTTCGCCAATGCTTGATCCTTGGTCATCTTAAGCTTGTACTTAAGGTTAAGTCCGTTGAAAGGCATCTCAATTGTTACTTCTTTTAAGCCGCATTCTAAGCAAGCATCTATGCTCTCTTTTGTAGCATGTGCTGATGCGGTAAGCTTTGCATTCTTGAAGCTTTCATTAACCAGCCGCTTGACATTATTTTTGTCGCCTTCCGAAAGGGCTGGAAAACCAGTGTTAATTATGGCTATCCCAGCTTCATCCATTAACTTGGCAAGCTTGACTTGCTCTACATATGTCAAAAATGCCGTGGGCACCTTGAGGCTTTCGCGAAAGGTTTCATCCCAAATAAATACTCTATCAGGAAGACGAGGCGGCAAATTTTTTCTTAGACGATTATAGTTTGCAATTAACCCTTCTGCCTCTAGTTTCTTAAATATTGTTTTTCTCATTGAAGATCTAACCCAATATTATTGAAATGAAGCATATTTTTATTTGTCAATTACTTATATAAAAAATAGTGTGTATGCAAAGTTAGTCAAAAGTTTAGAGAGAAGGGAATAGCCCTTTATTTTTACGAATGATTAGCGCCATTTTAATGGTTAAAACTGCAAAAGTCTTAAGTGCTAAAATAACAAATTCAATGTTGGCAGAAGGAACACTTATGAGCAATTTCAAAAGCACGATTGAACGAATTAGAGCTTTAGAAAATGAAAGAAAAAACTTGTTACTTGAAATTGAGGAGCTTAAAAAGATGGCTGATGCGAAAGCCAAAGCTCTGGAAAGCGAAATTAACATGCTGCGGGACGAAGTTAAATCGCTGCGCGCCCTTTTAAGTGGTGAAGACTTGGACGCTGATTCAGCCTTAAAAAAGAAAAAATAGCTCGTAACCATATACCGCGCGGTCTTCATCTCTGCTTTGCTGCCAAACTTTTTCTTGTTTTAAGCAGAAATTTTACTGCATAAAAAATGTTATTTAGCAGTTGGCAACTTTCTTGTCATTGGTGCTCAGATTGGAGTTCAAAGGAAGAGACATAGTATCCATAGAAGACTTCTCACGCGAAGAAATCAACTACATCCTCAAAGTTAGCCAATCCATGGAACCACTAGCTTCAAAGGGTTCAGACATGCTTAAAGGGAAAATCCTTGCCACACTGTTTTTTGAACCCAGCACACGCACACGTTTAAGCTTCGAAACGGCAATGCTCAAACTAGGCGGCTCCACCATAGGCTTTGCTGAAGCCGAAGTTGCTTCGGTTAGAAAGGGAGAAAACCTTGCAGACACAATACGAACCGTTGAGAATTACGCTGACGTCATAGCTCTTAGGCATCCGCTTGATGGCGCTGCAAAGTTAGCAGCGGAATTCGCAAAGGTACCCATATTAAATGCAGGTAGCGGCTCAGAGGAGCATCCCACGCAGGCGCTTATGGACTTATACACGATACAGAAGGAAAAAGGGAAAATTGACGGGTTAACGATCGCGTTGGTAGGCGATTTAAGATATGGACGCACAGTACATTCGCTGGCGTATGCACTCGCTTTTTATGATATTAAACTGTATCTGATTTCACCTGAATCCTTGAAAATGCGTAAGGAAGTTATTCATGCAGTAGAAAAGAAAATTTCCGTGGTTGAAGGCACAAATTTGGAAGAAGTAATCTCACAGGTAGATGTTTTGTATGTTACAAGGATTCAGAAGGAGCGATTTCCAGATGCGGCAGAATATGCCAAAGTCAAAGGCACTTACAAAATAGACTTGGAACTCTTGAAAAACGCAAAAAAGGACTTGATAATTCTTCATCCACTTCCGCGAGTCGATGAGATTGCCGCAGAAGTTGACGCCACACCTCAGGCGCGTTACTTCCAGCAAGTCTGGAATGGAATCGTGGTCAGAATGGCTCTTCTGGCATTGGTACTAGGTGCCGTTAAGTAAGTGTAGCGCTCAAGTAGAAGCGAACCTGTCAAAGGTCGTTAGAGTGCTCATTGATCCGCAAGAGGGGCATTTATGCAACACGCCTAACCAGCTTTTTCTACAGTTATCGCAGTATGTGTTTATGCGATTATATGTAAAGAATTCTAAACCTTGATTCTTGATTAGATGTTCAGTTAGGCGCATTAATTCCTCTGGTTTGCATTCGTTATTCGCCATTTCTATAATATGTAAGCTTCCCCCAGCGTTGAAATCTTTGAGTTTCTGCTCAACTTCCAGTGATTCCGTAGAAATATAGGGAAAATTGCCGATAGCCAAATTTAGCCGTTTCGTGGTCGAATAGAAAGGTTTCTCGCGTGTCCCTGAAAACCTCACCTGGGCAATGCCGTACTTTTCGATGTCCAACTGTGCTAGCCGCTCAGAAGCTTCAAGACTGCGCAGAATTATCGGGAACAAGCGTTTTCCATGCTTTTTGCCGAATTTCTGCTTCAAAGCCCACACATTCTTGCTGATTTCCTCCGCAAACTTGACGGTTTCTTCATGGTGCAAGTCTTTCTCGCAGAAAGTTATCCCCGCCTCCCAAAGCCCTGCAAAACTTATTAAACTCGAGCAGGTCTCAAGCCTAAAATAAGTGTCACCGTTGGAGCTTTGCATCATAAATGGAAGCACGTTTTTACCATGCTGTTTAAGCACGCTATATTTAATTCTTAATGCACGCGCGGCTAATTCGCACCTCTCCTTCAAGATTTCAAAAAACTTGTTCTTGTCTTTTCCGCTTTCATGAACGATTCG